>NZ_PSUA01000015.1:0-550578 GCF_002931575.1 Pseudoclavibacter sp. RFBA6 | reverse complement strand
CCGAAGTGCGATGACAAGTTTGAAACTGACAAAAAACAAAACAACACCAAACCCGAAGGCTCAGTACTGACTTGTATTGTCCAAATATGTTTCCAAAAGAAATCCTTGCCCCTCCAAAAAGAAGAGGCACGGGATCAAATTGGCATTTGACATAGTGCACGCTGTTGAGTTCTCAAGAATCGGACGCTTCTCGTTTCCGGTCTATTCGACCATCTCCCGAGAGCAACCTCTCTAACCTACATCAGGATTTGAACCTTGTCAACTCGAGCTGTGCGAGATTCGCAATTGCTACTGGACGTTCGTGGTCCTGATGTTGAGTTGTGTGCGCCTCTTCCTGGCCGGTTTCCCTGCCGCTCGGAAGCAACCTGTGTAACTTACCCGCGTTTCGATCCAGAGGTCAAACCACCCACGAACCCGGGCGTGTCGCACCCGTGGGCGGGCACGCAGACCACGCACGGATGGACGGCTCCGAGCCCTACCCGACCAGGCCGTGGCGGGCGAATGCAGTGAAGATGCCGTCCTCCAGCACAGTGGTGGTGACCTCATCGGCAAGCTTCTGCAGTTCGGGGTCGGCGTTCCCCATCGCGATCCCGACGCCGCACACGTCGAACATCTCGATGTCGTTCCAGCTGTCACCGATGCCGATGGCATCAGCGCGGTCCAGCCCAAGGTGCTCGAGCACCTTGTCTATGGCGGCACCCTTCGTGGTGCCGGGAAGACCGATCTCCCCGTCGGAACCACCGGGCAGCGGCATGCTCCCCCGCACGATGTGGAAGCGCCCGCCGAACTCGGCCTTCGCCCGGTCGACTGCTCCGGGCTGCTCGGTGAAGAACACCGCCTTCGCGATCCGGGCAAGCGGTGCGTCCGCGATGGGCTCAGCGGAGAAGCCCTCTTGCGGCGAGGTCTGCGGTTCGACCTTCCCGACCTGCGCGGTCTGCAGGTGCTGCATGAGTGCCGCTCGTGTGGCCTCAGGTGCGTAGACGCGCTTGTCGCTCTGCAGCAAGTAGTGGAGGTCGTGCTTCTCGAAGTGCGCGATGAGGGCATCGAGCTCGGCCCGCGGCATCGTCTCCTCGTGCACGCGAACGTCTCCCACATCCGCGAAGGCCCCGCCATTGGTCACAGCCCCGTCGAACCCGATATCGAGCACCGCCTGCGGGATGTGCCCCGCCGCTCGGCCAGTGCAGAGGTAGACGAGGTGCCCCGCGGCGCGCGCCTCGCGCACTGCTCGCACGGTTGAGGGAGCGATCCGACGCCCGTGGTCGAGGATCGTTCCGTCGACGTCGAGGAAGGCGATCTTGGGACTGGTTGAGCGTTCTGGCATGTGACCTCACGTTGGTTCGGAGTGCAGGGGCACTGACCAACCAACCATATGCCGTGCGCGCCACCCCAGGACCGGCGGGTGGTCGCTGCCGCAGTGCCGCCACCGGATGCACGAAACCCCGGCTCCGAGCTGGGCTCGAACCGGGGTTTCATCTTGGTGTTCTCTGCAGAGCGGAGACGAGGGGATTTGAACCCCTGGTCCCCTCAAAGGGGACTCCACCTTAGCAGGGTGGTGCACTCGGCCGGACTATGCGACGTCTCCAAGACTCACCTATCGTAGCGGGTCGCGAGCCAAGTTCCGAACCGAGCGAAAAATTGGTGCGGGACTGCTCGCGGCACGCGCCGGCCAAGGGAGTCGAGCGACTATCCGAAGAGGGTCGTCGGGTTGGAGCACGACTCCTGGTCGGCTGCCTGCCCCGCGAAGGTGGGGGCCGGGGTCGCGACCGGCGCGTTCGGGTCGACGGGCGCATCCGTGGCCGCCTCCTCTCCGGTCGTGCCGTCACCAGTCGTGCCGTCGGCGGCCGCGCCGTCCTCACCGGTCGGCGCCCCGGCAACCGACAGCGGCTGGTCGGCCGCGAGCAGGTCCCACATGGCCGTCGCGTCGGGCTCGAGCGGCATGACCCGCGAACCGTCGTAGTCGGCGGTCGGCAACTGCACGAAGGAGATCTTCGACAGATCCACCTGGTTGAGCGCGGACGCCATGCCCATGAGCGTCTGCACGTCGGCGAGCGACTTCGTCATCTTCATGTTCTGCGTCGCCGCGACCCCGAGGCCGTACAGCTTCGTCGGGTTCGCGAGGGTGCCGGCGCTCTTCACCTCGCGGATGAGCGACGACAGGAAGACCTGCTGGTTCGCGATGCGCTGCAGGTCGCTGCCCCCCACGCCGTGGCGGGTACGGAGGAACTTCAGCGCGTCCTCACCCTGCAGCGTGTAGTTGCCGGGCTGCAGGTAGAGGCCCACGTAGTCATCACTGATCTCGTTCGCGACGCACACGTCGACGCCGCCCACGGCGTTCGACATCTCGATGACCCCGAGGAACTGCACCATCGCCGCGTACGGGACATCCAGTCCGCTCATCGCCTCGACCGTCTCGACGACGCAGCCCATGCCGCCCTCGCCGAGGATGCTGTTCATCGGCACCTCGAAGCGCTCCTCCTGGGCGACACCCTGGTCATTGGTGCACGCCGGCTGGTCGACGATCGTGTCGCGGGGGATGCTGACGACGGATGCGTGCGTGCGGTCGGCGGAGACGTGCAGCAGCATGTTCACGTCGTTGAGCACGCCGGACGCGTCCTCGTCACCCTCCCCGTACTCGGCACCCTGGCCTGTGCGGTCATCGCTGCCGACGAGGAGGATGTTGAAGCCGCCCTCGATCTCGTCGAACGCCACGGTGTCCTCGTCATCTCCGCCAGGATTCGGCAGCACGTCGAGCCGCCCCCAGAGGCCGGCGACAGCGATGCCGCCGATGGCGAGCACGCTCACGAGCGCCACCGACAGCGCGATGAGCAGCCCCTTGCCAAGCGAGCGAGCCGCGGACGTCACCGGGAGCCGGCCGTGCTGGGCGACCCCACCGCGCGCATCCGGGTGCAGGATGCCGTCGTCACCGGCGCGGTCGAAGCGCTGAGCGCTGCTCCCCCGTCGTCGAGAAGTCGTCACAGGTGCGGGCCTCCCCCGAAGCGTACGTGGAGTTCGTCAGCATAGGCCGCGCGAACGTGGATCACCTGACCACGCCCGAGCGGCGCGCGGCGCGGTTCGGTGAGCTCAGAAGAGCGACGTGCTCGCGTTGGAGCACGACTCCTCGTCGGCGCGCTGACCGGCGAGCGTTGGCTGCGGCACGGCTGTCGTCGGCGCCGTCTCGACCGGAAGACCAGTTGCCGGGTCGACCGGGATGCCCGTGGCCGGGTCGATCGGGAAGCCGGTGGTGGGGTCGATGACCCAGCCCGTCTCCGGATCGATGTTGACCGTCGCGTTCGGATCCGCGGGCGTCTCCGTCGCCTCTGGAGCACCAGCGACCTCGAGCGACTGGTCGGTGCGCAGCAGCTCCCACATGGCCGTCGCGTCCGGCTCGAGCGGCTGCACGCGCGCCGAGTCGTACTCGCCCGTCGGCAGCTGCACGAACGTGATCTTGTCGAGCGGCACCTGCGAGAGCGCCATCGCCATGCTGACGAGCGTGTTGGGGTCGGTGAGCGAGCTCGACATGGTCATGTTCTGCGTCGCCGCGACACCGAGGCCGTAGAGCTTGACGGGGTTCGTGAGCGTGCCCGCGCTCTTGACTTCGCGGATGAGGGAGGACAGGAACACCTGCTGGTTCGCGATGCGGGTGAGGTCGCTGCCGTCGCCGACGCCGTGGCGGGTGCGGAGGAACTTGAGTGCATCCTCGCCCTGCAGCGTGTAGTCGCCCGGCTGAAGGTACAGGCCGACGTAGTCGTCGTTGATCTCGTTCGCCACGCAGACGTCGACGCCGCCGACGGCGTTGGACATCTCGATGACGCCGCGGAACTTCACCATCGCCGCGTACGGGATCTCGATGCCGCTCATCGCCTCGACCGTGGAGACGACGCAGTTCATGCCGCCCTCGCCGAGGATGCTGTTCATGGGGACCTCGTAGGCCTTTTCCATGGCAACGCCCTGGTCGTTGGTGCAGGCCGGCTTGTTCACGATCGTGTCTCGCGGGATGCTGACGACGGATGCGCTCGAGCGGTCCTCCGCGATGTGCAGGAGCATGTTGACGTCGTTCAGCACGCCGTCCGCATCAGCTTCGCCCTCGCCGAACTCGGCACCCTGCCCGGTGCGGTCATCGCTGCCGACGAGCAGCACGTTGATGCCGCCCTCGATCTCGGCGAAGCTCGCGGGCTCCTCCGAACCTGACGGGTCGGCGATGTCGAAGGTCGTGACCTTCGCCTGCAGGTTGATCCAGGCGAGCGCCCCGACGAACATGACGCTGACGAGCGCGACGCACAGAGCGATCGTCCCCGTCTTCACCACCGAGTTCGTCGGCGTCGTCACGTGCAGCTTGCCGTGGCGTGCCGAGGTGACCTTCGGCACTTCGTCCTTGACGCCCTGGCCCGGGACGAAGCCGCGCCGTGCGCGGGAAGGTCCGGAGTGCGTCACAGGCGGGGTTCCTCACGTCAGGGGCTTGGTGGCGGAGGGCGTGGGATTCGAACCCACGAGACATTGCTGCCCACTGGTTTTCAAGACCAGCTCCATCGGCCGCTCGGACAGCCCTCCAGGATTGCTCACAACGATTCAGTATCGTTTTCGAGCTTGTCGCGTGTCCATGGTAACCGAAAGTGAAATCTCTGGTTACACGGCGAGGACCCGCGACCTCACGAACGCTGCCGCGAGTACTGACGCGCTGGCTTCCCTGACAGAGCCAGCAGGGACAGGATATCCAGAGCCGTGAACGCGAGGGTAGTGCTGAACCTGATTTCCTCGTCGCCGGCCCACCAGCTGCCGAACTGCAGCGCGATCGACGCCGCCGCGTAGAGCAGCAGCGTGATGCGGGCCCAGTTGACGCCGCGCAATACGAGCACCCCGAGCAGCAGCGACGTGATGACGATGATGGCGCCCGCGATCATCGTCACGATCCACGCGGGTTCCGCGAGCGTCGCCGCGTCCGCCCCGGCGAGGTCCGCATCAGCGAGCACCACCCGCATGCCGTCCGGCCCGAGCAGGGCCAGCGCCCCGAAGAAGAGCAGGGCGAGGACCCCTCGCCCGAAGACGACGATGGCGCCGAACGTCGTCGTGATCGGACGCCCGTGCCTCCGCACGGCCTCGCCGACGGAGGCCTCGACCGGATTCGATGAGCTGAGGGGCTCGAACGCCGCCCGCTTCCTCGCCGAACGCTCCGGACGCGCGTGCACGGATGCGGGGCCCGAGGCCACGGGCCCCGGGGCAGAGTCAGAGACAGAGTCAGAGTCAGAGTCAGGAGCGACCGTGGCCCGGCGCTCGGACGCGGCGTTCGCCAGCGGCTCGAGCGCCGGGAAGGAGACGCCCGTCGCAGCATCCACAGCGCTCGGGAGCTGGAGCACCGGAAGGTTGCCGTCGGTGCGAATCGAGTCGCCGCCCCCGTTGCGCGAGTGGTAGCCGGTGGAGAAGTCCTTCAGGATCGCGACCGACGCCCGCGGCGTGCCCTCGAGCACGGTCGCGACGATGTGGTCTCGCTCGACATCGGTGTCCGCGTCGATCTTGTGCGTGACCTGCAGCGTGAAGAGGGAGAAGCCGACGGCACGGTCGAACGTGCCGGCCGCGAGCCAGTCGACACGCGTGCCGCCTGGGAGGAGCCAGCCATCCGGACACTTCCAGAACCGCACGTGGTGCCGCTTCGCCGGGTTCCCGGCGACTTCCTGCTGGTAGGCGAAATCCTGCTGCCGCCCGAAGAGGAACAGGGGGCTCACCGGTGCCTCGTCGTAGCTGCGCCGTGTGACGGTCGAGGAGATGATCCCGAGGCTCGTGCGCAGCGAGATGTCGTCGGCCCGAGTCCAGCCCGCGGCCCGCATCGCCTCATGCAGCTCGGCCTCGTGACCCAGCAGGCCCAGGTTGATGGGGTCGCCCAGCAGGCCATCGCTCGTGCGGGCCCTGCCGATGAAGTAGTCGGGCACGTACACGGTCGTCAGGATGCGGTGCATGCGCGGCAGCACCAGGTAGGCGAGGAGCGCCCAGAAGATGACCAGGAGCAGGATCCCCCACCAGCCGACCTGCAGGGAGTCGTCGGCGACGAGGAAGGCGAGCCAGATCGCGGCCAGCCCCGCGAACACGAAGAAGAAGCCGTCGAGGCCCTGCCCGATGGCGGCGAGCGGGTGCTTCCGCCTCCGTGGCACGTCGACGGTCATGCTCGTGCCTAGCCGAGCTTGCTCAGCGCCGTGCCGAGGCCGTCGTGGGCGAAGTCCGGCGCCAGCACATTGCCGGCGTCGATGACCCTCTGCGGCGCGTCGCCCATGGCGATGGCAGTTCCCCCGTCGGCCGCCCACTGCAGCATCTCGATGTCGTTGCGCCCGTCGCCGGCGACGACGACCCGCTCCATCGGGATGCCGAGCTCACGACGCACACGCTCGAGCGCGGTGCCCTTGTTGACGCCGTCCGGCGCGATGTCGAGCCACGCCGTCCACCCCACCGAGTAGCTCACCTCGTGCAAGCCGAGCCGTTCGATGACCGCCGTGAACTCCTCGATCGAGTGGTCGGGCGAGATGACGACGAGTCGCGTCGCCTCGGCGTCGAGCAGCTGCTCGAAGGGGACTTCCTGCCCCCGCGCCTCGAAGCTGCCGTCGGGGAAGTGCCCGCTGTACTTGAACACGCCGTGCGGGTCCTCGACCGCGAACATGGCGTTCTCGAGGGCGCCGCGCAGGCTCACGAGCACCTCGGTGGGGTCGAACGTCTCGATCCACCGGGTCGCGTAGCCGCCCTGAGCGACGGCATCCCGCTCGAGCGTCATGGCCCCGTTCGCAGAGACATGGAACCGGGAGTCGAGGCCGAGCCGCTCCGCGATGGGGCGCGTGTCTGCCCAGCTGCGGCCCGTCGCGAGCATGACCTCGTGGCCTGCCGCCCGCAGGCGACGGACCTGCTCGAATGTGGCCTCTGGGATAGCGCCGTCGATGCCCAGGATCGTTCCGTCGATGTCGAGCGCCACGAGCATCCGCTCGCCTACGGCACCCGCCTCGTTCGAGGCGCCCAAGCCCGTCAGGCTCTCCGCGCTCACGCGACGGGCTCCATGACCTCGAGGCCGCCGAGGTACGGGCGCAGGGGCTCCGGGATGAGCACCGAGCCGTCCGCGCGCTGATGCGTCTCGAACAGTGCGACGAGCCAGCGAGTCGTCGCCAGCGTTCCGTTGAGCGTCGCGACCGGCGTGGTCTTCCCCGACTCGGTGCGGTGACGCGTCGACAGACGTCGCGCCTGGTAGGTCGTGCAGTTCGACGTCGACGTGAGCTCGCGGTATGCGTCCTGCGTGGGCACCCAGGCCTCCACGTCGAACTTGCGGGCAGCCGAGGAGCCGAGGTCTCCAGCGGCAGTGTCGATGACGCGGTAGCTCAGGCCAAGCGACTGCAGCACCTCCTCCTGCCAGCCGAGGAGCCGCTCATGCTCCGCCTCCGCCTCCTCTGGCTTCGCGTAGACGAACATCTCAAGCTTGTTGAACTGGTGCACGCGGATGATGCCGCGAGTGTCCTTGCCGTGCGAGCCGGCCTCGCGGCGGTAGCAGGTCGACCAGCCGGCGTAGCGAAGCGGGCCGCCTTCGAGGTCGAGGATCTCATCTGAGTGGTACCCCGCGAGCGCGACCTCGCTGGTGCCCGTCAGGTACAGGTCGTCGTCCTGCAGGTGGTACACCTCGTCGGCGTGCTCGCCGAGGAATCCGGTGCCGCGCATGATCTCGGGCTTCACGAGCGTCGGCGTCGTGAGCATCACGAAGCCGTTGCGGATCGCGACGTCGAGGGCGTACGACATGAGGGCCAGCTCCAGGCGCGCGCCGATGCCGCGGAGGAAGTAGAAGCGCGCACCGGAGACCTTCGCGCCGCGCTGCATGTCGATCGCGCCGAGCATCTCGCCCAGCTCGAGGTGGTCGCGCGGCTCGAAGTCGAAGCTCGGCCGCTCCCCGACGGTCTTGAGCACCTCGAAGTTCTCCTCGCCCCCGGCCGGGACCCCCTCGATGACGAGGTTCTGGATGCGCCCCATCGCAGCATCCGCAGCCGCGCTCGCCTCGTTGGCGGCCTGGCTCGCGGCCTTGACGCTCGCGGCGAGCTCCTTCACCGAGGCGAGGATCGCCGGCTTCTCCTCCTTGCTGGCCTTCGCGACCAGCTTGGACGCCGCGTTCTGCTCGGCCCGCAGACGCTCGAACTCGGAGATCGCCGACCGGCGAGCCGCATCCGCCTCGAGGGCCGCGTCGACCGTCGCCGGGTCGTTGCCGCGCGAGAGCTGCGAGCGCTTGAGAAGGTCGGGCTGGTCACGGAGAAGCTGGGCGTCGATCACGCGCCAAGCCTAGCTGGCGCAGGTGACGCGAGCACGAGCGAAGCTCGGCGCTCACGCACACCATGGCTGTCCTAGGCTCACTGCATGCCGCATACCGCCCAACAGGGTTCAGACAAGCTCGCCGCCATCGTCGTCAACCCAGTGAAAGTCGACACGAAGGCGCTGCGCGCAGCTGCCGCCGAGAGCGCCGAGCGGTACGACTGGCCAGAGCCGCTCTGGTTCGAGACGACCGTCGAGGATCCCGGTGCCGGGCAGACGAAGGAGGCTATCGCCGCCGGCGCGACCATGGTCATCGCCGCGGGAGGCGACGGAACCGTTCGGCTCGTCGCCGAGACGCTCGCCGGCACCGACGTCGCACTCGGCGTCGTACCAGGCGGGACCGGCAACCTGCTCGCCCGCAACATCGGCATCGAGGTCGCCGGGGGTGTGACCGACACGGTCTCCGAGATGGTGCAGAGCGCCTCGACCATCCTGCCGGGCGCGAAGCCCTCCTCGCTGCCCATGACCACCGTCGCTCGCGCCGTGGAAGTGGCCTTCGGCGGAGTGGATGCTCGCATCGACCTCGGCTGGGCCGCCGTCGAACGCGAGGACAAGACCCGCGAGCGCATGGCCTTCACCGTCATGGGTGGCGTCGGGATCGACGCCGGCATGATCGCGAACACCTCGGAGGACCTCAAGAAGAAGGTCGGTTGGGTCGCATACCTGGGGGGCATCCTGCGCTCCGTGGCCAACGGACCCAACTTCCACCTGCGACTGCGCGTCGACGGCAAATCGCATGCCAGCACGCTGCGCGCCGCCACCGTGATGGTCGGCAACTGCGGCCTGATGCCCGGCGGACTCCACCTGCTCCCTGACGCCGAGATCGACGACGGACGACTCGACCTCGCCATCATGCGCCCAAACGGACTCCTCGGCTGGCTGCAGATCTACGGGCGCATCGTCGTGCAGTCCGGCATCATGCGCCGCACCGACGTGGGCCGGCGCATCCTGCTGGAAGGTCGCAAGCACGTGCGTGCGCTCACGTACGCGCAGGTCGAGGAGGTCACCTTCCGCCTCGACTCGGGGCCGGAGGAGTTCGAGGTCGACGGCGACGCGGCCGGCCGGATCACGGCGGCGCGCATCTGGATCGAGCCGTCGAGCCTCACCGTGCGCACCCCGAAGCCCATCCCCGAGAACGAGGGTCTGCGCACACTCGCGCGACGGCTCGGCCTGGCTTCAGAGGAGAAGTCGCCCGATCAGCCTGCGCTCACCTGAGGCGGCGCGCCCGGGGAGCACGCTCGAGACGGGCGGCTTCACCGGTCGCGCGCCTAACTTTCTCACCGGTCTCGCCCGGCAGCTTGCATGTTCGGGGAGCGAAGGGCGAGAATGCTACTTATAACTCTGTAGACTCATGAGTAGCATTCCTCCATCATTTGGGACATGGTCGGTGAACTCCAGCGAAGCGTGGGCAAGAACATCCGTCGAATTCGGCTCGCGCGCGGCATCAGCCAAGAGGCCCTCGGCGCGGTCGTGGGACTGCACCGCACGTACATCGGCTCCGTCGAGCGTGGCGAGCGGAACATCACTCTCCAGACGCTCGAAGGCATGGCAGAGCTCCTCGGCGTTGCCGCCATGGAGCTCCTCGACGACGACACCTCAGCGCAACCGGGCGCGACCCCCAGCACCTGACCTCGCAGCCCCATCGCAACAATGTCGGTGGCAAGCCGTAGCTTGTCGGTGCAGGGCAACGAGAACAGACTGTGCCGGGTCCCCTCGCTTCCCTCCCGCTGATCCGCCGACACCTGGAGCGATCGATGACGCACGCCACCGGCACGAACACCTGCCCGACCTGGTGCATCGCGCTGCACCTCGACGGCGACACCCTGCACCACGGAGCGAGCATCGAGCTCGCGGTCATGCGGCGCCCCAGTCCCGGTGAGCGCCTGTTCCGACCGGAGCTGCCCGCGACGCCGATCACGCTCGAGCTCGTCGCCCATCAAGAGGCGGGTGAGCCTGGGCCGTGGATCGCGGTCCTCCACGAGGGCGCGGCCGCCCTCGACCTCACCACGGTGAGCGCCGAGCACCTCGCCTCGGCCCTCCGCGACCTCGCGGCCGATACGCGTCGCTGAACGCCGCGCGTCGCTGAACGCCGCGGACAGCCTCGGTCGTCAGTCCGAACGGGCCGCTCCCCCGCCCGGCTCGTCGACCTCATCCTGCTCGGAGCGCGCGTGCCGCCGCATCCACACGACGAAGGCGACGAGCAGCACGACGATCACCCCGGAGAGCACGGCGATCGTGACCACCGCAGCCCGGGGAACAGCCTGCTCCGCGGCATCCGAAGCCACCTCGACGGCCTGTGCCTGCACGGGCCCCCAGAAGAACAGTGCCGCGCCGAGGAGGGCGGCGATGATGGCGAGCCCGACGTGACGCATGCGTCGATGCGGGGTGTGGCGAGGGGTGTGGCGAGGGCTGTGGCGAGTAGCTGACGACACGTCTGTCTCTTCTCCAAATGCGGCTGCGGACGCCAGGACGCGCGCATCCGGAGACACGACTGCGTCCTTCCGTGCGCGAAAAAGGGCGGCCCACCCCGTGTCGGGGTAGGCCGCCCAGTCTCTCAGACCGGCGTGCGCCGGACCTGGACCTGCTGGCGCCTAGGCGTCCTGCTTGCGCTTCTTCTGCGCGAGGAGGAGCACGGTACCGGCGAGCAGCACCGAACCGGCGATGCCGAATGCAAGCGTCGCGTCGAACTCGCCACCCGTGGTTGCGAGCGTGTCGTCGCCGCCAGCGGCCGCCGCAGTCTCAGTCGGGGTCGCCGACGTCGACGCGGATTCCGAAGGCGAAGGCGTGACCGTGATGGTCGTGCCCGGCGTCGACGTCGGCTCCGTGGTGGCCGTGGGCGTGGGCTCGGTCGTCGCGGTAGCCGTGGGCTCCGTGGTTGCCGTCGGCTCGGTCGTCGCGGTCGCCGTGGGCTCCGTCGTTGCGGTGGCCGTGGGCTCCGTCGTTGCGGTGGCCGTGGGCTCCGTGGTTGCCGTCGGCTCGGTCGTCGCCGTCGCCGTGGGCTCCGTCGTCGCGGTAGCCGTGGGCGTCGGGGTTGCCGTCGCTGTCGGCGTCGCCGTAGCCGTGGGGGTTGCCGTCGGCGTCGCCGTCGGAGTCGGGGCCACGTCGAAGCCGAGGGCGATGCGGATGTTCTTGCGCAGCTCGAGCTGCTCCGCGTCGCTCCACAGGAACTCGAACTTGTCGGCAAGCACCGTGTCACCCGTGGGCTGGACGTCGGTGACGACGAACGCCGCCCAGGTCTCGGCGTAGTCCTCGACGATGTTCATCGCCGCGTAGTTGCTGACGTAGTCCGACTCGTGGGTCGCGTACCAGGCGTTGGCGACGTTCCAGTCGTAGTTGTCCTGCGGGGGCGCGGCGTCGCCGTAGGGCTCCCAGAAGTTCTCGTGGAAGCCGAGGATCTGCGAGTCGGGCTGCGGGCAGCCTTCCCAGAGCTCGAGCTTCTCGCAGGACGCGTAGGTGAGGTCGACCTCGTCCGTGTTGAGCGAGAGCACGTGGGCGAACTCGTGGATGAGGGTCTCGGTGAGGATCGCCTGGTCGTCCGCGTAGGCGAGGTTGACCTTCAGCTGCCACTTGGAGGGGTCGGCGCTGTCCTGGTTGACCGAAGCGGCGGTGTTGCTGCTCGGGTTGTTGTAGGTCTCGTACGTCGACATGTGCTCGTTGATGAAGGCAGGCGTCGCGATCTTGACGTAGATCTCCCAGATGGCTGCCTCGTCGGGCGTGACGCCCGCTGGGAGCTCTGCTCCCGGCTGGATGACGTAGTTGCGCACGGGCTCCGTCGAGCGCGACAGGTGCGAGCGGGTGTCGTCTCCGTGGCGCGACGGTGCCGCGACCGGCTCCGTGCGAGATCCGGTGAGGTCCTCGCTCGGGGTGTCGGCGAGCGCAGGGGCCGAGCCGAGGCCGGCGGAGATCGCGACGATGCCGCCGATGAGTCCGATGGATGCGAGCGTCTTGCGGACGCCGCCGCGAGCCGACATCGAGCGCGAGCCCGTCTCCGACTCAAGCTGTTCGAGCTGCTTCTTCAAGCGTGGGCCCCTTCGTTGGTTGCGGGTCGTGTCGGTGCTGCGAGGCACCGCTTCGCAAGGGGCGGCCACCCGCGTGGTGGTCATGCTCTCGCTCTGCGTCGCTGAGGCGGTGTCCCGCCATCCCACCGGAGCCGTCCGGGAACCGGGGTTGGTTAGCACGCGAAGGTGGGAGTCAGCAAAGTGCTTGACCAACGTAACAGGACCGTGACCTTTTGCAAGGGGCGAATTTCGGGTACTTCTCCCTCTGGCGCCGGAATACGCGGTGCGCTAGGCAGCCCAGAGCGGAGGGCACGCGAGACCGGCCCGACGCCAGGCGGCACAGAATGTCGGCGGTCACTTCTACGGTGTCCGAACAGCCCAGCAACCGCTACGCGCGGCAGCCGCCCCGGCTGTGCCGGACCGGGGCAGCCTTCCGCGTGCACACCAGAGGAGAACGCGCATGATCACGCGATCCGGCACCCCGCTCTGCCCAGCGTGGTGCATCGCCCTGCACCTCGACGCCGATGAGACGCTGCACTATGGCGCCAGCAGAGAGGTCTCCGTGGTCACGCGAGCCCCGGCGTCCCACCGCGAACGTCAGCACGCGTTCGCCATCGACACGCTGGTGCTCGTCCAGCATCAAGAACGCCACGAACGCGTTCCTTGGCTCGCGATCCTGCTGCGAGGCGGCCCGGTGCTCGATCTCACGATCGACAGCGCACACCGTCTCGGCACGAACCTCACCGAAGCCAGCGCGCGATGAGCGTCAGCCGCGCAGCGAGCTCAGCCAGTCGACCGCCTCGCCGAAGTGCTCGTCGCCCCACTTGGGGTCGACGACGACCGGCTTGCGGTCCGCCCGCGGGTACGAGCCGAGGAAGATGACGTGCGGGCTGAACCGGCGAAGGCCGAGCAGCGCATCTGCGACCCTCGCGTCGTCGATGTGGCCATCGAGATCGAGCACGAAGCGATACGAGCCGATGCGGTCAGGCAGAGGGCGAGACGTGATCATCGACAGGTTCACGCCGCGAGTCGCGAACTGCTCGAGCATGACCATGAGCGACCCCGGGAACTCCTCTGGAAGCTCCACGATGAGACTCGTCTTGTCAGCCCCAGTCCGAGCCGGAAGCCCACGGCTGAGGCTCACGAGCGCGAACCGAGTGCGCGCTGTCTTGTTGTCCTGGATGCTCTCGCCAAGCACGGACACGTCGAAGCGGTCCTCGACCCCTCGCGGCGCGATCGCGGCGTCGATGTCGCCCCGCTCGTCGAAGAGCGCGTTGACGCTCGAGATGTTCGAGTTCGCAACGACGTGCTCATGACCCGGCACGTTGACGTGCAACCACCTGCGGCACTGGCCGTACGCAACCGGATGCGCCGACACCGTGCGTACATCCTCGAGACGCGTTCCCGGCCGCACGACGAGGCTGAACGAGATCGAGACCTCGTACTCGCCCGCGATACGAAGCCCCGGGATCGTCGCGAGCGCATCCTGCGACGCCGTCACGCCACCCTCGATGCTGTTCTCGATCGCGATCATGGCCGCCACGCTGCGCCCGGAGGTGACATCGGCGAGCGCCTCGCCGACGTTGCTCACTGGACGCCAGATCTGCCCCTCGGCCGCCTCGACCTGGCGAAGCGCCGCCTCCGTGAACGTGCCAGCCGGCCCGAGGTAGGAGTACGTCTCTCGCTCATCTGGCACGGTGCTGGCATCGGTCATGGGGTTCAGCCTATGCCGATGCATGAGTTCCTCCCCACGAGACACCGCACGGTGCCAGACTGAGGGCATGCACGATCGCGCTGGCAGCCTCGCCCTTGAAACTGACCTCATCGATCTCGACGCACTCATCGCTGCGTACGCCGAGAAGATCCCCGACCCCGCCGTGTCGACGCAGCGCGTCGCCTTCGGCACGAGCGGCCACCGCGGCTCGAGCCTGAACTCCTCGTTCAACGAGACGCACATCCTCGCCATCACGCAGGCCATCGTCGAGTATCGAGCGGCTCAGGGCATCACCGGCCCGCTCTTCATCGGACGTGACACGCACGGACTCAGCGAACCGGCCGAGCGCAGCGCCCTCGAGGTGCTCGTCGGCAACGGCGTCACCGTACTCGCCGATCTCGACGACGAATGGGTACCGACCCCCGCGCTCTCGCACGCGATCATCCGCTACAACGCCGACCCGGCCAACACCGAGCAGGCAGACGGCATCGTCGTCACCCCGAGCCACAACCCCCCGCAAGACGGCGGCTTCAAGTACAACCCCCCTCACGGCGGGCCGGCGGACAGCGACGCGACCGGTTGGATCGCGAACCGCGCCAACGAGCTCATCGAGGCTGGCCTCGAAGGCGTGAAGCGCGGCACCCCGGACACGAGCAACGTGGGCCGCCACGACTTCAAGGGCGACTACGTGCGCGACCTGAAGAACATCATCGACGTCGACGCCATCAAGCGCGAGGGTGTGCGCATCGGCGCCGACCCGCTCGGAGGGGCCAGCGTGCGCTACTGGCAGGCCATCGCCGACGAGTACGGCCTCGACCTCACGGTCGTGAACCCGGACGTGGACGCGCGCTGGCCGTTCATGACGCTCGACTGGGACGGCAAGATCCGCATGGACCCGTCGTCGCAGTCCGCTATGGCCTCCGTGCTCGCACGCCGCCACGACTACGACATCCTCACGGGCAACGACGCCGACGCCGACCGCCACGGCATCGTCACCCCAGACGCGGGGCTCATGAACCCCAACCACTACCTCGCCGTCGCCATCGACTACCTGTGCGCGAACCGCCCCGAGTGGTCCGAGTCGGCCGGCATCGGCAAGACGCTCGTGTCGAGCACCATGATCGACTTCGTCGCAGCATCGCTCGGCCGCACGCTCGTCGAGGTGCCCGTCGGCTTCAAGTGGTTCGTGCCAGGCCTCATCGACGGCTCCATCGTGTTCGGCGGCGAAGAATCCGCCGGAGCCTCGTTCCTCCGCAAGGACGGCACCGTCTGGACCACCGACAAGGACGGCATCCTCCTCGCCCTCCTCGCCGCGGAGATCATCGCCGTCACCGGCAAGACGCCGTCGCAGCGGTACGAGGAGCTCGTCGCCGAATTCGGTCGCCCCGCCTACGAGCGCGTCGACGCGCCGGCCACCCCCGCCCAGAAGGCGGTGCTCGGCAAGCTCGACGGCGACGCGATCTCCGCGGTCGCGGTCGCCGGCGACCCCATCACGGCACGCCTCAGCCACGCACCTGGCAACGGTGCGGCAATCGGCGGAGTGAAGGTCACCACCGAGAACGCATGGTTCGCCGCCCGCCCGTCCGGTACCGAGGACGTCTACAAGATCTACGCCGAGTCGTTCAAGGGCCCCGAGCACCTGAAGCTCGTGCAGGCGGAGGCCAAGGCGATCGTCGACGCGGCGCTCGGTTCCTGACCGCGCACCCCGGCGCACCACCCGCCGCAGAGACGCTGCCTGCGTTTCCAGCTCCTCGACGAACTCGAGAGGTTGGCAACGCACGCAGCGTTCTGCTTCGTCGAAGTCTTCGCGCTGCGCTGACGCGCGGCTACTGACCTTCGGCGGGCGTTGGGTTGGTCGCGCTGAGGCGGCCGGCCTGTCCGACACCAGCCGAGAACTCGACGCTCACGATGTCCCCCGACGCGTTGAAGCAGGTCACGCCGGTTTCGAAGGTGATCTCGCACACGAACTCGCCAAGCACCACGGGCGAGTTGTAGGGCTGCACGACGGCACCCTCGAGTGGAATGTCGGCCGTGAGGCACGGGAACGTGTAGCCGTTGGAGTCGAGCCCGACGACGACGCCCGTCGCGCCGGCCTCGCACGCCTGTTCCGGAACCGGGAAGTCAACCGTGTACTGCTGGCAGGCGACGCCCGTCTCCGGGGTGATCTGGCAGCGGATGTTGCCGGTCTCGCTCGTGAAGGTGACCGGCGCGAAGTTGGGGTCGGCGACGGCGGCCGGTCCCGCGGGTGGTGCCGGTTCCTCCGTAGCGGGCTGCTCAGCGGCGGTCTCGCTCGCGGAGGGGTCGCCGCCAGCGATGGGGTCGTCTCGGTTCGCTCCGACGACGTTGCCGATCATGATGGCCGAGAGGATCAGCAGGATCGAGCCGACCACCGAGAGGGCGATGATGCCGAGTCGTCGACGGTTGCGGTTGTCGAGGCCACGCACGGCCGCACCGACGCGTCCACCGCCTCCACCGCTTCCACCGCCGAGCGCGGCACCAACTCGGTCGAAGGGGTTCCGATCAGACGGCTGGACGTCTGGTTCGTCACTGACTGGCCCCGAGGAGACGGGCCCCGTCGACCGCGACGGGGCGGCAGCAGGGGCACCAGTCGCGCGAGCCGCGGGCCCGGGGCGTCGAGGAGCCCGAGGCGCTCGCACGCCGGCGGACGCCGGTGCGGACGACGAGTCGTCCGCTTCGTCCTCGTCGAACCAGCTGGAGAGCAGCTCCTTGGCAGGGTCCTGCTCGCGCTGACCTCCCCGAGGCGCCTCGGGTGGGGCGACGCGCGCATTCCGGTCGCTGTCGCGATCCGGCGCGAAGCCCTGGCCCTGGCCGGCGCCCTGGCCTTGGTCGACGTCCTCGCCGAAAGCGGGTCCGGTGTGCTGCTTCGGCAGCGCGCGCGTCGATGGCTCCGCCTCAGGCGCACTGGGCGCCTGCGCGGCGTTCGGCTCGTGCGCTGCGGCCTCCGGCATCTGCGGGGTCTGCGCCGCCGGGGCGCTGGAGGCGCCGAACAGCTCGGCCGCATCCTGCCGCTCGGAGTCGCGCGCCTCACCGAAGCTCTCGCGCTTGCGAGACGGCAGCGGCACGATGCCGGTCTGCTCGAAGTCGCGCGACACGATCGGGCGGTCGGAGTCGTCGAGGACGCTGCCGTCGCTGCGCTCGCCGGCAAGGAGCTCATCGAAGGCGCTCGTCCCGGCAGGTGCCGCGCGGGGCGGCTCACCGGGAACGACCGCCGGCCCGCTCGGGAAGACGGGGGCAGCAGATGCGCCGCGGAACGGGTCTCCCGTTGCGGGCATCGGCGGCGGAGAGGGGACGACGCGCGGCGTCGGGAGCGCCGGCGGCTCGGCGCGGAACGAGGGAATGCGTGGGGCGTCGCCGCCGGGGCCCGACTGCGCACCGGCATCCTCGATGCCGGCATCGGCCGACGCCGCGGGGCCAGCGGCTGAGCCGCGGGCGTCTCGTGGCTCGTCGGAACCAGCTGCCGCAGCCGGCCGCTCAGGCGGCCTGCCGAACTGCGGTGCGGCACTGGCTGGCTCGGCGCTCGCCGGCGTCACGCCACGTGGTGCGGATGCGGGGGCCGATGGAGCCGGCGCGGACGGGGCCGATGCGGCCGGCTCCACGGGCGCGGGGTCGCCCGTGCCGTCGAGGTCGGAGAACCAGCTCGGCACCTGTCCGCGCGGCTCGCTGTCGTCTGCGCCGTGCACGCCCGGCTGGGAGGGCGACCGTGCCGGCGGGGTGTTCATGGGGAGCACGTCGAACTCGGTTGTCGGCGGCTCGAACGCGAAGGCGTCCCGCACTGGACCCGTCGCGTTCGGCGTGGACGCTGCAGGAGCCCGCGGCGCCTCCGGGATCTGCGGGGCCGCGGCGTCCTCGGCGGTCGGTGCCGCGACGGGCGGCTCAGCTGGCGCGGGGGTGCGTGGGCGTGCCGGAGTGGGAGGGATGACCGTCTCGGGCGTGACGATTCCTCGCTCACCTGTCGCGCGCAGGTCGGGGTTGAAGCGGCGGCGCGAGCGGAGGAACGACGGGGGCTCCGGAACAACGGGCTCCGGTTCGGTGCCGGCGTCGTCCGTCTCTGGCGCGCTCGGCGACGAGGTCTTCGGGCGGTACCGTGCGAAGAAGTCGTCACCGTCATTGGTCGGCGTCTTCTGCTCCGCCTCCTCGCGAGCGCGGCCCACGACCTCCGAGGGAGGTGTGGGGGCCGAGGCGTTCCAGCGGAACCCGCCCGCACCGATATCAGCGGGTCGGCGCGGAGCAGCGTTGCTGCCGTCGCTCTCGGCGGCGCGAGGGCGCACGGCCGTCAGCTTGGTACCGCATTCGGCGCAGAATCTCTGTCCGACCTGCGCTTCGGCACCACACGTTGGGCACGTTGCCATCTCGACCTCCTGGTCTTGGAGTGCTTCTGCTTCCAAAGCTCTGGCAGAACTCTACCGAGCCTGGCCTCTTCAGTAGCCTGGCGCCGCGGGAGCGCCCAGGAATTCCTCGTACGTGGTGGTGCCAGCCGCCTGCATCGCGGCGGATGTCTCCGTGCCGACGTAGCGGTAGTGCCAGGGTTCGAACTCGTACCCGGTGGTAGCGGTCGCCCCGTCCGGGAAGCGCAGGATGAAGCCGAAGCGGTGGGCGTTCGCGGCGAGCCACTGACCGCCCGCCGTCGTCGAGAAGCACTGCTCGAGCACGCATCCCTCACCCTGCGATGAGATGTCGGCGGCGAGCCCCGTCTGATGCTCGCTGTACCCGGGACGAGCCGACGTGAGGTCGGCCGCCTCCTGGCCGAGGTCGGCGACGTACCCGGTGTAGAGCTCGGTCTGCAGCCCGTAGTCGCGGTATCCGCTGGTCATGTCCAGGGTGAGCCCCGCCTCGGCACTGGCCGCCGCGAACATCGTCTGCACCGCGGTCGCCGCCTCCGAGCGGAGCGAGTGGCCGTTGGCGGACGGGACGCCGATCTCCGACATGGCGACGAGGTCGGCGGGCGCGTAGTCGGCGGGGATCAGCGGTGTCTGCTTGTTCACGAGCACCGTGATGCTGTTGGGGTCCGTGGTGTCGAGCGCGGAGGCCGGTGGCTGAGTCTCGGTCGGAGTCGGTTCGGCCGTGGCGGTCGGCTCCGGGGTCGGGGTGGCTGTGGGAGTCGGGGTGAGCGTTGGCGTCGCTGGGGTCGAGGTGGATGCGATGGTCGGCACGCTCGCGTCACCGTTCGATGCCGCCGTCACGGCCCAGTAGATGAAGCCGCCTCCCAGGAGCACGACAACCGCGAGGCCCGCCGCGGCGATCTTCCGGTTCCGGCGCACGCGCGCTGAGGCACGGCGCTTGGTCCGTCCGGCACGCTCGGCGCGCCGGCCCTGGTCGCCCGGCGCCTGAACATCCGTCGTCCGGTCATCCGACGCCCCGCCGCGCGGTGCCTGGCCGTCCGGCGTGTGGTCCTGCTGCTCCTCGGTCACCGGTCAACCCTTGCACAGGCGCTGGCGGGGTCGTCCGGGACTGGCCGAGGGCTGCGGACACTGATGCTCGCGTTCGGCGTCGCCGGCGGAACCACTGAGTCATCTGTCGGTGGGACGGCGTAGCCTCTGCGCATGTCAAATTCCGTCCAGCACCAGCACGATCGCTCGCGGTTCGCCCTCAACGACGGCGACGGCACCGAAATCGGATACCTGAGCTACGTCACGACCGCCGACGCGATCGTCATCGATCACACCGTCGTCGACCCCGCCTACCAGGGGCAGGGACTCGCCGCGGTCCTGACGGATGCGGCGCTGACGACGCTCGGCGAGCAGTCGGCGCTCACCATCGTCCCGCAATGCCCGTACGTGGCGGCGTTCATCCGCAAGCATCCCGAGTTCCAGCCGCTCACCACCCGCTGAGCGACGCAGCAGTCCAGGCGCCCGCCGAGGAAGAGCCGAGCCGTCAGGCGCGCTCCGGGAGGTTCGCGAGCTGCACGACCGCGGGAGCTTCTCCGCGTCGCACGTACTTGCCGCGTCCCGGGGGCATCCGCTCGGCGTAGAGGCGAGGCGCGATCTGCCCCTCGCTGCGGTCGCCGGAGAGCAGCAGCAGCGCCCCGCCTGTATCCCGCGTGCTCTGCAGGAACGGCGCGTACATGGCCCTGGTCGACCCGGCGACGGGCCTCGTGACGACGATGTGGATGCCCAGGTCGCGAGCTGCAGGCAGGTGAGGGACGAGCGCTCCGAGCGGGTCGGTGCCGCCGGCGGCGACGATGTCGTAGTCGTCGACGAGAAGCACGACCCGTGGCGTCTTCCGGAGCTCCTCGGCCGTACGGGCTGGCCGCTCGGCGAGTTCGCTCGCGATGGACGCCGCGAGCCCGCTCGCCTGCGCCGCCGACTTGGCGTGTGCCGCGAGGTACTCCTCGGGAATCACGCCGGGCACCTTGCCGCGCGGGTCGACGACGGCGATCGCGAGCTCGTCGGGAGTGAACCGATCGACGAGCCCCTTGGCGATGACGCGCAGCGCCGTCGACTTGCCGCTCTTCGCATCCCCGAGCACGACCAGGTGCTGGTCGGAGTCGAGGAAGTCCCATAGCGCGGTGTCCATGGTGTCCTGGCGGAGGCCGAGGGGCACGGCGGCTGGCTCGTCGGCTGCATCCGGCAGGCTCGATGGGTCGACGACGCTCGGCAGGAGGCGGATGGGCGCTGCGGCCGGCCCGCTCCACGACTCCGCCGCTCGGGCCGCGAGCTCCTCGAGGGCGTCGCCGACCTGGTCGGGGTCGACGGCTTCGAGGGTCGGGAGCGCGAACTGGGCCAGGGTCTTCGCGTCGGTGAGGGCGCGCCCCCTGGAGTCGGGTGGCACCGACTTGGCGAGCTTGCGGTCGATGGCCGAGTCGGAGGGGTCGTTGAGGCGCAGCTCGATGCGCGTCCCGAACAGCGACTGGTGCGCCATGCGCAGCTCGCTCCAGCGGCCGAGCGTCACGATGAGGTGGATGCCGTAGCTGGACGCCTGCAGCATGAGCTTCGTGAACGGCCCGTCGAGGTGCTCGAAGTCCTGGCGGAGCGCGCCGTAGCCGTCGACGAGGAGCACGATGTCGGCGGTCGGCAGCCCGGGCAGCTTTCCCGCGGCGTGCATGGCGCGGAGCTGCGCCGTGCTGTCGATGCTGTGACGTTTGAAGAGCTCCTCGCGCATCCGCAGCATCGCGGTGAGCTCCTCGACGAGGCGCACGAGCCTGGAGTCGTCTCCTCGCGTGGCGACGCCGCCGACGTGCGGGAACGCTTCGAGCCTGCGGAGACCACCGCCCGTCAGGTCCATGCCGTAGATGCCGACGGCGCCCGGCGCGCCGCTGAGGGCCAGCGATGCGGCGATCGTGCGCAGCGCCGTGCTCCGACCCGACTGCGGGCCACCGATGATGGCGACGTGGCCACCCGACTTCGTGAGGTCGAGCACCCACGGCTCCTGCCGCTGGTTCCCGGGTTCGTCCTCGACTCCGATGACGAAGCGAAGCGGATGCGCTCCCCCTGGGGCAGAAGGGCCGTGGGGGTGGTCGCCGGAATCGCTGGGGTCCGCCGAGTTGTCCGCGCCGGCCGCGAACGCCTCGCCGAGCGAGATGCGCTCGGCGAGCGGGGGCAGCCAGACCGGCCTGACCTTCTTCGGCCGGTCCAGCTGGGCGACGAGGTCGTCGATGAGGGTGCGGCGGGTCTCCGGGGCGCGCAGCACGAGCGGCGCGTCAGGGTCTCCCCCGCTGTCGATGCCGTTGAAGAGGGGGACCTCGACGATGCGCGGCTGCTCGTCGTCCGTGACTGGGCGCGCCTCAGCGACCTCGTCGATCGGACCGGAGACGTAGCCGGCGTGGAAGCGCTGGTAGACGCTCGTGTCGACCTTCAGGTACCCGTAGCCGGGGATCGGCGGCAGGTGGAAGGCGTCGCCCGACCCGAGCACGACCTGCGACTCTGCCTCGCTGAACGTGCGCAGACCGAGGCGGTAGGACAGGTAGGTGTCGAGGCCGCGCAGCTTGCCACCCTCGATGCGCTGGCTCGAGAGCAGCAGGTGCACGCCGATGGACCGGCCGATGCGACCGATCTGCAGGAACAGGTCGATGAAGTCGGGTTCCGCCGTGAGCAGCTCGCCGAACTCGTCGATGACGACGAACAGGTGCGGCATGGGTGCGAGCTCGGGGCGGGTGCGGCGCAGCTCGCGGTAGTGCGAGATGGACGGCGATGAGTCGGCGGACTTCAGCAGCTGCTGTCGTCGCACGACCTCACCCTGGAGCGAGGCCTTCGCTCGCACCGTCAGCTGCGGGTCGTCGGCGAGGTTGTCGATGAGGCCCGCGAGATGCGGCAGGCCCTCGAACGGCGCGAAGGCCGCCCCGCCCTTGTAGTCGACGAGGATCATCGCGAGGTCTTCCGGCGGGTGGGACACGGCGAGCGACAGGATGAGGGTGCGCAGCATCTCCGACTTTCCGGAGCCGGTCGCGCCGATGCAGATGCCGTGCGGGCCCATGCCCTGCTGCGCGCTCTCCTTGAGGTCGAGGTGCACCGGGCGGCCCTGGTCGTTGACGCCGAACGCGACGCGGAGGAACTCCGAGGGCTGCCGCGGCGCCCAGACGCGGTCGAGGGCAACTGGCTTGTCGAGGGGCACGCCGAGGATCTCGGCGATGTCGGCTGCTGGGCCCTCGTCGTCGCGGGCCCCCGCGGTGGCGAAGGTGCGCCGTGCGGCCAGGGCGCGGGCGAGGCTCTCGAAGGCAGTCGACGTCACCTCGTCGGCTTCGAACGCGAGCGAGTGCTGTTCGCTGCCGCCCGCGTTGTGCGTGAGCGCCGCGCCGCCGTCGGCATCGAGCTCGATGCGCACGTCGACGTCGTCCGGCTCGTGGAGCCGCTCGTCGACGAGGTGGACGATGGTCACGCCGATCTCGCTCGGCGCGTAGCTGCGGTCGGGGAGCTGCAGCGGGCGGGCGGGCTCGCCGTGGCGGTCGTCGACCACGACGAGACTGGTCAGCGTTGTCGCCGTGCCACCGCGACGCCTCGCCGCAGCGGCCGTCTGGGTGCGGTCGAGGAGCTCGCTCCCGATCACGGCGGCGAGCTGGCGGAGGTCAGGTGCGACGCGGCGAGCCGGCATGGGACCGTCGAAGAGGCGCGGGTTCTGGGCGTGCGGCAGCAGGTCGAAGCCACGCCAGTCCTCGCGCCGGTCCGGAGCGAAGGCCGCGGCGAGCTGCACGTCGTCCGGGAGCTGGTGGCTCGCCAGCTGGGCGACGAGTCCCCTCGCGAGCGGCACGGTGCGCTCCCGCGGGCCGATGATCGCGACGACGGATGCGCCCCGTAGCTCCGCGACCGCGGGCATCCCGGGCACCTCGCTGTGCGTCTCGGCGAGCAGCTGCGCCTCGCGGAGCAGGATGGGGTCGGCGGGTTCGGTCGGAGAGTCCTCAGCGGAGACCCCGAGTTGGAACCATGGCACGGTCGCCGTGCCGACACGCGCCTGCAGGTGGTCGGGGTCGCCGCGGCGACGGTCCCAGAGGCGGGCCGGGTCCTGCACCAGGGACGCCAGGCCGCTGCGGTCGGGGTGCACGAGCCTCGCGGCCCGCGCCGCCCTGGTCGCCTCATCGCGCAGCTCGGTGCGCTGCCGTTCGAGGTAGTCGAGGTAGCGCTTGCGGCGGATGCGCAGCGCCCGGCCGGCGCGTCCCCTGGCCGAGATCGCGAAGCCGACGCCCGAGACGATGGCGACGACGAACACGATGCCGGCGATGAAGAGGAACAGCGGCTGGCCGTTGCGCATGACGACCATCATCGTGACGGATGTGAGCGCGCCGACGACCGGCAGCAGGAATTGGAATGGCGTCGCGCTGGCCTCGTCGCTCAACGTGGGCGGCGAGGCGAGCTGACGCGGCTCGGGTCTCTGGGCCGGGAAGACGGTCCGGGTGGGCCGGTGCGCGTCGCGGATGCTCACGGTCGCCTCCCTGATCGGTCGGGGGTGGGTGCGGGTCGGCTGGGTGCTGGGGGGAACACCGGCGCCTGTGCGGGCGGCGCGGGTGCGGAAGGCGGCGCGGGATCTGCAGCCGAGGGCGGGACCGGAGTCGCAGCCTGACCAGGGACCGACGGCGCGACCGGCGTGGGCACCGGCGGCGCCGCCACCCCCGCGGCCGCATCGATGACCCTGGCGCCGAGGCGCAGCATCCGCACGCCGTCGAGTCCCCGCCCAGCGCCCTCGCGCAGCTTCCGGTCGTGTCGCAGGAGCACAGACGGGAAGGGGAGGTTGTCGACGAGCATCTCGGTCGCGACGCCGGCGACGCGCTGCACGTCGACCGCGACGAGCACGACCCTGGTGTGGGCGCCGATGGCGGCGGCGACGTCGAGCGCCTGCTGGACGCTCGACCGGTCGGCCGGGGTCACGAGGCACAGCACGTGCGAGTGCTCGGCGAGGTCGCGGATGCGCTCCAGCGGAGTCGCGCCCCAGTCCGTGACCGTGAGGTCGTGGGCGTCGCTGGATGCGCGGTGCAGTCGCCACCAGGCGTCGACGTCGGCGGGCCACTCCGCCGGTGACAGCTCGAGCGCCTCGACGGCCGTGCCATCGAGGCCGCGCTCGGGGCGGGGGCTCCCGCCCTGCGCGCTGACGAAGCGCACCCGGTCACGTCGCACGGACGAGAGGAAGCGGGCGAGCTCCACGGCGACCGTCGTGCATCCGGCGCCGACCGCGAGCGAGGCGACCCCGACACGGCGGCGGAGCGCCAGCGGCACGGTGGCGTGCTCTCGAAGGTCGCGCAGCTCGGCCGCCCCGCGCGCCGTGAGCGCGTGCGGCCAGGCGAGGTTCAGGGCGCTCGTTCGGCTCAACGGAACGCCTCGAGGAGGTCGGCGAAGATCCCGAACGAACCGAGCGCGAGGGGCACAACTGTGAGCACCACGAGCAGCTCGACGATGTCGGCCCAGCGCCTGAGCTTGGCGGCGACGACCCCGCTCGGGCTCCACGCGGCGGTGGCGACCGCGACCAGCGCCGCGACGCCCGCGGCGAGGGCCTTCTCGCCGTCGCCGAGGAGCGGCGTCGAGAGCAGCCACAGGATGCCGGGCACGACGGCGGCGGCCAGCAGTGCGAGACGGGGAGGTGCGAGTGGGAACGTGCGCATGCGCAGGAGCGCGACGATGGCGAGGGCCCCCGCGAGCCCCTGCCGCCACGGGTCGGCCGAGAGCAGCAGCTCGGTGAGCGACAGCGCGGCGACGACCGACACGGCGATGACGGTCCAGGTGAGCTGCGCGAACGACTCGCTGATGGCAGCGCGCACGTCAACCGTCGAGGCGCGCTCACCGCGCATGATGCGGTCGTCGTAGGACGTGAGGCCGCTGAGGGAGAGAGCGACGCCAGGGAGCACGCCGAGGGCCGCGACGCTCAGCACGGACACGATCACCGCGACGCCTCCGCGATCGAAGCCCGCAAGGCTCAGGAAGAAGAGGATGCTGCTGGCGAGCAGCCCGACTGCGGCGCCGTACCTCGCAGACCCCCGTTGGAACCCGATGCCCCACACGAGTCCGAGCACGAACCAGGCGGACATGGCGGCGACGAGCACCGTGTTCGGCACCAGAGCCTCGGTGCCGCCGGTGCCGCCGGCACCGCCGACCTCCGCGGCGAGCCCGAACGCGGCGGGCAGCGCGATCCCGATCGCTGCGCTCGCGACGGCGACCGCAGCGACCCGCTGGCCCGACCGCGCGAGTCCCGCGCCGACGGCCGCGAGCAGTGCCACGGCGGCGAGCATCCACTGCGCCGGTAGCGCGAACGCGCCCATGGCCCACATGGCAGCACCCGCTGCGGCGATCCCGGCCGTGACGGCCAGCGTCGTGCGCGTGTGCGCCTCTCCCCAGGCGTCCCGCCTCGTGGCGCCGGCCTCCGTGATGGCGTCGGTGATGTCGATGACCTCTGGCGCCTGCGGGGCATCGTCGGCGGTCGTCACGCGCAGCATCGCGCCCGGCCGCACCCCCTGCTCTTCGAGGGTCGCGTCGAAGTCGAGGGACGCGCCGGTGAGCGTCGTCAGGATCAGCACGTCACCGCCGCGGGGCTGCTCCTCGAGCAGCTCGAGGACGTGAGGAAGGAGCACTCCGACGGGCTCGGTGCTCGGCAGCGCGAGCTCTGCCTTCCGCTCGCTGCCGATGACGGTGAGTCGCGTGTACGACACTCAGTGCTCCTCAGGGTTCTGTCGCCGGGCGTCGCGGTTCGCTCGCCGGATGCCAGGGCTGGCGCTGCTCACTCGACCACCGTCAGCGTCTGCGGGTCTATCGTGATGCCGCTCGTCGGGTTGGTGTAGTACCCCGTAGCCGGGTCGATGTACCAGCCGATCCTCGTGTCGATGAGCTTGCCGGCCGGGTCCGTCGCGTAGCCGGTGGCCGGGTCGACGACGAACCCCGTACGCGGGTCGGTGTACTGGCCCGTCGCCTGGTCGAGCAGGAAGCCGGTCGCCTCGTCCTTCACGACCGTGCCACCCGGCTGCACGGGATTCGCTGCGGCCGCCGCCTGGAACGCGGAGATCGCCTCCTGCTGCTTGCGGTCCTCGAGCAGGTTCACGACGAAGCTCGTGCCGAGGCAAGCGCAGCAGATGACGGCGCCCAGGATCACCGAGCCGAGCAGACGACCCACGTTGGTGTTGACGGTGCGTCTCGTCGCCTGCGGTCCATGCGCGAGCGCGCCGAGCATCCGCTCGCGGTGCGCTCGCGTCGTGTCGATGAGCGTGCGGTCCGTCTCACTCACGCGGCCACCCCCGTTCCTGTCGCGCCGGGCCGGCCGAGGCGCACGCGCCTCGAACCGAGGGCAAGCACCGTTCCGAAGGGCACGGTGACGGCGGTCTCCGCCTGCAAGCGCTGCGGGTCGCCGCCCGCGAACGCCCACGTGCCGGCGACACTGCCGAGATCGGTGACGAGCACGCCCTCGAAGTTCGGCTCGAGGCGCACGTGCGTCGGGGCGAGGCTGCGCGAGAAGTCCGGCACGGCGACCGGCCGCTGGCTCCTCGACGAGACCTGCGGGGCGCGGCCGACGACGATCACGCCGCGGACGACGTGACGTGACCCGTCATCGAAGTGCAGTTCGAGGTCTGGACTCGAGAACCGCTGGGGCACGCGAGTGGGCGGGGCGAGCTCGATCACGGCTGGCACCAGCCGCAGGGGGTCACTCCCCTTCCGCACGTTCAGCGTGGCGCGTGCGCCCGAGAACGGATGTGCGGGCATGCCCGTCGAACGGGCGACGGTCCGGAGCCCCAGCAGCGCGTGCCCCGCGCTCGCGCCGAGCGCAGCGCGCATCCACCACCAGACCGCGAACAGGACGAGCGCCACGAACCCCCCGACGAGCACCGCCAACGCGAGGCTGTGGCCCGCGGCAAGCAGCGAGAAGCCGGCAACCACCACGAGCGCGAGCGCCACGTCGAGCGCGATCGACCAGGCGAGCTGGGCGGTCGCCGCTGGGAGCTCGGCCGTTTTCCACACGAGTCGCAAGGCTAGTCGGCCAAACCTGACGCCGGGAGGGGAGAACTCCCCGGTAAAAAGTTGGACGACGGCGGGCATCCCGTGCTGGACTGGCGTCTCCGGATAAGAACGCGCGCCGATCGCGGTGCTGGAGAGGATGCCATGAAGTTCGCAATGGAAGACCAGACCCTGGTCACGCTCGGCAACAAGTCGCAGACCGAATCGGACGACCTCGGCGAGCTCGTGAAGCAGCTCTTCGACGCCGCCGAGCCGCTCTCCTCGACCTTCAACGGTCCCGCGAAGGCCAGCTTCAACAACTTCAAGTCGAAGACCGACGAGATCTCGAACGCCCTCAACTCGGCGCTCGTCGGCATCGTCACCTCCATCAGCGGCCAGAACAAGGCCTTCGTCGCCGCCGCCGACGACGGAGCCGCGACGCACGAGGCCGCGGCCGGATCGACCGACTTCAGCTCCGAGTCCTTCCTGACGCGCATCCGCCCGCAGGCCTAGCGCTCAGACACCGACGCGACGAGAACGAGGAGAACACGCATGTTCACGAACCAGATGGATCGCAACGACTACAACATCGGCTCGTCCGAGGCGACGCAGGCGAACTTCGAGCAGGTCGCCGCCCGCCTCGAGTCGGCGCTCGACCGCCGCGATGCCGACGTCAAGTCGGCCATGGCCGACTACCAGGCCGACGGCGTCTCGGAGGAGTACGCGCACCTCGAGCAGCAGTGGAACTCAGCAGGCCAGCAGGTTCGCGACGTCATCGCCGCCATCCGCAACTCGCTGGTCGAGAACGACGACGTGGCCCGCCGCGCTCTGTCCGCGGCACGCGCGTCGATCCCGAGCTAGGCAGCACCTCAACGCAACGACGAAGCGGCGGCGGGCATCCGGCACTGGATGCTCGCCGCCGCTTCGTCGGACCACGGGATCAGTCCGAACCTGGAGAAGCGCGACCGGCGCCAGCACCGAGGCGTCGACGCGCACATCGACGTCCCCCGGGGCAAGCAGCGCGTGCAACTGACGCCCGAGCGCGCCGAAGGCCGCCGTCGATCGAGTACTCCCACTCCCGAATCAGGAACTCGACCATTCGCACCGTACTCTGCCGAGATCGTCACTTCGATCCTCGTCGAAGGATCCGCTTTCAACAGCGGGAACCGTGCGCCGACGACGCTGTGCTCGTCGGCGCCACCGACCGCTCGTCGTCGACTGCGGTGGCCTCGAACGGTGCCGTGCCCGGGATCAGATGGCCTCGCCCGGCACCCGGTCCGGGCTGATGCCCGACCGTTCCTCGCGGCGCTCAATTTCAGCGTAGGCCGGCTGGAGCGCGATGAGCGCCACGCTCGTGTCGAGCGACTTCAGCCACAGGCGCCCGCCGTTGTCGAGGTCCCATGCGACGTCGCTGCCATGGCGTGCGGATCCCTCACCGAGGATCTCCGCGAGCTCCGCGCCGAGTTGGCTCCGGGCACCTGCGACATCGACTGCACCACTGGCGTCCGCGCCGCTGAGCTTCACCTGGATCTCGGTGACCGACTCGTCCTTGACGGACGCTGAGGCGTTCGAGACGCGTTCGGGCGACTCGATGTATCCGGTCCGGTAGCGAGCGCTGCGGCTCGTCGACCGAGCTTCCGACCATCCCAGCTCCGCGGCTACCCCACCCAGCTCTTGCTTCGAGACCGGCCAGCTGAGCCCCGTCAGCACCTCACTCAGGCGGGCAACGCTGCCTCGGTCCGCGATGTTCTGCGTCGTCATTGCGTCGTCTCCTTCCCAAGCCCGAGGTCGAGCTCATTCGGGTTCAATACCAGCTCGTTGATCTTAACCATTCCCGTGGGGGTCGCCTTCACCAGCTGATAGGAGACGGTCACGGAGCCGTCCGCGAGTCCCTGCGCGATGTGGGGGTTGTCCCGCAGATACGCAGCCAGATTCGGATCGTTCTGGAAGACATCGTTGAAATAGTGGGTCGAGCCCTGCGGCGCGCGAGTCCCGTCTGGCAGCACACGCCCGTCCTTGCTGAGCGTGGCGGTGCCACCTTTGGCCTCGGTGACGATGAGAGTACTGCCGTCGTGCGTGAGCCCAACCTGGTCGAAGGTGCCCTTCCCTCCCCCAGACCCGTCGACGACGACCGTCGCGTCTTGCGAGGCGATGACATCAAGCGCAGCCTGATCGCCCATCGCCTCCGACTTCTCCACTTGTGTGACCGCGGTATCGCGCTCATCCCAGGACGTGTCCCTCAGCTCTTCGAGGGCATCGACGCGAGCTTCGAACTGCGCGTCCGTCAGCGAAGTGTCGAGTTCGGCCTCTTCGAGGAGCGCGTCGATGGTGCTGTCGATCTTCCCCTTCGTCAGCCCCTTGGGATCCACATCGACACCCTGCTCCCCGAGCTTCTCGATGACCGACTGCTGCGCCCCGACGGCCTCCTGGTGGGCCGCGACCGCCTCGACGCGATCCGCGACCGCACCGTGGTAGTCCTCGGAGAGCACGGGGACCGTGTCGTTGGTCCCTTTCGTCACGCCCTTCGGATCGATGCTCGACGGGTCTTCCACGCCGCCGGTGGATGCGGGCTTACCCGTCGCGTCCGGCGACCGATCACCTCCTGAAGGCTCCTGGCCGCCAGCACCTTCGGGGGCCGAACCCGGCTCCCGGATTTCGGGGACACCGGTCGGCGACGTCGAGGAACCTCCTGGGCCATCTGCGCCGGGCGTCGCACCTGCGGACGACGGCCCCGGCTGGCCCTGTCCACCCGGCTGGCCCTGTCCACCCGGCTGGCCCTGTCCCCCAGGCTGGCCCTGTCCCCCTGCGCCAGGCTGCGTCTGCCCGGTTCCGGGTGTACCGGTCTCCGTCGGCAGTTCCGGCGTTCCGCCCTTCGGCCCGCCGGGAACAGCGCCCGGCGCATCCAACCCGAACACGTTCGAGACGGGAGGCACCCCGCCAGACGGCGAGAGCGCATCCACGACCCCGGTCGCGCCCACGTACGGCGTGATCTTCAGGCCGTCCGGCGAGAACTTGATGCCCTTGGTCGCGAGGCCGACCGCGAGCGAGCCGCCGGGAATCGCGAAGTCAGCGGCGGCCCCGCCGACACGCGTCACGATCGAGCCGACCTTGCCGGCCGTCGAGACGCCCTTCGCGACGTTCGCGCCTGGGATGAAGAAGGTGCCGATGTTCGCGAGCGTCTCGGTGCCCGTCGCCACCGCGTCCTCCTCCCACGCGTGGAAGCCGTTCTCACCGGCGAGCGCAGCCTGGTGGTCGTAGCCGATGAGGCTGCCCCAGCCGGTCGCGGCGACGTTGACGCGGTCGTCGAACCACTGGTCAGCCTCGGAGCCCGGTGCGACGAGCTTCACGGCCCACGTCGTCGGGGACAGCACGACGGCCGTCGACAGGGCGAAGTTGCCGAGCCCGCCCCACGCGGCCCCCGCATTGTCCCAGCCCCAGTCGCCGGAGACGGGGTCGCGGCCGATGAGCGACGCCGCTCCCGTCCACGTGCCGTGCCAGAAGTTGCCGGCCCCGTGCGCGACCGACTCCGAGCAGTTGCGGTCCTCTTCCGACGGGTAGCCCCACGGCAGCTCCGTCGACGCCATGATCGCCTCGGCGGTGATGGCCTCGTCCTCGGTCACGTAGTGCGCCGTGCTGAGCGTCTCGAGGCCAGCCGCGCACGTCGTCGCGGCCTGCGAGACGGTCTCGACGATCGCCGCGTACTCGGCGAGCAGCTCTGTGTTCTTCTCCTTCGCCGGGCCGTGCTCACCCCAAGGGATGTGCTCGGACTTCTTGTCCATATCGCTGAAAGAAGTGGTCATCCACTCCATCGACAGGCCGTGCGCATCCCACACCGTCACGTTGTAGCCGGCCAGCGCCTCCTGACGGAACGCCGCCGCGCGGTCCTCGAGGTCCTTGAGCGTCGGTTTCACCGCTTCCAGCGCCTCGGCGTAGGTGTTCAGGTAGCCGGCTGCGCTGGAGAAGCTGGTCTCCACATCCGCCGCCGCGTTCGTCGCGGGCGTGATCGCTGCATAGACGGACTCCTGCTCGGGTGCCTGGTAGGAGGCGCCGATGCCAGACCACGTCGTGCTGATCGTCGACACCTTCTCGACGAGACCAGACCCCATGCCCTGCAGGGCCGTGGCCGATCCCTCGATCAGCGACGTGTCCAGATCGGCGCTCTTCAGGACGAACGCCGACGGGTCGATGAGACCGTCTCCCGTGCAGACTTCGATGGTCATGCGTCCCCCCGGTAGCCGTGCTGCTCGAAGAAGCTGAAGTCGCCGTCGGAGCCGTCCGCGATGGCGCCCTGGAACTCGAGGGCCATCTGCTCCTGCCCGTTGTTGTAGGCGTAGACGGCGTTGGCGACGCCCGTGACGCTCGCGTTGACGGTGTTGCCGACGGCCGTGACGTTCGACTGCTGCTCGGTGAGCAGGCCGGCGAGGGCCTCGGAGACGCCGGCCGTGATGCCGCCACCCCACGCGACGCCCGCCATGACGCCGTTCATGCCCGCTTCCGTGATGACGGTCGCGAGCTCGCCCTGCGTGGTCTGCACGCTCGTGAGCACCGTCTGCACCCCGGTGGGGTCGATCTTCCAATCCGACACGTCACACCCTCTCTGTCACGGTTCCGCCGACAGCGGCGGCGATCTGCTCGGCCAGGGCTCGCCCGCGTCGGGGCTCGCTCCTCGGCACGGTCATGTCTGTCCACAACCCGAACGCTGCGGGTGGATGCGCGATGGCGGCGACCGCGCTCGTGGGGTCGGCGATCGGCTGGCTCTCGAACACCGTCAGCAGGGACGCTCCCGCCGCGTCGACGGCGTGGCGCACGACGCCGTCCTCGAAGGAGACGAGCTGCCCCTCGGGGTGGGTTTCGGCGATGGCGCGCGCGATGGCCTCGTCGCTGGGTGCGACCTCGCTCAGCAGGACCAGTTCGATGGGCACGGTCAGCTCCTCCCGACGTTCGCGTCACCCGTGGCGAACTCCACGGCGAGGGCGGATGCGAGACGCTCCTGGTCGAGGTCCGTCGCGAACGCGCGCAGCTGATACCAGAGCTGGTCGTCGCCCGTGAGCCGGACGATGAGGGCCGGGGCACGGCGGAGTCCGACGGTGGTGACGTCGTGCTGCTCCGCGAGCGCGTCCACGTCGATCGCGAGGTCGCGCACCGCGCGTGCACCGAGGAGCACGGCGAGCGGCTGCTCTGGGCGGCGCACCCCAGGCAGGCGACCGAACGAGCCCTGGCGCTCTTCGACCTCGCCGCACGAGAGCAGGGCGACGTTGACGCGGCTCGTCTCGGCGAGCTCGCGCAGGGTGTCGATCACGCGCGGGTGCGCGGCGAGAGACCCGCGGGGATCGCGAGCCAGCGCCGCGAGCTCGGCGTCACGGACGGGGACGGTACCGCGCACGTGCTCGAGGATCCCCGACTTCGTCCGCGAGACCGCGAGGCTGACGGCCGAACCGTCGCCGCCCGCCGCGAAGTGGCGTTCGGTGACGGGCATCTGCCGGCGCATCGACTCGGTGACGGCGGCGTGCGACCAGCGCTGTGCGAGCGGCTCGACGAGACCCCAGCGCTCGAGGGCGCCCCCGCCCAGGCCCGCTACGAGGAGGTCGGCCGTGCCGCCGATGAGGGTGCGGTCATCGGCGCGGTCGCGCACGTACACATCGAAGACGAACGACCGCGTCGTGTGCTCGCGCAGGCGCGACAGCGTGGGATGCGCCTCGGACACCGTATCGGACCTCGGCGCCCAGAAGTCGCCGAAGCTGCGGATGCGCGTTCCCCGGAACGCGTCGAACATCGCGCCGCCGTGCGACACGGCCCAGTACCCGCCTGCCGCCTGGAACGCATCCGCAACGAAACTTGAGACGTGCGCCTGATCTGTCGTGACCAGGATCGGTCGAAGGCGCGAGAACTGCGCGTCGATGAGGAACCGCTGCAGGGGACGGCTGAGCGTGACGCGCTCGGCGGAAGCCCAGTAGACGGTGTACCCGCCGCCCGCGCCATCAGAGCCGCGCTCGTCGGAGAGCGGGTCGATGAACGCGGTCACGAAGCCGCCTCCTGGGAGACGAGGGCACGACGACGAATGTGAGGCACGGGAATCCTCCGGAGAGTTCTCGGATGAATCGCCAGCGTAACCACGCATCCCGCGTCACGCGATGGGTACTTCTCCCCTCTTGCTGTGTCCCCCCGGCCACGCGCATCCGCTGCCTACGGAACCCGGTGCGTCCATTCCCGCGACGCGAACTTCGACTGCGCCAGCTCGCTGGCCCTCGCCATCTCCTCGTCCGTCACCTCGCCTGGCGTCCCGCCGTAGTGCTCCACGAACGTCGCCTTGAAGTGGTCGATGATCGCCGAGCGCTCCATCCCCGTCTGCGACCGCAGGGGGCTCACGCGCTTGTTCGCGGACTGCGTGCCCTTGTCGCTCAGCTTCTCGCGGCCGATGCGCAGCACCTCCGTCATACGGTCGCCGTCGATGTCGTAGCTGAGCGTCGCGTGGTGCAGCACCGCGCCGGAGCCGAGGCGCTTCTGCGCGGCCCCGCCGATCTTGCCAGACGGGCTCGCGATGTCATTGAGCGGCTCGTACCTGGCGTTGATGCCGAGGCCGTGCAGCGCATCCAGCACCCACGAGTCGAGGAACGCGTACGACTCCGCGAACGACATCCCGTGCACGAGGTCGCTTGGCACGTACAGCGAGTACGTCACCACCGAGCCGGCCTCCATGAACATCGCGCCGCCACCCGTGATGCGCCGCACGAGCTGCACCCCGTACTTGTCGAGGTTCTCCTGGTCGACCTCGTTCTTCACCGACTGGAACGAGCCGAGCACGACGGCCGTCTCGTCCCACTCCCACAGGCGCAGCGTCGCGGGGCGTCGGCCCGCGCCGACCTCCTCGGTCAGCACCTGGTCGAGAGCGACATGCTCGCGAGGCGTCAGGGGCCCCGGATGCAGGATCTGCCAGTCGTACGCGCGCCAGTCGCGGGCGCCGAGCACGGCCCGACGAACGACCACGCCGACGGCCTCAGGCGTGACGCCGAGCAGCTGCGCATCCTCCCGAAGACCATCGCGCACCGCGGCCGTGATCTCCTCTGCGCTCGCGTCCGCAGGCAACCCGTTCAGCGCGCCGTTGATGTCATCCAGAGCCTCGTCCGGCTCGAGGAAGAAATCGCCCGCGAGGTGCGCATCGACGATCCGACCGCCCTCCACCTCGAGGTCGACCGTGACGAGCTTCCCGCCAGGAACCTTGTACTCACCGTGCATGGAAGCACTCTACGGCGCTCCGCTCGCACCTGCTCTCCGCGTCCGCGCCATCCGCTCGCACCCCATCCGCGAGCATCCGTCCTCCACCTTGCCCGCGCCGACTCCGAATGGGTCGATTTCCCCCATCGAGACCCCGAGGACGGGCCGGAAACGCCCCGTTCGGCGGCGGCGGGGCGGGCGCGAAGTCAGGCGGGCAGCGGGATGCGCGTATCCAGCCACGCGACGATGTCCGCGATGACCTCGTCGCGGTTCAGCTCGTTGAGCAGCTCGTGCCGCGCCTCCGGGTAGATCTTGAGGGTCACGTCGCTGAGCTTCGAGCGCTTCCGATACAGCCGCGCGAGGGCACGAGGCCCGCGCTCGCCGTAGCCGACCGAGTCCTCCGAGCCGGCCATGATCAGCACCGGCACGTCGTCGAGCGTCCCTGAGGCGGCGCGGGGTGGCACATGGATGAGCTGCAACGCGCCCCGCGTCGACCACACGGGCGTCTTCGCGATGTCGAAGCACAGCTCGTCGTACGCGAACGCGCGCCGCGCCTCCGGGTTGCGGCTCAGCCACATGAGTCCGGTCTCGTCGGGCTCGAACCGCTTGTTGAGGTTGCCCGGGTTCGTGAAGCCGGGCAACGCGAGGGCGGTGCCGGTCAGGATGCACGCCGAGAAGAACGCCGAATCGCGCACCAGGAGCTGCTGCGCGAGCAACGAGCCCCACGAGTGCCCCTGCAGGATCAGCGGGAGCTGCGGGTAGCGGTCCCGAACCCAGGCGGAGATGTCCTCGAGCGCCTCGAGCGCCGCCCGATTCTCGGTCGCCGGCAGCACTGAGAGCCCAAGAGAGCCGAGGCCCGTCTGCCCGTGCCCGAGCTGGTCGTGCGCGACGACCGCGTAACTCGCAGCCACCAGGTCGCGCGCATACGCGTCGTAGCGCTTCGCGTGCTCACCCGAGCCGTGCGAAAGGTGGACCACACCGCGCGGCGATGCGCACGCCCATTCGTAGACGTGCACGTCCACGCCGTGGCCGGTCGGGACCACGAACGTCGTCGGCGCACCGGTCCGGTCGGGCTTCGGGGCAGCCGGACCGCGCGCATCCGCACGACCCTGCGAGCCGCCGTGCGAACCGCCGGCAGATCCGCCCTGCGGGCCGGTGCCCGAGCCCGGCATGACTAGGCCTCCCGCGTGATGTCGACCTTCACGAACAGCTGCGAGGAGAACGGTCCCGCGTACACACCGCGCAGCGGAGGCACGTCGTTGTAGTCGCGGCCCCGGCCGACGAGCACGTGGCGCTCGCCGATCGGAATGTCGTTCGTCGGATCCCAGCCGCGCCACTCACCGTCCCAGTACTCGATCCACGCGTGCGACTCGCCGCTCACGGTCTCACCGATCTCCGCGTTCGGGCGAGGGTGCAGGTAGCCCGACACGTAGATCGCGGGAATGCCGGCTGCTCGAAGCGCTCCGAGCGCGATATGCGAGATGTCCTGGCAGACGCCGCGCTTGTGCTCCCACGCCTCGGCGGCCGTCGTGCGGACGCCCGTCACGCCGCCCTCGTAGGCGACCGCCTCGTAGACGAGGTGCAGGATCTCCATCGCCGTGGATGCCGGTCCGGTGTTCGCGCCCTTCACCTCGGCCGCGAGCGCCTTCACATCCTCCGGCGGCATCGTGAGGCGCGTCTGCGCCGTCTGCTCGACGAGCTCCACGCTGCGGAGCCGCTCACGGGCCAGCTCATCCCAGCTCAGCGACAGCTGCCCGGCCTCGGGACGCTGCCGCACCTCCACGAGGCTCGACGCCGTCAGCGACAGCTCGGAGTGCGGGTTCAGCACCTCGAACGCCGTCACCTTCGTACCCCAGTAGTCGGAGTAGTTGTGCGTCGACGAGTGCGGCGTGACATCGAGGTGCCCGAACAGCACGAACTGGCCGTTGTTGGCCATCGGCAGCATGCGGGCCTCGTTGTACGAGGTCGTGACGTCGCCCTCGTACCGGAAACCCGTGGAGTGGCGGATGCGGATACGGCTCATGAGTTGTCTCCCACCCAGCTCGGGGCTGTGATCGACGGGAAGTAGCGCTGGCGGATGGCCTCGGAAGCCCGGGACACCGCATCCTGCACGCCATCCATGTAGCGGGGCAGGTCGGCGAGGGTGTCGTGGATGGGCCGGTACTCGAGGTCTGAGGAGATCTGGCCGAGCAGGCGCTGCGCCTGGTCGGTGACTCCCACGCGGCCGCCGCGCTCGTGGCGGGGCTGGATGTCGTAGAGGCAGGAGAGCGCCGTCGACACCGAGTACTGGATCGACCGCGGGAAGAGCCGGTCGAGGAGCAGGAACTCCGCCGCGTTCGCCGCGGACGGCATGCCGTGGTACGTGCGCAGGTACGACTCGTACGCGCCGCACGAGCGGAGGATCGTCGTCCAGGATGCGCCAGACGCCTCGGTGAGCGAGCGCGTCGCGAGGAGACGTGCCGTCATGTCGGCGCGCTCGAGCGAGCGGCCGAGCATCATGAACTGGTACGCGTCGTCGCGGCTCGCCGCCGAGTTGACGACACCGACCGCGAGCGCCGAGCGCTCGCGAACCCACGCGAACAGGTCGTGCACCTTCTCCTGGCGCACACTGAACGGCATGCGCGAGTAGGTGGCGTTGAGGCACTCCCACAGCTCCGTCGACACGATCTCGCGAGCGCGGCGGGCGTTCTCGCGGGCCGCGTTCACCGAGTAGGCGATCGAAGCGGGCTGCGAGCGGTCGACGGCCATGAGGTTCAGCACGTCCGAGCGGGTCAGCTCGGCGTCCGGCTGCACATCCGCAGCGCCCATGACGCTCAGGAGCGAGCGGCAGGCCGTCGCCTCGTCGACCCACGGGTCTTCGAGCAGCAGCTGCAGGTGCACGTCCAGGATGCGGGCGGTGCCGTCGGCCCGCTCGACATAGCGGCCGATCCAGAAGAGCGACTCGGCGATACGGCTCAGCATGCGTCCGTTCCCTTCTGGTTCGTGTCGGCTGCTCCAGCCGCAGCCGGCGCTTCCGTGCGCGCCTGCTGCTGTTGCTGGATCTGCTCTGACTGAGCGTGCGAATGCGACTGGGCCTGCGAGGCCCGACCCTGCGTCTGCTGCTGCGTCTGCTGCTGGTCGCTGCGCTTCGGGGCATCCTGCGGCATGTGGTCCTGACGGTGCGGGATGATGCGCAGCACACCCGTCACGGGGTGCGGCGTCTCCGACACGTCGGCCTGGTCGTCGAGCAGTTCCTCGACGCCGTGCGGCACAGGCTTGGAGAAGCTGCGCTCGGCACCGACCACCCACGTGTCCTTCGACCCGCCGCCCTGGCTCGAGTTCACGACGAGCTGGCCCTCGGGCAGCGCGACGCGCGTGAGGCCGCCAGGCAGCACCCACACGTCGTGGCCGTCGTTGATGGCGAACGGACGCAGGTCGGCGTGACGCGGCCGCATCCCGTCGTCCACGAGCGTCGGGATCGTCGACAGCTGCACGACCGGCTGCGCGATCCAGCCGCGCGGGTCGGCGAGCAGCCGCACCCGCATCTCGTCCAGCTCCTGCTTGCTGGCGTTCGGGCCGATCATGAGGCCCTTGCCGCCGGAGCCGTCGACCGGCTTCACGACGAGCTCGTCGAGGCGGTCGAGCACCTCCTCGAGCGCGTCCGGCTCCTCGAGGCGCCACGTGTCGACGTTCGGCAGGATCGCCTCTTCCGACAGGTAGTAGCGGATGAGGTCGGGCATGTACGTGTAGACGAGCTTGTCGTCGGCGACGCCGTTGCCGACCGCGTTCGCGATCGTCACGTTGCCGAGACGCGCCGCCATCATGAGGCCGGGCGAGCCGAGCATCGAGTCGCGGCGGAACTGCAGCGGGTCGAGGTAGTCGTCGTCGACGCGGCGGTAGATGACGTCCACGCGCTGGGGGCCAGCCGTCGTGCGCATCCACACCCGACCGCCGGAGCAGAACAGGTCGCGGCCCTCGACGAGCTCGACGCCCATGAGGCGCGCGAGCAGGGTGTGCTCGAAGTACGCCGAGTTGTAGACGCCTGGCGTGAGGACGACCACCGTCGGGTCCTCGATGCCGTCCGGCGCGGATGCACGCAGCGCGCCGAGCAGACGGTTCGGGTAGTCGCCGACCGGGCGGACGCGCATGCGGGAGAAGAGCTCCGGCAGTGTCTGCGCCATGGCGCGGCGGTTGGAGATGACATAGGAGACGCCGGACGGCACGCGAACGTTGTCTTCCAGCACGCGCATCTCGCCATGCTCATCCCGGATCAGGTCGATGCCGGAGACGTGGATGCGCACCCCGTTCGCCGTGCGGATGCCCTTCGCGACCCGGTGGTAGTGCACCGAGGAGGCGATGAGGCTCGCCGGGATCACGCCGTCGGCGATCGCCCGCTGGTCGCCGTACACGTCGTCGAGGAACGCCTCGAGCGCGCGCACGCGCTGCTTGATGCCCGCTTCCGTCTTCTGCCACTCGGCGCGCTCGATGACGCGCGGGACCACGTCGAGCGGGAACGGACGCTCCTCGCCGGCGAAGTCGAACGTGACGCCCTGCGCGAGGTACGAGTCGGCAAGCGAATCGGAGCGGTGGCGGATCTGCTCCTGCGTCATCCCCGAGAGGACGTCGTAGAGATCTCGGTACGTGCGCCGCGGATCCAGCTCGCCCTCAGGCGCCTCCCCCATGAACATCTCGTCGAATGGCGGCGACAGCGCCGCTTGGGATTGCCTGGTCAGAGCCTGGCTGTAGCCGTCGAAGAGGTCACCCATGTCCCGAGACTAGTGGACGGAATGTGACGCCCTTGTTTCGCGGACGATCCTCCTGAACGGCACGCCCGAGGTCCCGCAAAATTTCCCGTCAATTGGGAGGTTTCGGGTTGAGCGCGTCCGACTCGCGTGACCGATCCTGTCGAGATCGCGCAAGGAGGCGCCGCTGCGGCAGCCATCACGGAAGCTGGTCGGGCAGGACCCGACGCAGGGTCTCGGGATGGGTTCAGCGATTGCGGATGGGTTGCAACCCATCCGGAAGCCCTGAACCCATCCCGAAACCAGACCGCGCGGGCTGCCAAGCCGCGATCTCACGCGGCGCGACGGCGCGACGGCGGGACGGCGGGACGGCGGGACCTACTCGGCGAAGACCTTGCCCGGGTTGAGAAGCCCCTGCGGGTCGAAGAGGCGCTTGATGCCGCGCTGCAGCTCGTACTGACGCTCGCCGAGCTCCTCACCCAGCCATTGGCGCTTGAGCAGGCCCACGCCGTGCTCGCCCGTGAGCGTGCCGCCGATCGAGATGGCGTACGTGAAGAGCTCGTCGGCGGCATCCCACACCGCCCGCGGCACGACCGTCTCCGCGCGGTCGTAGATGAACGTCGGATGCAGGTTGCCGTCTCCGGCGTGCGCGACCGTGACGATCGTGGTGCCGGTGCGCGCCGCGACCTCGTCGATCTTCGCGAACATGTCCGGCAGCCGGTCGCGGGGCACGGAGACGTCCTCGACCAGCACGTTCCCGAGCGCCTCCTTCGCGGCGTACGCCTGCCGCCGCACATCCACGAGCGTCAGCGCCGACTGCGGGTCGGTGGTCATCTCGACCGTGCCGCCGTTCGCGCGCAGCACCTCGACGATGCCCTCGGCCTCGGCGACCGCGTTCGCGCCGTCGGTCTGGATCAGCAGATACGAGTCGCCGTGCGAGGCGAGGTCGACGCCCGTGTACGCGGAGACGGCGGCCAGCACGCCCTTGTCCATGAGCTCCATGATCGCCGGCTGGATGCCAGACGCGGTTACGGCGGCGGATGCACGGGCCGCACGCCGCACATCCGTGAAGTACGCGCCGATGGTCGGCACGACCCCGGCCACGAGCGGACGCAGCTTGAGCGTGCACTCGACGATCACGCCGAGCGTGCCCTCCGAGCCGACCATGAGCGCGCACAGGTCGAGACCCGTGACCCCCTTGACCGTGCGGTGGCCGACCTCGATGACCGAGCCGTCGATGAGCACGACCTTGAGCCCGAGCACCGCCTCGCGCGTCACCCCGTACTTCGCGCACAGCAGGCCACCGGCGTTCGTCGCGATGTTGCCACCCACCGTCGAGATGTGCTTGGAGGCCGGGTCGGGCGCCCACCAGAAGCCGTGCCCCTCGAGCTGCTCGTTGAGGGCGCCGTTCAGGATTCCCGGTTGCACGACCGCGAGCTGGTTCGCCGGGGAGATCTCGAGGACCCGGTTCATGCGCAGCGTCGACAGCACGATCTCGCCCTCGCCGCCCGCGCCGCCTCCCGCGAGGCCAGTGCCGGCTCCGCGCGTGACGATGGGGACGCCGAACTCGCTCGCGACGCGGCACGCGGCCTGCACATCCTCGACCGACTCCGCCTCGACCAGCGCGAGCGGAACGCCGGCGGCGACCACACCGGAGCGATCGACGCGCAGCGGCTCAAGAGCCTCCGGGTCGGTGACCACCCTGCCAGGCAGCTCGCGGGACAGGGCCTCCAAGGCTCGCGCGAGGTCAGGCGTTCGCGGGGAGTCGGGGGTTCCGGCGGCGTCGACAGTCATGCGCTCGATCGTAGGCGACCGGCCTCGGAGCACCGAGGACACCCGCATCCGACCGCTCAGTCCCCTGATGGCCGAGGCCGCAGCAGCCCTCCCCCACGCCGTGCCGCCACGTGCGGGGTTTCTCCGACGGTGATGGGTTCTGCGGATAGGCGTGCTGGGTTTCTCTGACCGGTGATGGGTAGAAACCCATCAGCCTCGGAAGAAGTCCGCCTGGTCGGTGCGCGCACATGCTCTGCACGCCACAGCCGGCGTGCCCTCATCACGCGAAGCGCTGCCTCGGCGCGGCTTCTGCGCCGTCCGCCCAACACCTGACCAACATCAGTGCAGAATCCTCGGCTGAAACCTTCCAACCGCAATTTCGGCTCGAAATCGCACTGATGTTGGACAGCGCTCCCGGGAATCCCGAGCGCACTACCCGCGGGACTTGATAGGCCCCTGCGTGATGGGCGCGTCCGGGTCGATGGTCTGCTCGTACGGGAAGAGCTGCTGCATGCGCGGATCGGGGTGCCCGTTCCGGTGCGCGGTGATGGAGATCGCCTGCTCGCGCAGGAACGGGAGCGCCTCGATGCGACCGGCGGGCGTGACCTCGTCTGACCAGATGGAGATATCCGGGTCGCCCTGGAGGGCGTCGCAGAACTCACGCCGCTTGCCGCCGATGAGGCGCACGCGCAACGTCTCGATGCCGCCGCTGCGGGCGCGCTCGGCGAACTCGGCGTCGGTCTCCCTCTGCACGGTCAGGCCCTGCGCGTGCAGCTCGGCGAGCACCGCATCCGGCACCTCGACGCCTGACGTGACGAGCGGTTTCGAACGCACGATGCGGGCGGCGACGATGACGCGGATCAGGTCGGCGAGGGTTGCGTCCTCGGCCGCGCGGATCGTCGCGCGCGCCGGGATGTACCGCATGAGGTTGCGCTCGAACTTCAGGTTGGAGACGTCGGAGACCTCGCCGAACTCCTCGTTCCAGGCGATCTGGTCGCTGAGGGATGCACGGCGGAGGCGGTCGAAGGTCTCGTAGTCCATGAAGGGTGCCGCCGACTCGATGAGCGCCGTCGCCTGCTCGTCGATGCCGCGCAGGTGGAGGGTCTGGGACTGCTCGCCATGGTTCGGGCGCCACGCGCCGAGGGAGAGCAGCGAGTTGGGGCCCCCGAACTTCGTGGCGGTTCCGACCATGGAGCGGAGCCAGCCGCCGAACGGCTGCCGCTGAGGCGTGTTGCCGAGGATGTCTCGGTTCACGTAGAGGTTGCCGGCCTCGACGCGCCGCAGCCATTCGGCGATCTCGGTGCGGTCGAGCGAGTGGATGCCAGCTGTCAGCCCGTACTGGGTCGAGTTCTGCAGGCGGATGGCCTCGTCGAGGGTGTGCGTGTGCATGACGCTCAGCACTGGGCCGAAGAACTCGGTGACGTGCTGATAGCTGCCCGGCTTGACGCCGACGCGGATGCCGGGCGACCAGAGGCGACCGGTGTCGTCGAGCTGGCGCGGCTCGACGAGCCACGATTCGCCCTCGCCGAGGGAGGTGAGCGCGAAACGCAGCTGCGAGTCGGGCGGGGACACGAGCGGGCCGACGACGGCGCCCGGGTCGCTCGGGTAGCCGATGCGCAGTGATGCGACGGCGTCGGCGAGCTGCTCGTGGAAGCGCTTCGAGCGTGCCACGGAGCCGACGAGGATGACCGTGCCGGCGTGACCGGGGCGCTGCCCCGCGCTGAGGAACGCGCTGCGGGCGACATCGAGGGCGGCCCGGTCGAGATCAGCGCTCGGCGTGATGATCATGGAGTTCTTGCCGCTCGTCGCGGCGATGAGCGGCAGGTCGGGTCGCCACCGCAGGAACGATCGCGCCGTCTCCCAGTTGCCGCTGAGCAGCACCCGCTGCACGCGGTCGTCGGTGATGAGCATCTGTCCGAGCTGCTCGTCCGAGAGGAGGCTCTCGTCGCAGATCGCGAGCTGCACGAGGTCGCGCGGGATGTCCGCATCCCACAGCACCTCGGCGAAGACGGCCGCCGTGCGGCGCGTTCGGGGCGAGGGCTTCAGGACGACGGCGCTGCCGGCCGCGAGCGCCTGCGCCGTGTGCCCCGCGCTGCCGGCGACGGCGGGCACCCAGGATGGAGTGACGACGGTCACGGCGACGGGTTCGAAGTCGGCGCCCTGCATGCGGTCGAGCTGGCGGGCGAGGTGCGCGTAGTAGTTGGCGAGGTCGATGCAGCGGCTCACGTCGGCATCGACGTCGGGGAGTGGGGTCCCCGTCTCGGAGACGGCCACCTCGATGAGGCGCGCCCGGTTCGCTTCGAGCGCCTTCGCCACCTTCTCGAGCACGGCCGCCCGCTCCCAACCCGGCTTCTGCGCCCAGGGTTCGGCTGCGCGCTCGGCGCGCGACAGCAGCGCGTCCACGTCGTCTGGTTCGTGCAGCAGGTGCCGCTCGACCTCGTCGATGCCGAGTTCGCTGCGAGGCACTCGACGCTGGATGGAGAGGAGCCAGTCGCGGTTGCTGGCGAGCGACGGATCGGTGCCTGGCGCGTTGCGGAACGTGTTGCGCAGCAGGCGGCCGCGCTTCAGCCCGAGCACGACTTCGGTGAGGCGTGGGCTCGGTCCGGTGTCCGCCGGGTTCTCGGTGACCTCTTCTTCGTCGTCGATGATGGGCTTCGAGGCCGGCTTCAGCTTCTTCACGCGCGCCGGCCGTTCTGCAGCGGGCTCCTCGTCCTCGAAGAGGCCGTCGGGGAAGAGCTCGAGCTGGATGCTCGCGGTCACGGTGGCGGCGTCGTCGGCGAGCACGCGGTCCTGCTCGCGGTTCGGGCCCGAGTCGATCTGCCGCATGCGGGCGGTGGCGCTGAGGAGTCGTTCGTCGTCGGGATGCACGACGTCGGCGCCCACGCCTGGCGTGACGGCGGCCGTCACGGATGCCGCGTCGGCCGGTTCCGCGCCGAGCTGCCTGGCCCGCACATCGACCCGATGCTGCAGGTAGCTGGCCGCGTGGCGCTGCGTGGTTCCGTCGACGACGGGGGTGCGTTCGATGAGTTCGACGCCGGTCGAGCGGATGCGCGCGAGGGTCGCGTCGTCTGCCGAGCGAGGAACGACGACCCTGACCGGTTTCGGCAGTCCTCGCGCGTTCGCGATGGCGGCGGCGAGTGCCACGTCTCGGCGCGCATCCGCCTCGACCTCGACCCGGAACGCGGCGACGTGGTCGATCGCGAGCGCCTCGTCGAGGAGGCGCGCGAAGTTGGCGTCGACGTCGGCGTCGGACGCGTAGGTCGCGAGGCGCCAGCCGTTGATGACGGCGTCGGCGCGCTCGAGCTCGTGGTTCGCGTCGCGGGTGATCGCGACCGTGATGTCGGAGCCGAGGTCCTCGCGGCGCATGTGCGCCCATCCGCCGATGCGGCGGAGCAGGCCGGTCGTCTCAGGGAACTGGGCTGGCAGCGAGATGCCGACGTGGAGGCCGCGCAGCTCGTCCTGCTCGAAGGTACGCATGAAGGCCTGCACGGTCAGCTCGAGGTCGGTCGACGACTGAGCTCGCAGCATGAGCAGTGGCGGCGTCTGCGCGGTGAGGGCCGCCCGGCCGAGTGCGGAGAGCTTGAAGACGACGCGCTCGAGCGTTCCGTCGAAGTCCCAGAGGGCTGGCTGCGCTTCGATGTCGACGACGCGCAGCTCGACCTCGCGGATCTGGCCGGCGGCGAGCAGCTGCGTGTAGGTCTCGAGCCGCGCGTTGGAGGCGCGCTCACCGAGGACCTCGTCGCCGAGCAGGCGGATGCGGGGGACGGCCCCTCGGGACGCGGCCCGTTCGACTGCGGCCGAGATGTCGGCTGGCGCGTTCCTGACGGTGTCCTCCCCGAAGAACGCTGCCGTCGCCCGGCGCATGAGGGGCACCGCGAGCCACGGCACTCCCGGGCCGGCGAAGGCGCCCAGCTGGAACACGCGCTTCGTGCCGGTCGAGAGGCTCGCGGGGAGCTTGGGGGCGAGGTCGCCGAGGCCGTTGCCGGCCGCGATCGCGTCGTCCGGGCGGATGACCTCGTCGATGAGGGAGCGGAGGAACACCTCGCCGTCCGGCCCGCTGAGCACACGGTCGAGCTCGGAGGTCGTGTCGGCGCGACGCTTCGCGCGGGAGCTCGAGGCGGCCTCGACCGCGGCGGCCCGCTTCGCGTCGGCGTCGGCCACCTGCTCGCGCCAGCCGCGGAGCAGGGCGAGCGCCGCCGGGAGCGCTTCGGAGACGGGGACGTCCCGCAGCTGTGTCACGACCGGCATCGCGGCGGTCGGCGGGGCCGTATCGGCGGGAGTTCGGGGCGTCGTCTGGCCGGATTGTGCGCCGGAGGCCGTCACTTGCGGAGCGGATGCGCCGTCCCCGTCGCGATCAGGACCGGCGGGCCCGGCGTCGCGGTCCCCGGTCGCCGTGCGGCCTTCCGCCCGGAGCGCCGCGACGATGGAGTCGTCGACGGCGACGGTCTGATCTGGACGCGGGGCGGCGACCCGTCCGGCGTCTCGGTTTCCCGTCGCCGTTCGCCCCTCGGCTCGGAGCGCGCTCACGATCGAGTCGTCGACGGCGACGGTCTCGTTCGAGGGTTCGCGGGGCGTCTCACTGCCCGCCGGCGTCTCGACGTCGCCCGCGTTCGCATCTGCGGACATGCCAGCAGCCGAAGCGCCAGTGTTTGCAGCATCAGTGACGGAAGCGTCATCGATCGAGCCATCGCTGTCGCCTGCAGAGCCGTCGAGAACAGCGTCGTCAGCAGCGGCTTCGTCGGCAACAGCGTCGTCAGCAGCCGAGTCGTCGCCAGAGCCGTCGACCGTCGCATCGCCGACATCCGCACCGCCGTCGCGCTTCGCGAGCACCTGCTTCACGAAGTCAGCGCGCTGCACTCGCCTCGCGTCGACCTCCTCGAGTCCGCGCGCGCGCCGATCGGTGCCACCGCGGCCACCAGCGGCGCCCCCAGCCGTCGAGCCGGCGCCGCCGGCCGATCCGCTCGCTGGAGGAGTCGCGCCGTCGTGCTGTGATTCTTCACTTGATTCCGACGGGATGCGCATGCGAACGAGCGTAACCAGCGCACCTTCAGCGCAACCCGAGCCGCGCCGCGACACGCCGCAGCGATCAGGCCAGCGCCCATACGATCAGAGGGTTGCTGATCTTCCCGAAAGGAAGCACCATGCCCGTGCAGAAGCAGTCGAAAGTCGCGATCGTGGGGGCTGGCAGCGTCGGCACCTCGCTGGCGTACGCGTGCCTCATCCGTGGCGTCGCCCGAGAGATCACTCTCTACGACATCGACACGAAGAAGGTCGAAGCGGAGGTGCTCGACCTCGCGCACGGCACCCAGTTCACGGGTTCGAGCGTCATGACCGGCTCCAGCGACATCACGACCGTCGCGGGCGCCGACGTCGTCATCATCACGGCGGGCGCCAAGCAGAAGCCAGGGCAGACCCGCCTCGACCTGGTCGGCGTGAACGTCGGCATCCTCGAGTCGCTCATGCCGCAGCTCGTGGAGCTGGCCCCCAACGCCGTGTTCGTGCTCGTCACCAACCCGTGCGACGTGCTCACGGTCGTCGCCCAGCGCATCTCCGGCCTGCCGCCCGGCCGCGTCATCTCCTCCGGAACGGTGCTCGACACCTCCCGCCTGCGCTGGATCATCGCGAAGCTCGCGGGCGGTCTCGCGCCGACGAGCGTGCACGCCACCATCGTCGGCGAGCACGGCGACAGCGAGTTCGCGCTGTGGTCGCAGGCCACGATCGGCCCAATCCCCATCCTCGACTGGGAGCGCGACGGCGAGCGCCCCTTCACCGAGGAGACCCTCGAGAGCATCACCAACGACGTGCGCACGGCCGCCTACAAGGTCATCGAGGGCAAGGGCGCCACGAACTACGCGATCGGCCTCTCCGGGGCCCGCATCGCTGAGGCCATCGTCAACGACGAGCACGCCATCATGCCCGTCTCCACGCTCCTGCAGGGGCAGTGGGGCATCGACGACGTCGCCATCTCGACGCCCGTGATCGTGGGCGCCAACGGCGTCGAGCGCATCCTCGACACCCCGATGTCACCGAGCGAGCTCGAGAAGTTCCTCGCGTCCGCCGAGGAGATCCGCTCGACGGTGCGCTCCGTCAGCTAGAACCGCTTCGCCAGCCGCGAGTAACGCGGGGGCGGCCGCACCCATCCACTGTTCCCGAGTGGACCGCGATGCCCCCGCGCGCGAGGGGCTTAGATGAGCGGATGCGCTCCATCGTCCGCCTGCCCCGTCGCGCCACGCAGCTCGTCATCGGCATCGTCCTCTACGGCCTCGCCATCGCCATGATCGTGCGGGGCGAGCTCGGCGTCTCCCCCTGGGACGTGCTGACGCTCGGCATCCAGGTGCAGTCGGGGCTGCCGTTCGGGCTCATCACGGTGCTCATCAGCGTCGTCGTGCTCCTCATCTGGATCCCCCTCCGTCAGCGGCCGGGGTTCGGCACGCTCTTCAACGCGCTCTTCGTCGGGCCCTGCGCCGACCTGGGGCTCTGGCTCATCCCAGAGGGCCTCGATCTCTGGTGGCGCATCCTCCTGCTGGCCGGGGGCATCCTGACGCTGGGCCTCGCGACGGGCCTCTACATCGGCGCGCTCTTCGGGCCGGGCCCGCGCGACGGCCTCATGACGGGCCTGCACCGCGTCACGGGCTGGCGCATCTGGATCGTGCGCACGAGCCTCGAAGTGGTGGTGCTGGCGATCGGCTGGATGCTGGGCGGCGACGTCGGCATCGGCACTGTCGCGTTCGCGCTGCTCATCGGCCCGATCTGCGGCGTCACGATCCGCTGGTTCACGGTCGACATCGGCAGCGCGGCCGTAACCGAGACGACAGCCGAGCGGGATGCGCGCGGCAGCGTCGAACCGAGCGACCCGGACACCGTCCCAGGAGATTCCCCCGCAAGCTGAGCGCATCAGTCCCGTGTCACTTATGAACACAAGGTGAACGGGACCCGCGGCGCCCCCTACCCTTGCTCGGTACCGACCTCGAGGCGCCCAGCGCGTTCCTCCCTCACGTGCTGACTCTTCAGCGAACGCGCGACGCCCGGGGTTCCCTTCACCAGGAGAAACGTGATCCATGACGTCCCCAAGCGCTGACGGCCAGATTCCAGAGGGTGCCGCCGCACCCCACACCGAGGCCGTCTTCACCGAGAAGGGCCGCGACCTGAGCGAGCGCGGCCACCAGTCGCGCCGCGGCCCGGCCGTCGAGCAGGGCGAGGCCCTCGCCAACACGCTGAAGCCACGCCACCTGTCGATGATCGCCCTCGGCGGCGTCATCGGCGCTGGCCTGCTCGTCGCCTCGAGCACCGCGATCCTCGCGGCAGGCCCCGCCGTCATCCTCGCCTACGCCCTCGCCGGGGTCGTCGTCGTGCTCGTCATGCGGATGCTCGGCGAGATGGCCTCCATCTCGCCCGAGACCGGCTCGTTCTCCGCCTACGCCACGCGCTTCATCGGGCCATGGGCCGGCCTCTCCATCGGCTGGCTGTACTGGTGGTTCTGGGTGGTCGTCGTCGGCATCGAAGCCACCGCCGCCGCCGTCATCATCAGCGGCTGGCTGCCCGAGGTTCCCCAATGGATCCCGGCGCTCATCATCACGCTCGTGTTCCTCATCGCGAACCTCATCAGCGTGAAGTCGTTCGGCGAGTTCGAGTTCTGGTTCGCGTCGATCAAGATCGTCTCGATCATCATCTTCATCATCGTCGGCGCCCTCCTCATCGCGCACGTCATCCCCAACAACACGGCCACGTTCGGCAACCTCGCGCCTGCGGACGGCGGCTTCGCCCCGTTCGGCGTCGCCGGCATCCTCGCCGCGCTCCTCCCCGTCATCTTCTCGATGTTCGGCGCCGAGGTCGCGACCATCGCGGCCGGCGAGTCCGAGCAGCCCGCCCAGGCGGTGCGCAAGGCCGTGAACTCGGTCGTGTGGCGCATCCTGCTCTTCTACATCGGCTCGATCCTCGTGGTCCTCATCGTGCTGCCCTGGGACCAGATCACGGCAGGCGTGAGCCCGTTCGTCACGATGCTGAACGCCGCCGGCATCGGCTGGGCAGCCCTCGCGATGGACATCATCGTGCTCTCCGCGCTGCTCTCCACCCTCAACGCGTCGCTCTACACCGCGTCCCGCATGGCCTTCTCCCTGTCGCGCCGCGGTGAGGCGCCGAAGGCGTTCCGGAAGGTCTCGAAGCGCGGCACCCCGTACGTCGCGATCCTCGCATCCGCCGTCGTCGGCCTCCTCTCGGTCGTGCTCAACTACACGACCCCCGAGTACGTGTTCTCGTTCCTCGTCAACTCGACCGGCGCCGTCGCGATCTTCGTGTGGATCGTCATCGCCGTCTCCCAGCTGCGCTCGCGCCGCATCCTCGCGGAAGACGCCGTCGCCGCCGGCGAGGACCCGAACGCGAACACGAAGGGCGCCATCCGCATGTGGGGCTTCCCGTGGCTCACCTGGGTGGTCATCGTCGCCCTGTCAGCGCTGCTCATCTACATGTTCTTCGCGGGCGAGACGCGCCTCATCGAGGTCACGACGAGCTTCATCATCGCGGGGATCTCGATCGTCGCGGGTGTGGTCGTGCAGCGCAAGCAGAAGCGCGAGCGCGCGGCGGAGGCGACTCCCGCGTCCGAGCCGACTTCGACACCCTCGACGAAGTAGTTTTCTCTCCTCCCCGGTTTCCGGATGGGTTCCTCGCTTCGGGATGGGTTGCAAAGCATCCCGAAGCGAGAAACCCATCCCGAGTCGACGCGGTCGGCCCGGATTGGCCGGCACGGCCCGCCACATGGTTCTTGCGACTCGGGATGGAGAAGTCGCTTCGTCGCGGGAAGTTCCCCAGCACGAAGTGACTTCGCCATCCCGAGACCGCCGGGAGGCCCAGCTACGCGTCGACGGCGGGCGGCAGGTCGTCGTCCGCGGCGAGGAAGCTGCCCGTGACGCGCACCGTGGCGGCCGCGACGGTCATCGCCCGCTGCAGCACTCGGCGCGCATCCGCCGCCTCGTGCGGCACCCCGCCCTGGGCGATGGAGGCGACCGCGGTCGCGAAGACCGCGTCACCGGCCCCCATCGTGTCGACGATCTCACCGGGCAGCTCGACGATCGGCTCGGCCACGTCGATGCCGGCCCGGTTGACCCATCTCCCGCCGCGCGTGCCCTCGGTGGCGAGCACGTGGGTGGCTCCGAGGTCGAGCATGTCGCTGGTCGCCTCGTCGAGGGGGGCTTCGAAGAGCAGGTCGGCGTCGTTGTCGGAGAGGTGCGCGAAGAGGGCGCTGGACACGTGCCGCTCGAAGTTGTCGAGGAACGCGGCTGGGTCCTCGACGAGCCCGAGGCGCGGGTTCGGGTCGAGGAGCAGGCGCTCCTGTGGGCGGATCACGGCCTCGAGGAGGCGCCTGTGCTGCTTCTTGTCGTCGAACGCGAAGCCGGAGATCGCGACGAACGGCGCCGCGCGGATGAGCGCAACCTGCTCGTCGTCGAAGCGGATGCGTCGGGCCCGGGCCGCGTCGTCGAAGGTGTAGAGGGGCTCCCCGTCAGCCGGTTCGCCGATCGCTCGCCCCGTGCCCGCGAGCGACACGGACGGCGCGAACTGGATGCCCCGCTTCCGCAGGTGGTCGCGGATGCGGAGCCCGTCCGGGTCGTCGCCGATGCTCGCGATGAGGGCGACTGGCACGCGCAGGCGCGCGAGCGCCATGGTGACGTTGAGCGCCGAACCGCTCACGTAGCTGCGGCGCGTGAGGCCCCCGCGCGCCTCCGTCTCCTGCAGTTCCGTGACGATGGCGTCGCCGATGACCACAACTGGCGCGTCTGAGGTGGGGCGGGCCTTCGCTGTGGGTTTGCTGCTCATGTCCCCGATTGTGCCTTGCATGGATGGACCCTGACTGTCTGTTCGAAGTGCACGCTTATCCTCGTTGCATGTCCACTCCAGCTACCAGCCGAGAGGCAGCGCACGTGCTGCTCGACGCCGTCTCCGTCACGGAGGTGTCGCCGGACGCAGCGGCGCTCGCCTACGAGCGACTCGTCGAAGTCGGCGCTTTTGTCGTGCAGGTCGAGCAGGGGCAGGGGCTGGACTCCGACGGCGACCCGGATGCCGAGCTTCCCGCTGACGGCGGCCCCAACCAGGTGAAGGTCAACATCGAGCTGTCGAACCTGCTGCACGCCAACTACATGACCCTCGACTGGCTCATCGAGGAGCTCGCCCACGCCCGCGACACGACACGCGACGACATCATCATCGCGCTCCGCGAGCACCTGGACAGCGTCGCCGCCAAGTAGCGGCTACCCGGTTCGGCGGCAAAGGCTGAGCGAGCCCAGGATCAGCGCGCCGACCGTGAACGCCCGTCTCGCGGACGAGCCTCGGCGGGTGGTGTCCGCGACGAGCGAGCGACGACATTCGCGCCGCGCCGCGGGCCTAAACTTGCTCAGCCATGGCCGAGTCCCCCGCGTCCCGCGTCGCCCCTCTCATCGCCACCGCCGTGCTCGTCATCGCGGCGGTGGTCGTCGCGGCCACCGGCCTGCTGCCGGCGCCAGAGCTGCTGGAGCTCGGCGAGCGGGTGGTGCCCGTGCTCGCGTTCGTCGTCGCCATCACGATCGTGGCGGAGCTGGCGAGCGAGGCCGGAGTCTTCTCGGCGCTCGCCGACCGGCTCGCGAAGCTCGGACGTGGTCGTCTGTGGCTGCTGTGGATGCTCGTTCTCCTGCTCGCCGTCGTGAGCACCGCCTTCCTCTCCCTCGACACGACCGCGGTGCTCGTCACTCCGGTGGTCGTGCTGCTCGCCGTGCACGTCGGAGTCTCGCCCATCCCATTCGCGCTCGCGACCGTGTGGCTCGCGAACACCGCATCCCTCTTCCTGCCCGTCTCGAACCTCACGAGCCTGCTCGCCGCTCGGTCCTTCGACGGCGGGCCGCTCCAGTTCCTCGCGCTGACATGGGCTCCGGCACTCGTCGGCGTGGTCGCGAGCGCCGCCATCCTCTCGTTCGTCTTCCGCCGCCAGCTCGACCGTCGGTACCGCATGCCGACGCCCGCGAGCATCCCGGACCGGCCGCTGCTCATCTTCTCGTCGATCATCACGGCCCTGCTGCTGCCGCTGCTCGTCTCCGGTGTCGAGGTGGCGATTCCCGCGGGCGCGGCCGCCCTGCTGCTCATCGCCGCGTTCGCGACGCGTCGGCGGGATGCGCTGCGCTTCGGCCTCGTGCCGTGGCAGGCGCTCGGCATCGCCGGGTCGCTGTTCGTGCTCGTCGAGGCCGCCCACGCGCACGGGCTGAGCGAGCTGCTCGCCGCCGTCTCGGGACGTGGCGACGACCCGCTCAGCCTCCTGCAGCTGGCCGCGATCGGCGCCGCGAGCGCCAACGGCATCAACAACCTGCCCGCCTACCTCGCCCTCGAACCAGTCGCCGAGAGTCCTGCCCGGCTGGTCGCGCTGCTCATCGGCGTCAACCTCGGCCCCCTCGTCACACCGTGGGCCTCGCTCGCGACGCTGCTCTGGCACGAGCGTCTCGTGTCGCTCGGCGTGACGATCTCCTGGCTACGCTTCGTGGCCCTCGGGCTGGTCGGGGTCGCGATCGTCGTGCCCCTCGCGACGCTGGCCCTCGCCGCGACGTTGTGAGCGCGTGCGTGACAGGCCGGTCCTCCTCCCTGAACGACCGCCCCATCCACACGAGAACTGCCGGTTCGTGGCGCAAGGAAGATGCTTCTGCCGTGTGGACGTGCTGGTGACACCGGTTCGAGCGCTACTTCTTCCTTGCCGTCTCGTCGAACGCGGCCTGCAGGGCGATCGCGAAGCCGACGCCCAGTGCGATGCCCGTCATCATGAACGCAACGGTGAAGGTCGGGCTCATCGCCAGGATGACGGAGACCACGATCCCGATTGCGACGCCGATGGCGATGCCTATTGCCCAGGGCACGAGCCTGGGGCGGTAGCTGCTGACGGGGTCTCTGTCCTGCTTCGGTGGGGTCACGGTGCTCTCCGGTCCTCGTCGAACGCTGTGTGCCAATTCTGGCCCGGCCGTGGGCGCCGTCGAGCGCCGTGGGTGAAACGATCAGCTTCCGCGCGGGTGACGCGCAGGTGCGGGCCCGCCTGCACCAGAACGGCGGCATCGTGTGCGGGATCGATGCCGCCCGCGCTCGGGCAGGTCCATCCAGAACCGCACCTCGACGCGCCGCTCGGGTAGGTTCGCGTCATGCAGAAGACCAGGTGGGCCATCCTCGGACCGGGCGCGATCGCGGAGTCGTTCGCGAAGTGGCTGCCAGGCTCTGAACACGGCGAGCTGCGGGCGGTTGCGAGCCGGGACCCCGAGCGCGCGGCCGTGTTCGCTGCCCGCTACGGCGCGGAGGCCTCCGGCACGTATGCCGAGGTGCTCGCCCGCGACGACGTGGACGCCGTGTACGTCGCCACCGTGCACACGACCCATGCCGAGCTCGCGATCGCAGCCCTCGAAGCCGGCAAGGCTGTGCTGTGCGAGAAGCCACTGGCTCCGAGCGCCGACGAGACGGAGCGGGTCCTCGCCGCCGCCGAACGCGCCGGCCTGCCCGTCGTGGAGGCCTACAAGCACCGCTTCAGTCCGCTCGCTCGCGCCATCGACGATCGGCTGGGGCGAGGCCAGGTCACGACGCCGCTGCACGTGCAAGCGCACTTCGGCTTCGCCGCAGGCAGCAGGGACGGCCGCCTCTTCGACCCCGACCTCGCGGGCGGGGCGATCTTCGACGTCGGCGGCTACCCCGTGTCGTTCGCGGTCAGCGCGGCGGCCGAGGCGGGCATCGAGCTGTCGGAGCTGCACCTCGCGAACCCGCACGGACGCGTCGAGGGCGGCGTCGATGTCTTCTCGTCCGCCAGCGTCGAGGCACCCGGCTTCACCGCCTTCGTCGAGTGCGCCATCGACACACAGCTCCCGAAGAGCGCCGACATCGTCGGGCAGGGCGGCTGGATCACGCTCGAGGACGCATTCGGCGACCGCGACCTCTCACCGGCGACCCTCACCCACATCCACGAGGGGCAGAGCCACCGCATCGAGGTGGCGCAGATCCACCCCTTCGCGGCCGAGGCGGATGCGGTCTCGCGCGCCCTCAGCGAGGGTCGCCTCGAGTCGCGCGCCATGCCGTGGGAGCAGACGCGCACGGTCGCGCGCCTCCTGGACGCCTGGCACGCCGGCGTGATGGCGACCGGCTGACAGCCAGCCGCCTCAGCCTTCAGGCGTTGAGATCGAGCTCGATCCCCACGCCCCGCGAGCGCGCCTCGCGCACCAGGAGGTCCGCGATGGCCAGGTCCTGAGCGCCGATTCCGACGGAGTCGAACAGCGTGATCTGCTCGGTGCTCGTCCGACCCGGTCGCAGCCCAGCCAGCACCTCGCCGAGCGTCCCTATGACGTCGTCGAGGGTGAGCGCACCCTCGGCCACCGCGAGCATGAGGTCTCCCGACTTCGTGCGTGCGGTCGCCAGGTCATCGACCCACACGGACGCGCGTGACATGGTCAGCGCATCCACCTCGCGCTCGTCGGGTCGTGGCCTGGCACCGACCACGTTGAGGTGCTGCCCGGGGCGCAGCCACTCGCCCCGCACGATCGGGCCGACCGATGGCGTGAGCGTGCACACCGTGTCCGCCTGTTCGAAGACCCTGTCGCACGCGTCGACGACCTCGATGGCACCCGGCCAGTCGAGCGTCTCCGCGAGCGCGACGGCCCGCTCGCTGGTCCGCGACCAGATGACGAGGCGATCCCAGTCGCGTACGCCGCGGAGCGCCTCGACGTGCTCCCGAGCGAGCCCGCCCGCGCCCACGAGGCCGAGGACGCGGCTGTCGTCGCGGGCCAGCGCGCGAGTCGCCACAGCACTCGCGGCGGCCGTCCGCACACGAGTGGGGACCCCTCCGTGCAGCAGCGCGACCGGGGCGCCGATCTCCCGGTCGAGCACGGTGATCATCGAACGCTGCGTGGGCAGCCCCCTCGCCAAGTTGTCGGGCACATCGGCGAGCAGCTTCACCGCGGCAGTACCGGTGGCCTCCGAGAGCGCGGACATGAGCACGTAACGGCCGGTTCCAGCATCCGTCTTCATGGACGTGGGTGGCGGCTGGTCTGCGGCCCCGCGGGCGATCTCCGCGAAGATCCGCGCCACCGCGAGCTCAGTTGCCGATCTGTCGACCAGCTCCTCGAGTTGCGAGGCGGTCAGCACGATCACGCGGGACCCACGAGCTCGAGGGCCTCGGCGACGACGACCCCACCGAAGACGACGGTGCGGTCGGGGAGTCGGTCCATGACCGCACTGGTCACGGTCTCGCCCGCGATAAGCTGGAGGTCTGCACGGTCGCCGACCGAAACGCCGGGGCGGTCGAGGGACCCCTGCAGCGCCGGGGAGGTTCCCAGCACGGAGCGGCCGCCGACCGTGGCGATGGCCATGCAGTGCTCGATGTCCTCGTCACGCCGGAAGCCGTTCGTGAAGGCCAGCTGCCAGGTGCGATCCAGCATGTCGGCGTTGCCGTACGGCGACCAGTAGTCGCGCTGGCCGTCCTCGCCGAGGCCGACCCGGATGCCGTGCTCGGCCAGCAGCAGCGTCGGCAGCGGCTTGGCAGGCGCGATCGTCGCCCAGGCGATGTCGAGCTCAGCGAACTGCTCGACCAGGGGAAGAAGCTGCTCGCGGGGCAGCTCGGCGAGCCCGTATCCGTGCGAGATGGTCACCCGTCCGGTCATGCCGAGCGTGCGGGTGCGTTCCACGATGAGCTCGGCCGAGAACCGGGCCAGCTGGTCGGGCTCGTGCAGGTGGATGTCGATGGGCGCTTCGTAGCGCTCGGCGAGCCCGAAGACCAGGTCGAGGTGCCTGGCCGGGTCGCGGTCGAGCTGGCACGGATCGATGCCGCCGACCACGTCGGCACCGGAGCGCATGGCTTCCTCGAGGAGCTCGAACGAGCCCTCCTCGCGAAGCAGACCGGCCTGAGGGAAGGCGATCACCTCGACGGTGGCGCGTTCCCGGTGCCGCTCCTTGGCGGCGAGCACCGCCTCGAGCCGCTCGAGCCGCGCATCCACGTCCACCTGCGCGTAGCTCCGTGCGCTTGTGGTGCCGTGGGCGATCATGCGCGCCAGGGTGCCACTTGTGCGCTCCTCCATGGACGCTTCGGCCTCGCGCCAGTTGACTCGGTCGTTGAGCATCATGCCCCACACCCCGGGGCGGCCCGTGTGCGGCCGGAACGGGAGGCCGATTCGGGTGGAGTCGAGGTGCACGTGCACGTCAGCGAAGGAGGGGAGCAGGATGCGACCGCGACCGTCGATCACCGTCTCGCCCGCCTCCGGCGTCGTGCCGGTCGGCAGGATGGCGGCGATCTTCCCTTCCTTCAGCCGGACGTCGGCCGGTTCCCCACCCCAGGGGCGGACGTCTCGGAGCAGCGCGGCGCTCAACGGAAGCTCGTCTGCGTGAAGTCGAAGAGGCCGTCGGCGCGGGGCGTCCACTCGAGGTCGGGGTCGGCGGCGTAGTTGTTCATGGGCACGTAGAGCGGCACGAAGTATCCCTGTTCGTTGCTGTAGTTGAGCAGTTCGGCGAAGACGTCCAGGCGCTCATCACCGGTGACCGCGCGCTGTTCGGCCGCGAGCTCGGCCGTGCGCGGGTCCTGCGCGTAGTTGTTGTTGCCCGCGGTCTCGTAGAAGTCGGTCAGCGGCAGGTCGCCGTCGACCGTCGAGGGCGCCCAGGTGTTGAGGTAGATGCCCTGCATCTCCTTGCTGCGGATCTTGAGCGTGTGGGCCTGCTGGTCGGCGCCGCGCAGCTCGACGGTGATGCCGACCTCGGCGAGTGACGCCTGAATGGTCTGCGCGACCTCGGAGGAGAGGGGGATGCGGCCGTCGGTCGCGTAGTCGAAGGGGATCGACTCGCCGGCGTAGCCGGCCTCCGCGAGCAGCTCGCGGGCCCGCTCCTGGTTGAAGCCCGGGTCGGTCACGTCGTCACTGTAGCCCTCGACGGCGGGCGCGAGCATGGCGCTTGCTGGCTCAGCGAGGCCCCCGAGGAGGCCCCCGGTGATGGCGTCCTTGTCGATGGCCAGGGCGATGGCCTCCCGGATGCGCACGTCGGTGAGCATGCCGCTCGTGGAGTTGACGCCGAGGAAGACGACGCCGTTCGACAGGGCAGAGAACACCTGCGCCGCCCCCTGCCCATCGACCGAGGAGACCTGGGTGGGTCCGATGGGCGCGACATCGAGGCTGCCGGAGAGCACGCCGTTGACGCGGGACTCGTCCGAGGAGACGGGCTGCAGTGAGATCTGCTCGATGGCGGGTGCCTCTCCCCAGTAGTCGTCGTTGCGCGCCAGGTCGTAGGTGACCCCGGTCTGGATGCTCTCGAACACGTATGGGCCTGATCCGATGGGATCCTGGGCGAAGGCGTCGGCACCGACTTCCTGGTACGTGTCGGCGGGTACGACCGAGATCAGCGACGTGTTTCGCGGGAACGCCGAGAACGGGGAGTTGAGGGTGAAGCGCACGGTGAGCTCGTCGACGGCCTCGACCGACGAGACGGAGCTGAGGTACGCGAAGTTCTCACCGGTCGGGTCGTCGAGGATCGTCTGGTACGAGAAGGCCACGTCCTCGGCGGTGATCGCCTCGCCGTTGCTTGCCGTGACCCCTTCGCGCAGGGTGAAGTCCCACTGCGTGAGGTCGTCGTTGGGTGTCCACTCGGTGGCGAGCTTTGGTGCCAGCTCGCCGTCGGCGGTGATCGCCACGAGCTGGTCGAAGGTGTGGAAGAACACGGAGAGCACGACGAGTGCGCCGGAGCGGATCGGGTCCATCGAGGTCGGGTCGGTGGGGATGGCGGCGACGATCCTGGTGGGCGTCTCGCCTTCTGCGCTGGCTTCGTCGAAGCCGCCGGCGCAGCTGGTGAGCAGGAGGGTGCCGGTGGCGGCGAGTGCACCGGTCGCGAGCAGGCGACGTCGGCGGGCGTGCTTGGGCATGGGGTTCCTCTGATTCGGGGGGAAGGGGTGCGGTGCGGAGGGTCAGGCGGAGAGGTCAGGAGACGGGGAGCGGGTGCGCGCCGCGGCGCGCACCGTCGAGGCGAGGCACAGCGTCGAGGAGCTGGCGAGTGAACGGATGCTTCGGGGAGGTGAAGATCTCGGCCGTCGAGGCCTCTTCGACCACACGCCCCTCCTGCATGACGACCACACGGTCTGCGATGCTGCGCACGACGCCGAGGTCGTGCGAGATGAAGAGGTAGCCAAGTCCGTGCTCGCGCTGCAGTCCGTCGAGCAGCTCGAGCACCTGCGCCTGGATCGACACGTCGAGCGCCGAGACCGGTTCGTCGAGCACCAGCAGCCGTGGGCGCAGGGCCAGAGCGCGCGCTATGCCGACGCGCTGGCGCTGGCCGCCGGAGAGCTGGGCGGGGAGGCGTCCGGCGTGCTGTTCGTCGAGGCCGACGTCGGCGAGCAGACGGCTCACTGTGCTGCGGTCGTAGGCGTGCCGGATGCGCAGGGGCTCGGCCACCAGGTCGTGCACGGTGAGCCGAGGGTCGAGGGCTGAGTACGGGTCCTGGAAGACGATCTGCGCGCGTTCGCGCTCCGCCGCGCTGCGCGCGGCGAGCTCGTTGTGGACGGCGACGCCGCCGAGCTCGATGGTGCCTTCCGAGGCGGGTTGCACGCCGAGCACGGCCTTGGCCAGCGACGACTTCCCGCATCCCGATTCCCCGACGACGGCGACGGTCTCGCCCGCGGCGATGCGCAGGGAGACCCCGTCGACGGCTCGGACGGGCTGCCGACGGCCGTGCACGCGGTACTCGACGACGACTCGGTCGGCGACAAGCGCATCCGGCTCACCGGGACGAACGGCGCTCTCAGCGCGCTCGCTCTCGGCGGGGATGGCCGACATGAGGCGCTTGGTGTAGTCCTCGGTGGGGTGGTCGAGCACCGACCGCGTGGCCCCGGTCTCGACGACGCGGCCGTGGTGCATGACCGCGAGCCGGTCGCTGTTCTCGGCGACCAGGCCAAGGTCGTGGGTGATCAGCACGAGCGCGGAACCCGTGCGCTCACGCACTTCGGCGAGCAGGTCCATGACCTGCGCCTGCACGGTCACGTCGAGGGCCGTGGTGGGCTCGTCGGCGATCAGGAGGAGCGGATCGTGGGCGATCGCCATCGCGATCATGGCCCGCTGTCGCATGCCGCCAGACCACTGGTGGGGCCTGGCGGCCGCTCGCTCCGCCGCATCCCGGACGCCGACGGCGGTCAGCAGCTCGACGGCGCGCTCGCGGGCCGCGCGGCGGCTCATGGGCTGGTGGACCCGCACGGCGGCGGCAACCTGTGCGCCGACCGCGCGCAGCGGGTCGAGGGACGACATCGGGTCTTGGAACACCATGGCGGCGGTCCGTCCGCGCAGTCCTCGGAGCTCTCGCTCGCCCATCCAGACGTCGGCCTGCGTGTCGACGAGGACCTTGTCGTCGAGCAGGATGCGGCCGGCCGCGATTCGGGTGCCGGCGGGGAGGAGCCCGAGTGCGGCGAGCACTGTCAGGCTCTTGCCAGAGCCAGACTCCCCCACCACCCCGAGCGACTCGCCCCGGTCGACCTGGAGCGAGACGCCGTCGACCAGCGCGCGTGGCGCCTCGTCCGTGGTCTCGATCCGCAGATCCTCGATGCGCAGGACCGACTTCATCGCATGCCTCCCTTCCGCAGCAGCGAGCCGCGGGTCTCCGCTGTGAACTGCTGGCTGAGGAACTGCACGCCGCCGACGGCGAGCAGCATGACGATGCCAGGCAGGAGCGACAGCCACGGGTCGCTGCCGAGGTGCCGCTGGCCGTCGAAGATCATGCCGCCCCAGCTCGGCACCGGTGGCTGCACGCCGAGCCCGAGGTACTCGAGGGAAGAGGTGATGAGCACGATCGTCGCGAGGTCGGTGGCCGCGATGATGAGCGTGTGCGGCCAGATGTTCGGCACGATGTGCCGGGTCAGCACCCAGAGGGTGTCACCGCCCTGGGTGAGCGGCGAGACGACGAAGTCCTGTCGACGCAGCGACGCGGCGACGTTGCGCGTGACCCGTGCGTACCCGACCCACCAGGTGCAGCCGAGCACCAGTATCGTGAGCCCGGCGCTCGGACGCAGGACCGCGCAGATGGCGATGAGCAGCAGCACGACCGGCATGGCCAGCGTCACGTTGCTGAGCAGGGTCACGAGCGCCTCGAGGCGCCCACCGAAGTAGCCGGCGAGGATGCCGATGGTGCTGCCGATGAGCGCGTTCATCACCACGATGAGCGCGGTCATGCCGAGCGTCACCGCCGAAGCGAGCGCGATGCGGTCGAGGAGGTCTCGGCCGAGGGCGTCCGTGCCGAGGGGGTGCGCGGAATCGGTGAAGGGAGGCAGCATCGCTGCCCGCAGGTCCTGCCCCATCGGGTCGAAGCCGGGCAGCAGGGGCACGGCGGCCGTGAGGAGCAGCACCGAGCCGATCATGATCGCCCCGACCACGGCGCCGGGTCGCGGTCGCGGGCGACGGGGCACAGGGGTGAGGGTTGGGAGTTGGGCGATCGGGGTTACCTGAGCGGTCATGCGGCGGCCGTCCTCGTGTCGATTCGGCGGACGAGCACGTCCACCGCGGTGTTGACGATGACAAAGGCGAGCGCGACGAAGACGAGGCCCGCTTGGACGATCGGGAAGTCGCGCTGGCTCACGGCAGCGGTCAGGAGCTGGCCGAGTCCCGGCCACGCGAACACGACCTCGACCACCACGGTGCCGCCGAGCAGCCCGCCCAGGTTCAGGCCGGCCATGCCGAGCACCGGCAGGGCCGCGTTCGGCAGCATGCGGGTGAAGAGCACCGTCGAGCGGCGCTGCCCCTGGGCGATGGCGGTGCGCACGTAATCCTGCCCCGCCTGCTCGCTGAGCGACGCGTCCAGCAAGCGCAGGTACATGACGAACTGCCCCGTGGCGAGCGTGAGCACGGGCAGCACGAGGCTCGCGTAGCTGTTGCGACCGAGTGAGGGCAGGGCGCCGAGCAGCACGGAGAAGACGAGCACGAGGAGCAGCGCGAAGAAGAAGTCGGGCACCGACTGTCGGAGGGCGCCGGCCCAGCCCACGACGGCGCGCAGTGTGCGACTGCCGGTGAGCTGGATCGCCAGCGCCGCGGCGACCGCCAGCACCAGCCCGATGACGAAGGCCCAGAAGGCCAGTTCGAGAGTCGCGGGGACACGTTCGAGGACGAGCCCGAGCGCCGATTCGTGCAGTCTGTACGAGTTGCCGAAGTCGCCCGTGAAGAGCCCTGCGAGAGTGTCGAGGTACTGCACGATGAGGGGGCGGTCGAAGCCGAGCGCGGTGTTGAGCGCATCGACCTCGGCCTGCGTCGCGTTGTCGGGCAGCAGCAGCGCACCGGGTTCACCGGTGGCGCGGCCGAGCGCGAAGGCGATGGTCACCACGGCGAGCACGGTGGCGACGGCGAGGGCCAGTCGGCGGGCGATAAACAGGAGCACGGTGGTGACGCTATGCGACCGCCTCCACGCTTCGGGGCGAAGTAACACGCTCGTCACACAGTTCTTACGCTGACGTCATTTCTGCATACCAAACGTCGCCTTTATCTGTATGGAGGGGGCCGTACTGCCTCTTTGGCATTCCAAACGGGCACTTCGGTGCGTGCCAGAATGGTCCCCATGAGCCCTGAGCCGACCCCCGCGCGCATCGCGCACACCCTCCGCGAGCAGATCATCACGGGCGAGCTGGCGATGGGATCGAAACTCAACGAGCGCGAGATCGCAGAGCGACTGGAGGTGTCGCGCATCCCAGTGAGGGAGGCCCTCCCGATCCTCGAGTCCGAGGGGTTCATCACCACGCAACCGCGGCGCGGCGCGGTCGTGCACGTCCTGACCGTGACCGACGCAACCGAGGTGTTCGATCTGCGTCGGCAGCTCGAGCCGATGGCCTCCGCCTTCGCCGCCAGGCGAGCACGCGCCGGCGCCGATGTCACCCCCATGCTCGCCGCACTGCGTTCGGCGCACGGAGAGTCCACCCCTGACACCCAGTCGACCCCGCCGGCGTCGACGCGCAACTCCGACCTGCACGAAGAGATCATCGCACTCGCAGACCACGCGCTCCTTCGCCGAGTGACGAAGCTCATGAGCGGCAGGGTGCGCTGGCTCTTCCGACTCACCCCGCAGCGAGACACCGCAGCGATGTGGGTCGAGCACCGCGAGATCGTCGACGCGATCGTCGCGGGTCAGGTCGACGTGGCAGAGCTGCTGACCGCAGCACATGTCGAACGGGGCCGCATCGAGTCCATGCCGCTGCTGGAGGCGCAGCTGCCGCGAGAAGCGCCCGCGACGAAGACCAGACGTCGACGCGCTCCCGTCCAGCCATAGGCGCCGACGTCCGGTGCCGACTCGCCCATGCCACCTCGTGAACGCAGATGACGCGAGGCATCTTGGAGATGCCTCGCGTCAGGTGTTGGTGGCGAGTGAGGGATTCGAACCCCCGAATGCTGAGCAGTCTGATTTACAGTCAGATCCCTTTGGCCGCTTGGGTAACTCGCCAGTGCACAGCGCAGAGCGCAAACGTGCAGGCTAGAGACTACCGACTTCCACCCGGTTTGTCGAAACGACGCAGACGTCGCTCCTGCTCACGAGATTGTCGGCGCTCCTCGCTACCATGGTGGGCATGGCAGATTCCTCGTTTGATGTCGTTAACAAGGTCGACAAGATGGAGGCGGACAACGCCGTCAACCAGGCGCAGAAGGAGCTCGAGACGCGCTATGACTTCAAGGGCGTCGGCGCCTCGGTCGATTGGTCTGGCGAGAAGCTCCTCCTCAAGGCCTCCAGCGAAGAGCGCGTGAAGGCGGTGCTCGATGTCCTGCAGACCAAGTTCATCAAGCGCGGCTTCTCACTGAAGACGCTCGACGTCGGTGACCCCTATGCCTCCGGCAAGGAGTACCGCATCGAGGCCTCCCTGAAGGAGGGCATCGACCAGCCGAGCGCGAAGAAGCTCACGAAGCTCATCCGCGACGAAGGCCCGAAGAGCGTGAAGGCGCAGATCCAGGGCGACGAACTGCGTGTCTCCTCGAAGAGCCGTGACGACCTTCAGGCGACGATGGCGCTGCTCAAGAGCGCCGACGTCGACGTCGACCTCCAGTTCGTCAACCGCCGCTAGTGCCCTCGGGGGCCGCCGTGGCCGAGTTCACCCCGAGCTCGGCCATCGGCGCGCTCATGCCCTGGTATCCGGAGCTCGGCCTGACCGGGTTCTGGCTCGTTGCGGTCGCCACGATCTACGTGCTCATCATCGTCACGTCGGTCGTCGTGATCCCCCGAAACCGGCGACCCACGACGGCGCTCGCCTGGATCATCACGATCATCCTCATCCCCTACCTCGGCGTCGTCCTCTTCTTCCTGTTCGGCACGAACCAGCTGCCAACCCGACGCCGACGCATGCAGGCCCAGGTCGACGGCATCATCCGCGACGCCACCGACCAGATCGCCCCGGCCGAGCAGGTCATCACGAGCCCATCGTGGTTCGCCCAGGTCACGAAGCTCGGTGAGCACCTCACCGCGATCCCCCTCGCCGACGGCAACCGCCTCGAGCTGCACGGCACCTACAACCGAGCCATCCGCCGGATGGCCGACGAGATCGACGAAGCCGAGAGCTACGTCAACGTGCTCTTCTACGCCATGAGCCACGACGAGGCCACCGCCCCGTTCTTCGACGCACTCGAACGCGCCGTGCAGCGCGGCGTGACCGTCCGAGTCCTGTTCGACCACGTCGGCTCGATGCGCTACCGCGGCTACAAGAAGATGAAGCATCGGCTCACCCAGATCGGCGCCGACTGGCACCGGATGCTCTCGCTCTACCCCTGGCAGGGCGGCATGCAGCGCGTCGACCTGCGCAACCATCGCAAGCTGCTCGTCGTCGACGGCCGCACGGCCTACCTCGGATCGCAGAACCTCATCTCCCGCGACTACCACCGCGGCCCCAAGCCGGGCGGCGACGACCTCAAGTGGAAAGACCTCATGCTCCGCATGGAGGGGCCCATGGTCACCGGCGTCAACGCCGTCTTCATCTCCGACTGGTACGCCGAGACGGAAGAACTGCTCACCGACGTCTTCGAGAACGACCCGGTCACCCCAGAACCCGACGAGGCGGAAGCCGACATCGAATCCGGCGACCAGCACGACGTGTTCCCCTGCCAGCTCGTCCCAAGCGGCCCCGGCTACGAGAACGAGAACAACCTGCGCCTCTTCAACCAGCTGCTCTACGCGGCACGAGAGCGCATCGTCATCGTCAGCCCCTACTTCGTCCCAGACGACTCCCTCATGTACGCCATCACGACAGCCGTGCAGCGCGGCGTCAGCGTCGAACTCTTCGTCGGGGAGATCGCCGACCAGTTCTTCGTCTTCCACGCCCAGCGCTCCTACTACGAGACGCTCCTCCGCGCCGGCGTCAGGATCATGCTGTACCGGCGCCCCTACATCCTGCACTCGAAGCACATCACCTTCGACGACTCCGTCACCCTCATCGGCTCCAGCAACATGGACATGCGCTCCTTCACCCTCAACGCGGAGCTCATGCTCATGGTGCACGGCGAAGAGTTCGTGAACAGGATGCGCGAAGTCGAGAACGGGTACCGGCAGCGCAGCTTCGAGCTGACCCTCGACGAGTGGCGGCAGCGGCCCATCCTGACCCGCGCACTCGACAACGTCGCCCGCCTCACCAGCGTCATCCAGTAGCGACAACCCGGTAGCGACAACCCGGAGTGCCAACCGCCGACCGCGCTGATCCCGCTGATCGATTCCATGAATCGTCTCGGCAAAGAATCTTCAGCCGACGGCGAGCTCCCCCAGTATCGCGCCGCGGTCAGAACGACCATTGCGACGCGGCTCAGCCGCCGGCTGAAGTGTTGACTCGGACCGGTTCAGGCCCGAAATCTTTTCCGCTCTCTGTGCGTACTCCGAGCGTACGAGGTGAACGGTCGTTCCGCGATGGGCAGAACTCCCCATTTCTTGAACGGCGACCAAAACCCCTATTCGCCCCGGGAAATCCGCGTCATCTCGTCCCGATCCACAACCTTGATCCGCTCACGGCCATTCGCCTCGCCGAGTGCGAGCTCGTGCGCGTCGAGACGACGCCACCCCGCGAGGTCGGTGAACCGCACCCCACGCGATTCGAGCAGCTCCACGACGGAGGCCTCGCTCGCATCGGCGGGAGTCCACCAGTTGCCCTGATCCGCGACGAGGTGCGTCACCGTCTCGAGTGCATCCGACTTCGTGTGCCCGATCAGGCCGATGGGTCCGCGCCTGATCCACCCCGTCGCGTACATTCCGTTCACCTGCTGGTTGTCGTCGTCCCAGACCTGACCCTCGCGGTTCGGGATGACGCCGTGATGCTCGTCGAACGGCACGCCGGGCAGGGGCGAGCCGAAGTAGCCGACGGCCCGGTAGACGGCCTGCACCGGGTACTCGACGAACTCGCCGGTCCCGCGCACACCGCCCTCGGCGTCCGGCTCCGTGCGCTCGATCCGGAGCGCACGCACGCGTTCGCCGTCTGGCCCGTCCTCCGTGAGCACCGCATCCGGCTTCGAGTAGAAATGCAGGTGGAGGCGACGCGAGGCGGTCAGCTCCCGCTCCCCGCGCCACTTGCCCATGATGCGCCCGATCACCATGAGCTGCTTGTTCGTCTTCGCGAGCTCGGCGGCCGCCGGGTCGCGGTCGAAGTCGTCCTCGTACACGATGACGTCCACGTCTGGCACCTCGCCGAGCTCACGCAGCTCGAGGGGCGTGAACTTCACCTGCGCAGGCCCACGCCGGCCGAACACGTGCACGTCGGTGACAGGGCTCGACTCGAGGCCCTCGACCACGTTCTGCGGCACCTCGGTGGACATGAGATCCTTCGGGTGCTTCGCGAGCATGCGCGCGACATCGAGCGCCACGTTGCCGTTGCCGATGACGGCGACCTCGCGAGCGTCGAGCGGCCACGTCCGCGGCACGTCGGGGTGCCCGTCGTACCAGTTCACGAAGTCCGCGGCTCCGTAGCTGCCCTGCGCCTCGATGCCCGGGATGTCGAGGGAGGCGTCGCGGATGGCTCCCGTCGAGAAGATCACCGCATGGTAGTGCTGCTTGAGGTCGTCGAGCGTGATGTCCTTGCCGAACTCCACGCCGCCGAAGACCCGCATGACCCCGGATTCGAGCACCTCGCGGAGGGCGTTGATGATGCCCTTGATGCGCGGGTGGTCAGGGGCGACCCCGTACCGCACCAGCCCGTACGGGGCAGGCAGCTTGTCGAACAGGTCGATGGAGAGGTCGAACTGGCGCTCCATCTTCTGCAGGATATCGGCCGCGTAGATGCCGGCTGGTCCTGCGCCGACGATGGCAAGGCGGAGCGTGGTCACATGTCCTCCAGGACGGGTCGAGGTGGAGGCTCGCGAAGTGTCGTCCTCCGGACGGGTCGGGGTGAGGCGTCTCAGAACGTCTCGGTCAGCGATCGCGGCTGACGACCTCCGCGGCGAAGCGCTCGAGTGCGTTCTTCGCCGGGCCGGCTTTCAGCGGCCGCAGGGCCTCGACCGCGAGGGTCACCCAGTTCTGGGCCTCGTCGATCGTGAGCTGCGTCACGCGGTGCTCGCGGAGTTCCGTGATGATGCTCGAGATCTCCTCCTCGCCAGCGCGAGTCTCCTCCGGCTGCTCGTTGACGCCGGCGACGCGCGTGCGGATGCGCTCCAGCAGGTCGCGGCTCGCTTCGTCGGTCGCCGCCTGGCGTTCCAGCAGCAGTACAGGAAGCGTCTCGACACCCGCACGCAGGTCGGTGCCCGCGAGCTTGCCCGTCGTGTCCGGGTTCTGCTGCAGGTCGATGACGTCATCAGCGAGCTGGAAGGCGACACCGACCCGCTCGCCGTACTCGGCAAGCGCCGCGACGACCGGCTCGGGTGCGTTCGACACGATCGCGCCGAACTGGGCGGCAGCGGAGATGAGGGAGCCCGTCTTGTCGGCGAGGACGCCCACGTAGTGATCGATGCGGTCGGCACCGGCCGACGGTCCCGTCGTCTCACGCATCTGCCCGAGCACGAGCCGCTCGAAGATCGAAGCCTGCAGCCGGACGGCGCGAAGGCCCAACTCCGAGAACAGCAGGCTCGAGCGGGCGAAGAGCAGGTCACCGGCGAGGATCGCGATGGAGTTGCCCCACTGGAGGTGCGCGGCGGCGACGCCGCGACGCAGCTCCGCCTCGTCCATGACGTCATCGTGGTAGAGCGACGCGAGGTGCGTGAGCTCGACCGCGGCAGCTGCCGTGATGACGTCGTCGGACCCCGGCGTCTCGCCGAACTGCGAGGAGAGCACCGTGAGCATGGGGCGCAGGCGCTTGCCGCCTGCGTTGAGGAGGTAGCGGGCGGTGACGTCGGCGATCTCGTCGGCGTACTGCACCTCGGCACCGAGGCGAGCCTCGACCGCGGCCAATCCAGCGTCGAGCCGCTCGCGCAGCACGTCGGACTTCGGACCGTCGAAGAGGTCGTCGGTTCCGCCCGGCACCACGGTGCTTCGCGCCTTGCGGCGCTGTTCGGTCTTGGGGAGCTCCACGCTCATGTCTCCTGGTGGTTCAGGTGTTCCGTCCGAAGGAGATCTCCGCACGAACTGGGTTGGGGGTGCAGGTGGCGCTGGGCCGTTGCCTGCTGGCTTCCGTCTCCCCTAGCTGGGGGCGCTGCCTGCTTCGGAGAGCGGGACGAATCCCTTGTGCAACGCGACGATCCCGGCAGTGAGATTGCGGTACTTGACCCGCTCGAAGCCCGCTTCCCGCAACCAGGATGCCAGCTCGCGCTGCGCAGGCCACGCGATGATCGACTCGTTCAGGTACGTGTACGCCTCGGGGTCGCTGCTCACGAGCTTCACGATGCTCGGCATCGCGAGCTGCATGTAGGCGCGGTAGCCCGTGCGGAGGATCGCGTGCGGCGGCGTCGAGAACTCCGCGATGACGAGGCGTCCGCCCGGTTTCGTGACTCGCAGCATCTCCCGCAGTGCGACCTTCGGCTCCTGCACGTTGCGCAGGCCGAAGCTCACGGTCGACGCGTCGAACGTGTTGTCGTCGAACGGGAGCTTGGTCGCGTCACCCTGGACGAACTCGATGTCGGGGTTCGCACCGTGGATGCGCTTGCCCTCCTCGATCATGCCGGCGGAGAAGTCGAGGGCGGTGACCTTGGCGCCAGCGTCGGCGAGGACCTTGCTGACCGTGCCGGTGCCTGCGGCGACATCGAGGATCTTCTCACCCGGCTGCGGGGCGATGGCGTGGCGGGTCTGCACACGCCAACGCGGCGCGTTGCCCATGCTCAGGATGTCGTTCGTCTCGTCGTATTTCTTGGAAACACGGTCGAACATCGACGACACTTGCTCGGGTCGCTTGTTCAGGTCGGCTTTGGTCACCGGATCATCCTACGTTGCGGCGCAGGCTTCGCCCTGGCCGCATTCAGGCGGACTCCCGGGCCACCCTCCCACGCCGGGTCTAGGCTTGCGGTCGTGCCAGCTGTCAACGCCCCTCGCTTGCGCGCGCGGACCATCGAGGTGCCGCATTCCGGCGATCTCCTCCGCTTCGCATCCCCGACCTCGCCGCTCGTGTGGCTTCGGCAGGGCGACGGCATCGTCGCTACGGGAAGCGCCTGGCGGGGCGAGTTCACCGGCGAGACGCGCATCCCAGACTCCGCCGACGCCTGGAGGCAGGTCGTCGAGGCGGCCGACATCGACGACACCGTCAAGGCCACCGGCTCCGGTCTCGTCGCGTTCGGGGCGTTCGCGTTCGCGGCTGAGTCCGGGGCGCGCAGCGTACTCGAGGTGCCGGAACTCATCGTCGGTCGCCGCGGCTCGGTCTCGTTCGTGACCGCCATCACCGCGGACGGTTCCGAACCCGAGCCGCGCCTGCCCGAGGCTCAGCCGTTCGCCGAGACGGACGCAACGGCGATCCTCGAGGACGGCCTCATGTCGTCCGATGAGCACCGACGCGCGATCGACAGAGCGCTCGACCTCATCCACACGGGCCACCTCTCGAAGGTCGTCCTGGCGCGCGAACAGCGCGGCGGGCTCCCAGCTGGCGCAGACCGCCGTCGCCTGCTCGCGCGCCTCGCGTCCGCGTATCCCGAATGCTGGACGTACGCCGTCGATGGCCTCACGGGAACCAGCCCCGAGACGCTCGTCCGGGTCCTCGAGCGCCAGGTCTCGGCTCGGGTACTCGCGGGCACGGCGCCGCGCGGTGCCGACGAGGAGGCGGATGCACGCGCCGAGGCGAGACTCCGCCACAGCGAGAAAAACCTCGCCGAGCACCGCTACGCCGTCGAGAGCGCGCTCGCGTCCCTCGAGACGCTCGACACGCACGACGACCCCGGCACGGGGCTCACGAGCAGCCGCGTCCCCTTCACGCTCAAGCTGCCGAACCTCTGGCACCTGGCGAGCGACATCCGCGGCACCCTCCCCACCGGCGTGACGGTGCTCGATCTGGTGGACGCGCTGCACCCGACGGCCGCCGTCGGCGGCACCCCCACCCCGGCTGCCCTCGACGCGATCCTGGCCCTCGAGCCCTTCGACCGGCAGCGCTACGCCGGCCCCGTCGGCTGGGTCGGCGCTGGCGGCGACGGCGAATGGGCCGTCGCACTCCGCGGTGCCGAGATCGACGCGAGCGGGTCGATCACGGCATACGCGGGCGGCGGCATCGTCGCGTCCTCAGACGCAGCGGATGAGTACCGCGAGACGCAGCTGAAGTTCCGCCCCATCGTTGAGGCGCTGCGCGGCGACGCGGAGGACGAGTCACGACGTCGCGGCGGGAAGACGACGCGGTGACGGACGCCAGCAACAGCAACGAAGCGCTCGGACGCACCGAGCTCCCGAGCGTCGACCGCGCGGCTGCCGCCGCGATGTGGGACGACTACCGCGCCGCCAACCAGAGCGCCGCCGCGTCGACGTCCGACTACACGGTCGAGTACTTCGGGGACAGCGTCGAACTCGCCGACGAGCTGCTCGCGCTCGTGACCCACGGCCCGAAGCGCGCGACCGCAGGACTCGTCGAGGAGTTCACCGAGGAGAACGAGCCGCTCCCCCGCATCGGCTCGCACTGGATCGCCTGCGATGGCAGCGGCGCGCCAGTCGTCGTGATCCGCAGCACCGAGCTGCGCATCGGCACGTTCGACAGCGTCGACGCTTCCTTCGCCTACGACGAGGGTGAAGACGACCGGAGCCTTGAGAGCTGGCGTCGCGAGCACCGCCGCTACTGGGAGCGCACGCGCGCCGCCGCCGGTCGAGCGTTCACCCCGGAGCACGAGATCGTCCTCGAACGCTTCAGCCTCGTCTGGCCGCCCGAGTTCGCCGACTGACTGCGCGTCCCAGCCCACCCCTGGCACCCCTGGCGCATCCCTCGGCCGCGGAGCGGCGCGAGAGCTAGGCGCTCTCCGCCAGACGCCGCTTCTCGACCTCGACGTCGAAGTCCGCAGCCGGCCACTGCAGGTCGAAGCCGCGCAGCGCATCCAGCAGCAGCCCCTTCACGACAAGCCGCGAGAACCACTTCCTGTTCGCCGGAACGCAGTACCACGGGGACGTCTCCGTCGACGTGCGTCGCAGCGCGATCTCGTAGGCATCCTGGTACTGGTCCCAGAGGAGGCGCTCATCGACGTCACCGGGGTTGTACTTCCAGTGCTTGTCCGGACGCTCGAGTCGCTCCGCGAGGCGAGCCCCCTGCTCGTCCTTCGAGATGTGCAGCATCACCTTGATGAGCTTCGTCCCGGATGCGGCGAGCTCGTCCTCGAAGTCGACGATCGCACCGTAACGCCGCTCGATCTCCTCCGGCGGCGCGAACGAGCGAACGCGCTGGATGAGGACGTCCTCGTACTGTGATCGGTCGAAGACGCCGATCTTGCCTGCAGCGGGCAGCTGCTTGCGGATGCGGACGAGGAAGTCCTGCTCGCGTTCTTCCTGCGTCGGCGCCTTGAACGAGGCGATCTGCACGCCCTGCGGGTCGACGCCTCCGATGACGTGACGCACGATTCCACCCTTGCCGGACGTGTCCATGCCCTGCAGCAGGAGCAGCACCGAGGGCGCCGCCCGGCCGACGCGCGCGTTCGCGAACATGCGCTCCTGCAGCTCGGCGATCTCCTCGTCGTGCTCCGTGAACAGGGCGGCAGCGTCTGCCTTCTTGCCAGTGAAACCTGGGGTCGAGTCGGGGTCGATCGAGCCAAGATCGAAGTCGGGGGCAACGCGCAGCACTGCGGCGTCTTCGGTGGTGAAGTGAGGCATGAGACCAGGCTAACGCCACCGCCTGGCACTAGGCTTTGGCACCGCGACGGCTTCCACGACGGAGCGGGAGCGGCGCTCGAGCGAGGGAGAACCACATGGGCATCGAAGACATCACCGGCAAGGCGCAGGAGTTCCTGAAGGACCCGCGCGTCACCGAAGCGCTGAAGAGCGAGCAGGCGGAGGACGTGAGCGACAAGATCCTCGACGGCGTCGCGGATGCGGCCCAGAAGGCCACCGGTGACAAGTTCACCGACCAGATCAAGGGCGCCCGGGACGCGGCCGACAAGCAGGTCGGCAACCAGTAGCGCAGCGGTTCAGCTGCACGAGGAGGGCACTCGGGAGACCGGGTGCCCTCCTGTGCGTGATCAGCGTCGCTCCTCGCCCTCCGTCGGGACCGCGATGGTGCCGGTCTTCGGGTGCGTCGTCGGCATCCGGTCGCGGGCGTAGGTGATGGTCGAGTAGCCGTGCGGCTCGGGGATGCCCTCGTCGCCGAGGCTCACGAAGACGATCTTCTCGATGGAGAGGATCGTGCGGCGCGTGATCATGTTGCGCACGACGGCTCGCATCGTCATGGAGGTGCGCCCGAAGTGGGTCGCGACGAGGCCCATCTCGATGAGGTCGCCCTGCTCGGCCGACGCCTCGAAGTTGATCTCCGAGATGTACTTCGTCACGCACCGGTAGTTGCCGAGCTGGATGATCGCGTAGATCGCGGCCTCTTCGTCGATCCAGCGCAGCAGGCTGCCGCCGAAGAGCGTGCCGTTCGCGTTGAGGTCTTCGGGGCGCACCCACTTCCTCGTGTGGAAGTTCATGGCACCGTCGGCAGCCGCGGGTGCCTCTGGGTTGGCGGATGAGGGGGCCATCGTTCCTCCGGAATCGTCGCTGGACATGCTAGACCAGCATATGTCCTGACATATGCACTCCCTGGATCCGTCAAGCCTCGATCATTAGCCTTCGGGAATGTCGACTGAGGAGGGCTCCACCATGCGAATCCCACGATCAGCACGCATCCCCGCCAGCATCGCGTTCCTCGCCGCCGCATCCCTCGGCATCAGCGGGTGCGCGGCGACCGCGACGCCACCGACCGCTGAGACGACGCCGGCCGCCACGGTCACCGTGACCGCCACGACGACACCCGCCCCCGAGAACGAGCCGAGCGAAGTGCCCGCGCCGGAGACCTCCTGCGCGGACTCGACACAGGCCGAGGCCCTCGAAACCGCACTCCCCCAAGTCGAGGCTTATCCGGACTTCCCTGACCTGTCGTGGGTTGCGGCCGAACCCGACCGCGAGACCTGGGATGCGTGCGCGCCACTCTCCTACGTCGTCGTCACGCTCGAGGGCGGGACCGCATCCACCCCGCACCACATCCTGCTCTTCCACGGCGGTGAGTACGTCGGCACGGCGACGGCGGACGCGTACGGCTTCTTCCCTGAGATCGGGCAGCTCTCCGACACCCTGATCACCGTCACCTACCGCTACCCGCTGCCCGGCGAGCCCAACGCCGCCCCGACGGGCGAGGCGGTCGCCACCTTCGCGTGGGATGCGGGAACGCAGTCCGTCGTCATGGACGGCGATCTTCCACCCGCCTAGACCGCGGCGACACGGTGCGCCGCGTGCCTGCTCTGGCCGTCAGCCGCGAGGCAGCGGCACGTCGATGAGGATGCGCTCGTGCTCGCGTGAGACGAGCGCGCCCTGGAGGTCCGCGCGCGTCTCCGCTCGGCAATAGCTCCAGCCGTACGCGGTTGCCAGCGCCTCGAGGTCGACTCTGGTGGGCGTGTAGAGCACCCGCGTGTGCGCCTCGACGGCGGCGGTTCGAGCCACCTCGAGGTCGTCGAAGATGGTGCCCCCGCCGTCGTTGCCGACGATGAGCTGCACGCGGGGAGCCCACTCGCCCCCCTGCCCGACAAGCAGCGATGACGCGTCGTGCAGCAATGTGAGGTCGCCGATGAGGGCACGCGTCACGCCGCCCTGGGCTGACACCGGACCGCCGAGCTGGCTGCCGACGGCGACTCCAAGCGTCGTCGCGATCGTGCCGTCGATGCCCGCGAGACCGCGGTTGGCGTGGACCCGGATGGGCTTCCCAGCCACGTGGGCGTCGAGCGAGCGGATGAGCGTGGACGCTCCGAGGACCAGCCGGTCGTGCGGCCAGGTCGCGCTCCACACCGCCTCCGCGAGCATCCGCCGGTCGACCTTGGTGCGAGCGACCGCCAGTTCCTGCTTCGCGAAGCGGCCCCGCACCGCGGTGTCGCTGGAACGGGACGCCTCGATGTCGGGCGCCGGGGTCTGCTCGGCGTCCGCCTCCACCAGCGCTCGACTCGCGAGCACCCACTCGCGGAGCCAGGCGCGGGATTCGGTTCTGGCATCCGCATCAGCGGGCGGCACCGGATGCACGCGCACGGCGTCGACGTGCGCCGCGACCGCGTGCGCCGGGTTGTACGGCTCGCCACCGGTCGGGCCGACGACCACGGCGTGGACGTCGTCGCGTGCGATGAGCTGGGGAATCTCGCGGCTGAGCGTCGGGTGGCCGAAGACCAGCACCCGCTCGATCGCGTCGCGGAGGTCTGGGCGCGGGGAGGTCGCGCCGAGCAGCTGACGGTAGGCGAGCACGAGGTTGCGCCCGTAGCGCGAACCGCTCGTGGCCTCCGCGATGAGCGGCCAGCCACCTTCGTGCGCGACCTTCTCCGCCTCTGGGCCGGCAGCGGCGCCTGCGATGACAAGCGTGCGGGGCCAGTCCGCCGCCTCGATGTCGAAGGTGTCGGCCGCGTCCGTGGGTGCGTCCCCCTGGCCTGTTGCGGCTCGGTCATGGTCCGCTGCGGCTCGGTCATCGGGAGCGGCGGCGGCGGCCCACTCGTCCAGTTCCGGAACGGCAACGCTCAGCGGGTCGCGGAACGCGAGGTTCAGGTGCAGCGGCCCGCGCGTGTCAGCTGCACGGATCGCAAGGCGCTCTGCGAGCGGCGCCTCATCCGGGGCCCCGACCGGCGCCTGCACGGCCTCGTGCGGAACGTTGGGGCCGAAGATGCCCGGCTGCGTCGTCGCCTGGTTGGCACCGATTCCGAGGAGCTCCTCGGGGCGGTCCGCGGTGACGGCGACCAGCGGCACGGTGGCATGGAACGCCTCGAGCATGGCCGGGAGCAGGTTGGCGACCGCTGTCCCTGACGTCGTGATGACGGGGACCGCTCGCCCGGTCTCGGCCGCGAGGCCGAGCGCGAAGAAGCCAGCGGAGCGCTCATCGATGCGGACGTGCAGCCGAACCGCGCCGACACGTTCCAGTTCGGCCGCGACGAGCGACAGCGCCTGCGAGCGAGACCCTGGACAGACGACGAGATCAGTGACACCGCGCTGGACCAGCTGGGCGAGGAAGTCGAGGCTGAAGTCGGTAGCCGGGTTTCCGGTGCGGGGCAGCGAGGCGGGCACCGGCGTTGAGACAGCCGACGCATCGCCCCCTGCGGGGCGCTGCGAGTGGGGAGGTTCGGGGTCGGCGTGCCGATCAGGCACGGGACGACCCGTCGCCCTGAGTCCAGTCGTCCTTGTGCTCGATGGGCTCGCCGTCACGCCCGTCGTCGCCTGCTTCGCCCTTGCGCGGCTTCTTGCCGCCGAGCTCTGGCTTGGCGGGCTTCTCGGTCTTGTCAGCCTTCGAGGTCCGCTCGCCCTTCACGGGCTCGTCTGCAGCATCCTCCAGCGCCGTCGCAGCGCCGCCTTCGGTGACGGGGCCCTTCGGCGCGGCGGCCGGGAACTCCACGTCGTCGAGCGCCTTCAGCTCTTCCTCCAGCTTGCGGATGCGCTCCTCGCTGTCGGACTCGATGCCGATGGACTTGAGGAACGTCTCGTCGTCATCCGGCGTCGTCTGCACGGGCTTGACGGCGGCCGCGTTGCCACGGACCTTGCCGAAGAACAGCCACAGGAGCGGGCCGACCACGGGAACCAGCAAGACCACGACAACCCAGACGGGTTTCGGGAGTGCACGAGTGCGCTTTGCGTCCGTCATCGCGCAATCGACCACGGCGAAGATGGTCACCGCGACGACGATGACTGCGGCAGTAATGAGGAGGCGAGACATGGTTCCCCGAGGATACGCGACTTGCCTCCACCCGACCTGGTGGCGCCTGTGCTCTGGGCGAACCTGGGCTCACCCGGCCGCTCGTAGAATTGCCGGATGAACTCGAAGCGCGCCTGGCTTGTCTACTCCGTCATCAGACTGCTCGCGTTCGCGGTGCCATTCGCCGTGGTCATGCTGGCTCTGCCCGCCTGGCAGTGGAACTGGCTGGCCGGCGCCCTCGTCGGCGCCGTCATCAGCGCGTGCATCTCCGTCATCTTCCTGCGCGGCACACGCCAGCAGATGGGCGACGACCTCCAGCGCCTCACCGAGCGCAAGGACGCGCGCACCGCCGACGACAAGGACGAGGACGAGGCCTTGGACTCCACCGCTGAAACCGCCGCGGCCGAGCCTGGCAAGGCCACCGCCGAGACTGACGAGGCCTCCGAGACCGAGGCAGCCGAGGTTGACTCCGGTGGAGAGCAGACGCCCGACTCTTCGCCGCAGCGCCCGCAGAACAGCTAGCGCACGTATCCGCTGAACACGATGCCGAAGCCGAGCAGCAGCGCGTAGGCGAGCGTCGCGAAGCTCGTGAGCATGAGCGCGAGGATGAGCTCTCTCGGCTTGCGGGCCGTCGATGCGATGAGGACCGCGGGAGCGGCGAGCAGCAGGGCGAAGAACGTGAAGATCGCGTTGCGGTACGCGATGGCGAAGAGGATGGCAAGCACGAACGGCGCCAGCGTGAAGACGCCGAAGAGCCAGCGCGAGACGACCGGGCCGACGAGCACGGCGAGCGTGCGCTTGCCGGCGAGGCGATCCTGCTCGATGTCGCGGATGTTGTTGACCATGAGCACAGCGCAGGAGAAGAGGCCGATCGCGGTTGCCATGATCCACACGTTCGTGGAGACGCTGCCGATCTGCACGAACGTCGTGCCGGCGGTCGCGACGAGGCCGAAGAACACGAAGACGAACACCTCGCCGAGCCCCGCGTAACCGTACGGACGCTTGCCCCCCGTGTAGAACCAGGCCGCGAGGATCGCGACCGCGCCGACCGCCAGCAGCCACCACTGCTCGGATCGCCAGACCAGGAAGAGACCGGCGAGGGCGCCGAGGCCGAAGAAGATGAAGGCGACGAGTCGCACGCGCTTCGGGTCGACGAGGCCCGAACCGGTCAGACGTGCTGGGCCGACGCGGTAGGCATCCGTGCCGCGGATGCCGTCGGAGTAGTCGTTCGCGTAGTTCACGCCGATCTGCAGGCAGAGGGCGACTGCGAGGCAGGCGAGCGCGCGCACCCAGTGGTATTCGCCCAGCGGCCCATCGACGATGGCGCCGGCCGTGCCCAGCAGCACCGGAGCGATGGCGAGCGGGAGCGTGCGCAGCCGGGCACCGGAGATCCAGGCGCGCGCATCCAGCTTGCGCACCTCTCCGGCCTTCGGCCGGGGCCGCTGCGTCGGGTTCGCTTGCTGCTTCCGCTGTCTCTGCTTCTGTTTCTGCGCCACGGAGCGATTCTAGAGGGCGGCGCGCGGCCCGCATCCCTGCGACGACGGTCGGCGACCCCGAGAAGCGAGCTCGCCATCCCGTTCTCGGCCAGCATCACGGTGGCACTATAAGACCAACACCTCCCATCCCCCGCACGACGCCCGCTCCACAGGAGATCCATGACTTCCCGATCACGCGTTCGCGCGGCGGCCGTCGGTCTCGCGGCCGCAGGCATCGCCCTCCTCGTGGCTCCCGGGGCCCTCGCGGCGCCCCTCGGCGATCCGACGGTGAACGGAGGCACGCAGGGGCGTGAGTACATCGCCTTGGGCGACTCGTACTCCGCCGGCTTCGGGCTCGAGCCGTTCAGCGAGGAGCCCGCCGCCGGCTGCTTCCAGGCACTCGCGAACTACCCGCACCGCATCGCCGACTCGCTCGGCCTGACCCTCGACGACCGCACGTGCAGCGGCGCCGTCACCGCCGACATCCGCGATGTCGAGCAGGTCACCGGGGCTGGCGCGAGCGCTCCAGTGCAGTCGGCGAGCCTATCCGCCACGACCGAGATCGTCACCCTGTCAATCGGCGGCAACGACCTGCAGTTCTCGGACATCGCCGCCTCGTGCATCGCAGCGAGCTCCCTCGGGCCCCTCGTCGCCGATCAGACCACACCCAACTGCCGTTCGAAGTACGTCGTCAGCGGAGGAGGCGTCGAAGTCGACACCCTGAAGGACCGCATCGACTCGCTGGTCGCCCCTGCGCTGGCGTCGACGTTCGCCCTCATCACCGAGAAGGCACCCAACGCCGAGATCATCGTCGTCGGGTACCCCGCCATCACCCCGGACCCCACGAACACGCCGGTCGGTGGATGCTTCTCCCCAGCCTTCACCTCGGCGGGCTACCCCGAGAACTCCTTCCCGTTCACCGACGTCGACACCGCATACCTGCACGAGACGGAAGCGCACCTCGACGCGGCCATACAGACGGCGGCCGAGGCCAGCGGCGCCACCTTCATCTCCACCCTCGAGGCGACGGCCGCCCACTCCGCCTGCACGACCACGGACTCGTACATGAACGGCATCACGCTGGAACCCGGCGAGGGGACGCCGACCACACCCGGCGCATCCCTCAAGGTCGGCGCCCTCCATCCCAACGAGGCCGGTGTCGCCTACCTCGCGGAGACCGTCGGGGCCGCGTTGCAGGCAAGCTTCGAGCCGGGCACGCCCGAGTCGACCGCGCCGACTGCCACGGCGAGCCATACCGCCACCGCCCAGCCGACGGCCCCGGCACCGGCCGCGCCGACCGCGCCACTGGTCATCGTCTGCGTGCTGGTCCTGCTCGGAGCCGGCATCGGCACGACGATCTTCGTCCGCCGACGCTCGGCCGCCGCCAACCGCACGTCGAAGCACGCCCCGGAGGCCTGACTCCGCCGAGCGCGACGCGATCGTTCGCCGCAACCCGGGCTGGTCGATCTCCAGGCTCAGGCCTCGTCGGCACCTCCGTGGGAGAGCCGCGCGACCAGGTCCTCCAGCGATCGACGGTCCGGCTTCCCACTGGGCAGGAGCGGGATGCTCCGCGCGATCACGAGAAGCGCCGGACGGGCCGCACGGCCGGCGGCCGCCGTCGCCCCGCGGACGGAGCGCCAACGCTCGTCGTCCGCGAGCGCACGTGCATCCAGCAACGCCACCCCGACACCGGGCAGGGGCGTCTCAGGCGCCCAGGCCGACGCCTCGACCACCAGCGCTGGCACCTGCCCCCACTGCTCAGACGGCGCAGCGACGACGACGGCCCCCTCGAGGCCGGGCAGCCGGCGCACGATGCCCTCGACCCGGCCGAGGAGCACCTTCTCCCCACCGGAGACGATGACGTTGTCGAGGCGGCCTGTCACCACGAGCCGTTCGCGGCCCGTCGCCTCGTCGATCTCGAGCCGCCCTCCGTCGCTCGTGCGGTACCAGCGCTCGCCGTCGTCCTCGACGAACGCTTCCGCGGTCCTGCGCGGATCCCCGAGGTAGCCAGCGCACAGCACGGGGCCCGCCAGCTGCACCTCGCCGTCGCGGATCCGCACCCTGACCCCGTCGAGCGGCTCCCCGTTGTAGAGGCTGCCGCCGCTCGTCTCGCTCGAGCCGTAGCTCGTCACGAGGTTCCAGCCGAGCTCCCCTGCCCGCGACCGAAGCGAGGGCGGCAGCGCCTGCCCACCGACCAGGATCGCATCGAAGCGCGCGACGGCGAGAGCGACCGGACCAGCCCCCGCCTCGGTCTCCGCGGCGTCGAGCAGTCGCGAGAGCTGCGCCGGGACGAGCGACACGTAGCGCCGCTCGGCGGTCAGCGCACCCGCCGCGCGCGCGAAGCCCTCAGCGGTGAAGTGCTCGCCGCCGAGCACAACAGGCTCGGTTCCAGCGAGAATCGACCGCATGAGCACCTGAGCTCCCGCCACGTAGGAGGCGGGCAGGGTCAGCAGCCACTGCCGAGCGACCTCGGCTGGCTGGCCGGGGGCCCCGAAGAGCTCATCGAACCTGGCGTACGTGGCCGCCGCGGACGCGCGCAGTGCGCCTTCCGTGAGCATGACCCGCTTCGGCTCGGCCGTCGAGCCGCTCGTCTCGATGACGAGCACCACGTCGCCCGGCACGCGCTGGAGGACGCCGCCGACGGAACCGCCAGAATCCGAGGTGGACGCGGCCGCCGAGGCATCCGCGGTCGCCCCCGGGCCGGCCGTCGGGAGAACGGCCGGACCCCCGCCATCCAGGGCCCGCTCGAGCGCCGCCGTGACTACGGCCGGGTCGCTCGCATCCACGCGAACGAGCCGCCGCAGGCCTGCGGCGCCGGATGATCCGGCCGTCACCGCGAGGACCCAGCCACCGAACCGCGCCGGCCGGCGGACGCTAGAACTGCCACGGGAACGGCGACCAGTCAGGTTCACGCTTCTCGAGGAACGAATCACGCCCCTCGACGGCCTCATCGGTTCCATAGGCGAGACGGGTCGCCTCGCCGGCGAACACCTGCTGGCCCACGAGGCCGTCGTCGACGGCGTTGAACGCGAACTTCAGCATGCGAATGGCCGTCGGCGACTTCGTCAGGATCGTCTCCGCCATGCGCACCGCGTCGACCTCGAGATCCGCGTGCGGCACAACCCGGTTCACAGTGCCCATCTCCATGGCTCGATCCGCCGAGTACTCCTCCGCGAGGAAGAACACCTCGCGCGCGAACTTCTGCCCGACCTGCTTCGCGAAGTACGCGGAGCCGTATCCGGCATCGAACGACCCGACGTCCGCATCCGTCTGCTTGAACTTCGCATGCTCGCGCGACGCGATCGACAGATCACAGACCACGTGCAGCGAGTGGCCGCCGCCCGCCGCCCAGCCGGGGACGACCGCGATGACGACCTTCGGCATGAAGCGGATGAGACGCTGCACCTCGAGGATATGCAGGCGCCCGTTGCGGGCCGCGTCGATAGTGTCACGCGTCTCGCCGTCGGCGTACCTGTACCCGTCGCGACCGCGGATGCGCTGGTCGCCGCCCGAGCAGAACGCCCAGCCACCGTCCTTCGGGCTCGGCCCGTTGCCGGTCAGCAGCACCACCCCGACGCGCGGGTTCATGCGCGCGTCATCGAGCGCCCGCGCCAGCTCGTCGACCGTCTGCGGCCGGAACGCGTTGCGGACCTCAGGACGGTTGAAGGCAACACGGGCGATGCGGCCCGTCACATCCAGGTGATACGTGAGGTCGGTGAGCTCCTCGAAGCCCGGGACGGTGCGCCAGCGCTCGGCGTCGAAGAGTTCGGAGACGAAGGCAGTCATGCCCCAACGCTAGCCGACTCGCGGCCGCGACCAGCCGAGGTACCCACGGGGAACGCCCCGTTCCGCCAGGAACTACCAGAGAGGCGGCGCAACAGGCAGCGTGCCGCCGTTCGCGATGAGCTGGACCAGCGTGTTGCCGACCAGCCACGCCGGCGGCGCACCGAACGGCAGGCCGAGGATGAGCGCGAAGATCGCAGCTCCCCTCGCGCTGTTGAAGATGATGCCCCAGAGCGCAAGAGCGATCGTCAGGAATCCGGCGATTCCCGCCGTGAGCAGCCACATCTCGATCTCGAACTTGCGGTCGATGCCGAACAGGTTCGACGCGTAGAAGAACACGAACACGTCCGCCAGCACCGTGATGAGCACGCCGAGCAACGCCCAGTGCCCTGCCGACCAACGTCGCGGGTTGAACGCGATCTCGTACCAGGTGCGCTGCACGACCGTGCCGTGCCGATGCTGGGGCTTGTCGTATCCCGGCTTGCGGACGACAGACGCAGAGCGCGCGGGCTGCCGCGCCTCCGGTACCGGGCCCAGGAGGCCGTCGTCGAAGTCCTCGTCAGCCGGCGGCGGGCTGAAGCGAGGTGCGGGGCTGGAGAGATTCGTAGACATAAGGGTTTCGCGTCCGGTGTGACGGATCGATGCCTCAGCCTAGCGCGATCCGGACGGATCGCACCCAGCCAACCAGCCGGGGTCTCGGGATGGGATGCGCACCTCGGGATGGGATGCAACCCACCCCGAGGTGCGGAACCCATCCCAGACGTGGTCGAACAAGCGCGCACCGGACAGGACCCCAGCCCCCGAGCGAGACAATGGGCGAATGCAGCTGCCCGAGATAGACGACCTCCTCGCCCGCACGCACATCGTGACGCTCCCCCTGGTGACGCGCTTCCGGGGCGTGGATGCGCGGGAAGCGGCGATCATCCGCGGCACCCACGCCTGGAGCGAGTTCTCGCCGTTCCTCGAATACGGGGACACCGAGGCAGCCAGCTGGCTGCGAGCAGCGATCGAGTTCGGCTTCGACTCCACCCTCCGCAGACGCTCGGATGGAGACATCTGGGTCAACGCGACCGTCCCTGCCGTCGCCCCATCAGCGCTCGACAGCGTCCTCGCGCGCTTCGACGGCTGTCGGACCGTCAAGATCAAGGTCGCAGAGCGCGGACAGTCGCTGGCCGACGACGTCGCCAGAGTCGAGGGCGTCAGGGAGCGGCTAGGCGCGGACGCGCGCCTCCGGATCGACGCGAATGGCGGCTGGACAGTTGACCAGGCCGTCGACGCGCTCCGCGCCCTCTCGCGCTCCGACCTCGAATACGCAGAGCAGCCTTGCTGCACCACCGCGGAGCTCGTGCAGCTTCGGGGTCGCCTCTCCACCGAGGGCATCGAAGTGGCGATCGCCGCGGACGAGTCGATCCGCAAGGCGGAGGATCCGCTCGAGGTCGCCCGCCTCGGTGCGGCAGACGTCGTCGTCGTGAAGATGCAGCCACTCGGAGGCATCCGGCGCGCGACCGACATCGTGCGGGCCGCTGGGCTCCCGGCCACGGTCTCGAGCGCCCTCGACTCGTCCGTCGGCATCGCCATGGGCGCGCAGCTGGTCGCGGCCCTCCCCGCGCCTCGTCATGATGCCGGCCTGGGCACCGCGTCGCTCCTCGCGGACGACGTCGTTGCTGAGCCGCTCCGGCCTCGCGCTGGGCGCATCCCGCTCACTCCAGTCACGGTCGACGAGGGAGCCCTCGAGCGCCTAGCCTCGCCCGCAGCTCGGCAGGAGTGGTGGCATGACCGCATCCGCCGCTGCCACGCCCTGCTGGCAGCATTCGGTTGACCGGCCAAGGCGCCTGACCGGGCACGCGTCGCCGAAGGGGCGCCGACGGGCGGCCGACGGCGACCGGAGCAGCCCGGCAACAGTCGACGACCGCCGCCGAACCCGAGCACGGCTTGTCGGCCTACAGGCCCGAGTAGGCGTGCAGGCCCTTGAAGAAGACGTTGACCACACCGAAGTTGAACATGACCGTCGCGAACCCGGCGATGGCGAGCCACGCGGAGGGTGACCCGCGCCAGCCGCGCGTCGCGCGGGCGTGGATGTACCCGGCGTAGACCACCCAGATGATGAAGGTCCACACCTCCTTGGTGTCCCAGCCCCAGTAGCGGCCCCAAGCGCGTTCTGCCCAGATCGCACCAGCCATGAGGGTGAAGGTCCAGAGGATGAAGCCGACGATGTTGATGCGGTACGCGAGGTTCTCGAGGCGCACCGCGTCCGGCAGCGCGGAGAGGAGCTTGAGGCGCGACGGGAGGCCGGCGCGCACGCGGGCGACGCGACGCGTCTGCAGGAGCTGCGCGACGCTCAGGCCCGCGCCTATGGCGAGGCATCCGGTCGCGAGGGAGGCGACGAAGACGTGGATGACGAGCCACACCGACTGGAGCGCCGGCGCGAGCGGCACGACGTCGACGTAGAAGCCGAGCGTGGCGATGCCGAGGGTGATGACGGTGAAGCCCGTGATGAAGGTGCCGAGGAAGCGCACGTCCGCCCAGAAGCGGGCGAGCAGGAAGACGAGCACGATGAGCAGCGTCGAGGTCATCGAGTACTCGAACATGTTCGACCAGGGCACACGGTCGGCGGCGATGCCGCGAAGGACCGTGGCCGCGAGGTGCACGAGGAAGGCTGCGACGGTGAGCCACATGGCGATGCGCAGCGACGGCGTCGCCCGCGTGTCGCGCCAGGCGTCACCCGATTCGGTGCGAGTGGAGGCGAGCGAGACGGAGCTCGCGGGATCGTCCGTCGTGTAGCTGGCCGGTTCGGCCATCTCTCGCTCGCGCGCGGCCGCGTCGTACGTGCTTGCCCCCGCCGGACCGGCGGCCGCGCCTACAAGCGCGTTGCGACGTGCGGCGGTGGCGCCGACGGCGGACTGCCGCTCGGTGCGTTCGGCGGCCCGCGCGCTGCGTCCCGCCAGATCCATGGAGAACGCGATGAACGCGATCGAGTACACCGCCATGGCGATGTAGAGGAGCAGGTTCGACCAGCTGGACAGCGTTTCGATCATGGAGCTTCCTGAGTGGGAGAAGAGGCGAGCGCCGCGCCTTGGTTGCCGGCGCCGGGTTCTGAGCTTCGGGTGGGCTCGGTTCGTTGAGAGCCCCCGGAGTCGCGGGCCGGCGACGCGGGTTCGGCTAAGCCTACGATTTTTCTGGTGTGCAGGTCGAGGAGATCGTTGACGGCCGCCGCCAGCTGCGGATCGTCTCCGCGGGCGAGGCCCGCGTACTCGACGAGCACGGTGCCGTCGGCTCGCGTGGTGGCTTTCACCCACAGGCGTCGCCGTGGCACGAGCAGTGACGTGAAGAGGCCGCCGATGATGAGCACGGCGAAGATGAGGACCGGGATCTGCGTCGGGTCGTCGTGGACGTCGAACGAGGCGTAGCGGGGAACCTCGCCGAGTTCGATGGTGCCGAGACCGTTCGGGAGCTCGGCGGTCTCGCCGGGGCGCAGCTCGATGGGCTTGAAGTCGAGATCGCGTGCGGCGATCGGTGTGAGCGTGTCGGTGTCGAGCGTGTAGACGGACCTCGGCACCCCTTCGTCGAGGCCGAGGTCGCCCGAGTAGACGTTGAGGGTCAGCATCGGGTCGCGAAGGTCCGGGTGGTTGGAGGTGAGGGCACCCGACTCGAGCTCCACCGCCGACGGGTAGAAGAAGCCGAGCATGCCGATCTGCTCGTCGAGTCCATCCGGAACCTTCACGACGCCCATTGAGGTGAGGAAGGAGTCCTGCGGGAGGAACGGCACGAAGTCGGAGAACACGGCGTTGCCGTCTGGGTCTCGCACGGTGATCTCCGGGGCGTACCCGTTGCCGAGGAGGTAGCTGTCGGTGCCCGCGAAGCGAAGAGGGTCGTTGACGCGGACGGTCTCGCTTCTGGCTTCGCCGCCCGGCGTGTTGACGGTGACGTTCGCCGCGTAGTCGGTGGCCTGCCCGATGGCGTTCTGGTTCTCTTCCTCGTACGTGATGTCGAAGGAGTCGAGGCGCATGGAGAACGGCGCGAGCGCGTCCGGGGTGAAGAAGCGGCCCGGGTTGAACGACGAGTAGCTGACGAGCCCGTTCACGAAGGTCTGGCCTTCGACGAGCACCCGCTGTCCCGACCAGGTGTAGCCGCCGCCGATGCCGACTGCGACGATGATGCCGACCATGGCGGAGTGGAAGACCAGGTTTCCGGTCTCGCGCATGTATCCGCGCTCTGCGGAGACCGAGACCCCGCGTCGGCCGTCGTCGAAGATGACCGTGCGGTACCTCTTCTCGCGCAGCACCTTGGCGGCTTCGTCGATGACGGCACCGCGCTTCGGGTCGAGGGAGGCGTCGAGCACCTGCGTCGAGTAGGCGTCGAGGCGGGAGAGGCGCGCAGGCGTCTTCGGGGGCTTCGAGCGCAGCGCGTCCCAGTGGTGCTTGATGCGCGGGATGATGCAGCCGATGAGCGAGACGAAGAGCAGCAGGTAGATGGCGGTGAACCACGGCGAGCTGTAGACGTCGAACATGCCGATGTCGTCGAGGAACGGCGCGATGTCGGGGTACGTGTCCTGGTAGACGATGACGCCGTTGGGGTCGCTCGAGCGCTGCGGCACGAGGGAGCCAGGCACGGCCGCGATCGCGAGGAGCAGGAGCAGGAGCAGCGCCGTGCGCATGCTCGTGAGCTGACGCCAGGCGGTGCGCAGCCAGGCGACGAGCGCGGCCGCACGGCCGGGCTTCTTGACGCCGCCTGGCGCGCCCGTCGTGGACGCTCGGGTGCGTGCTGTCTTCTTGGGATCGCGATCGCGGGCTTCGAAGCCGTCCTTGCCCGCGTCGAAGTGATCAGAGGGCCGGGACATAACCGCCGATCGTGGCCGCGAACGCGGACATGAAGTGTTGCCAGACGCCTACGAGCATCAGCGTTCCGATGAGGATGAGGATGCCGCCGCCGATGAGGTTGATGGTGCGGATGTGCTTGCGAACCCAGTTGATGCCCGTCGTCACGCGTCCGATGCCGAGCGCGACGAGGATGAACGGCAATCCGAGGCCGACGCAGTAGAAGAATGCGAGCAGGGCACCGCGGCCGGGCGAGGCGAACTGGTAGCTGAGCGAGTTGATCGCAATCAGAGTCGGCCCGAGGCAGGGAACCCAGCCGACGCCGAAGACGACGCCGAGGAGCGGCGCCCCGAGGAGTCCCGACGGTGCGAACCGCATTCGAGCAGTGCGTTGCAGGAACGACACCTGGCCGATGAACACGATCCCCATCAGGATGACGACGACCCCGAGCACTCGCATGATGATGCCCTGGTACTGGAGAAGCCAGAATCCCAGGAGCCCTGACGCTGCGCCGGAGAGCACGTACACGACCGTGAACCCGAGAACGAACAGTGCGGCCCCGAATGCAACCCGGCTTCGGCCGGTGGTGAGACGGGTGAAGAGGGAGGGCTTCGCGGGCGCGGTCCACGCTGCGGAGGAGCCTGTGCTCGAGCCACCACCCACGGCTGCTACAGCAGCTGCCGCGCGTCCTCCGGTGCCCCCTGTAGCCACTGCTCCGATCGGGGTGCGCGAGGTGCTCTTGGCTGGCGCATCCTGAGCGACAGCCCCGACGAGCCCGAGGTACCCGGGGACGACCGGGAGCACGCAGGGCGACGCGAAGGAGATGAGGCCCGCGAGGAGGGCGAGGGGGATCGCGAGGAGCAGCTGCCCGCTCACGATGGTCTCGCCGACCGCGTTGCCGGGTGCGACGGCGGTCAGTGCGGATGCAGCGAAGAGGGCAGTGGTCACTTGTTGCTCTCGGCGAGGGTGTCGGTGATCATCGAGCCGAGGATCGACGGGTCGATGGGGCCGCGGATCACCGATGCCACGCGGCCCTCGGCGTCGAGCACGAGCGTCGACGGAATGGCCTGAGGCGGCACGTTGTCGGCGAAGGCGAGGCGAACGCTCGCGTCGTCGACGTCGAGGATCGACGGGTAGGTGATGCCTTGCGTCTCGGCGAAGGTCTTCGCGGTGGCGGCCTGGTCGTAGATGTTGACGCCGACGAACTCCACGCCGTCGTCTTGACGCTCTTCCCAGAGCGCCTGGAGGTCGGGCGCCTCGAGGCGGCACGGCGGGCAGGAGGCGTACCAGAAGTTCACGACGGTGACCGAGCCGACGAGGTCGTCGCTCGAGAGCTCGTCGCCGAACTCGGTGACGCCGCCGAACTCGATGGGAGCCTTGCGCTCGCCCTCAGGGAAGATCTCGTAGCTGCCGTCGCTCGCCACGGTGCCGGCTCCAGCATCGCGTGCCTGATCGGCGAGGTCCTCGCTCGGGGCGCACGCGGCCAGCAGGAGCATCGTCGCAACGCCGAGTGACGCGAACGCGACGCGGAGGGGTCGGGCAGAGCGCGACGTCTTCACGCTCTCTGAGCGGATGGTCACACGGCTCCCTCATCGGTGGCGGCGCTGAGTTCCTGCGCCGCCGGTTCGCGGTAGTCGGCTTCCACGAAGCCGGTTGCGGGGTGGTATTCCAGCGTCGTGATGCTCGAGAGCGAGCACCGCCGGTGCTTCGGGTTGTGCGGGAGCGGCTCCTTCGAGAGCGCTCGGTGCACCATCCAGATCGGCAGCTGGTGGGAGACCACGATAACATCGCCGCCGTCGGCGAGCTCTGCGCCGTCGAGCACCGCCTCGCGCATGCGGGCGACGATGGACTTGTACGCCTCACCCCAGCTGGGGCGCAGCGGGTTGACGAGCTTCGGCCACGATCCTGGGCGACGCAGCGCGCCGTACTTGCCAGTCATGCGCCTGCCCTCGAACGCGTTTGTCGGCTCGATGACGCGCTCGTCGATGACCGGCTCGAGCCCGAACAGCTCGGCGATCGGTGCCGCTGACTCCCGGGTCCTCTGCAGCGGAGAGACGACGAGTCGGGTTGCCGGGACGGCACGGGAGTGCAGGTCTTCCGCGGTCACGCGTGCCATGCGGGCGCCGAGCTCGGAGAGCCCGAAGCCGGGGAGCCGCCCGTAGAGGAGCCCGTTTGGATTTTCGACCTCGCCGTGGCGGACGAGGTGGATTCGCTGTGCCGCCATGCGTGCCAGTCTACGAACCGCCACCGACACTCAGGCACAGGATGCGCATCCTCGACCCAAGCCGTGCCTTGTTCTCCTCCCGCTCGCACGCGCGTTGGCCTCGGGTACCCTTGCCAGGTGACTGATCGCGCCCTCATCTCCTCCCTTTCCACGCTCGAAGACGGCCCCGTGCTTGTGCAGGGGTGGGTCGATACGGTTCGAGACCAGAAGAAGGTGCAGTTCGTCGTCCTCCGTGACGAGAGCGGCGCCGTGCAGCTCGTGAACCCGCGCGCCGAGGGCCGTGAGGCGATCTCCGACACGATCTCCGCACTCGCGCAGGGCAGCTTCATCTCTGTGCGCGGCCAGAAGAAGGCCGACGAGCGTGTGAAGCTCGGCGGGCTCGAGGTCAAGGTCGACGAGATCGTCGTGGAGACCGCAGCGCTCCCCGAGACGCCCATCGCCGAGGACACGTCGATCGACAAGCGTCTCGACTGGCGCTTCCTCGACCTGCGCATCCCCCGCAACGCCCTCATCTTCCGCATCCAGACGACGTTCGCGCACGCGTTCCGCACGTACTGGGTGGAGAACGGCTTCGTCGAGCTCTTCACGCCGAAGCTCATGGCGTCGGCGTCCGAGTCGAAAGCGGAGCTCTTCAAGGTCGACTACTTCGAGACGAGCGCGTACCTCGCTCAGAGCCCGCAGTTCTTCAAGCAGATGGCGATGAGCTCGGGCCTCGGCAAGATCTTCGAGATCGGGCCCGTGTTCCGCGCTGACCCTTCGTTCACGTCGCGCCATGCGACCGAGTTCACCGGCATCGACGCCGAGGTGAGCTGGGTCGAGTCGCACGAGGACGTCATGCAGATGCAGGAGCAGCTCATGGTCGCTGGCCTGCAGGCGGTCAAGGATGCGCACGGCGAGGAGATCAAGGCGCTCTTCGACGTCGACATCGTCGTTCCGTCGCTTCCGTTCCCGCGCATCCCGCTGCTCGAGGCTCGCGAGATCGTCGAGGCGCGTGGCCACAAGCTGGAGCGCAACGACCTCGACCTCGACCCCGAGGGCGAGCGTCAGATCGCGGCGCACGTGCAGGAGACGTTCGGCCACGAGTTCGTGTTCCTCACGGACTACCCCGCGTCGATCCGCCCGTTCTACCACATGCGCCACGAGGGCGACGAGTCGCTCACGAAGAGCTACGACCTCATCTGGAACGGCGTCGAGATCTCGACGGGCGCCCAGCGCGAGCACCGTGTGGACGTGCTCGAGGAGCAGGCGAAGCAGAAGGGCATGGAGGTCGACGAGCTCGGCTTCTACCTCGACTTCTTCCGCTACGGAGCACCGTCCCACGGCGGGTTCGGCATGGGCTTCGCGCGCATTCTGATGCTGATGCTGCACCAGACGACGCTGCGCGAGGTCACGTACCTGTTCCGTGGTCCGAACCGCCTGCAGCCGTAGGTTTCATCGCGCTGCCGCCGGCCGGCAGCGACGTCAGAGCCGTCCGCGATCTCTCGCGGGCGGCTCTGCTGCGTCATGGGTCAGCCGCGCAGCGTCGCCTCGTGTCCGGGCGGGGGTGGTGCGCAGGGCAGGTCGTCGCCGCGGCGGTTGGTGCTGTCGCGCACGTCGGGGCTCGACTCGAAGGGGCCGTCGGGGCTGAAGAGCACGCCGAGGTGGTAGTCGGCGTGGTCCCGGAACCAGAGGCAGGCCCCGCCTGGCGAGTCCTTCAGCTCCTCCCACGCCTGCCAGAGCCCGCGGAGGCGGAGCACCGCTTCGGGTGAGTCCCACCAGCGGGCCGACCAGACTCGTGTGCGCCCATCCACCCGCCGGGCGCACGATCGGCTCACGAACTGGCGCACGAAGTCGTCGAGACACGCGAACTGGCGGGAGGGCGTGCCCCCGCCGCCTGGGTGCGTCTCCGCGTCGCTCATCGCTGCTCCCCCGCGCGCGCAGGTGCGTCCAAGCTGGGGGCAGGGCCCTCGCCGGGGCTGTGGCGCGTGATCGAGGCGCGGATGCGGGACGCGTGCGGGCCCTGCATCCACGACCGGGTCTTGATGAGGGTCGGGCGCGCGCCGGACGCAAGGACGAGGGCACGCCCGCGTGGGAGCGCGGCGAGCTCGGAGACGTCGAGGATGCGTTCACGGTGGAGCTGCCTCGAGACGGTGCGGTGGCCTCGGCCGTAGCTCAGCGAGGAGAGTTCCCTGTCGTGGTCTCCGACGAGTTTGGAGAGCTCCTCGAGGAAGGCCGCCTCGCTGACCCCACCGCCGTAGACCTTGACGTTCGCGGCGGACCAGAGCTTTCGCATGCCTCCCTCGCCCCAGACTTCAACGCCCTGCGACCAGGACTGGAGGATGGTGATGAGCACGATGCCGCGCGAGCCGTAGTGGCTGTAGAGGTCGGGGAGGGTGCGCCACCGGCAGACGTTCGCGGCTTCGTCGAGCACGCCAAGGAGGGGCCGGGCGAGTCGACCGGACGGTGATGCCGCCGCGAGTTCTTCTGCCGCCTCCGCCACGGCGACGGTGAGGGCGGTGACGAGGGGACCTGTGCTCCCCTGCCCCTCGCGGGAGAGCGAGTAGAGGGTGTCGGTGCCACGCACGAACTGGTGGGGGTTGAACCGCGGTCGGCCGTCGGGTTCGGCCCCCGGCGTGATCCAGGAGGCGAGGGCCCTGCTGGTCAGGCACGAGGCCATCTGCTGGGCGGTGCCGTAGATACCGCCGCGCTGCCTGTCGGGTGCGCTGATGACCCCTTCGAGCTGGTCGGCGATGAGCCGAAACCCGTTGTCCTGCAGGATGCCGACGGCTTCGTCGTCGCCTGGTCGAGTCACCCACCGATACACCTCGGTGATGCGTTTGCCCGCGAGCGCCCCGGCGAGCAGGAGCGCCGTGAGGAGGTCTTTCGCGGCGGGGTCGAAGAACGCGTCGGCCCTGGAACCGGGCTCCCTCGACCCGCTGGCGAAGTGGTCTGCGAGCTTGCCTGCCTGCACCTCGTCGGTGACGTAGCTCAGCGGGTCCCACCACCACTGGGCGGCTTCACCGGCCACGGACTGCGGGTCGAAGACCCAGACGCGGCCCGTTGCAGCTCGCACCCCGCGGGTCGCGTCGACGACGTCGCGCTTGTTCGAGGTGACGATGACCGCACCGGGCGCCTCGACGATGGCTGGGATGGCGAAGGCCGTCGACTTCCCGGTGCGCGGGCCACTGATGTTGACCTGCATGTCCTCCCACCCTGCGTACACCGGTGCAGCACCCGGGAGGCTCGTGCCGAGTCGCACGCCGATCGGCCCGTCGACGCCGAGACGCCGGCTGCTGGCCGTGGCCCCGCGAGCGCTGATGGCTGCGATCTCCCTCCCCCGGCCGAGCAGGACCGCGGCGTGATCGAGTCGGTGAGCGCCGGCTCGGCGGCCGCGGATGATCAGCATCACTGCGGAGCACGCGAGCAGGACCCCGAGGCCCATCACGACGGCGAGCCACGTCGCGGTCTCCGTCCACTGGACGCGGCCTCGCAGCACGTCGAAGAACAGGGCGAACAGGTTGGCCGGCAGTTCTGCCCCCGTGCCATCGACCGTGTTCGCGACGCGCACGCAGAGGTTCGTGCCGCCGACGGCGACGACGACCGTGCCGAGCGCGACCCAGAGCAGGGCGGCCTCGGCGGCAAGTCCGCCCGGCCCACGCTTCCTCGGCGCGCTCATGACTTCCCCCGGTCCGGTTCGCGCCCGCGGCCCGTTTCCGGAGCGTCACCGGTCACCCTGCTCGCCTCATGCCAGAGCTTGTTGGTGTCGTTGATGCTCGCTTCCGCGGCGGTGAGCTGCACGTCGACCGGAATCCCGGGCCGGCCGCCGACCTTGACGAGGAACTTGCCTCGCCCCGGAGGTTCGGCCTCCCGGCCGCTGGTCGGGTCCCAGGCGGGTGGGTCCTGCCAGCCGATGAGCAGCTCCTGCTCGGCGAGCGACAGCGGCACCGCTGAGGTGAGGCGCGGCATCTCGGCCCCGGGCAGCCCGCCGCAGATGACCATGCCGGCGCGTTCCACGAAGCCTCTCGCCTTCATCCGCTCCGACTCGGTGGGCAGGGCGAGGAGGTCGCTCATGGTGTGCGAGATCATGGCCATGCCGACCCCTCGCTGCCGGTTGAGGCGGGTGAGGGCGTCGACGCGGTCGACCATGCCCTTGCCTGCCCGAAGCGCTCGCCACAGTTCGTCGAGGATGACGAAGTAGTGCCGTCGGGGTTCGAGTCCCGCATCCGCGAGCACATTGGCGACGTTGACGGTGCCGAACCCCGCGGACCAGCAGGCGAGGAGCGCGGCCGCCTGCAGGTCGACGTCGGAGTCGTCGATTGAGGAGACGTCGTAGACGACGGGCGCGTCACGCCGCATGGGGTTGGTGGTCTGCCGCGAGAAGGTCTCGCCGAGCCTGCCGCCCCCGACGAGCCCGATGAGCGACGCCTCCAGGTCTTCCGTGATCGCCTTGTACCGGCTGTCGTCGCCTCGGTCGAGCGCAACCGCACGCACCTCCGGTGGCCCTGCCTGCACGACCTCGAGGAGGTCGCCGAGCACGGGCACCCCGTCGTGGTGCTCGTCGAGCCATTTGAGGGCGCGGTCGATGATCGTCTCCTCGCGGTCACTGGGCGGCTGGAGGCGCATGATCGTGAGGAGGGCGGCGACCATCGTGTGCCGGCGACCGTGGGCGTCGGCGAGCACCTGGCTGGCCTCGGCCTCGAAGCCGTGGGCTCTGAGTCGCTTCGCAGCTGCCGTCGCCTCGCCGGGGTCGAGCACGTTGAGGTAGCCGCGGCCGCGTCCCAGCGAGATGACCTGGCCCCCGAGGGCCGTGATCATGTCGACGTGGTCGGGCTTCAGGTCGCCGAGCACGAGCGGCATCACGCCGTAGCCGGCGAGCCCCGTCGCCATCCGTCGCACCAGCGAGGACTTGCCGAGTCCGGGCTTGCCGAGGATGAACGCGGACGGGTTGCTGATGAGCTTGGCTCGCTGGAACCACGAGATGGGGTCGCAGCACAGCGTCGCCCCGGTCTGCGTGTGCCGGCCGAGGGGTACCCCGATCATCGGAGTGCCGGTCCCGACCGCGAACGGCCAGAGCCCGCACACCTGGACGGTCGTGCCGCGCCACTCGTCGTGGGCCTGGACGTACGTGGATGCGCCCCTGCCGGTGCCGCTCCAGCCTCGCGCGCCCGGTCGCTCCTGGGGTCGCGGGCGCGCTTGCGCGGGCTGCTTCGTGGTTCTCTGGCGTGGTCGGTTCACAGTTTCTCTCGCAGTTCGCTTGGCACTCTGAGGTGCTTGCTGAGGACGAGGCCGAGCGGCAGCGCCGCGGCGAAGGCCGAGTCCTGGGATCCGTAGACGGGCCGCAGGCGGAGGCGTGCGGTCGCGGCGAGGTTGTCGACGGCCGCCCGCGCGTCGAGCTCGTGTTCCGCGTCGAGCACCGTCGCCGTGACGAGTGCCCCGAAGTTCACGAGGCCCGCACCGGATGCCTCCTCGCTGGCGGTCGCCGCGGCCGCTCGCACGGCGAGCGTGTCGCGCGCGGCCGGCTTCGAGCTCGACGTCTGCCTGAACTGGGCGGCGCTGAGGTCGGCCTCGACGAGGGCGGCAGCGCGGGCCGCGTCGATGGGCCGGTAGAGCAGCGTCACCCGTTTGCGGGCGATGTCCCGGTGCGGCGCGAGCAGGCGGGCGAGCACGCTCGACTGCACACTGCCTCGTGGCGCGACGGTCATCGCCCATGTCGTCGAGTAGGCGGAATCGTGGCGGTAGCCGCCCCAGCTGGCTCTGGCTGCCGCCGGACCGATGTCGCTCCAGCTGAGTTCCGGGGTCTCACCGGCGGCGTGCGCTTCGTCGATGAGCACGGCGACGGCGGGATCGTAGGCAACCCGAACGATCTCGCAGACCTCCTGCGCCGTGAGCGGTTGCGCGGCGCCGGCGCCGGTCGCCTGCAGTCCCGCGGTGAGGCCGGGGAGGCGGGCCGCGAGCTCTCGCGCCATCTCGTCGGGGGCTCGCCGCCGCGCGCCGGCTCGGAGCGAGCTTTGGAAGGTGAGCGCAACGAAGGCCGTCACGGTGGATGAGCCTTCCGGGTAGTCGGCGACGGTCTCCTCGAGCACGGCGCGAGCGAAGGCTGGCGCGTTCGGGTCGATGTTCATGGCGACCTCGCGGCGCAGGCGCGTGCCGGAGTCTGGAGCCGTCTCGATGGTCACCGAGGCCGCCTCGATCCCCTGCTCGTCACCAAGACTCGAGAGCCAGTGGCCCCATTCGGCAACCCACGAATCGATCTGCTCCTGGTCGACAAGGGCCGCGCCATCCGGTTCAGTGCCGAACACCACCGTGTAGCTGCCGACGGCTGGCGTGAGGAGCAGGGCGAAGGGGCGTCCGTGCGAGTCGCTGTGCTCGCTCAGCCTCGTCGGCGCCGCGATGCCGGGCAACTGGTAGGTCGCCCACGGCACGCGGCCGATCGGGCCAGAACGGTAGCTCGCCTCCCCCTTCGCCCGGGACAGCGCCCACCCTGAACGGGCCCCGATCCGGGAGAGCGCGTTCTTGCCGTGCGCGTCTCGCACGACGAGCAGCAGCAGCGAGACCCCGATCGCCGTCGCCACGATCAGCGCCGCGATGATGCCGGAGATCATGACGGCGACGACCACGAGCACCAGCCCGCCCAGCAGCAGCGCCGTGCCGACGGAGCCGAGCCCGAGGAGACCTGCAGAGGTCGGCTTCCGCCAGTTCCCGTACGTGCGCACCTGTCGCGCCATCGAGCTATCGACCACCGCTCGGCTCCTCTCCTGTTGTCCGCTCCGCGACCGTGATCGCAGCATCCGTGCCGTAATGGATAGCCTTCTTCACGGGCTGGACGGCCGTGAGCGCCGCCGCAGCGTATGGACCACCCGCGACCTTGCCTGCTCCCGCCGCCGCGCCTGCTCCGGACGCTGCCCCCGGGGAGGCGGAGGTTTTCGCCGGCCCGAGCGACGGCGCTGGGGAGCCCGGCGTTGACGGGGATCTGGGCGGCGTCGCCCTTGCCCCTGGTGTCGGTGCCCCGCCTCGTGGCGCCCCAGTGACCCCGCGCGAGGCGCTGCTGCCCTGTGGCGCGGTGCTCGGTCGGGGGCGCGCGCCCTCCGGAACGCGGTCCGCGACCGCGTTGGCGATGGATGCGCCCCCGCCGCTCGAGGCGAGCGCCCCGACCATGGGCGTCACGAAGCGCATGAGTGCGGGGAGCGCGACAATGGCGAGGGCGAGGATGACGAGTCCCGTATAGGTGGTCAGGACGGCGCTGCCCTCCGAGGACGGGGCGGCCCCGCTCATGCGGAAACCGGCGGCGTAGACGATCGCCGCGGCCGGTTTGTAGAGGATGAACGCGGTCAGCCAGGCGACGCAGCGTTGGAACCACCCCTTGCCGAGCTCCGTGTTCGTCGCAGACGCGGCGAGCGGCAGGATGCCCGAGAGGATGACGAGCATCCCGCCTCGCACGATCATGAGCAGCACCTGCACCACCGAGACGAGACCGACGATCACGCCGATGAAGAGGCCGTTGCTGATGCCGCTCACGACCGCTCCGCCGGAGCTGCCGGCAGCACCGCCGGCGAGGCCCGCGACGGAGCCCCCGAGCATGACGCCCACGTTGTCCTTGAAGCAGTTCGGGGCCCCGTCGAGGTCGCACTCGAGCGACTCGTCGATGATCCAGGTCGAGAAGGAGTCCCCCGCGCGGACGAGCAGCCACACGATCGTGAGGCCCGCACTCGCGACGACCACCAGCGTGAGCAGGCTCTTCAGAAGCTCCTGCCCCGGCCTGGCCCGCTGCTCCCACGCCATGCGCGCGCCGCCGATCATGACGGAGGCGATGGCGCAGACGCCCGCGATCCACCACGTCGAAGATTGCAGGAACGTCGCGGTGTTGGTCGACGCCGCCGGGGCGGTGGGGACGAGCGCGGACACCAGCGAGGAGGCGCCCGCGATGAGGACCCCGCCCGCGAGCACCGCGAACAGTCTGCCGTGGAACGGGACCCCATCGCCCGAGCGGATGCGGAGCCCCACCATGACGGCCAGGAGCACGAGCCCGAGGACGGCGACCGTGCCCGAGATCCAGCTGACGTACCCGAGCACCGTGCCGAGGTGCGCTTCGACGTCGCCGGTCGGCGCGGCGGCAGCCGAACCTGCCGCGGCTCCCGTCGTCCCGAGGTCTGGTGTCGGCACGTCGACCCACATGGTGCCGAGCGTCGAGATCTGCTCGGCCACCCATTCGTTGACGTCGTTCTGAAGCGCCTCACGCGTTCGGCTCCACACCGTCGAGGCGATCTCCTTCGAATAGCACTCGAAGTCGCCGAGTCCGCAGTCAGCCATCAGGCACCCCACCGTACGTAGCCGCCGACGTCGCCGAGCGCCTGCATGCGCACGGGGTGCGGCTCGTCGGTCGGGATCCGCCAGTCGCCGTCGACCCACTCGAGGTCGACGACGGCGGCGATGAAGCTGCTCGCGCCATCGACCGTGACGCGCTGGGCGACGTCGACGCGCGCGGTCTGGCCGTCGAAGGCGAGCATCCGGTAGCCCACGATCTGGAGTCGGATGAGCTCACCCGAGGAGCCCGACTCTGCCCCCGACTTCGACGCTGCGAGGAGCGCATCTCGATGGGGGCCAGATGCCAGGGCATAGTCGAGGAGCGGGACCCGGAGACCCGCCGTGTTCGACTGGACGAGGAAGTTCGCGGCGGCGAACAGCGCCCCCTCCGGCGAACGCTGGAAGCAGGAGGCGAACCCTGGCTCGTGGGTCTCCCCCGGACCCGCGGCCGGTGCGCTCGGGGCGAGGTTCACGTCGACATCCCGCCAGCTGGTCTCGGGCGCGATCGCGAGCCGCCACTCCTCCGACTCGGCAGGGTCAGGCGCACCGGGTTCGGACAGCCCGCAGCGGCTGGGTGACAGCGTGTCGCCGGCACCGGCAGGCCGGGGATCGGCGCGTGCGTCGAGCGTTGGAGTGGACCTCGCCAGCTCGGCCGGCGCGCCCTCACCCCCACCGGGAGCCTCACCCCCGAACGCCGCCAGGACCGAGACGACGACACCGGCCACCACCAGGAGCGCGACGCCGAGCGCGGCCACGACGAACCCGGGGCGCCCCAAGGGCGTTCCGGAGCTGAGGCGGGCCGATCGGCGCGGTCTCGGTCTGCTGTTCGGCATGATGCTCACCCGCCGCACGTCAGACGAAGAAGCCGACGAGGCTCGTCGCCGCCGAGATGATGATGACCCCGCCGAGCGCCATGCCGATCTTGCCCGCGTGCTCGCCGCCCTCGCCTCTGCGTGACTGGATCGCCATCATCGTGCCGGCGGCGATGAGGCCGAGCACGCACACCGCGAGCCCGATCCACTTCACCCAGCCGAGCAGCGTCGTGAGGCCCTCCGTCCCCGGAGGCTGCACGGGGTCGGGGTCGGGCAGCGTCACCAGGTGCGTGGTGGTGTCGAGCAAGATCGCGAGTGCGACGGTCGTCATGATCAGAGGTCTCCTGTCGAGATGAAGGCGCGAGAACGCGCGCCGAAGAGCGGCCCCACGCAGGCGGGGTCAGGCAGCACCGGGGTCGGACCACACGCGCTCGAGGCTCGGCGCCGTGTCTCGCCCCGGTGTCGGAGCCGAACCGTCGACGCCCTCAGATGGCTCGTCGGTGTTGGTGCCGGCTCGGTACAGGAATGGACTCTACGCACGGCCCAGGTGGCCACCGAGAGTTATCCACAGGCCGAGGCCGGGCCGCTCCGAGCGACCTAGATTGGTGCTCGCCGCGGCCGAGCTGTGGCTGGGAAGGGGTGCTCGATGCGCCAGAAGATCGCAATTGCCGCGCTGGCAGCGCTGGCCCTGGGAGTGAGCGGATGCTCGCCAGCCGACGGGCCGCCGACGACATCGCCGAGCCGACTCGCGCCGGCGGATCGACCGCCTGAGCCCGCCGACGGGTCGCAGGACGAGCACATCGAGGCGGAGGCCCCGGAGCCCTCGCCGACACACGATGACGGGTCGGATGCCGCGGCGATCGGCGTCGCGTCCGCCGCCATGAGGGCCTACCTGCGTCGCGACGACTCCCAGCGGGACTGGCTCGAGGCGCTCCAACCCCACCTCACCGCGGCGGCGGTCGCGGCGCTGAGCTCTGTCGACCCGGCGTCCATCCCTGCGGTGACAGCCGACGGGCAGATCGCGGTGGAACGCGACGCCAGCGGCTACCTCGCCCGCGTCGTTGTCCCGACAGGCGGCGGTTCGTACCGGCTCCTGCTCGTGCGCGACGGATCCGGGCCCTGGCTCGTCAGCCAGATCACACCACCGGACGGAGCCTCGTGAGCTCGCGAGCCGGTGCGTGGTCGGTCGGCGCGATCGCGATCCTGCTCGCGCCGGCACTGCTGCTCGGGACCTTGGTGCTCACGACCATCGCGAGCACATCGCTCGCGAGCGTGGCGGCCTGCGCCACCTCCGGGTTCTCGGTGCCCATCGTTCCGCTCGGCACCGCTACGGGAACCAGCACAGGCGGGCCTGGGGGCGCCGCCGGTGCCATCGATGCCGACCCGGCCTCGGCGTCGGGCCTCACCGTCAGCACCACGATCGATGGCGAGCCGGCCGAGTTCGCTGGCACGCAGCTCTCGAATGCCGCACACATCCTGACCGCGGGCCGCGAGGCCGGTCTCGGGGTCCGCGACCAGGTCATCGGGGTCATGACCGCCATCGGCGAGTCGACCCTGCAGGTGCTCGACCACGGCGACGCGGCCGGTCCCGACTCACGGGGGCTCTTTCAGCAACGCGACAACGGCGCGTGGGGGAGCTACGCCGACCGAATGGATCCGCACGCAAGCGCCAGCAGCTTCTTCACCGCGCTGCTCGCAGTCGCCGAGCGCGACGCGCTCGCACCGTCGGAGGCCGCACATCGCGTCCAGGGAAACGCCGACCCGCAGCACTATGCGAAGTACTGGCAGGCGGCCGTCGCCGTGAGCGAGACCATCAGCGGAAGCAGCACGGGGTTTGGCACGGGAACTCTCCCGGCCGCCGGAGCCAGTGCGGACGCGGACGGCGGCTGTGGGGCGGCAAGCGCGGCTGCCGGCGGCGCCGGTGGCAGCGGCAGCGGCAGCGCCGCGATCCTGAGCCCCTCGGGCTGGGCCGCACCCGGTGCCGGCGCGCTCACCGACACGTTCGGGAACCGGTTCCACCCAACCGAATTCGAATGGCGCATGCACAACGGCATCGATCTCGCGGCGGGCGGCTGCGGCGGGCAGATCTGGGCCGCGCAGTCAGGGACCGTCGTCGAAGCCGAACCGGACAGCTCCGGGAACGGCACCATCAGAGTCGACCACGGCGGTGGGCTCGTCACGAAGTACCTCCACATGGAAGCTGACGGCTACCTCGTCGCAGTGGGGGCGGTCGTCAACGCCGGTCAGCAGATCGGCGTCACGGGCACAAGCGGCCAGTCCACCGGCTGCCACCTCCACTTCGAAGTGCTCGTCGACGGGGAACGCGTCGATCCGCTTCCCTTCCTCGACGCGCGCGGGGTGAGCTTCTGATGGCGGGAAGACGCACACGTCGCGAACCGGAGCCGGGCGAAGCCGTGCCCACCTGGCCGCGTGTCACCGCGCGCATCGACGCGCGTGGCGGCGGCATGCTGTCCTGGAACTCGACCCCAGCTGAGATCTCCGCCGACGATCGCGACGCCGCGCATGCATCCGTCGTCGCCCGGTGCACTCGCCTCGCGCAGACCATCGCCCGCGCGATCCGACTCGAGCTGCACGAGGAGAACCGGATGCAGGAGTTCGCCGTGCACCCATCGGGGGTCATGCGGGCGATCCGGACCGACGGACTGCCGGAGAACGATGTGGGAAGCGAACCCGAGCTCACGGTCATCGTGGGCACGTGCGTTGCCTGCGCCGCAATCGCGACGGCAGCCGAGACTCGCTGCCCGAGCTGCGGCACGCCAGAGCCGCTGCTCCGCCACGGCATCGCCCTTCGGAGGCGCGCCGACACTGAGCCCGACCAGCCGGTCATCAGCGAGCCACGCGCCGGGCGCCGGGCGCTGCGTCGGGCATCCTCGCAGGCGGCGAGCACAGCACCGAGCAGGAGGCCGGATCCCGGGACGGCACGAGCACCGGAGCTCGCGCAAGCCATCGGAACCGAGACGAATACCAGACCGGAGACGCAGACCGAGACGCAGACCGAGCCGACCACCGAGCCGACGCCAATGCCCCGGCCTGGAACCGAACACCGGCCGCGGCGGTCATCGCGCCGAACGGCGGCACGTTCGTCTGCCGCGCCCAGGGCCCTCGTCATCGAGTTCGACGACAGCTCCCGCGCAGTGCTGGCCGGCAGCGCCGCCGTCGGCCGCAACCCGTCGCCCGTCGACGGACGCATCCCCGTCCGCGTCGACAGTCGAGACAACACCGTGTCGCGCACCCACGCGCTCGTGGACCTCGACCGGGCCGGCCGCATCCTCGTCACCGACTACCACTCGACGCACGGAGTGCACCTCAGCGGCGCCGGCCACTCGGCATTCTCGCCGGGCGTCGTCTACCGCGTGCCGAGCGGAGCCCGCCTCCGCCTCGGCGACGTCGTCTGCCGAGTCAGCACCGAGCCCGCCCTCACAGGCTGAAGCCGCTGTTCAGGCGCGGACAGCTCCAGCCCATGCTCACCGCCGAGCAGCGGCGGCAGCCACCGCCGCATCCAACCGCTCGGCCTCGACGAACCACTGCGAGTGCTGCTCGCCATCGATGAGCACGACCGGAACGAGCTCGCCGTAGCGCTGCTGCAACGCTGCGTCGTCGAGGATGCTCAGCACCGACAGCTCAGCGCTGTGGCGGGCGGCGACCTCCCGCACCACCGGCTCCGCGTCCTCGCAGAGGTGGCAGCCCGGCTTGCCCAGGAAGGTGATCGTCGGAACGCGCGCATCCGTCATGCCCTCGAGTCTCGCAGAGACCACGCGGACGAGAGCGGTGTTGTGGTCATCAAGACGCGCGGGGAGCGACCACAAGCGCGCTCCCGGCCAGAGCGAACCCGCGCCTTAACGCAGAAAACGCCTGACCCGAGGGCCCGGCGCTCTGCGTCGTCGCGACTACTTCTTGTTGCGACGCTGGTGGCGAGTCTTGCGAAGCAGCTTGCGGTGCTTCTTCTTCGCCATGCGCTTGCGGCGCTTCTTGACTACTGAACCCATAGGAACATCCTTTATCTACAAGTACGAGGTGCGCGCAGCGGTGGGCTGCGGCATCGCTGGCGCCAGCTTACACGCCACCTGCCGGTAACCCTGTGTCCGACAAAAACTCAGGGTCCAGGAAGACTCAGGCGGTGTGCTGACCGAACTCGTCTCCGCGGCCGGACTGCTTGATGGCCTCGGAGACTGCCGACTCCGGCACCCGGAACGAGCGGCCGAACCGCACCGCGGGAAGTTCACCGGAGTGCACAAGTCGGTACACCGTCATCTTCGAGACCCGCATGAGCTCTGCCACCTCGGCAACGGTCAGGAACCGCACATCAGACAGGTCGTTTGCCATGTGTTGCAGCTCCAAGGTGACGGATGATCCGCGCGTTACGGAAGTGAAGTGAGTGTCAGTTGAATACCTTATGGCCCAGAGCACTGCAGAAACAAGGTGCAGAGCGAATCCTCCCGTGCCACGTATTCGCGATTCCACGCGCGAGGAGTAGCATGACCGACGCCTCGCGCACGTGAGGCGTCGGTCGACTGTGCTGTGAAGTGGGGATGTGATGCGCACACCGCGGGCCTCGAGCATCCCCGCTCCCGTGGACACGGATGGGCTGCTGCGGCGCATCGTCTCCGCGGTCGGCCGGAAGATCGACGACTTCGCCCACCACACGCCGTCACGGTTCGCGGTGATCATCTTCACGAGCATCATCCTGCTGTGGACGACGATCTACATGCTGCCGATCTCGTCCGCAGACGGAACGGTCACTCCGTTCCATGAGGCGCTCTTCACGGCAGTCTCGACGATCTGCGTCACGGGCCTCTCCGTGGTCGACATGGCGACGCACTGGTCCGGCTTCGGACACTTCATGGTGTTCCTTGGCATGCAGGTGGGTGCGATCGGCGTGCTCACGCTGGCGAGCATCATGGGCGCGATCGTCACGCGGCGCCTCGGCCTGCGGCAGAAGCTCGTCGCCGCGAGCGACAGCAACGCCCTGCGCACGCACGCTGGCCCGGTCTCCGAGTCGCAGGCCGTGAAGCTCGGCGACATCGGCGGCATCCTCGCGACGGTCGCGATCTCGCTCGTCATCATCGAGACGTGCGTCGCGCTGCTCATCATCCCGCGCCTGCTCATCGCCGGTGAGCCGCTGTGGGACGCGATCCTGGACGGCTTCTTCTGGGCGACCTCGGCCTTCACCAACACGGGCTTCATGCCGACGAGCACCGGCATCGAGCCGTTCGCGACGGATGCGTGGATGCTGACCTGCCTCGCGACCGCAGTGTTCCTCGGCAGCCTCGGCTTCCCCGTCATCTTCGCGCTCACGCGCTGGGTGAAGACGAGGCAGCGCATCTCCGTGCACGTGAAGCTGACGCTGTCGACGACCGTGCTGCTCTTCGTGCTGGGCGCGATCGCGATCTACTTCCTCGAGGGTGACAACCCTGCGACGATCGGCGCGCAGGAGCCCGTGTTCCGTCCGATGACAGCGGGCTTCATGTCTGCCATGACCCGTTCCGGCGGGTTCTCCACGATCGACCTCGCGAACGCCGACCCTGCCACAATGCTGGCGATGCAGATGCTGATGTTCGTAGGTGGTGGCAGCGCATCGACCGCCGGGGGCATCAAGGTCACGACGCTGGCCATCCTCTTCCTCGCCGCGTTCGCCGAGGCCAAGGGCGTCAACGACATCCAGGCGTTCGGTCGCCGCATCCCGAACGACGTGCTCCGCCTCGCCGTCAGCGTGACGCTGTGGGGCGCGACGATCGTGGCCGTCTCCTCCATCTCGCTCATGCACTTCGCCTCCGTGCCGTTCGACGAGGCGCTCTTCGAGGCGATCAGCGCGTTCGCGACCTGCGGCCTGTCGACGGGCCTCACCGGCGATCTGCCGGAGCAGGGCGCGTACATTCTCTCCATCACCATGTGGCTCGGCCGCGTCGGCACGGTCACCATGGCCGCAGCCCTCGCGTCCAGCGAGCACAAGCAGCTGTTCCGGCTGCCCGAAGAAAGGATCATCGTTGGGTGAGCCGATTCCACACAATGCGCCGGTGCTCGTCATCGGCCTCGGCCGGTTCGGCGCTGCGACTGCGGGCCAGCTGCAGCGTCAGGGGCGAGAGGTGCTCGCGGTCGACACCGACGAGGGCCTCGTCCAGAAGTGGGCGGAGCGCGTGACGCACGCCGTCCAGGCGGATGCGCGCAACATCGAGGCGCTGCGGCAGATCGGTGCGCACGAGTTCGCGGTCGCCGTCGTCGCGGTCGGCACGTCGCTCGAGTCGAGCGTGCTCGTGACGGCGAACCTGTCTGACCTGAAGGTGCCGCAGATCTGGGCGAAGGCCATGTCGGCGACGCACGGCAAGATTCTCGGCCGCATCGGCGCGCACCACGTCATCTACCCGGAGCGTGAGGCGGGTGAGCGCATCGCGCACCTGCTCTCGGGGCGGATGCTCGACTTCATCCAGTTCGACGACGACTTCGTGCTCGTGAAGCTCTACCCGCCGAAGGCGATCCGCGGGGTGCCGCTCATGGAGTCCGGGGTGCGCACGAAGTACCGAGTGACGGTTGTCGGCGTGAAGAGCCCGGGCAAGCCGTTCACCTACGCGATGGCCGACACCGTGGTCTCGAACCACGACCTCGTGATCGTCTCGGGTTCAGCTTCCGACGTGGAGCGGTTCGCCGCCCTCACGTAGCCGCACCGTCGACCCAGGGCACGTGGCCGGTGCGGCGCTGGCTGCCGTCGAACACGTGCCCCATGCGCTTGCTGTAGTGGAGCATGATGCTGCGCTCGACGACGCGCACGTCACCGTCCTGCACGATCTGCATCTCCACGTCCGGCGCTTCTGCGAGTGAGCTCAGCCAGACGATGGCGTACAGGTTCGCGCTGCCTCCCGCGAGCGCCGCGCAGGCACGCACGGACTGCCGCTGGCTGATGCGCGCGGCGGCCGAGTAGAGGCGGCCGGCCGGGACGACCATCCACAGCACCAGCGAATACGGCCAGCGGGGCTGCTCGAGCTGCACGTCGATGCGCTGCACGATGTGCCCGGACCTCACTGCGCGGTGCACGAACCGCCTCGCGTGCGCTTCCGAGACCCCGAGCGCCGAGGCCAGCTCGCTGCTGGGCGCGCGACCGTTGCGTTCGAGGATGCTGATGGCCGTCGCAAGGGCGGGTGAGAGCGACGCAGACGGGGACGTGCTGCCGTCTCGGGCCTCTACCTGTCGGGAGGAGGTGCCGAACCCGGATCGCCAGTGCGAGCCGTCCAGGAACATCCGCGTCACGAGCATGGTGCGCATGCGTGCGACGTCGGCGTGCGAGGTCAGGCCGAGACGGAGGAACCGACGCAGCTCGTGCACGTCAGGGACGAGGACGGTGAGCATGAGGTCGTGGTCGCCGGTGATCTCGGCGATCGTCACGACCCGCGGGTGCGTGACGAACGCCTCGATGACGGTCTCGACGGCCCCTGGCCTGCACTGCACCGCGACGATGGCGGTGACGACCCCGGAGTTCCAGCCGACGTGCGTCGTGACCCAGGCGGAGTCGTCAGCTTGGAGCCGTTCCCAGCGGCGGCGGGCGGTGGGAGCGCTGACGCCGATCGTCTGACCGATCTGCGCCCACGGCGCCCGCGGGTCCTCCTGCATGACGTCGATGAGCGCGAGGTCCGATTCGGACAGCACCGGGGACGCTTCTCGCACCTGGAGATCCATATCGAACATACTGGACCAATTTCTGGCCAGATGCGACCACCGTAACAAAGCCGTAAAGCAGAATCAGAACACTCAGGACAGCGAAGTCCCCTCGAACATCGGAGTGCTCATGACTCGGACTGACACCACGGAGCTCACGCTCGCAGAGGCGCCAGGACTCAGCGGAAGGATGCTGCGCGGCGTCGAGCGCATCGGCAACCGCCTCCCGCATCCGTTCTTCCTTTTCCTCATCCTCGCCGGCCTCGTCGCGGTCGCCTCGGCCATTGCGGCAGGACTCGGCGCTTCGACGATCGACCCGGCAACCGGCGACGTCGTCCCCATCCGCAGCATCCTCTCCTCGGAGGGCCTCGTCTACGCGGTCTCGACGGCGATCGAGAACTTCATCACGTTCCCCCCGTTCGGCCTCATCATCACGGTCATGCTCGGCATCGGCGTCGCGGAGCGCACGGGCCTGCTGAGCACCTTCATGCGCGCCACGGTGCTCTCCGCACCGAAGTGGGCCGTGACGTACGTGGTCGTCTTCGTGAGCCTCATGGGCAACCTGGCGTCGGACACGGCGGTCATCATCCTGCCCCCACTCGCCGCGGCCGCCTTCCTCGCCGCGGGTCGGCACCCGCTCGCCGGGTTCATCGCCTCGTATGCCGCCGTCATCGCGGGCTTCAGCGCGAACGTGGTCCCCGCAGGCACCGACGTGCTCATGTCCGGCATCACGACGAGCGCCGCGCAGATCGTCGACCCGAGCGCCGAGGTCTCCGTGCTCGCGAACTACTACTTCTTCGCGTCGTCGACCGTGATTCTGTCCATCACGATCACCCTGGTCTGCCAGCGCTTCCTCGAACCGAAGCTCGGCACGTACGTACCCCCGGAGACGAAGCTCCTCCCGGGCGCACTCACTCCCGACTCCGACCCGAAGCCGGTCACCAGCAAGGAGCGCCGCGCACTCCTCATCGCGGCGGTCGCGATCGTCGCCTACCTCGCGGTGCTGGTGGTCCTCCTCCTGCTGCCGGGCTCCGCCCTGCAAGGTGAGGACGGCGCCATCCTGCGCTCGCCGTTCATGTCGAGCATCCCCATCTTCATCCTCTTCATGTTCCTCATCGGCGGCATCACCTACGGCATCATCGCGGGCACCCTCACGAGCTGGGCGCAGGTCCCCAGCATGATGACGGACGCGGTCAAGGAGCTCGTGCCGTTCATCGTCGTCATCTTCACGGCGGCCCAGGCCATCGCCTGGTTCTCGTGGTCGCAGATCGGCCTGCTCCTCGCCACCGGCGGGGCGGACGCGATGGAGGCGACAGGGCTCGGCGGCATCGGCGGCCTCATGATCTTCAGCGTCTTCGTGTTCGTCCCCGCACTGCTGCTCACGAGCGGGTCTGCACTGTGGACCCTGCTCGCGCCGATCTTCGTGCCCATGTTCATGCTCAACGGCGTCGACCCGGCCTACGTGCAGGCCGCGTTCCGCATCACCGACTCGGCTTCGAACCCGCTCGTGCCGATGAACCCGCTGCTCCCGGTCGTCCTCGGCCTCATGCAGAAGTGGGCGCCGAAGGGCGGCCTCGGCACCCTGTTCAGCCTGGTCATGCCGTTCACGATCGCGATCTGGGGTGTCTGGCTGCTGCAGCTGCTCGTGTGGGGCCTCTTCGAGCTGCCCGTCGGCCCCGGCCATTCCCTCATGATGGGCGGCTGATCTGCGCGCCCGTCGACCCGACTCCGACCCCGAACCAAGTGGAGGAACACCGAATATGAACATCCGCACCGACCACGTGCCCGCCATCGTCGACGAGCTCGGCGCACACCTGCCGGCCCGACTGCCCCTGCTCGTCGACGTCGCCGCCGACCTGCACGCCAACCCGGAGATCCGCTTCACCGAGGTGCACGCCGCGGCGCGGCTCTCGTCCGAGCTCGAGTCGGCCGGGTTCGCGGTCGAACGCGGCTTCGCTGGCCTCGACACGGCATTCGTCGGCCGCTGGTCGACCCCGGATGCGGGCGACGAGACCCCGACGATCGCCGTGTTCTGCGAGTACGACGCACTGGAGGGCATCGGCCACGCCTGCGGACACAACATCATCGCGGCCAGCGGGCTCGGCGCGGGGATGCTGCTGAAGGACGCGCTCACGGCCACCCCTGGAACCCCCGCCCACCTGGTGGTGATCGGCAGCCCAGGCGAGGAGGGCGCTGCTGGCAAGGTCCCGATGATCGAGGGAGGGGTGCTGGACGGCATCGACCTCGCGATCATGGTGCATCCGGCGGCGACGAACACCGTCGGCGGCTCGACGCTGTCCCGGGTGGCGCTCGACGTCACGTTCACGGGGCGCGCCAGCCACGCCGCCGCGAGCCCCGAGCTGGGCATCAACGCGCTCGACGCCTCCACGCTGTCGCTGACGGCGATCGGCCTGCTGCGGCAGCAGCTGACCGACGATGCCCGCGTGCACGCCATCGTCACCGACGGTGGGCAGGCGCCCAACATCATCCCCGAGCGTGCGGCGCTTCGCATCTTCGTGCGCGCCAACGAGCGGGACCATCTGCTGGAGAACATCGTGCCCAGGGTGCGTGCCTGCTTCGAAGGTGCCGCGCTCGCGACGGGATCCTCGGTGCTGATCGAGGAGAACACCCCCGCCTACTACTCGCTCATCTCGAATCCGGTGCTCGCGGGTCTCGCCCACTCGGCCTACGAGCGGATCGGGCGGCCGGTCACGGAGGAGCCCATCACCGGGTCCACCGACATGGGCAACGTCAGCCACGTCGTCCCGTCGATTCACCCGATGATCCAGCTCATTCCCGACGGCGTCACGCACACGAGGGAGTTCGCCGAGGCCGCAGACGGCCCGAACGCCTCAGCGACGATCGCCGACGGGGCTCGGATGCTCGCGGCGACCGCGCTCGCCGTGTTCCGCGAACCGAGCCTCGCGGCCGAGGCGAAGCACGCGTTCGACGCCCGCTGACGCAGAGAAGCCCCTCGCGATGGACGCTGGTTCCATCTCGAGGGGCTTCGTCGTACCGGGGATTCGGCCGAGCGACCGGCGCTACTCGGGACGCTGGTTCGTGCCAGCCGGCGGCGTCGAACCCGGCTGCGGCTGACCCTGGTTCGGGGCCTGGCCGTAGTGCTGGTTCGGCACCTGGCCGGGCTGCTGGCTCGAAGCCTGACCGTAGCCCTGATTCGGAGTGCCGCCGTAGGTCTGCATGGGCTGCTGCGCGGCCTGCTGGGCGAGTTGCGCCTGCTGCTGAGCGTGCAGTTCGTAGGCGGCCCGAGCCTCGGCCTCGCGACGCTGCTTGGCGGTGACGAGCGGGGCCGTCGTGGTCTCGATGCCCTCCTTCTTCGCGCGCCAGATGACAAAGGCGGCGACGACGGCCAGGAACGCGGCAGGGAGGAGCATGATCGGGCCACCCGCCCCCGCGGAGCGGTCGATGCCTTCGCTGAGCTGGCCGGTGAGCACGGCCGGGATGAACAGCATGACGTTGTTCGACGCGTGGATGAGCACGGCGCTCTCGAGCCCGCCCGTGTACTTGACGGTGACCGACATGATCACGCCGAAGAAGAAGTAGTACCCGATGAGCCACCAGTCGCCCGCACCGTGCGCGAGGCAGAAGAGCGTTGCGGAGACGGCGGTTCCGACGATGAAGGACAGCTGTGGGCCAGCGAACCATGAGCCGGCGGCGCGCTGGAAGCCGCCGCGCGCCACATACTCCTCAGCTGCGGCCTGGAAGGGCGTCGTGAGCAGCACGAACGCGAGCATGAGCATCGCGGTGCCGTCGATGTTGAGCTCGGCTGGCTCGAGCAGGAAGAGCGCGGCCGAGTAGACGGCGAAGACCGGAACGATGACCAGCGCGAGCTTGCGGAACCAGGACCAGCGGAAGCGGCCCGTCACCGACGAGATGGTGCCCGGCCGGACGCCGAACAGCATCCGCTGGCCGAGGTAGGCGAGCGGGAGGAGGGCCGCGAGCGCGAGGTTGTTGGTGACGAAGATCGAGGGCGTCATCGGGACGACGCCGGTTTCCATCATCGCCGTCATCTGCGCCTCGGTGAGCTCGCCGGTGAGCGCCGAGATACCGAACCCGATCAGGCCGATGGTCAGCGACGTCGCGAAGAACCCGGCCACGAGGAACGCGATGAAGAGAACGCCCCTCCACCAGCCCTTTCCGCGACCGATCGGGCTCAGCGCGTGGTCGTACGTGAGTCTGCTGCTGCCGGAGGCGCGCTGCTCGGTGAGCGGAGCACTGCCGGTCGGGGTCGGAGTCATGCTGTGGTTGCTCATGCTTCGACGCTACTCAGCGGCGGATGCCGTGGGATCGGCCGCACGACTGATTCCGTTCCGCCGGGTGTCGGCTGCGCGACGGAGGCCCTGCCGAGCCCGGGTCAGCGCTTGTGCGCGATCAGGTCGCGCAGCAGCAGCCGGTCGACCCGGTTGCCGTCGCCGGCGAGCCAGTCGCCGACTTCGCGCAGCAGCGACTCCGTCGTCGCGAGGCGCACTCGCTGCCAGGTGAGCGCGTTGTCGACCTCGAGGGGCCCCTCGCGTTCCGCGACCACCGTCATCCAGCCGCGAACCTCGGACATCTCGCCGAACAGCTCGTGGAAGCGCTCGACAGCGTGTGGGAACTCGGCGGCAGGTGAGGAGAAGGCGACGCCGTTGTGGGTGAGCTCACCGTCGCGCGAGATGCCGTACGTGCCGGGCGCCCACAGCTCGTCGTCGACGAGCGCGACCCTGCGACCGCTGACGATGGCGTGCGCGATCGAACCAGCCGCTTGGCCGGGGACGCGCAGCCCGTGCACGACTCGAACACCGGGGATGCGGAGAAGCTGGGCGAGCGGCTCGCCGACGGAGCGCTGGGCGAGGAACGCGCGCATGGGGTTCGTTCCGCCCGCAGTGCCACCCGCATCCATGGCGGTCTGGCCAGGTTCGCCCCAGACCCGCCTGCCACCGCCTGCAGGCGGGGCCGACTCGTTGGCGAGCTGCACCAGCAGCCGCTCCCTGGTGACCGCGATGCGTCGCTGGGCGAGACCCGACCACGCGAAGTAGCCGGACACGGCCGCGGCGAGGTAGATGGCGGCCTGCACGAGCAGGCTCGCGAAGGCCGGGTTCTGCATGCCGGCCGTCGTGGCGAACAGGGACATGACGCCGAGGGTCGCAGACAGCACGCTCGCCGCGATGGCGATCACGAGGGTCGCGAGCCACATGGCCAGCGCCCAGCGGTTCGCGCGGACTCTGAGACGCAGGGCGAGCCAGGCAGCGCTCAATCCCACGTAGAGGAGCACGGCCGGCCACATCGTCGGCTCGATGCCTGGCCCGAACGTGGGAACGGTGAGCCGAGCGAACGACACGTCGAGCACGAGGAGCAGCGCGCCGACGATGACGATGGCGGCGTGCACCGACACTGCCGTCAGCTCGCGGCGCGTGAACGGACGCGTCGCGGCCACAGCCGGCGGCCAGTACACGGGGTGCTCCGGCCAGCGGGTGCGGAACCAGGCCATGCGCCGGACGTCGAAGCTCTGGGCCGGGATGCGGGCAGGGGGCGGGGCGTCGCGGGTCGCGGGTTCCGCGTGCGCGCTGCGGCGCGGGGCTGAGGTGGCGGACTCCTTGGTCGCCCCGGAGCGCGGTGGCGTGCGGAATCGACCACCCCCGCCGGCCGAGCGTCTGCTCGTCGGAGCCCACTGGGTCCGCTGCTGCGAGCGGACACGCCGCGAGCCGCCGCCGGAGAGCCAGGCGTCATGCTCTTGGCGGGTGCTCTCCTCGGTGAGCACCTCGACCGCGAGGCGGACCCGCACGAAGTCGTCGGAGCTGCCGCCGAGGTCGGGATGCGACTCACGTTGCCGTGCGCGCCCGACTCGCCGGATCTCCTCGAAGGACGCGCTGCGGGAGACGCCGAGCACGAGGTACAGGTCTTCCGTGAAGACGTGCTTCCGACCGCTCATGGCCGCCCCTCCCGCTGTTCGTTCAAGTCATCAAGCCTACGCATCCCCTGCCCCAGTGCCCGCCGCCGTGCGGGCGAAGCGTGTGGTGCTCAGGAGTTCTCGGCGGCGAGCTCGGCCGAGCGTCGCTGGTTCGCGGCGAACGCACGCTCGAAGAGACTCGCGAGGTCGCCGTCCTGCAACTCGGCGACGGAGCGCTCGGTGGTGCCGTTCGGGCTGGTCACGCGCCGGCGCAGCTCGGCCGGCTCGGTGTCCGGGTCGCGCACGACCATGCCGACGGCTCCCTCGAACGTGCCGACCACCAGCTCCCTGGCGAGGCCCTCATCGAAGCCCAGGCGCTTCGTCGCCTCGAGGTACTGCTCGATCAGCAGGAACACGTGCGCAGGCCCTGAGCCGGAGACGGCCGCGAGCGCGTCGATGCGGTCTTCGTCGACGGTGGCGACGCGTCCGACGCTCTCGAAGAGCGCCACCGCGACGGCCAGCGACTGCTCGCTCGTCGACGCGTTGGCGGCAAGGCCCGTCACCCCGAGCCCGATGCTCGCGGGCGTGTTGGGCATCGACCTGACGATCTGGGCGCCCTCCTGCAGCCGGGCGGCCAGGCTCTCGAGGCGCACGCCGGCGGCCACGGAGATGACCACTGCATCCGGTTTGAGCGAGGACGCGATCTCGTCGAGGAGCTCGCCGATGAGATAGGGCTTGACGCCCAGGACGACGACGTCCGCGTGCTCGACTGCGGCCAGGTTCGCACGCGGCTCGTTCTCGAGCGCCGTCGTCGTGACCCGGACGTCGCTGTCAGCGGCGGCGGCGGAAGCCGCCGACCTCGTCGTGACGTGGACGCGCGCACCTTCGCCGAGGGGCGCATCGAGCAGCCCGCGCAGGATCGCGCCGTTCATGTTGCCGCCGCCGAGGAACGCGTAAGTCAGTGCCGTCATACCCGGATTGTACGGATGCACCACCGACAACGCCCGAATGCAGCACCTGCTCTGAGAGACGTCAGGGTGGTCTCGGTATGCTGGCCGTTACTCGTCACCGTCGAAGGGGAACTCGTGCCGAATCCGGAACTCGCCGCACACATCCGCGAACTGCTGCTCGAAAACCCGCACGTGGGTGAAGTGCTCCAGGTGCGCAGCGTGGAAGTCGATGACCGAGTCACGCTCGTCGGCGTGCGCGTCTCCGTGCTGAACCTCCCCCAGGTGCTCGACCTTCCCCCGGTCCTCGCCCAGCTGCGCGCCCTCGTCCGTGAGGCGGCGCCTCACGCGGAGGCGATCTTCGTGGAGCCGGACGTGACGGAACGCCACAACGTGCACGTGAGCACCGAGTCGATCGTCATCCGCTCCGTCGACTAGCCGGAGCGCTCGGGAGTCAGTCGCGGAAGAAGCCCCGCACGAGGGCCCCGCACTCCGCCTCGCGCACGCCCGCGATGACGACCGCCCGTTCTGGCAGCCGTCGATCTCGCACGAGGTCGTACCGCGACCCGACGGCGCCTGCCTTGTCGTCCCAGGCGCCGTAGACGAGGGTGCCGATGCGGGCGGAGAGGATCGCGCCAGCGCACATGGCGCACGGCTCGAGCGTGACGACGAGCGTGCATCCGTCGAGCCGCCACGTACCGAGCCGCTCCGCGGCGCGGCGCAGGGCGAGCACCTCGGCGTGACCGGTCGGGTCGCCGGTCAGCTCGCGCTCGTTGTGAGCGGTCGCGATGACGGCGCCGGATGCGTCGGTGACGACGGCCCCGATGGGCACGTCCTCGCTCGCGAGCGCCAGTTCTGCCTCGCCAAGGGCGATTCCCATGAGCTCGTGCAGGCGCTCGTCGACGTGGAGTGACACGCTGCCCATCTTCCCACCGCCGGGGCTGCGGGTCTGCGCGGATGTCACCGGGATGCCTCCGGCTTCGTTACTCTGTATTTCATGCGCCTGCACGTAGCCGACCACCCGCTCATCACCCACAAGCTCTCGGTGCTGCGGGACGAGAAGACCTCGTCGCAGCAGTTCCGCTCGCTTGTCGAGGAGCTGGTGACGCTGCTCAGCTACGAGGCGACCCGCGACGTGCGCACGGAGTCCTACGAACTGCAGACGCCCGTCGCCACGACCACGGGGCTGCGCATGACCGACCCCGTCCCGCTGGTCGTGCCGATCATCCGCGCTGGCCTTGGCATGCTCGACGGCTTCCTCAAGCTCGTCCCGAACGTCGAGGTCGGCTTCCTCGGGATGCGCCGCAATGAGGAGACGCTGCAGCCGGAGACCTACGCGAAGCGTCTTCCCGAGAATCTCGCGAACCGACAGTGCTTCGCGCTCGACCCGATGCTCGCCACCGGCGGTTCACTTGTCGCCGCGATCGACTTCCTGTTCGATGCAGGCGCGGTCGACGTGACGGCGATCTGCATCGTCGCTTCCCCCGAGGGCATCGAGCGGATGCGCGAGGCGTTCGCGGACCGGAACGTCACCGTCGTCGTCGGAGCGCTCGACGAGGGCCTGAACGAAGACGGCTTCATCGTGCCTGGCCTCGGCGACGCGGGCGACCGCCTCTACGGTGTCGCGGAATAAACTTCGCGTCATCTGTTGACATGCGCGGTCACGACGAAACATACTGGCCGCATGACGAACCCATCGCGCACCCTGACCGCCTTTTCGGCGACGGGAACCGCTGGCATGATGATGCCCAGCACCGCGATGTCCTGTCGAATGTGTCGCTGACTCCGAATTCTGCTCGTCGAGTCGCCGCATTCTTCGCCCCCTTCTCCGTGAAGCTCTCTCTCGAAGAAGGAACACTGCGCCCCTTGGGCCAGCGTGACCGCACAGCTCTCTGCACCCGGTCGCATCCCGCCGAGGCTCCAGCCCCTCGGCATCGTTCGCGAACCGTCGCGAACCGGACCCGCCTGCACGCGGGCGCCTCGAGCATCATCACCTCAAAGGACTTCATCCAATGTCTCTCGCAACCGACTTCCGCCGCCCCCGCACCCTGAATGCCGTGACCCAGATCCCAGAAACCCCCCGCCCCGCCTACGTCCAGGCGGTCCCCGCCGCGCCAGAGGCGCGCGGTTTCGTTCTCTACGTCGGCCTCGACGAGGCCAAAGCCAACCTCGACGGAACGACGCTCACCGAGCTCGTCGAAGCGCTCAAGCGCGTCACGGCCGAGGTTGCGCCGCATGCTGAGACGCACGCCGCCGTGGCGCTCGCCCCCAAGGGCGCGGGAGGTCGCGACGTCGAGGTCGTTCGCCTCGCGCTCCAGGACCCGCAGGCGCTGGCCGCGCGCGGCGTCGAGGAGGACCACCAGCCGGACCCGGCGGAGGGCGTCACGATCGACACGACCCGCAAGCGCGTGAGCGTCTCCGGCGAGAACGCCGGCCTCACCTACAAGGAGTTCGAGCTCCTCCAGGCGCTGGTGCTTCGCGAGGGCCGCACCGTCGACCGCACGGAGATCATCGACATCCTCTGGCGCGACAGCGACGAGGAGCGACCGAACGAGCGCACCATCGACGTGCACGTCCGACGCCTCCGCTCGAAGCTCGGCGCGTACGGCGACATCGTGCGCACGGTGCGCGGAACCGGGTACCGCTTCGACCGACACGCCGACGTCGACGTGCTGTACCCGAACGCGCAGTCACCCGACCGCCTCTGAGGGCACGCCGAACCGTTCCCTCCTCCGCATCGAAGCACCCGGATCAGGGCAGTCCTGCCCCATCATCGCGCCGGATTCCGCCGAGCAATGTACTGGCCAGTACACTCGACGGAAGCTGCCGAGACGAAGAAGCAGGAGGCCCGATGCCGACGACGAGCAACCCCGTAGAGGCGTGGGAATCGCTGTTTCGTGCGCAGGTCTCCATCATGCGTGAGCTGCGCGGCGAGTTCGCGAGCAATTCGATGTCGATGAACGAGTACGACGTGCTCTTCAACGTCGTCCGCGAACCGCAGGGTCGCATCCGCCTGCGAGACCTGAACCGCAACGTGCTCATCACGCAGTCGTCCGTGTCGCGGCTCGTCGATCGGCTTGTGCAGCGCGGCTTCCTCGTCAAGATCGACGACCGGCTCGACCTGCGCTCCACGCTCATCGAGATCACCCCGGACGGTCGGGCCGAGTTCACGCGCGCGGCGCGCACCCACATGCGCAACATCCAGGAGCGGATGACAAGCGCGCTCGACGCCGACGAGCTGCGCACGCTGCAGTACCTGTGCACCAAGCTGCGCCTCGGGCAGGCGGGCGGGCGTGGTCGTGACGCCGACTCCTGATTTCGCGTGGCCCGGTGCCGCTTCCGCGGCTCCGCTCGACGCTGCGAGCGCCAACGCGCTCGCCCACGGACTCCAGGTGCTCGCAGACCCGACGAGGCTGCGAATCCTCTCGCTCGTCGCGGCGAATCCCGATCGGCCGACGACGGTGACCGAGCTGGTCGCTGCTCTCGGATGCGCGCAGTCCACGGCCTCGCACCACCTGCGGATCCTCGTCGACGGCGGGTACCTCAGCTATGAGCGCAGCGGCACGTGGGGGCTGTACCGTCTCGAGGCGCCGAGGCTTCTCGAGACGTCGGCCAGCATCCGTCCGCGCTGAGCGACGCCGCACGCGCGGCCCCGATCGAGGCATCTTCGACGCTCCGGCTGGAAACATCCCTTCGTTGCGGGAAGTTCCCCAACACGAAGCGACATTCCCATCCCGAGTGGTCCAGCGAGGCCCGGCCGCGGGTCAGCCGTCGAGGTGACGCTCGTCGACGCCGTTGTAGACCGCGAGCGGGCGGATGAGCGAGTTGGCCGCCGCCTGCTCCATGATGTGAGCCGTCCATCCGGTGATGCGCGCCGCCGCGAAGAGCGGCGTGAAGGTCTGGGTGTCGAACCCCATGAGGTGGTACACGGGGCCAGCCGGATAGTCGAGGTTGGGCTTGATGCCCTTCCGCTCGCCGAAGCTCCTCTCGAGGGCCTCGGCCAGTTCGAGCAGGTCCCGGCGGTCGTAGTGCTCGACCAGCCGCTCGAGCGCCGCGTGCATGGTGGGCACGCGTGAGTCGCCGTTCTTGTAGACGCGGTGCCCGAAGCCCATGATCTTCTTCTTGTTCGCGAGGGCGTCGTCGAGCCACGCCTCGACGTTGGCGGCCTCGCCGATCTCGTCGAACGTGTGCATGACCGCCTCGTTCGCGCCGCCGTGCAGCGCGCCCTTGAGCGCGCCGACGGCGCCGACGACCGCCGAGTAGAGGTCGGCCGTCGTGGAGGTGATCACGCGGGCGGTGAACGTGGATGCGTTGAACGAGTGCTCGGCGTAGAGCACCATCGAGACGCGGAAGGCGTCGACGACCTCGGGGGCCGCCTCCTCACCGAAGGTCATCCAGAGGAAGTTCTGCGAGTAGTCGAGGTCATCGCGCGGTTCGACGAGCTCCAGCCCGTGCCTGCGCCGCTGGTCGTACGCGACGATCGCGGGCAGCGCGGCGAAGAGCGCCTTCGCCTTCGCGAGCTCCGCCTCCGCCGACGGGTCTTCCGCGTCCGGGTCGTTGGCGCCGATGATGCTCACTGCCGTGCGCACCACGTCCATGGGATGCGCTGTCGTCGGCAGCGCGTCGATCACGGCGCGCACGTTGTCCGCGAGCGCACGACCCGCGCGCTCCTGCGCCACGAAGTCGGCGAGCTCGGACTCGCTGGGCAGCTCGCCGCCCCACAGCAGCAGGGCGACCTCCTCGAAGCTCTTCTGCGCTGCGAGCTCCTGCACCGGGTAGCCGCGGTACAGCAGCGAATTCGTCTCCGGATTGACCTTCGAGATGGCGCTGTAGTCGACGGGCACCCCTGCGAGGCCCTTGTAGATCTCCTGCTCAGTCATCGTTGACCCGGCCTTTCCTGAACGCTGAAATTGAACACTCCGCTGTCGAAGTGGTTATACCCCTCGTAGTCGACAAGGTCGTACAGCTCCGAGCGGTGCTGCATCTCGTCGAGCTTGCCGGTGAGGGTCCCGTGGCTGATGAGCTCGTCGAGCGCACCGGCGGTCGCCCCCATGGAGATGCGGAGCGTCGAGACCGGCCAGATGACGAGGTTCATGCCGACGTCGGCGAGCTGCTGCACCGTGAAGAGCTCGCTCTTGCCGAACTCGGTCATGTTGGCGAGCAGCGGTACGTCGACCGCGGCGCGCATGGCCTCGAATTCCTCGAGCGAGGCCATGGCCTCGGGGAAGATGGCGTCGGCACCCGCGTCGACGAGCTTCCTGGCGCGGTCGATGGAGGCGTCGAGCCCCTCGACCGCCCGAATGTCGGTGCGGGCCATGACGAGGAAGTTGTCGTCTCGCCGCGCATCCACCGCCGCCCTGATGCGCTTCAGCGCGGTCTCCTCGTCGACGACCTGCTTGCCGTCGAGGTGTCCGCAGCGCTTCGGGTTGACCTGGTCCTCGATGTGCATGCCCGCGAGCCCTGCATCTTCCAGCTCCTGCACGGTGCGGGCGACGTTCATCGGCTCGCCGAAGCCGGTGTCCGCGTCGATGATGGCGGGCAGCTCGGTCATGCGGGCGATCTGCTTGCCACGCCCGGCGACCTCGGTGAGCGTCGTGAGGCCGATGTCCGGCAGCCCGAGGTCGGCCGAGAGCACGGCTCCGGAGATGTAGACGCCTTCGAAGCCCTTCTGCTCGATGAGGCGGGCCGAGAGCGGGTTGAAGGCGCCAGGGAAGCGAAGCAGCTCGCCGCTCGCGAGGCTCGCGCGGAACGCGGCGCGCTTGTCGGCGGGGCTGGTCTTGGCGTACAGCATCAGAAGATCCCCCCACCCTCGGTGTACTCGATCGTGCCGGGCAGCGCGACGAAGCCGAGCTGGCCGAGCTCTCCAGGCGCGAGCTCGGGGAGGCGCTGGGCCGTGTCGAGGAAGCGCTCGATCTCGCCGTCGTCGACGACTCCGGCCGCGAGGGTGCGGAACTTGTTCACGTACTCTGCGCGCGCGAACGGCCGCGCGCCCAGCGGATGCGCGTCGGCGACTGCGATCTCGTCACGGATGACCGTGCCGTCGGTGAGCGTGATCTCAACGCTGCCGCCGAACGCCTTCTCGGCGATGTCGAGCGAGTGGTAGCGGCGGGTCCACTCGGGATCCTCCTCGGTCACGACGCGCTTCCACAGCTCGACCGTGTCCGGCCTCGCCGCACGCTCCGGCGCGTACGAGCCGACGTGGTGCCAGGCGCCGTCCTGCAGGGCGACCGTGAAGATGTACGGGATCGAGTGGTCGAGCGTCTCCCGGCTGGCCGTCGGGTCGTACTTCTGCGGGTCGTTCGCTCCGGAGCCGATCACGAAGTGCGTGTGGTGGGAGGAGCGGATGAGGATGCGCTCGATCCGGTCGGGGGCCGTCGCCAGCTGCGGGTGCTCGTTGTGGAGCTTGCGGGCGAGGTCGATCCAGGCCTGCGCCTGGTATTCGGCCGAGTGCTCCTTCGTGTAGCTGTCGAGGATCGCGGTCTTCGACTCTCCCGAACCCGGGAGCGGCACCTGGTAGCGCGCATCCACGCCGCCGAGGAGCCAGGCGATGACCCCGTCTTCACCCTCGTAGATGGGGGTCGGGCTGGTCTGGCCGCGCATGGCGCGGTCGACGGCTTCGACCGCCATCTTGCCCGCGAAGGCCGGCGCGTGCGCCTTCCACGTTGAGATCTCGCCCTTGCGCGACTGCCTCGTCGCGGTGGTCGTGTGCAGTGCCTGGCCGACGGCCTGGAAGATCGTCTCCGCGTCGAGGCCGAGGAGCGTGCCGATGCCCGCGGCGGCCGATGGGCCGAGGTGCGCGACGTGGTCGATCTTGTGCTTGTGGAGGCAGATGCCCTTGGCGAGGTCGATCTGGATCTCGTAGCCGGTCGCGATGCCGCGCACGAGCTGTTCACCGGAGATCGCCCGCTGGCCGGCGAGGTGCTGGGCGACGGCGAGGATCGGCGGGATGTTGTCGCCCGGATGCGAGTACTCGGCGGCGAGGAACGTGTCGTGGTAGTCGAGCTCGCGCACCGCGACGCCGTTCGCCCAGGCCGCCCACTCCGGCGACGTGCGCTGCGCATCCTCGAGCCCGAAGAGCGTCGCGCCGGCGCCGTGCCGCGAGACGCCGTGCGCGAGCGCCTGGTCGCGGGCCGCGACGATCGGGGCCCGGGTGAGGGAGGCCGCTGCGACTGCGGCGTTGTCGATGACCCGGTTGATGACCATGTCGGTCACGTCCGCCTGGACGGGGACGGGGTCGGCCGCGACCTCGGCGATCTTCCACGCCAACTGGTCGTGGCGGTCGAGGTTCTCGTCGCTTCGGTGGACTCGGACGTCGTGGAGATTCACGTGGAGAGGATCCCTTCGGGAGGAGATGGCTGGGGCAGGGTCGGGCGTGGCGCGCTCGGCTGCGGCTCATGCGCCTGCAGTGAGGCGAGCGCGGTCGTGAGGCTCCGATGCAGGTGGAAGTGGGTCGCGTGCGATGCGAGGCGCGGGTCCCTCGCGAGGATCGCGTCGACGACACCGAGGTGCTCGCTCGCCGCTTCCCGGAGTCGTTCCGGATTGTGGCTCGACAGCCTGCGCACCCGTGACGAGTGAAGGCGGCAGGACTCGAGCGCCACGCTCAGGTACTCGCTGGCGGCCGCCTCATCGATGGCACGATCGAGGGCATCCACCAGCTCGAAGTACTCGATGACACCCGCGTCGCCGAGCTCGAGCAGCTGAGGGGCCTCGAGCAGTCGGATGCGGATGGCCTCGAACTGCGTCGCGTCACGGCGCATCGCCGCGAGCGCCGCGGCCTGCGTCTCGAGCGCCTCTCGGAGCTCGTAGAGCTGCACGACCCGCTCGGTGCTGATCTCGGAGACGACGAGGACCCGAGGCGACTGGCTGCGGACCAAGCCATCGGCGAGAAGCCGAGTGAAGGCGCCGCGGACCGGCGTGCGGGAGACATCGAGGCGGCTTCCCTGCTCCACCTCGGTGAGGACGGTGCCGGGTGGAAGCGCGCCCGCGAGGATCTCCTCGCGGAGCACCGCGTAGACCCGATCACTGGCACGCATGGAACCTCCTCGTTCGAACATCCCTTAATGTATGCATTAGGTGACTTTCAGGCAAGCACATTCCGGGCATTACCAGCTTGTGCATACATAACCACGTGAGTCGAACGTGCCATAACCTTGGCGAGCAGACGCCCTCCCTGGCGAGCGCACCCCCTGTTGCCGAGGAGGCACCGATGGCCGACCCAACCCGAGCGGCACTGTCCAAGACGACGGCCGACCTGTTCCGCAGGAACCCCGTCATGTGGGGGTTCTGGGTCGCGATCGGACTGCTGCTCGCGGCGCTCCTCGCAACCACCGTCATGCAGCTGTCCTCCGTGCTCGTATCGATCTTCGTGGCGTTCTTCATCACCCTCGGACTCGACCCGCTCGTGCGCTGGCTGCAGCGGAAGGGCCTCAAGCGCGGGATGGCGATCGTCGTCGTCATCCTGGCCTTCATCGCGATCGTCGTCGGCCTCGTCTGGGTCGTCGTCCCCATCCTCGTCTCGCAGATCACGCAGCTCGCGACGACCGTGCCGCAGGAGGTCGACCGCCTCATCGCCGAGGGCTGGTTCGACGACGTCAACAGGGCGACGAACGGCGCCGCCCAGAACGCCCTCGACTGGGCACAGGACACGCTCGTCGACCCGAACACGTGGGCGACGGTCGGCGGCGGGGCCCTGCAGGTCGGCACGACCATCGTCAACGGGGTCTCGAGCGGCATCTTCATCTTCATCCTCGTCATCAACTTCGTCGCGACTCTCGGCAAGATGAAGCAGGCCGGCTACTCGCTCATCGACGCGTCGGTGCGACCGCGCTTCGAGGACTACGCCGAGCGCATCATGGCGTCCGTCGGGTCCTACCTGAGCGGCATGGTCGTGCTCGCCTTCATCAACTCCGTCTTCAGCGGCCTGCTGCTGTGGGCCGTCGGCGCCCCGTACCCGTTCATCGTGGCCGTCGTGGTGTTCTTCATCACGCTCATCCCACTCATCGGAACGATCATCACGACCATCGTCATGACGATCATCGCGCTCTTCGCGTCGCCGATCTCGGCGCTGATCGTGCTCATCTCGATGCTCGTCTACATGCAGATCGAGGCGTACGTCCTCACCCCGCGAGTCATGTCGAAGGCCGTGCAGATCCCCGGCTCCGTGGTGCTCATCGCGGCCCTCGCGGGCGGCACGCTGCTCGGCCTGCTCGGCGCGCTCGTCGCGATCCCGATCTCCGCAGGCATCATCCTGCTCATCCGCGAGGTCGTCATCCCCCGCAAGGCACGCAACTGAGATCGCCCCGGCCTCGAAGCCCGTGCGGCCCGCGAGACGGGACGTTCGATCACCTCCCGCGGACGCACGATCAACCACGAGGCGCCGTCTTCGGCGAGGGTGAGAGCATGACCACCGGAACCATCCCCACTGTCCCCGCGACGCCGTCACCACGGACGCAGATTCCCGCGAAGACGGCGTGGGCCGCCATCGCGGCCATGATGGCGACGAGCTTCGTGCTCGTCCTCGCCGAGTTCCTGCCGCCGAGCCTGCTGCCCTCGATGGCCGCCTCGCTCGGCATCACCGAGGGGCAGGCGGGCCAGACGGTCACGGTGACCGCGTTCGTCGGATTCCTCACCGCCCCGACCATCGGCATCCTCGTTCCCCGCCTCGACCGCCGCACGCTGCTCGTGATCCTCGCCGGGGCCGCCGCACTCTCGAGTGCGATCGTGGCCGTCGCGCCTGGCTTCGTGCTGCTGCTCGTCGCGCGCCTCCTGCTCGGCGCCGCGCTCGGCGCCTTCTGGGCCATGTCGATCGCCATCGCGGCGAGCCTCTCGCAGCCCAAGCACCTGGGCCGCGCCATCATGCTCGTCAACACCGGGACGACCGTCGCGACCGTCGCCGGCGTGCCGCTCGGCAGCTACCTGGGCACGATCATGGACTGGCGCCTCATCTTCGCGAGCGTCGCCGTCGTGACCGTGGCCGTCGCCATCGCCCTGCGCGTCGCGCTGCCCCATGTGCCGCCGACCGCGTCGAGCGGCGGCCTGCGCTCCCTGGTGGACACGCTGCGCGTACCGGGCATCCGCGTCGGGCTCACGGGGCACATCCTCACCGTCCTCGGACACTTCGTCGCGTTCACGTACATCCGCCTCGCCATCGACCGAGTGCCCGGACTCGACAGCGTCGGCGTGGCCGCACTGCTCGTCGCGTTCGGCATCGGAGGCGTCGCCGGCAACTTCCTCGTCGGACTCCTCGTCGACCGACACCTCGCGGTGCTCCGCTTCGCCGTCCCACTGCTCATCGGCGTCTCCATCGGCATCGTCGCGCTCGCGCCAGGCCAGCTTTGGCTCATCGCCGTGGCCGTCACCACGTGGGGCATCGGCTTCGGCGGCTGGCTCACGACCCTCGGCACGTGGATGGGTCGACTCGTGCCCGACCGCATGGAGTCGGGCGGCGGGCTCTCGGTCGCGGGGTTCCAGCTCGCCATCACGCTGGGCGCCGGCGTCGGTGGGCTCCTCATCGACCTGATCGGGGTCACACCCGCCCTCATCGTCGCCTCGGCGTCCGCGATCGTCGGCGGCCTCATCTTCGGCAGCGCACGGTTCCCGGGCCGCACCGACTGAGGTCGCTTCGGATGCTGGCGCCGGACGCGCGAGGCTTCGCGGGCGCCAGCATCCGCTCGCGTGTCGTCCAGGCCCCGCACGGGAGCGGATGCCCGCTACGAGCTCGCGCGAGGCTCCTGGACTGCTCCCGACCGCGCCTCGACCCGCCAGCGACCCGGAGTCCACCCGGAGTGGCGCTGGAACGCGCGGCTGAAGCCAGCCTGCGACTCGTAGCCCAGCCCGCTCGCGACCGCGCCGATCGTCAGCTCGCTCCGCAGCAGCAGCCCCTTCGCCGTCTCCATGCGCACACGCGTGAGGTACCCGATCGGCGTCTCCCCGACCGCCTCCTGGAACCGGAGGGCGAACGCCGAACGCGACATCCTCGCGACCCTCGCGAGATCGTCGAGCGTCCACGGGTGGCCCGGCTCCTGGTGGAGTGCCTCGAGCGCGGCCGCGATCCGTGGCTCGGCGACGTCACGCAGCCAACCCGCCGGCGCGCATCCCGCCTCGTTCCAGGCCCGAAGCGCCGTCGACACGATGGTCGTCGCGATGCGGCTGCAGATGACGGCGTCGCCTGCGCGAGGGTGCGCGCTCGAGCCCCCGCGCCGACCGGACTCGCTGTCACGGCCCCAGGCGCACGCCATGCCGTCGATGAGGGCCACCATCGAGGGTTCCTGCCGCGCGAAGTCGCGCACGACCAGCGCGGCGGGCAGCGTCTCGGCCGCGGCATGCGCGAACGGGGCCGCCTCGAAAACCACGTCGATGAACTCGACGTCGCCCGTCGCCAGCACCGATGTCGAGTGCGCGCGCGGGAAGAACACGAGCTCACCAGCCGAGAGGTCCTCGCTCGGCGCGCCCCGCACCGCAAGTCGCGCGACACCGCTGAAGACGTAGACGAATCCCGGCCCATCGTGGCGTCGCGCGAACGGCTCGCCAGACGTGAGCTGGTGCCGGTGCGAGCCGACGAGCGTCCATTCGAGCGACGCGAGGGCCCGATCGAGGGCATCGCTCGTGGGTGCGTGCGGCGTCAAAGTGGTCACGTTCACTCGAACGCCCAGGGGCAAGCGCTTGTTCCACGGCTCACCGGAGCGATGGGGCATCCCGGTCGTCGGGTTCGCCGTCGGGCGATCAGCTCAGCAGGTGCGCCTGCCCGAACATGTCCGCGGTCGCTCGCGCGGATGGCGTCCCCGCGTCGAGGTCGGCGCCCGCCGCCCGGAGCAGCCGAACGATCTCGTCCTCCCCCTTGAAGAGAGCGCCGGCGATGGGCGACTGGTCTCGCGCATTGCGCAGGTCGACGTCCGCGCCGCGACCGATGAGCGCTTCGACGGTGCCCGCGTGACCGCTGTACGCGGCGAGCATCAGCGCGGTGTTGCCGGCCGCATCCTGCAGATCGACGGGCATGCCCTGATCGATGAGATCCAGCAGCGTCTGGCTGTCCCCGCGACGAGCACAGCCCATCGCGAGCTCCTTGAGGGCCACCACTTGCTCTGGGGTCAGTTCGGGCATGCCGACAGGGTATCCGCTCGCTCGTGTGCCGCTGGGAGGCGAGCCCCGGAGGGGAACCGCGCGGGGTGCTGCCCCGTCCGCTCCGTCGCACGATGCGCCGGACGGGCGTCTCCGATCCTCTGCACCCGGGTCGCTACGATGTCGCCATCCCCTGAGCATCGGAGCCCCCGTGAAGACCATCGGCGTCAGCATCGCAATCGCAGCAGCCGCTCTCCTGCTCCTGACGGGATGCGCGAGTCCCGCCGAATCCGCCGCCGGGGCCTGGGGCACCCCGAAATCGAGCGGGCAAGGCGAACCAGGCCTCAACCTCGCCGACGACGGCAAGGTCACGGGCAACGACGGCTGCAACCGCCTCATGGGCGATTGGACGGAGACCGACGGCACGGTCGAATTCGGGGCGCTCGCCTCGACGATGATGTTCTGCGAGGGCGTCGACACGTGGCTGCTCGGCGCGAGCTCCGCCGAGGTCGACGGCGACTCGCTCGTGATCTACAACGAAGCGGGCGACCAGATCGGCACGCTGCCCCGCGGCTGACGGCCCGCCGCATCCTCGCCCGCCACCTCCGCGCCTAGAGGCAATCCGGCGAGCCCGCGCGTTCCGAATACCACCCACAGAGACAGACACTGACCGGAGGGTAGGATTCTGCGTTGATCATGCTTTCCTTCTCCCCACCTCAGCCAGTGCACTCGCGCATCGTCGGAGTCGGCTACGAGTCGCCGGAGCGCGTCGTCACCAACGACGAGCTGTCGCAGACTCTCGACACCAGCGACGAGTGGATCACCTCGCGTGTCGGCATCCGCGAGCGCCGCCTGGCCGCAGAGGGGCAGAGCGTCACCGACCTCGCGGCGGGAGCAGGCGTCAAGGCGCTGCTCTCCGCCGACGTGCAGGGCTCGGACATCGACATGGTCATCGTCGCCACGATGACGGCAATGGACCGCTCGCCATCAACCGCCGCCCAGGTGGCGACGCGCATCGGCGCGACCCACCCTGTCGCCTTCGACCTCAACGCCGCGTGCGCCGGCTTCTCCCAGGCCCTCGCCGTCGCCGACCAGGCGATCCAGGCCGGTTCCGCGAGCCGTGCCCTCATCATCGGCGCCGAGCGCATGAGCGACTTCATGGACTGGACCGACCGCACCACAGCCATCCTCATGGCCGACGGTGCAGGCGCCGTCGTCCTCGAGCGCAGCGGGACACCCGGCATCGCGCCCGTCGCCTGGGGCTCGCAGCCCGAGCTCGGCAACCTGGTGCGCATCCAGCAGCCCTCCGGCCGCTTCGAGCAGGAAGGGCGCAGCGTCTTCCGCTGGGCCATCACGCAGGCGCAGCACGTCGCGATCGACGCCCTCGCGAAGGGCGGCGTGCGAGCGGACGAGCTCGTCGCGTTCGTGCCGCACCAGGCGAACCTGCGCATCATCGACGCCCTCGGCAAGCAGCTCGGCCTCGCCGACGAGGTCGTCGCACGCGACGTCGTCTACTCGGGCAACACCTCAGCCGCGTCCATCCCGATCGCCCTCGCGAAGCAGGTCGAAGCCGGTGTCGCCGAGCCAGGTGGGCCCGCCCTGCTGCTCGGCTTCGGCGGCGGATTCTGCTACTCCGGGCAGGTCATCGCGTTCCCCGAGGTCCGCAACCCCGCATAAGCGCGAGCGCCGGCCGAGTCCCCGGGATCCTGCCCGGCGGCCGACGCCGCCAACCACGTCTGCGGACCGGTTTCGCGTTTCCGGATGGGTTTCGCGCCTCCGGATGGATTGCAAGCCATCCGCATGCGTGAAAGCCATCCCGAGTCGGGGCCGACAGCGGAATCTGCCCCGCAAGCCCGAACACGCGATCTCGGGATGGGAAGCTCGCTTCGTTGCGGGAAGTTTCCCGCGAGAGAGCGAGAAATCCATCCCGAGACGCAGATCTCGACGACAGTCCGCGGACGCCGCCATCTACCACGTCTGCGGATGGGTTTCGCGCCTCCGGATGGATTGCAAGCCATCCGCGTGCGTGAAAGCCATCCCGAGTCGGGGCCGACAGCGGAATCTGCCCCGCAAGCCCGACCACGCAATCTCGGGATGGGAACCTCGCTCCGTTGCGGGGAGTTTCTCGCAACAGAGCGACAAACCCATCCCGAAACTCGGGCGACGCGACGCGACTCGACGCGACGCGGTCGCGCGGCGCAAACGCGGACGAGGCGACGCGGCCACGGGGCGCGGAGCCGCGCGCGGCGTCAGCGGTGCAGGTGGGCGCGCTCGATGAGCGCTTGGAACTGCAGCTCGGCGGCGCCGATGAAGAGCAGGTCGCTGCCGAGTCCGGCGCGCACCACTTCGACCTCGCCGTAGTTCGGGGCGAGGGTGTGCTCGGCGAGGATCTCGAGGAAGTAGTCGCGTTCGAGGTCGAGGAGCACGCCGAGGAACCCGCCGAGGACGACGCGTTCGGGGTTGAGGATGTTGATCATGTTGCGCACGCCGACGCTGAGCACGCCGAGCTGCCGGTGCGTCTCGAGCTTCACGGCGGGGTCGATGCTCTGCTGCAGCATGCGCTCCAGCTCGTCGTCGCTCGCGCTCTTGGTGCCGAGCGCGGCGAGGAGTCGGCGCCTGCTGACGACGCGTTCGAGTTCGTCGTCGCCGGAGGTGCCGAGCGCGGCGGGGGTCGCGACGAGGTTGTGGCCGAACTCCCCCGCGTACCCGGCGACACCGTGCAGGAGGCGGTCGTCGGCGATGATTCCGCCGCCGATGCCGCTCGCGCCGCCGTTCATGTAGAGCATGTTGCTGATGCCGCGGCCCGCGCCGAAGATGTGCTCGGCGACGGCGCCGAGGTTGGCGTCGTTCGCGGCGAGGACGGGGAGGCCCGTCGCCTGCTGCAGCTGCTCGGCGAGTGGCACGTCGCGCCACTCGAAGTGGGGCACCCAGCGCACGAAGCCGTCGGAGGCGCGGACGAGGCCGGGCACGGCGACGCCGATGCCGACGCATTCGTAGAGGGTGTCGAGGCTCTCGCTGAGCCCCTCGACGAGCGCTTTCACGATGGCGACGGCCTCTTTGGCGGTCGGTGGCTTCTCGGTCTCGAAGCGGATGCGCTTCAGCAGTTCGCCGCGGAAGCTCACGACGCCGACGTTGAGCGCGTCCACTTCTGGGACGACGGCGACGGCGACGATCTTGTCGCACACGTTGACGATGGGGCTGGGCCGTCCGACGAGGTTCGTGGCGACGGGCTCCTGCTCCTCGACGATGCGTCGATCCGCGAGCTCTGCGACGAGGGCGGCGATGGTGGAGCGGTTGAGGCCCGTCTCGCGGGTCAGCTCGGCTCGGGATGCCTGGCCGCCGCGGTGGAGGCGCTCGAGGATGAGGGAGAGGTTCGACGACGCGACGCGATCGGTGGGCATGCGCGTCCCCTTCTCTCGCTCATCGTGGTGGTGGTGATTCTGGTCTTCTGCTGTCCTGGTTCGTGCACGTCGGCGCTCGGCCGAGCCGCTCCGCCGCCAGCGCCGGATGGGCGCGGGCGGCGGAGCACTGATCAGCTGCGCCCGCCTCGGCGCTTGCCGAGCACGTCGATGGCGACTGCGAGCAGCAGCACGAGGCCCTTGATGACCGACTGCCACGCCGAGTCGACCGAGAGGATCGAGAGTCCCATGTTGAGGACACCCATGATCATCGCGCCGATGACTGCGCCGATAACGGTACCAACTCCGCCGGTCACGGCCGCGCCGCCGATGAAGGCAGCCGCGATGGCGTCGAGCTCGTACGTGTTTCCGGCGGAGGCGACGGCGCCACCTGCGCGGGCGGTCGTGACGATGCCGGCGAGGGCAGCGAGCACACCCATGTTGACGAAGATGAGGAAGTTGACGCGCTCGGTGCGCACGCCGCTCATCTTGGCCGCGAAGAGGTTGCCGCCCATGGCGTACACGTTTCGGCCGAAGACGGTGCGCTGCAGGATGAACGTGTAGAGCATGATGAGCACGGCCAGGATGATCAGGATGATCGGGAGGCCCTTGTGTGCGGAGAGCAGCCACGCGAAGGCGAGGACGGCGACCGCGACGATGGCGAGCTTCGCGATGAGCGCTCCGCCCGGTTCGACCGGGAGGTCGAGCTTCTTGCGGCGGGCGCGGGTGCGGAGCTGGCTTCCGATGACCGCGGCGACGACGACGAGCGCGATGAGCATGGTGACGACGTCGTGTCCGCCCAGCATGGTGCCCATCGACTGTGGCAGCGAGCCCTTGCCGATGGCGACGAACTCGTCGGGGAGCGCGTTGATCGTGCCGCCCGTGAGGAGGACGAGGGTGAGGCCTCGGAAGAGGAGCATGCCGGCGAGCGTCACGATGAACGCGGGTATGCCCACGTAGGCGATCCAGAATCCCTGCCAGACGCCGATCACCGCCCCGGCCGCGAGGCCGATGAGCACGGCCGCGAACCACGGCAGGCCCCATTGGGTGATGGCGATGGCCGTGATGGCGCCGACGACGGCGACCACCGATCCGACCGACAGGTCGATGTGGCCGGCGATGATCACGATGATCATGCCGACCGCGAGGATCAGCACGTACGCGTTCTGCTGGATGAGGTTGTTGATGTTGGCGGGGAGCAGCAGCTTCCCGCCGGTGAGGATCTGGAACAGGATGATGATGACGGCGAGGGCGCCGAGGATCCCGTACTGGCGGACGTCGACGGACATCCTGACTTTGCGGGTGCCTGCTTCGCTCGCGGCCTCGGTGTTCGTGGTGGTCACGACTCGTCCTTTCCAGCGGTCATGTACTGCATGAGGAGTTCCTGGGTTGCGTTCTCCTTGGTGACTTCGCCGGTGAGGCGGCCTTCGGAGATCGTGTAGATGCGGTCGGCGAGACCGAGCAGCTCGGGGAGTTCGGAGGAGATGACGACGACGGCCCTGCCCTGTTCGACGAGCTTGTTGATGAGGCCGTAGATCTCGTACTTGGCGCCGACGTCGATGCCGCGCGTTGGTTCGTCGAGGAACAGCACGTCGGGGTCGGTCTGCAGCCATTTGCTGAGGACGACCTTCTGCTGGTTGCCTCCGGAGAGCTTGCCGGTGAGGGTCGCGACGCTTGCCGTCTTGATGTTCATGGACTTGCGGTAGCCCTCGGCGACGCCGTTCTCCTTGATGCCGTCGACGACGCCCCAGCGGGCGACCTTCCTGGCGGCGGCGGCGGAGATGTTCGCCTGGATGTCGCCGATGAGGTTGAGGCCGAGGTGCTTGCGGTCTTCCGTCGTGTAGGCGAGGCCGTTCTTGATGGACTCGTCGATGGTCTTCGTGGAGATCAGCTGCCCCGACTTGTACACCTCGCCGGAGATGTTGGTGCCGTAGCTGCGGCCGAAGATGCTCATCGCGAGTTCCGTCCGGCCTGCACCCATGAGTCCTGCGAAGCCGATGATCTCGCCGGCGCGCACGTGGAACGACACGTCGTCGACGACCTTGCGGCTCGGGTCCGCTGGGTGGTGCACGGTCCAGTTCTCGACGCGCAGCTTCTCTTCCCCGATGACCGCGTCGCGCGGCGGGAACATGGAGCTGAGCTCTCGGCCGACCATGGCGCGGATGATCCGGCCTTCGGTCGCATCCTCTTCGCTCATGTCGATGGAGTCGATCGTCGCCCCGTCGCGGATGATCGTGACGCGGTCTGCGATGCGCCGGATCTCCTTGAGCTTGTGGGAGATGATGATCGAGGTGATGCCCTGCTCGCGCAGCTGTTCGATGAGGCCGAGCAGGTGGGCGGAGTCTTCGTCGTTGAGGGCGGCGGTGGGCTCGTCGAGGATGAGGAGCTTCACGTCTTTGGAGAGCGCCTTCGCGATCTCGACGAGCTGCTGCTTGCCGACGCCGATCTCGCGGATCACGGTGGCGGGGTTCTCGTTGAGGCCGACCCGCTTCAGCAGCTCTGCCGCGCGGCGGTTGGTCTCATCCCAGTCGATGATGCCGAAGCGCTGCACCTCGTTGCCGAGGAAGATGTTCTCCGCGATCGACAGGTAGGGGCTGAGGGCGAGCTCCTGGTGGATGATGACGATGCCGTCGTGCTCGCTGTCGTTGATGTTCTTGTACCGCACCTCGCGGCCATCGAACTCGATGGTCCCCTCGAAGGTGCCGTGGGGGTAGACGCCGCTCAGGACCTTCATGAGCGTCGACTTGCCAGCGCCGTTCTCGCCGCAGATGCCGTGCACCTCGCCGCGTTGGACTTCGATGTTGACGCCCGAGAGGGCCCGCACACCGCTGAATTCCTTCACGATGTTCGACATCTTCAGGATCTTGTCGTCTTGCACCATTGCTCCGTCTCGCTTTCCGAGCTGCAACGCTCGGTGTTGCTCTGCGCGTTCAGGCGCGAGCTGTCACGGAAGCGCGCTCGGGCTGGTGTGGGGGCACAGCCAGCCCGAGCGCGTTCCGTGTGTGGTGTCGGTGACTCGTTAGAGTCCGACGTCCGATGCCTTGAGGAAGCCGCTGTCGATGAGCTTCTCCTGCACGCTGTCCTTGGTGACGACCTCGGGGTCGAGGAGGTACGAGGGGACGACCTTGACGCCGTTGTCGTAGCTCTCGGTGTCGTTGACGTCGACCTCGGTGCCGGCCTTGAGGGACTCGATCATGGCGAAGACCTGGTCGCCGAGGAGGCGGGTGTCCTTCCAGACCGTCATGGACTGCTTGTCGGCGAGGATGTTCACGACGGAGGCCTTGTCAGCGTCCTGACCCGTGAGGATGGGCCACTCGGAGCCGGGCGTGTAGCCGGAGGAGACGAGCGCCTCCGAGATGCCCTGGGCGAGGCTGTCGTTCGGGGAGAGGACGACGTCGACCTTCTTGTCGCTGTAGTTCGAGGCGAGACGGTTCTCCATCTCGTCCTGAGCGCCAGCGCTCTCCCAGCCCTGGATGCCGACGGAGGCCCAGTCGTCGTTCGATGCGGGTGCCTTGCCCGAGGCGACCTCGAGCTTGCCCTCGTCGATGTACGGCTTGAGGACATCCCATGCGCCGGAGAAGAAGAACTTGGCGTTGTTGTCGTCGGGGCTGCCGGCGAACGGCTCGAGGTAGAACGGTCCCGGCTGGTTCTCGAGGTCGAGCGTGTCGACGATGTACTCGCCCTGCAGCTTGCCGACCGCGTAGTTGTCGAACGTCGCGTAGTAGTCGACGTTCTCGGTGTCGTTGATGAGGCGGTCGTAGGCGATGATCGTGACGCCTTCGTCAGCCGCGTCCTGGAGGACCGGTGCGAGCACCGAGCCGTCGATGGCGGCGACGACGAGCACGTCGACTCCGGAGGCGATCTGGTTCTGGATCTGCGAGATCTGCGTGTCCGGGTCGTTCTCGGCGTACTGGAGGTCGGTGGTGAAGCCGGCCTCGTCGAGCTTGCTCTGGAGCTGCGCGCCGTCGTTGATCCAACGCTCGAGCTCGCGGGTCGGCATGGAGATGCCGACGCTCTCGACCTCGACTGCTGCTCCTGCGTCGCCGGTTGCTGCTGGGTCTGCTGGCGCGTCGCAGGCGGTGAGGCCGAGTGCGAGGCCTCCAACGACTGCGAGACCGAGCAACTTCTTCGTTGCTGACATGAAGGTCATTTCCTCTCTGAAATGTCTTGCCCTAAGTTGTCGCGCCAAACATATACCTACTTGGGCTTGCGCGCGACCTCTTCGGAGAGATTCGTGACCGAACTGCGACGTACGGCCACCTTGTATTCGGGGCCTAGCCTGCCATCCTGCGGATGCTGACTGTCAAACGCCTTGGTTGTCTCCTCCAACTTATTCGCGGACAACCCCCGAAATTTGCCGGTTGCGGATGAGATCAGACAGCCACAGACCGCTGTTCTTCACGGTGCGCCGCTGCGTCTCGTAGTCGATGTGGACCACGCCGAACCGCTTCGAGTACCCGTACCCCCACTCGAAGTTGTCCATGAGCGACCAGACGAGGTACCCGCGGAGGTCGACGCCGCGATCCATGGCCCGACGCGCGGCGGCGAAGTGACGCCGTAGGTAGTCGGTGCGCTCGGGGTCGTCGACGACCTGCCGATCTCCGTCGACCGTCACGACGTCGGCGAAGGCTGCGCCGTTCTCCGTGATCATGAGCGGCAGGTCCGGGAACTGCTCGGAGAGCGAGACGAGCAGCTCCTCGAGCCCGTCCGGCGCGATGTTCCAGCCCATGTCCGTGTACGGGCCGGCCTGCGGCAGGAAGTCGATGTCCGGGCTCCCTGGCCACGGGGATCCGCCCATATCCTTGTGGCCGTCGTTCTTGACCCGCTCGCTCACGCCGTCCCAGGTGCGCACGGTGACGGTGGAGTAGTAGTTCACGCCGAGGAAGTCGAGCGGCTGGTGGATGCGCTCGAGGTCCCCTGGCTCGACGAACGACCAGTCCGAGACTGAGGCCGTGTCCCGCAGGAGGTCCTCGTCGTATCTCCCTAGGAGCATGGGAGACGTGAACGCGCGGTTGGCGAGCGCATCCACGCGTCGCTTCGCGTCGGGGTCATCCCCTCGCGTCACGTGGAAGTTCAGGGTCACCGAGACGTCGGGGGCGTTGCTGGCTGCGCCACGGATGGCCGACACCGCGAGCCCGTGGGCCAGGTTGAGATGGTGGACCGCCGCGAGCGCGTCAGCGCCGTCGGTCCGGCCAGGCGCGTGAGCGCCAGATCCGTAGCCGAGGTAGGCGGAGCACCAGGGTTCGTTGAGGGTCGTCCACGTGTGCACCCGGTCGCCGAGGTGCGCCGCGGCCATGCGGGCGTACTCCTCGAAGCGGAACGCCGTCTCCCGGTTCGCCCAGCCGCCGACGTCCTCGAGCTCCTGGGGCAGATCCCAGTGGTACAGCGTCGCGATGGGCCTGATGCCCCGCTCGAGGAGCCCGTCGACGAGGCGGTCGTAGAACGCGAGGCCTCGCGGCTCGACCCGCCCTGATCCGCCCGGCTGCACGCGCGGCCAGGAGATCGAGAAGCGGTAGGCCTCGAGACCCAGCTCCGCCATGAGGTCCAGGTCGGCCTCGACGCGGTGGTAGTGGTCGGCCGCGACGTCGCCCGTGTCGCCGTTCCAGGTCTTGCCAGGCGTGTGGCTGAAGGTGTCCCAGATCGACGGGCCACGCCCATCCTCACGAGCAGCGCCCTCGATCTGGAATGCCGCGGTGGCCGCCCCGATGAGGAACTCGGGAGGGAAGTCCGCACCAGCGCGGCTCATCGTTCGATCCGAGCCGCTGCGCCGTCGGCGTTCACCCGGATGTCCCCGAGCTGCAGCGACCAGGCGCTCGTGGTCGGTCCGGTCGCACTGACCGAGTCGTCGCCCCAGCTCACGACGAACTCAGCGCTCGCCCCATCCGGTGTCGTCACGGTCGTCGCCGCGGATCCAGCGCCCGCCCCTGGGTACGCGGAGATGACGACGCCGTCGAGGTAGTCGTGGTCTGGGCGGTCGAAACGTTCATGCCGCGCGATCACCGCACCCTCGCGCACGTACAGCGGGAGGCTGTCGAAGCCGTGCCGTTCGCGCCGCCACGTGCCTCCCTGCACGGTCGTGCCCTCGAGCAGGGACGTCCAGCGGCCGGCGGGAAGGTAGAACTCGACGTCCTCATCGGCCGAGAAGACCGGGGCGACGAGGAGGTGCTCGCCGAGCAGGTACTGCCGGTCGAGGTACCGGCAGCTCGGGTCATCGGGGAACGCGAGCACCATGGGCCGGAGCATCGGGATGCCGCGCTCGTGCGCCTCCAGGCCCGCCGCGTAGAGGTAGGGCATGAGCTGCAGCTTCAGCCGGCTGAACTTCCGCAGCACCGAGACGGCGCTCTGCGGATCGGACTCGTCGAGCCCCTCGGCCTCGTCGAAGACCCACGGCACGCGGTACGAGCTCGAACCGTGGAGCCGCGAGTGGCTCGACAGCAGACCGAACGCGACCCAGCGCTTGAAGACGCCGGCGTCAGGCGTGCCCTCGAAGCCGCCGATGTCATGGCTCCAGAATCCGAATCCACTGAGCGCGAGCGAGAGGCCGCCGCGCAGCGTCTCCGCCATCGACACGTAGCTCGACGTGGAGTCCCCACCCCAGTGCACCGGGAGGCGCTGTCCTCCCACCGTCGCCGAGCGCGCGAACAGCACCGCGTCGCCCTCTCCCCTGGCGCCCTCGAGCACTTCGAAGACGGCCTCGTTGTACCGCTGCGTGTAGGAGTTGTGCATGCCGACGGGGTCGGAGCCATCCGCGTAGACGACGTCGACGGGGATGCGCTCGCCGAAGTCGGTCTTGAAGCAGTCGACGCCCTGGTCGATGAGCGCGCGGAGCTTGCCCTGGTACCAGGCGGTGGCCTCCGCGTTCGTGAAGTCCACCAGTGCCATGCCGGCCTGCCACTTGTCCCATTGCCAGACGTCGCCGTTGGGCTTGCGCACCAGGTAGCCGAGCTCCTTCGCCTCCGCGAACAGGTGCGAGCGCTGCCCGATGTACGGGTTGATCCACACGCTCACGCGCAGGTCCTTCGCGTGGAGCCTCGCGAGCATCCGCTCTGGCTCTGGGAACGTGCGCGCATCCCACGTGAAGTCGGACCAGTTGAACTCGCGCATCCAGAAGCAGTCGAAGTGGAACACGCTCAGCGGCAGCTCCCGCTCCGCCATCGCGTCAATGAACTCGGTGACCGTCGTCTCCTCGTAGTCGGTCGTGAAGCTCGTCGACAGCCAGAGCCCGTATGACCACGCTGGCACCTTCGCGGGGCGTCCCGTCAGCTGCGTGTAGCGATCGAGCACCGCCTCGGGCGAGCCTCCGCCGATGACGTAGTACGTGAGGCGCTCGCCCGGCACCGAGAACTGCACCCGCTCGACCGCCTCGGACCCCACCTCGAAGCTGACGTGGCCGGCGTTGTCGACGAGCACCCCGTAGCCCCGGTCGCTGAGGTAGAAGGGGACGTTCTTGTAGGCCTGCTCGCTCGACGTGCCGCCGTCGGCGTTCCAGACCTCGACGTTCTGGCCGTTCTTGACGAGTGGCCCGAAGCGCTCGCCGAGCCCGTAGATGAGCTCGCCCACCTCGAGCGACAGCTGCTCGTGCACGTAGTGCTCGGCGAGAGGCAGCGCCATGCCGGACCGCGGCGACCCGACGACTCCTGCGTCGACCTGCGCATCCGCCTGCAGGCCCGCGTACCCGACTGAGCGGTGCCCGCTGCTCGTGAGCACGCGTCCCCCCGACTCGAACGAGAGCGACCACGGCTCACCGCGGGCAGCCCGCAGCGTCAGGCTGCCGCTCCTGAGCGTGCCCTCCGTCTCGTCCACGCTGATTTGCGCGTGACCGCTCGTCGCACCCGGAAGTGAGAAGCCCAGCGGGGGCTTGCCGCCCTGGTGGTGCTCGATGGTCACGCCGATCACGTCGGGGAGCGGCGAGTGGATGGAGACGGTGAGGATCGGCCTGTTGAGGGTGTCGCCGCGCGAGCCGATGACCTTCGTGGGGGCCGTGATCTGCAGGCCCTGCCCGTCGGACGACTGCTCGAGGTCGTAGACCTCCTGTGCGTAGAGGACCTCGACGCCTGGTCGGATCTGCCAGAATCCGTCGGTGAATTTCATGGTTGCCTTTCGCCTTACTTGACCGCGCCGGCGGTGATGCCGCGGGTCAACGTGCGCTGGAAGATGAGGAAGAAGATGAGGGTCGGGATGACGCCGAGCAGGGCGGATGCACTGGTCGTCGTGACGTCCATCATTCGGTCGCCCTGGAGCACGCTGACTGCGACGGGGACCGTCTGGGAGGCGTTGCTGACCAGGAAGGTGAGGGGGATCAGGAACTCGTTCCAGGTCCAGATGAAGAAGAAGATGATGAGCACGCTGAGGGTCGGCATGCTGATCGGGAACACGACACGCCACAGCACGGTCCAGCGACTCGCGCCGTCGAGCGCGGCGGCCTCGAGGATCTCCTTGGGGAACGTGCCGAGCACCGACGCGAGCAGGTAGGTGCCGAATGCGCTCTGGATGACCGTGAAGATGATCACGACGCTCCACGGGTTGTCGTAGAGGCCGACCATCTTGAACATGTTGTACAGCGGGTAGAGCAGCGCTTCCTGCGGCAGGAGGTTCGCGAAGAGGAATGCGACGATGATCCACATCCGCCCCCTGACGCGGCCAACCCCGATGGCGTAGGCGTTGAGGAACGAGATGAGGACGGCGGCGACGGCGACCGTGCCGGAGATCCAGATCGAGTTCCACAGCTTCTGCGGGAAGTTCGTGCGCTCCCAGAACGCGACGATGCCGTCGAAGTACAGCGACGACGGGAACGCGAGCGGGCCGCCCTCGCTGTAGTCGCTCGGGGACTTGAACGAGTTCAGGAGGATGAGGATGAACGGGAAGAGGATGATGAGCCCGCCGATCACCGTGAGGGTGATCGCGATCCAGTCCTTGCCGTTCGGGGCGAGGTACTTGGAGCGCGGCCGCTTGGGTGCGCGCTGCTTCGACACTGCGTCTGCGGTCATAGTCCCGCACGCTCCTTCCGCTCCACCGAGGTCTGCGCTCGGATGAAGAAGATCGCGACGATCGCGATGACGATGGTGAGGGCTGTGGCGATGGTCGCCCCGTAGCCGACCTGCTGGGATTGGAAGAACTCGCTGTACGCGTAGTAGCTGGGGACGAGCGTGCTGGTGCCCGGGCCGCCGCGCGTGAGCACGTAGATGGGGCCGAAGACCTTCAGCGCCGCGATGGTGCAGGTGAGGGTGACGACGAACACCTCGGGCCGGATCTGCCCGAGCGTGATCGCCGTGAACCGGTCCCACCATCCCGCGCCATCGAGTTCCGCCGCCTCGTACAGCTCGGGGTCGACGCGCTGCAGCGCGGCCATGAAGATGACGATCGGGTAGCCGAGCTGCACCCACACGAGCACGAGCATGATGCTCAGGAGCGCCGTGTCCGGACTCCCGAGCCAGTTGCTGGCGAGCCCGCCCAGCCCGACCGCCTCGAGCATGACGTTGAGCGCGCCGTTCTCCGGGCGCAGGATCCACCCGATCACGATGCCCGCGATCGCCATGGGCAGGATCTGCGGGAGGTAGTAGGTGGCTCGCAGGAAGCTGGCGATGCGACCGCCGAACTTCTTGCCGATGACGTCGAAGAGCACGACGGCGATCAGCAGACCGAGCGCGGTGGGGATCACGACCATGGCGATGATCATCGCGATGGTGTTCCGGAACGACGCCCAGAAGGCGGAGTCCCCGAAGAGCTTCACCCAGTTCTCGAGCCCGACGAACTCGGGCGGGCGGATGCCCCGGTACTCCGTGAAGCTGAGGTAGACGTTCCAGAAGAGGGGGACGACGATGACGACGATGAGCAGGAGCGCCCCGGGGACGAGGTAGAGCCACCACCCCCAGCGGGGGGCGCCTCGCTCCGGGAAGGAGCTGACATCGGCGGGGAGCGGGCGACGCCCTGGTTTTTTCGCAAGCGGCAGCTGAGCCATGGTTGGTCTCTTTCAGAGTGGGCGGGGCCGGCCGTAGAACAGCGTCCGGCCCCGCATCTGATTACTCGCGGAAGTCGACCGCGTACGAGTCGTACGACTGGCCGAGGCTGTCGAGGACCTCATCCGAGGTCTTCGTCTTGTTCACGAGCTCCTGGAGCTGCGCGACGAGCTCGTCGTAGAAGGTGGGAGTCGGCCAGTCCGGGTAGAACGCCAGCCCGTCCTTCTCGTTGATGTCGTTGAAGGCCGAGATGAGCTCCTGGCTCTTCGGGTCGGTGATGTCGTCGACGTTCGCGGCGACGGGGAGGCCGCCGTTGTTGCCGATGAGCGCCTGGATCTCGGGGCGCATGGTGATCTCGATGAACTGCGTCGCGAGGTCGGGGTCGCCGGCCGCCGCCGGCACGACCCACATGTTGCCGGCAGAGCCGAGGCTCAGCTCCGTCTCGGGGAACGGCACGATGCCCCAGTCGAAGCCCGAGATCTCGTCGGCGAACCGCCCGTACCACCAGCTGCCGGACACGAAGATGGGTGCGTCGCCGTTGATGAACGAGACGCCCGCGTCCTCGGCTTTGAGCCCGGAGGCGTTCGGGGAGATGTAGCCGGCATCGACGTACTCGACGACCTTGTCGGTCGCGTTCTTCATCGCCTCGCTCTGCCAGTCGACTTCGCCTTCGTAGAGCTGGTAGTCGTCGACGAAGTCGCGGTCGGATTCCTGCAGGAGGAACTGGTACCAGAGCTGACCGAGGGGGTACTCGAGGCCTGCCTGCGCGAGCGGCGTGATGCCCGCATCCGCGAACGTCTTGAGTGCGCCTTCGAACTCGGCCATCGTCGTGGGCACCTCGATGCCCTGCTCGGCGAACGCCGCCTTGTTGTAGTAGACGGTCACGAACTCGCCGTAGTTCGGCACGCCATACCACTCGCCGGATCCCATGACCCCGTCTTCGCTGTAGCGCGCAGTGGTCTGCAGTGCGGGCGCGAGCTTGTCGGCCCAGCCGTATTCCTCGACGGATTCGGTGATGGGGGTGAGCAGGCCCTGGCTGGCGAGGAGCCCGGCCGTGGCATTGCCCTTCGTGTACTCGAGGATGTCCGGCGCCTGATCCGAGTTGAGGACCTGGCTTGCGGTCTGGCGGATCTGCTCGAAGCTCTTCTCCTCGAACTCGACGGTCGCACCCGTCTCCTCCTCGAAGACCTTGATCGCCTCGTCCCAGGCGATGCCCATCGCGCTGTTCTCCGCCTCGAAGTGCCAGAGCGTCAGGACTCCGTCGCCTTCAGGAGCGCTTGGACTGCAGCCAGCCAGTGCCAGGCTGCTGACCGCGATCACGGCCGCGGCTGCCCATTTCTTTCGCATGAGTGAACTCCTTTGTTCTTCCTGCAGACGCGTCGGCGGGGCCGACGATTCGACGCCAGCCCTCCGAACCGAGTGCCTCGAACTGACGTGACGGACACTTCCTTTGGGTCCGACGGGCACCAGTTTGAAGTCACCGCATTGTTTTTGTCAAGCAGTGAAACAAATTAGGTTCGCGAGGTGAGCAGCCTCCGGATGGCCACGACGGCGGCACCCTGCGCGTAGCTGTCGAAGTGGAAGTCAGGGCGCTCGATCCGGACCTGCGAGAAGTCGACCTGCTCCAGGTACTCCGTCGCGGCCGAGACGAAATCATCCGGCGCGAGGTCGAGCATGTGGCGCCCCTCGCCCATGATCGCAACGATCTCCGGGTCGACGGTGTTCACGGATTCAGCGACGGCGACACCGAGCGCGAACGACGCGCTGCGGAAGGCCGAGAGCGCCCGCTCGTCACCCGCCCGAGCGCGCTGCAGGGCAACCTCGTACTGGCCAGGATCCACGCCGGCGTTGGCCTCGATGGCCGGCATGGTCACGAAGCTGTGGATGCAGTTCTGGTGCCCCTTGGCGCACGTCACGCCACTGCCGGACATCCGACTGTGGCCGATGCGACCAGCCCGTCCGTGCGCTCCCGGCGCCGCGTCGTTCGCGACGACGAGTCCGCTTCCGATGCCGGCCCCGAGGCCGTAGACGATGAGCGATCGATGCGCGCCGAGGCCGCCGAACCAGTGCAGCGAGGCCGCGAGCGCGTGCACGTCGTTCGACATCGAGGTGGGCAGGCCCGTGGCCTCCGCGACGAGGCGCGACAGCGCGATCCCGTCCCAGCCGAGGAAGTTCGAGCGGTGCAGCACCTCGACGCCGCCCACGTCGGACACATCGCCTGCGACGCCGATGCCGACCGCCGCAACGAGCGGGAAGCCGACGGACACCTCGGCGATGAGCCCCGCGACGAGCTCGACCACCGCATCCACGGAGCGATTCGGGAGCGGGGCAGACACCTTCTCGACGACCTGCGCCGTCAGGTCGGTGACGACGACGTACGCGGCCTCGCCCGTGAGCTTCACACCGACGAAGTGGGCACGCTCCGGGCGGAGGAAGAGGCTCTCGGATGGGCGTCCGCGATGCCCTGACGGCTGGAGCTCACCCTCGCCGAGCAGGCCGGCCTCGATCAGCTCCCTCGCGATGCGGGTCAGGCTCGTGCGCGAGAGCCCGGCGGCCTCAGCCAGGCGGGCACGCGACCTTGGCCCCCCGAGGAGGAGCTCGAGCAGGATGACCCCCTGCGTCTCGCCGAGTTCGGGCCACGACTCGAATGAGGCGGGTAGCGCGTCGTTCATTGCGCGAGCTTAGCCCCGCGCTGAGCACTGATCGCATTCGAGACGCACCGGGAGTGGCGATCTCGGCCGCGAACGTATATGTTGGCGACGGCAACAATTTTGTTCAATGTCGAACCAGGAGGACCATGTCCACGCCAGCCCCCACCCCCGCAGACAAGTTCTCGTTCGGTCTGTGGACCGTCGGCTACAACGGCACCGACCCGTTCGGCGGCCCGACGCGCGCCGACCTCGACGTCGTGCACGTCGTCGAGAAGCTCGCCGAGGCCGGCGCCTACGGACTCACGTTCCACGACGACGACCTCTTCCCGTTCGGCTCGACCGACGAGGTGCGCGACTCCCAGATCTCCCGCCTGCGCGGCGCCCTGGACTCGACGGGCCTCGTCGTTCCCATGGTCACCACGAACCTCTTCTCCGCCCCCGTCTTCAAGGACGGCGGCTTCACGTCCAACGACCGCGACGTGCGCCGCTTCGCGCTGCGCAAGGTGCTCCGCAACCTCGACCTCGCCGCCTCGCTCGGCGCCGAGACGTTCGTCATGTGGGGCGGCCGCGAAGGCGCCGAGTACGACTCCGCGAAAGACATCCGCCAGGCACTCGAGCGCTACCGCGAGGCCGTCAACCTGCTCGGCGACTACGTCACCGACAAGGGCTACAACATCCGCTTCGCGATCGAACCGAAGCCGAACGAGCCCCGCGGCGACATCCTCCTCCCCACGGTCGGCCACGCCCTCGCCTTCATCGAGACGCTCGAGCGTCCGGAACTCGTCGGCGTGAACCCCGAAGTCGGTCACGAGCAGATGGCCGGCCTCAACTTCGCCGCCGGCATCGCACAGGCCCTCTACCAGGGCAAGCTGTTCCACATCGACCTCAACGGCCAGCGCGGCATCAAGTACGACCAGGACCTCGTCTTCGGTCACGGCGACCTGCAGAACGCGTTCGCGCTCGTCGACCTGCTCGAGAACGGTGGCCCGGGCGGCGGCCAGACCTACACGGGTCCGCGCCACTTCGACTACAAGCCCTCGCGCACCGAAGACGAGACGGGCGTATGGGAGTCGGCAGCGGCGAACATGCGCACGTACCTGCTCCTCAAGGAGCGCGCCGCGGCATTCCGCGCCGACCCCGAGGTGCAGGAGGCGCTCGCCGCTTCCCGCGTCGACGAGCTCTCCACGAACACGCTCGGCGAGGGCGAGACGTACGACGACTTCCTCGCCGACCGCTCCGCGTACGAGGACTTCGACGCGAACGCGTACTTCAACGGCAAGGGCTTCGGCTTCGTGCGCCTGCAGCAGCTCGCGCTCGAGCACCTCATGGGCGCCCGCGGCTAGTCCCCGCCGCTCGCCCGACGGACTCCCCCGTCCCCCCTGACAGAGCTGTGGCGGATGCACGCACGTCCAACGACGCGCATGCATTCGCCCCAGCTCTGTCGTGCACCACACCCCAGCACTACAGAAAGCAGACCACCATGCTCGTCGCCGGCTTCGACTCGAGTACGCAGAGCTGCAAGCTCGTCATCCGGGACGCCGTGACGGGCGAGCTCATCCGCCAGGGCCGCGCGTCCCACGCCCCTGGCACGGAGGTGGACCCGGAGAACTGGTGGGCCGCCGTCCAGGACGCGACCGCAGCGGCTGGCGGGCTCGATGACGTCGCGGCACTGTCCGTCGCCGGCCAGCAGCACGGCATGGTGGCGCTCGACGCCGACGGCAACGTCGTGCGCGACGCGCTCCTCTGGAACGACACACGCAGCGCCGGTGCCGCCAGAGACCTGATCGCGGAGTTCGGGCAGGAGGCGCTCGTCGAGCGCACAGGCCTCGTCCCCGTCGCCTCCTTCACCATCACGAAGCTGCGCTGGCTCCGGGATGCGGAACCCGAGAACGCGGCACGCGTCGCCGCCGTCGCACTCCCCCACGACTGGCTCACGTGGCGGCTCCTCGGCTACGGCCCCGCCGACGAGAGCCCCCTCGGCCCCGACCTGACGAAGCTCACAACCGACCGCTCCGACGCTTCCGGAACCGGCTACTGGTCGCCGTTCACGGGCGAGTACGACCGCGAGCTGCTCGTCGCCGCACTCGGGCATGACGTGATCCTGCCGCGCGTGCTCGGGCCGTCCGAGGTCGCCGGCAAGACTCCGACTGGCGCGCTCGTCGCCGCGGGAGCCGGCGACAACGCGGGTGCCGCGCTCGGCCTCAATGCTCGCGCCGGTGACGTCGTCGTCTCGATCGGCACCTCCGGCACCGTGTTCTCGGTCGCCGAGCGGCCGGTTGTCGACCCGAACGGCGGTCTTGCGGGCTTCGCCGACGCGACGGGCGAGTTCCTCCCCCTGTCCGCCACGCTCAACGCGGCGCGCGTCATCGACACGACCGCGACAGTGCTCGGCGTGGACCACGCGGAGTTCGGTCGGCTGGCCGCGTCCGCCCCCGTGGGCTCCGGCGGGCTCGCGTTCGTGCCGTACCTCGACGGCGAACGCACTCCTGACCTGCCGGACGCGACGGCATCCCTGCTCGGCATGACGCGTGGATCCTTCACACGCGAGAACCTGGCCCGCGCCGCAGTCGAGGGCATGCTCGGCAGCCTCGCTCAGGCGCTCGACGCGCACCGTGCGCTCGGCGTCGACGCGAAGCGCGTCATGCTCATCGGCGGCGCCGCCCTGAGCGAGGGTGTGCGCGCCGTCGCCCCGACCCTCTTCGAGGTACCCGTCGAGATCCCCGCGCCCGGCGAGTACGTCGCCGACGGCGCGGCCCGCCAGGCCGCCTGGGTCGCGACCGGCAGCCGCCCCGACTGGCCCGTGGAGACCATCGCGCGCCTCGAGCCGGCCCCTGATGCGGCACTTCGAGCCCGGTTCGCGGCGGCCGCGGAGCTCGCGCGGGAAGCCGAGGAGTCAGGCAAGGGCCTGCGTTCCGTCTGAGACATCACGAAGGGGGCAGTGCGATCTCGCACTGCCCCCTTCTGTTGCGTCGCCTGTCGGCTACGCCTGGATGGTCTCGACCTTCGTACCGGTCTCGATCTCGATCTTGCGCGGCTTCGCACGCTCGCTGACGGGAACCGTCACCGTGAGCACGCCATGCTCGTAGCTCGCAGCGATGCGCTCGGTGTCGAGGCCCTGGCCGAGCGTGAACTGGCGGAGGTAGCTGCCCCCGTTGCGCTCACGCACGAGCCACTTGGCGCCCTCCGCGTTCACGGTGCTGCGCTCGGCGCGGATCGTGAGCTGCTGTCCGTCGAGGTCGACGTCGATCGAGCTGGGGTCGATGCCCGGCAGGTCGGCGGTGAGGATGTAGTGGTCGGCCTCGCGGTAGAGGTCGATGGGCATCGAACGCGGGCTGTTCGGTGCTCCCTGGAAAAGTCGTTCCATCTCCTGGAACGGATCGAAGACGCGTGCCATGTCGTTTTCCCTTCCTTGTACGCACACTCACGATCGTGAGCGACTGCGGTGAACTTGAGTCGACTGGTGTCAACTTCCTTGGTCAGAAAATTAGCACTCACCCAAGTCGAGTGCCAGAAAATTTGCTGAAAACCGCGTCAGCCGTGGGCGAACGACCCCCTCAGTGGAAGCGGTGGTCCTGCACGGTCATGCGTGCGCCGTGCTTCGGACGCGGGTTGCCAGCCAGCTTGATGAGGCGCACGACCCGCTCGCGGTGCCCCCGCCACGGCTCGAGCAGCTCCCGCATGCCGTCGTCGTCGACGTCGCAACCCGCGAGCGCCCACCCCACCATGTTGGGGATGTGGTAGTCGCTGAAGCTCGGCGCATCCGGGTCGCCATGCGAGCGTTGCACGGTCTCGTTTGCCGTCCACACGCCGACGCCCACGATCGAGCGGAGGCGGCGCAGGGGCTCTTCCGACCCGGTTGGCAGGCTCGCCGTGCGCTCCAGCGCCGATGCGACCGTCGCCGAGCGGATGACCGTACCCGTCCGGGAGTGGTCGACGCCCGCCCGATGCCAGTCCCAGCTCGGGATGCGCCGCCACTGCTCCGGGGTGAGCGGAAGCCGCAGGTGGCGCGGCACGAGGCCGGCTGCGCCTGGGGCAGGGTCGGCGTAGTCGCGGTGCAGGATGTCCCACGCTCGATGCGCTTCGAGGCCCGTGATCTTCTGCTCGATGATGGCGGCACTGAGCGCCTCGAAGACCGCCCCCGACTTCGGGAGCCGGAGCCCCTCGTTGCGACGCCGCACATCCGCCAGCTCGGGGAGCGCATCGAGGCGCAGCTCACTCCAGTCGTCATCGCGGCCAAGAAGGACCGGGGCTTCGTCGACCGCGATCTCGGCGGCTTCGCCCCACGACACGATGCGGACTCCGTCCCGCGCCTGCCGGAAGACGGTCGTCGCCCCACCCGCGAGCGCGTGCGACGTGCGCCACACATCCCGCGACACCGGGTGCATCCAGCAGGTCGGGTCACGCCTGCCCCGCATGAGCGGCGACAGGGTCTGCACCACATCGACCGGCAGCGCCGGCCGATAGAGCGTCATGACCCGATCTGGCATGCGGCAAGGGTACGCAGACCCACCGACATCCGCGCACCCTCGGCGCTCGGAACACCGCCGCTCACCTAAAATCGACCGCATGGCTGTCCCCAAGATCGTGCTCTACTACGCCTTCGCGCCCCTCGCCGATCCGGAAGCGATCCGCCTCTGGCAGCGAGACCTCGCGGCGTCGCTGGGGCTGCGCGGGCGCATCCTGATCTCGAAGGACGGCATCAACGGCACCCTCGGCGGTGAGCTCAACGCGCTCAAGCGGTACGTGCGCACCACCCGCGAGTACGCGGCGTTCAAGGACGCCGACTACAAGTGGTCGGAGGGCACCGGCCTCGATGAGAACGAACAGAGCCTCGACTTCCCGCGCCTCAGCGTCAAGGTGCGGGACGAGATCGTGAGCTTCGGGGCCCCCGGGGAACTGGAGGTCGACGAGCACGGCGTGGTCGGCGGCGGCACCCACCTTGCCCCGGACGAGCTCCACGCACTGGTCGAGTCGCGCGACGACATCGTCTTCTTCGACGGACGCAACGCCATCGAAGCCCAGATCGGTCGCTTCGAGGGCGCCGTCGTGCCAGAGACGGGCACGACCCGCGACTTCATCGCCGAGCTCGAGTCCGGCAAGTACGACGAGCTCAAGTCGAAGCCCGTCGTCACCTACTGCACGGGCGGCGTGCGCTGCGAGGTCCTCTCCGCGCTCATGGTGAAGCGCGGCTTCAGCGAGGTGTACCAGCTCGACGGCGGCATCGTCCGCTACGCCGAGCAGTTCGGCGACGAAGGCCTCTGGAAGGGATCGCTCGCCGTCTTCGACGCCCGCGAGCACCTCGAGTTCGGGCCGAACACCGAGAAGCTCGGGCGCTGCCGGGAGTGCGCGGCGCCCACGCACCGCACGCAGAACTGCAGCGACGCCTCCTGCCGTGAGCGCTTCGTCGCCTGCGAGCGCTGCGGCGAGCTGCCGATCTTCTGCGCTCGGCATGCTCTCGCGCACGCGACCACCGGCAGCGGGGCACCATCCGGTCGGTGACACGCCGAAGGCGACCACGTTCTTCCCAAACCGAGGATCTTGGCACCATCCGCAGTCTCTGAACCGCTGAGCCGCCACATTTGTGGCGACGTAGAACAAAATTGCGCATTCGGGCCGCATACGACGCACGGCCGCACTCCCACACGGCTATCGTGTGTAGCGGCAAAGAAACATTGCCGATACAAACCATCCGTAGATTCGCAGAGTGGCGAATCCTCGCTTGCAGCAATAGCAGTTCCAGAATCTCGTTCAGTCGTCGTGCCCAGCCCGACTCGCACTGGAGGTACTCCGTGCCCCTTCTCCTCAGTCCGCTCCCGCCAGCCGGATCGCGCTCAGCGACCGCCAGGCGCTCCCGGCTCACCCAAACACACCGAATGCTCGCAGCCCTCGCGATGTCGCTCTTCGCGTTCCTCGGCGTCTTCACGATGGCCGGCCCCGCGAACGCGGAGTCCGAGCCCCCGGAAGAGTCGGCGTACTCGATCAGCGGCATCCTGAACTTCGAGAGCGAACCCGTCGAGGGCGTCTCACTCACCGTCGAAGGCGACGGCTACACCGAGACGGTGGAGTCGGGTGAGGACGGACGCTGGCGCGTCCCCGTCCCCGGCCCCGGCAACTACACGGTGACGCTCGACACGGAGACCCTGCCCGACGGTGTGGACCTCCGCAACGAAGACGGGGCGACAGCCGAGGTCACGGAAGACGAGTGGTCGACGACCAACGTCGGACGCCTCTTCGCGCTCGGTGAGGACACGAGGCAGAGCAGCAACTTCGGCTCACAGCTCATCGAGCGCCTCGTCGCGGGGCTCAACTTCGGCCTGCTCATCGCGCTCGGCGCGATCGGCATCACGCTGATCTTCGGCACGACCGGGCTGAACAACTTCTCGCACGGCGAGCTGGTCACGTTCGGTGGCCTCATGGCCTGGCTCTTCGCCGTCGTGATGGGCCTCAACATCTTCGTCGCTCTCATCATCGTCGTCATCCTCGGCGCCGCCTTCGGGTGGGTCCAGGATGCGGCGCTCTGGAAGCCGCTGCGCAAGCGCGGTGTGCGCCTCGTGCCCGCCATGATCGTGAGCATCGGCCTCGGTCTCGCGCTGCGCTACATCTACCAGCTGTTCTTCGGGGGTGCGATCCTCCCGATGAGCTCCGTGGGACTCAGCGGTGCCATCGAGTTCGGCCCCGTGCGCATCACGACCGGCTCGCTGCTGAGCATGGGCATCTCGATCGTCACCCTCGTGCTCGTCGGGCTCTTCCTGACCCGCACCCGAGTGGGCAAGGCCACCCGCGCGGTCTCCGACAACCCGTCGCTCGCGAGCGCATCCGGTATCAACGTCGACCGCATCATCCGCATCGTCTGGACCACGGCAGGTGGCCTCGCCGCCCTCGCCGGCGTCATGCTCGCCCTGTACCGCCAGTCGTCGTGGGACATGGGCTTCCAGGTGCTGCTGCTGATGTTCGCCGCCGTCACCCTCGGTGGCCTCGGCTCCGCGTACGGCGCGCTCGTCGGATCGCTCGTCGTCGGCATCTTCGTCGAGCTCTCGACCCTCTTCATCCCCGCCGACCTCAAGTACGCGGCGGCGCTCCTCATCCTCATCCTGGTCCTGCTCGTCAGGCCCCAGGGCATTCTCGGCCGCCGCGAGCGAGTCGGCTAGGAGACGAACATGGACTGGTCAAACATCCTGAGCAACGCCGTCGGCGAGCTCCTCAGCCCCACCACCGCTGCCTACGCGCTCGCCGCGATCGGCCTCGGAATCCACTTCGGCTACACCGGCCTCCTCAACTTCGGTCAGGCCGCGTACATGCTGATCGGCGCGTACGCGTTCGCGATCCCGACGATCAGCCTCGGCTGGCCGCTCTGGGCCGCCGTGCTGTGCGTCATCGTGGTCTCGGTGATCTTCTCGTTCATCCTGGGTGTCCCGACACTGCGGCTGCGAGCTGACTACCTGGCCATCGTGACGATCGCCTCCGCCGAGATCCTCCGGTACATCGTGACGACGACGGGCCTCACCTCGGTCACGGGTGCCGCCAACGGGCTCAACGGCTTCAAGGGAACCTTCGCCGCGATCAACCCGATCCCGGACGGCACCTACGGCTTCGGTCCCTTCACGTACAACGCGTACGACTGGTGGACTCGCATCGTCGGCTGGGGCATCGTCCTCCTCGCGACGCTCCTCGTGTGGGCCCTCATGCGCAGCCCCTGGGGTCGCGTGGTCCGCGGCATCCGTGAGGACGAGGATGCCGTGCGCAGCCTCGGCAAGAACGTCTTCGCCTACAAGATGCAGGCCCTCATCACGGGAGGTCTCCTCGGCTCGCTGGCCGGCATCATCTTCATCCTGCCGAGAGCCGTGCAGCCCGCCAACTACACGACGGGCCTCACGTTCTTCATCTGGACGATCATGCTCCTCGGTGGAGCCGCGACGATCTTCGGCCCCATCGTGGGCGCCATGATCTTCTGGGTGGTCCTCTCCCTCACGCAGGGCGTGATCAACGGACTCATCGAATCCGGGGCGATCACCTTCCTCTCCATGACACAGGGCGCCCAGCTCCGTTTCATCATCGTCGGGATCGCGCTCATGCTGCTGGTGGTCTTCAGACCCCAGGGCATCTTCGGAAACAAGAAGGAGCTGAGCTTCAGTGCCTGAGCAGACGAGCCCACCAACGGGCATCCTCCCCACCCACGAGTTCGTCGACGGCAAGGTCGGACCCGGCTGCAAGAAGGTCGACCCGATCGTCATCGCCGACGGCGTCACCCGCCAGTTCGGCGGCAACACGGCAGTGGATGTGCAGCACCTCGAGATCCCGCGCGGCAAGATCACCGCGCTCATCGGTCCGAACGGTGCAGGCAAGACGACCATGTTCAACCTGCTGACCGGCTTCGACAAGCCCAACACAGGCACCTGGTCGTTCGACGGCACCTCGCTCGCGAACGTGCCAGCCTTCAAGGTGGCGCGCTCCGGCATGGTCCGCACCTTCCAGCTCACGAAGTCACTCGGCCGCATGACGGTGCTCGACAACATGCTGCTCGGCGCCGACCAGCAGGGCGGCGAGGGCATGCTGCGCGCGCTCTTCAAGCCGCTGTGGCGCGAGCGCGAGACCGAGATCACGGCGAAGGCAGACGAGCTCCTCGCTCGCTTCAAGCTCGACGCGAAGCGCGAGGACTATGCGGCGTCCCTCTCGGGCGGACAGCGCAAGCTGCTCGAGATGGCCCGCGCGCTCATGAGCAGCCCCAAGCTCATCATGCTCGACGAGCCCATGGCCGGCGTCAACCCGGCGCTCGTGCAGTCGCTGCTCGGCCACGTCAAGGAGCTCAAGAACGACGGCACCACGGTGCTGTTCGTCGAGCACGACATGCACATGGTCACCAACATCTCCGACTGGGTCGTCGTCATGGCCGAGGGCCAGATCGTCGCAGAGGGCCCACCCGAGACGGTCATGAAGGACCAGGCCGTCATCGACGCGTACCTCGGCGCGCACCACGACCAGGACCTCGGCGACCTCGACATCCAGGAGCTGGAAGTCGAGCGCATCGCAGAGGAACAGGGCGTGGAAGCGGCGGCCGAGTACGAGGCCGAAGTGCTCGGGACGACCTCGATCGCCGACGAGATCGCCGAGACCAAGACCGAGCCAGCGCCCGAGACGAAGGAGAGTGACAGCAAATGAGCGAGACGCAACCCACCGCATCCGCTGCACCGACGGCGACCGCGCCGCGAGGCGACGCAGTGCTGTCCACCATCGACCTCGTCGGCGGCTACCTGCCCGGCGTGAACATCCTCAACGGCTGCTCGATCGACGCCTACCCCGGTGAGCTCATCGGCATCATCGGCCCCAACGGTGCCGGCAAGTCGACGGTGCTCAAGGCCATCTTCGGGCAGATCAAGATCCGCGGCGGCAGCGTCATGCTGAAGGGCGAGGACATCACGGGCCTGCGCGCCGACAAGCTCGTCGCCAAGGGCGTCGGCCTCGTGCCGCAGAACAACAACGTCTTTCCGTCGCTCACGATCGAGGAGAACCTCGAGATGGGGCTCTTCCTGCGACCCAAGGTCTTCAACGAGCGCTTCGAGTTCGTCGCCGACCTCTTCCCCGAGCTGGGGAAGCGTCGCAAGCAGCGCGCCAGCTCACTGTCCGGCGGTGAGCGGCAGATGGTCGCCATGGCCCGCGCCCTCATGATGGACCCGTCGGTGCTGCTGCTCGACGAGCCCTCCGCAGGCCTCTCGCCCGTCCGCCAGGACGAGACGTTCCTGCGCGTGCGCCAGATCAACCGCGCCGGCGTCTCCGTCATCATGGTCGAGCAGAACGCACGCCGCTGCCTGCAGATCTGCGACCGCGCCTACGTCCTCGACCAGGGCAAGGACGCGTACACGGGCACCGGCCGCGAGCTGCTCAACGACCCCAAGGTCATCGCCCTCTACCTCGGCACGCTCGCAGCCGACGAGCAGGCGAAAGACGGCGACACGGCCCACTAGCCGCCAGCATCCACCGCAGACGGGCGGGGAGGCCCCCAGCAGACGCTGAGACCTTCCCGCCCGTCTCTGTGCCCTGCACCGTCTCCGCTCCCCGCTCGTCTGCGCCCCCCCGCCTGTCTGCGCTCCCTGCTTGTCTGCGCCCCCCGCTCGTCTGCGCCCTGCGCTTGTCTGCGCTCCCCGATCGTCTGCCCCCCTGCGCATGTCTGCGCTCCCCGCTCGTCTGCGCCCTGCGCATGTCTGCGCTCCCCGCTTGCCTGCCCCTGCGCATGTCGCCTTCCCCCGCGTCGCGCCCTGGCTGCGCATCCACACCCCAACGCTGCCAGCCGATGTGCCCTTCCGCGTGCTTCCATCCCGAACGCTGCCAGCCGATGTGCCCCTCACAGCGCTCGGGAACGGCCACTTGACTGGCAGCGGTCGGATACTCGGGTGGTGGGAAGCAGCGACCTCCGCCCGCAAGCGCTGCCCGGTGTCTGGCCCCTCGCGAGTGGTTCCGACCGGCCAGAGGTCGGGCAGCGATGGCACCAAGCAGAAGGCAGCGTCGGGGCATGCGAAAGGCCCGGGATGCGTGCATCCCGGGCCTTCGTTCAGCGAGTCAGCTTAGAGCTGGCCGGCCTCTTCTCCGATGTTGGAGTAGGTGTTGCCGCTGCCGTACTGGTAGATGCCGATCGTGGCCTCTGACGGGTCGCCGTTCTCGTCGAACGAGATCGGGCCGGAGACGCCGTCGTAGTCGATGTCGGTGCCAGCTTCGAGGAGCGTGACGCAGTCGGCGTAGGTGGTGCACTTCTCACCATCGACGGAGACCTTCTGCATGTTGTCCTTGATGGTGGTCGGGTCAGCTGCCCCACCGGCCTGCGCTGCGAGGGCAGCGAGCATGACCGCGTCGTACGACTCAGCGCCGTACGTGTAGTCCTTCAGGTCGGGGTCGATGCCGAGCAGCTTCGCGCGGAAGTCGTCGGAGGCGACGACGCCGGGGATGGTGCCCTTGGCGCAGTTCAGCGTGCCCTCTTCGAAGTCAGCGGAGTAGTCGGCCATGTTGCCGTCGACCATGTACAGCTTGTCGGCGGGGAAGCCCTTGGTGCCGATGAGCTGCGGGACGATGGTCGCCGTCTGGTCGAACGCGACGAGCGCGATCGCGTCGGGGTCGGCTGCCGTGACGGCGTCGATCTGTGCCGAGAACTGGCTGTCGCCCTCGTTGAAGGCCTCAGAGGCGACGACCTCGCCGCCAGCGGCTTCGACGGCCGTGGTGATGCTCTCGGACAGGCCCGAGCCGTAGGCGTCGTTCAGGTAGATGATGCCGACGGATGCGTTGCCGTCGTTGACGATCGTGTTTCCGTTGACGCGGCCCTGGAGGATGTCCGAGGGGGCGGTGCGGAAGTAGAAGCCGTTGTCTGCGTACGTGGAGAACTCGGCGGACGTGTTGGCCGGTGAGACCTGCACGACGCCCGCACCGGTGATCTGGTCGATGACCGTCATCGAGACACCGGACGATGCGGCGCCGACGATGGCGGACACGTTCTGGCTGAGCAGGTCGGTGACCGACTGCGTGGCGATGTCGGTCGACGTGTCACCGGAGTCGCGGTGCACGACGCTGATGTTGCCGCCGAGCACGCCGGACGGTGAGGCGTTGATCTCGGCGACGGCGAGGTCGACACCGGCGATCTCGGGCGGGCCGAGGAATGCGAGGGTTCCGGTCTGCGGAAGCAGCGAGCCGATCTTGAGCGCTTCGGAGCGCTCCTGAGCGGTCGGGGCTTCGACGGGCGAGACCTCGGTGACGGTCTCAGCCGTGTCCGGGCCACAGACCGCGGCAGCGGCGTCGCCGTCCGCGGCTGGTTCGCCACCTTCTGTCGTCGAAGAGCACGCGGCCAGCATGAACACGCCGACGCTCATGGCGGCGATTCCTGTGGTGATGCGCAACTTCCTGGAGGGAGACGACTTGGCAAGGTTACTCATGGTGCTCCTTTATACGTAAGCAGAGAGCGAGCGCCGCGCAGCGGCGCCCGGATCTCAAGTTAGCCGCGGCACTGCGACGAACTGATTCATGCTTGTTACGAGCGAGTAAATCATGAGTGGGGGCTCGATGTGTATTTCACCATCGGGACATGGGGAATGTCGTCTTCGATGAAGTTCTCACCGCATCGTTCGAACCCGAATCGGGCGTACCAGGATTCGAGGTGCGCCTGCCCGTTGAGGGCCGTCGCCACCCCCTCGCTGTCTGCGATCTCGATGAGATGGCGGATGATCCTGGCCGAGTAGCCGAGGCCTCTCGAGTTCTCGGCGGTGACGACCCGGCCGATCGCGCGCGAGAGATGCGTCGGGAGGTGCTCGTCGGGCCAGCCGAGCGGAAGGAGTCGGGCGTAGCTGTGGGGGTAGAGGGGGTCGTCGCCGATGAACGCGTGCTGGGTGCCCTCGGCGAAGTCGGCGGTGTCCGGGTCGAGGTAGACGCAGTCCTGTTCGACGACGAAGATGCTCGAGCGCAGGTGCAGGATGCCCCACAGCTCGGCCGCGCTGAGTTCGGGGAAGGTGCGAACCGTGATCATGTCAGCAAGTGTCGCAGAGGTGGAGTTCGGAGACTGGCCGCTTACGATGGCGCCATGGTTCGCGGATACCTGACGACGAAGTCCACCGACGACGCGGGGAAGCCCCGCATCGATGTCGCGTTCGATGAGCTCGACGATGAGCTCTTCGGGGGCGGCCACCTGCGGCGAGACCAGGTGCTGGTCGACGTGGCCTATACGAGCCTCAACTATAAGGACGCACTGTTGCTTGCGGGAAAGCCCGGTGTGAGCCGGGCGGATGTGCTCGTGCCGGGCATCGACGTCGTCGGAGTCGTGCGCGAGTCCCGCACCCAGAACTTCGTGCCTGGTGACCGCGTGGTGCTGAACGGTGCGGGACTCGGCGAGACCCGGCACGGCGGCCTGGCCGAGCTGTGCCTCGTGGACGACGAGTCCCTCATCCACCTGCCGGAGGCGATGTCGCTGGTCGACGGTGCTGCGATCGGCACGGCCGGATACACGGCGATGCTCTCAGTGCTCGCGTTGGAGAAGCAGGTCGAGCCCGGTGATGGCGACGTGCTCGTGACCGGGGCGGCCGGCGGGGTGGGCAGCATCGCGGTCGCGCTGCTGGCGAGCCTCGGCTACCGGGTGGTGGCCTCCACGGGCCGTGGCGATCAGGAGGGCGACTACCTGCGGAGGCTCGGTGCGGCCGAGATCATCGACCGGCACGAGCTGTCGGATGCAGTGGGCAAGCCGTTGCAGACCGAACGCTGGGCGGGCGCCGTCGATGCTGTCGGCTCCACCACCCTCGCCAACGTGATCGCTCAGACGAGGCGCGAGGGGATCGTGACGTCGTGCGGCCTGGCGCAGGGCACGGACCTGCCGACGACGGTCATGCCGTTCATCCTCAGGGGCGTGACGTTGCGGGGCATCAACTCGGTGGTGCAGAGCGTCGAGGTGCGGGCTGAGGCCTGGAACCGGCTCCTGGAACTCGACAGCGAGCTGCTCGAGTCGATGACCGAGGTCATCGGCTTGGAGGAGGCGCTCGACTACGCGCACCCCATTCTGGACGGCAAGGTGCGCGGCAGGACCGTGGTTCGCGTGCGCGGTGATCTCTGAGTCGAGCGGTCGCGGCTGCGGGCACGCACCGCGGAGCGTCGGATCAGTTGCGGGGACCGTGCGCGAGGTTCTCTGATGCCCACGTGCCGAGCTGCTTGAGCACCGGGATGAGTCGCTGGCCGGCGGTCGTGAGCTCATAGCTGACCGACACGGGCGGGCCGTTGCTGACGGTCCGCTCCACGAGGCCAGCGGCCGCGAGCTCGCTGAGACGGTCGGAGAGAACGGCGTCGCTGATGCCGGTCACAGCGCGGCGCAGGGCGACGAAGGTCAGCGGCTGTGAGCCGAGCACGTCGATGATCATGCCGTTCCAGCGCTTGCCGAGCAGGGTGAAGGCGAGCGAGATGGCGCCGTCGCACGTCACCGCGCTGTGCTCCTGCACGTTCTCTGCCATGCCGCCAGTGTACCCGTGCTAATCTGCACAGAGTCACTCTGGTTTTCAGAGCGACTCTGCGAATCAGATTGGAGCACCATGTCCCTGCTGCGTATCGACGCGAGCCTCATGCCCGCCACCTCCGCGAGCCGCGCCCTCGGCGACCTCGTCGAGGCCGAATGGGTTGCAGCCCACCCCGACTCCGTCGTGACCCGCCGCAACCTCGTCGACTCCCCCATCCCCGCCGACGCCTGGCAGAACGCCGTCTATGCCGGCTTCACCCCGGAAGGGGACCGCACGGAAGAGCAGCGCGCCGCCGTGGCCCTCGCCACGCAGCTGGCCGACGAGCTCATCGAAGCCGACGCCCTCCTCTTCACCGTCCCGCTCTACAACTACGGCGTCTCGCAGCACTTCAAGCTCTGGTTCGACCTCGCCTACACCGACCCGCGCACGAACCCGGGCAGCACGACCCTCAACGGCAAGCCGGCGACGCTCGCGACCGTCCTCGGCGGCAACTACGACGAGGGCACCCCGAAGGCCGGCTGGGACCACTCCACGCCGTACCTCACGCGCCTGCTCCAGGACGTCTGGGGTCTTGACCTCCGCGTCGTCCAGCGCCCCTTCACGCTCGTCGGCGTGAACCCGGCCCTCGATCAGTTCGCTGACCTCGCCGCTGACCTCAAGTCCGATGCCGAGACCAAGGCGACGCAGTCAGGCCGTGAGCTGGCCGAGCTCCGCGGCAAGGCAGACGCCGCGTAGGCAGCGCACCCGCCCTGCAGGGCCGCCCTGCCAGGCAGACCGCCGGGCCTCGCTCACCGAGTGGCCTCTTTCGGGGTGGGTTCCGCGCTTCGGGATGGGTTGCAACCCATCCCGAAGCGCGCAACCCACCCCGAAACGCGTGTCAGCAGCGAGCGGTTGTCAACGGGGGGCCCAAAGCTCAGGGCTCAAAGCTCAGGGCTCAGCTGGCGACGTGGTGCGCTTTCCGGCGCTCCGCGAGCTTCTCGAACCAGCCGTTGACGAGCTGCGCGAGCACGCCGAGGGCGATGGCGGTGACCACGGCAAGCGCCATCATGAGGAGCGGGTTGCTCTGACTCCACGAACCGAACGCCGCGCCGATGAGCACCGCGTAGCCGACCCAGACGGCGCTGGCCAGCACGGAGAGCGGCAGGAACCGCGGCATGGGCATGCGGGCGTCGGATGCGGCGAGCACGGTCGCGATGCGGCCCATCGGCAGGAGCCTGACCGTCACCATGACCCACTTCGGCCGGGTCTTGAGCTGGTCGCCGACCCGTGTGCGCACGGCGGTGAGCCGTCGCCCGTTCATCCAACTCCATTTGCCGAAGCCGATGCCTCGCGCGAGCCAGTACGTGCCGATGTCGCCCAGCACCATGCCGGCGACACAGAAGACGAAGAGGCCGAACAGGTTGATGAGCGCCGTCCAGCCCTGATCCCCGGCCGTCAGCGCGGAGAGCGCGACGACCAGCGACTGGCTGGGCAAGAACGTGACGACACCGCCGATGAGCAGCACGAGCGCGGCCACCGCGAAGCTCCACCCGGAGCCGCGGAGGCCGAGCACCCACTCCGAGAGCTCTTCCACGCGCCCCTACTCTGGCGCCACAGCGTCTGCCGCGGCCTTCGCTGCGGCGGGCAGCGCCGCTAGGACTCGCTCGATGGCCGCGTCATCGTGGGCCGCCGACACGAACCACGCCTCGAACACGCTCGGCGGCAGGTTGACCCCCGCGTCGAGCATGGCGGCGAAGAACGGCGGGTAGCGCCAGGCTTCCTGTCGCTTGACCTCGTCCTCGTCGCGCGGCCCTCCGCCGGTGCCGGTCCAGCCGAGCGCCGCGCCGTCACCGAAGGTGAAGCTGAAGAGGTTGCCGACGTTCTGCACCGAGTGGGCGACTCCGGCTGCCGTGAGCGCCTCCGACGTGGCAGTGCGGATGCGCTCCGCGGCCGCGTCGACCCGTGCGTAGACGTCGGCGTCGGCAAGAGCAAGCGTCGCGATACCCGCCGCAACCGCAACCGGGTTCCCCGAGAGCGTTCCCGCCTGGTACACGGGGCCCTGAGGCGCAAGGTGGCTCATGATCTCGCGAGACCCGCCGAGCGCCGCAACGGGCATGCCGCCGCCGATGACCTTGCCGTACGTGTAGAGATCGGCCTGCCAGCCGCCTGAGGTCTCGCTCTTCTGCTCCTCGCCCCACCAGCCCGCTGGTCCCGTTCGGAAGCCCGTGAGCACCTCGTCGCAGACGAGCAGCGCACCCTCCGCCGAGCAGAGCTCAGCGAGCGCACGGTTGAAACCGGGTTCCGGAGGCACGACGCCCATGTTGGCGGGCGAGGCCTCGGTGATGACGGCGGCGATCTCGCCGGGATGCTCGACGAACGCGGCACGCACGGCCTCGAGGTCGTTGAAGGGCACGACGATGGTCTGCGAGGTGATGGCCTCTGGCACGCCGGCAGAACCGGGGAGCGCGAGCGTCGCGAGTCCCGAGCCGGCGGCCGCGAGGAGGCCGTCGGAATGGCCGTGGTAGCAGCCGGCGAACTTCACGATGAGGTCGCGGCCCGTGTACCCGCGCGCGAGTCGGAGCGCCGTCATGGTCGCTTCGGTGCCCGTCGAGACCAGACGGACCTGCTCGATGGGGGTGATGCGCTCGACGACCAGCTCTGCGAGCTGCGTCTCAGCCGGGGTCGGCGCGCCAAACGACAGCCCGCGGGCCGCGGCGTCCTGAACTGCGGCAACGACCGCAGGATGGGCGTGCCCGAGAAGCATGGGCCCCCATCCGCTGACGAGGTCGACGTACTCGTTGCCGTCGACGTCGGTGAGGTACGGGCCCTTGGCCGAAGCTGCGAAGGGAGGTGTGCCACCGACCGAGCCGTATGCACGGACCGGGGAGTTCACGCCGCCCGGAGTGACGTCGAGGGAGCGAGCGAACAGGGCTGCTGAGGCTTCGTGGTTCATCGTGCGTCCACTCTGCCATGGGCCGCCGACACTCCAGTGCCCGCCTGCAGGTTCAGGGTGCGCGCGAGCTCGCTCGCGTAGTAGGTGAGCACGGCATCGGCCCCAGCGCGGCGGATGGAGGTGATGGATTCGGCGATCGCGCGGTCGCGGTCGATCCAGCCGTTCGCGGCGGCCGCCTCGATCATCGCGTACTCCCCGCTGACCTGGTAGGCCCAGACGGGAACGATCGACTCGGCGGCGACGTCGGCGAGCACGTCCAGGTACGAGCCCGCAGGCTTGACCATGACGACATCGGCACCCTCGTCGATGTCGATGAGGGCCTCGCGCATGCCCTCACGACGGTTCGCCGGGTCGAGCTGGTAGGTGCGGCGATCGCCCTGCAGCTGCGAGTCGACGGCCTCGCGGAACGGACCGTAGAAGGCCGACGCGTACTTCGCCGAGTAGGCGACGATCGCGACATCGGTGTGTCCGGCGGCGTCCAGCGCGGCACGCGCGCTGGCGACCTGGCCGTCCATCATCCCGGACATGCCGAGCATTGCGGCGCCCGCATCTGCCTGCGCGATCGCCATCGCGTCGTAGCGCTCGAGGGTCGCGTCGTTGTCGACGCGGCCGGCTGCATCCAGCACCCCGCAGTGCCCGTGGTCGGTGAACTCGTCGAGGCAGAGGTCTGTCTGCACGACGATGGCATCCCCGAACTCGTCCGCGAGCACTTCCGCCGCGACGTTGAGGATGCCGTTCGGGTCGGTGGCTCCAGAGCCCACCGCGTCACGCGTCTCCGGAACGCCGAAGAGCATGACCCCGCCCACGCCGAGCCCCGCCGCCTCGTCGACGGCGCGACGGAGCGAGTCGAGCGAATGCTGCTGCACGCCGGGCATCGACGAGATGTCGATGGGCTCGCTGACCCCCTCGCGCACGAACAGGGGCAGGATGAGGTCGTTCGGGTGCACTCGCACCTCGCGGACCTGGCGGCGCACGGCGTCGCTCTGGCGCAGACGGCGTGGCCTGCGGCTCGGGGAGATCATGCGATCGTGTCCTTCCTCAACGTTCAGCGTCGGCTTCGCGACCGCGATCCGACCCTGCCTTCATTCCGATTCCGGCGCCGTGCTGCGATCCTGCAGCTCAGCGGTCACCCGGAGTCTGACCGCGGCCCTCGTCGAGCGCGGGGATGTCTTCCTTGGGCACCGGCTGATTGTCATGCTCGGCGTGCAACTCCGCCTCCAGTGCCCGGACCGCTTTGAGGTCGATGGCCTCCGTGACGGGCATGTCGCTGCCGCTGGCAAGCCATTCGAGTCCGTCGAGCAGCGACGCGACCGACCGCTGCTTCGCCACGACGTCGACGCGGAGGCCGAGCTGCCTGGCGTCCTTCGCGGTGCGCGGGCCGATGGCGGCGAGGTAGATCTCATCGGGGATGGGCGAGAACTGCTTGTCGACCTGCTCGGCCACGGACCCGCTCGTCACGAGGATCGCTCGGATCCGGCTGTTCCGGATGTCGTACTGGATGCTTTCCGCGGCTGGCACGCCCACCGTGCGGTACGCGACGACCGAGTCGACGAGGTGCCCGCGCCTCGCGAGCCCGTCGGCCAGCGTGGGACGTGCGACCTCGGAACGCAGCCAGAGCACGGAGATGGGGGGCTGGTTGCGCGCCGCCTCGGCCCACTCGAGAAGCAGGCCCTTCGCAGAGTTGTCGTGCGTGGGGACGAAGTCGACTCGGTAGCCAGCCGTCGTGAGCGAGGCGGCCGTCGTCTCCCCCACCGCCGCGATGAGCGTGTGGTCCGGCACCTTCACGCCGAGCGAGTGCATGACGTCCGCCGCGGTGGCGCTCGTGACGGCCACCCAGTTGTAGTGACCGCTCTCGAGCAGTCGGATCTTCTCGGCCAGCACCCTCGAATCGCTCTCGTTGGGGCTCGCGAAGTTGATGAGAGGGGCCGTGATCGGGAAGGCGGAACGAGCCCGAACAGCTTCGGCCACGTCGCCACCCCAGACGCCTCCACGGGGCACGAGGATCTTCCACCCCTTCAGCGGTGCATCCATCGTGGCTCCTCCGTTCAGGCCATCAGCGCGAGCGCACCCTGATCGAAGAGGTCCGTCGAGATGAGCGTGACCAGTTCTGCCTGGGCGGCATCGAGTGCGCGGGGGTCGGAGACCTCCACGGCACGCCTGCTGGAGACCCGCGAAGATCCGTCTACTGCATACACGGTAGCCCACGCCTCGAGTTTTCCGTCGGCGTATCGTGCGGAGGCGCCGACTGGTGCGGCGCACCCGGCTTCGAGTGTCGCGAGAATGCCGCGTTCGACGAGCACCGCAGCGCGCGCCGCCGGGTCGTCCAGTCGGGAGACGCCAGCAGGGGTCTCGCCGTCGCGAACCTCGATGGCGAGGCATCCCTGGCCGGGGGCGTTGGGGAACGTCTCGAGGTCGAAGCGCTCGGTGATCGCCTCGGCGAACCCGAGGCGCTCCAGGCCTGCCGCGGCGAGCACCACGGCGTCGAGCTCACCGTCGGTCACGAAGCGGAGTCGTCGCTCGACGTTGCCTCTGATGTCGCGGATCTCGAGGTCGGGTCGCAGCGTGAGCAGCTGCGCCACGCGGCGCGGCGAGCCGGTGCCGACCTTCGCGCCGTGCGGCAGCTGCTCGAGGGTCAGACCGGATGCGCCGCCGAGCGAGCAGAGCGCGTCGCGCTGATCCTCGCGTACCGGGTAGGCGGCGACGGTGAGGCCCGGGGCCTTGGCCGTCGGGAGGTCTTTCAGGGAGTGGACGACGAGGTCGCATTCGCCTGCGAGGAGTGCGTCGCGGAGTTCACTCGCGAACACGCCCGTGCCGCCGAGTGACGAGAGCGCCGCGCGGGTCACGTCGCCGTGTGTCGTCACGCGCACGAGCTCGGTCGACTCGCCCGTGATGCGCTCGAGCTCCCGCGCCATGGTCGACGTCTGCGCGACCGCTAGGGCGCTGCCCCTCGTGCCGATCCGGAGTGTCACGGCAGGAGTCCGGACACCGCCGGCTTGAAGCCGAGGCGCTTGTTCGCGCAGCAGCCGGGCCGGCACACGTCGAACCAAGGGCCGATGGTGGTCATCGCCGGACGCTCCCCGACGGGGATCGCGTCGCGGCGCTCGAGGACGAGGTCGACGAGGCCCTCGACGTACTTGGCGTGGATGCCGGGCGTGGGGGTCCTGCGGAACGCGAGGCCCGCATCAGCCGCGGAGTCCTTCGCCTCGTTGTCGAGGTCCCAGAGCACCTCCATGTGGTCGGAGACGAAGCCGATCGGCACGACGACGACCGCCTTGACGCCTTTCGAGGGGAGCTCCTCGATGACGTCGTTGATGTCGGGTTCGAGCCAGGGCTGCGAGGGCGGTCCGGAGCGCGACTGGTAGACGAGCTGCCAGGAGAGCTGCTGCGGCACCCGGCCGGCGAGGGTCGTGTCCTCGATGAGCTCCTGCTGCGCCGCGAGAGCGACGACCTCGGCAACAGCGAGGTGCTGAGCAGCGTAGGCGCCGCTCTCGCCGAAACCGGCACCAGGAGGGCCTGAGTTCTCGGCGTCCGCCATCGGCACCGAGTGCGTCGTGAAGAGCACCTCGACCTCGGTGGCGAGGTCGAGCTGGGCGTCCTCATGCGCGAGGCTGAGCACCGCGTCGCGCACACCCTCGATGAACGGCGCTACGAAGCCGGGGTGGTCGAAGAAGGCGCGCACCTTGTCGATGGTCAGCTGACCGCCGAGGCCGGAGTCCTCGAGTGCATCCGCGAAGTCCTCGCGGTACTGGCGGCAGCTCGAGAACGAGGAGTAGGCGCTCGTGGCGATCGCGATGAGCGTCGAGCAGCCCGCCTCTCGAGCGTCGAGCAGCACGTCGTTGAAGTACGGCTCGGAGTTGCGGTTGCCCCAGAAGACGGGCAGGTCGATGCCGCGTCGCTCGAGCTCTCGCTCGATGGACGCCTTCAGCTGGCGGTTCTGCTCGTTGATGGGGCTCACGCCGCCGTAGTGCCGGTAGTGGTGGGCCACCTCCTCGAGCCGCTCGTCTGGGATGCCGCGGCCTGCCGTGACGTTGCGCAGGAACGGGATGACCTCGTCCTGCCCCTCCGGCCCGCCGAAGGAGGCGAGCAGGATGCCGTCGTACGCGACGGGCTCGGTGGTGTGCTCCGGCCCGAACCTGGCGGCGTCGGATGCTGCGCTGACGGCCGAGTTGACCTCGACGCGCGTGAACGTCGCCGGGTTTGGCTTGCGTCCGGCCGGGCGATCGCCGGTGTGCTGCGGGGCGACGTCGGTCACTGCAGCACCTCGACGATCTCGGAGGTCTGCACGAAGCGACCCGTGTAGAACGGCACCTCCTCGCGCACGTGGCGCCGGGCATCCGTCTGGCGCAGATCGCGCATCATGTCGACGAGGTTGAGCAGGTTGTCGTCTTCGAGCGCGAGCAGCCACTCGTAGTCGCTGATGCCGAACGAGGCGACCGTGTTGGTGAGCGTCGACGTGTAGGACGAGCCCGCGCGTCCGTGCTCGGCGAGCATCTGGCGACGCTCATCCTCTGGGAGCAGGTACCACTCGTAGGAGCGCACGAAGGGGTACACGGTGACCCACTGGCGTGGCTCCTTGCCGAGCATGTACGCGGGCATGTGGCGCGCGCTGAACTCAGCCGCGCGGTGCACGCCCACGATCTGCCACGACGGGGTGAGCGGTGCGATGAGCTCGCTGCGGCGGATCTGTCGCAGGCCCCATTGCAGGCTCTCCGGCACTTCACCGTGCAGCCACACCATGAGCTCGCCATCGTGGCGGAACCCGGAGACATCGTAGAAGCCACGAACCTTGACGCCGTTCTCGGCGAGCTCGGCCACGATGCCGTCGAGCTCATCGACTGCCTTGATGGCGTCTCGCCCTGAGAGCACGAGCTCGTTGAGGGTCTCGCGACGGAACACGGAGATCATCGTGTACTCCGTGAGCATCGTGCCCCCACCCTGCTCTTCGTTGCCCGCATGAGCTTCTGGAGCGGCCTGCTCTGCCTGCTCTGCGGGGGCTGCTGACGTTGCGTTGGGCTCGGCCGCGTAAGCCGGGACCTCGTTCGAGTGGGTCATGGTCCTATTCTACGAAATGTCGAGGAATGATCGGGGGGTGCGAGAGACGAGCGCCGGAGGGCTCAGCGCGAGCGGCGGTACAGCGTGACGGCGGCCGTGATGCCTCCGGCCACGACAACCGCTGCGCCGGTCGCGAGACCCGCGAGCAGCAGCGGATTGTCTTCCTTCAGGCGCTGGATGCTGTGTCGCGTGGAGTTGAGGAGCTCGCGACCGCGGATGCGCGGGTCGACCTTCACCTCGATCGCGTCGAGCGTCGCCGCCAGCTCTCGCCGGGTCTTCTCGATGTCGGCCTTCAGCTGGCCGTCATTGCGCTTGTCTTCCTTCTTCGCGAGGGTCGCCTCGCCGTTCTGCTCACTCATACTGTCCGAGCCCCTTCACTGCGTTGACATCCTGCTTGACGCTGGCGATCGTCCGCTCCGGCGCGAGCTTGCCCGCGCGCTTGAGCGCGACGTAGCCGGCGAGGCCGAGCACGATGACGAGCAGCAGGAACGCGCCTGCCACGATGAGCGCGGAGAGCCACGGTGCGAAGACCGTGTTGAGCCCGAGGACGGCAGCGGTCACGAGCACGGCCCACAGCGTGAGCGCGAAGAACGCTGCGGCGGCGAACAGGCCGACCGCGATGCCGTACTTCGTGCCCGTCGAGATCAGCTCCCGCTTGCCCTGCTCGACCTCGTCGCGCACGAGCTTCTTGAGGAGCTTCGGGACATCGGTCACGAGCGTGCCGAGGCTCGCCCTCGACTTCGGGTTGGCCCTCGTGCGGCCGATGCCGGGGAAGGGCCCGCGGATCGGCGTCTTTTCTGACGACTCAGACATGAGTGTGTCGCTCTCTCCTGGGAGTGCTGGCTAGGATGCGTCGCTGCTCGGGTTGCCGACCGTGCCGGTGGGGGCCGGCGGGGTCGACTTCGAGGAGGAGCCCTTCTTGCCGTTGTCCTTGACCGCCTTCGTGACCTGTGCGGTCACGAGCTTCGCGCCGCTGACGGCCGCGTCTGCGACCTTCGGGGCGAGCTTGCGGGAGATCTCGTCGACCTCAGCGCGCTTGGCGCGGACGAGCTTGGTGTCCCAGACCGTGTGCGCGACTGAGGAGATCTGCTCATAGCGCTTGCGTCCCGCGCGAGCCCCGAGGACGTACCCGGCACCGAGGCCAAGCACAAACACGAACTTCTTCATGAAAACTCCTATCGTTCGCCGGTGCGCCCGCGACCGGTCGATCGGGCGCTGTGAAGCCACGAATCAAGCCTAGCCCCGCTCGGCATCTCAACTCGCGCTAAGCCTGTGCGTCCGCGGGGAACAGTCCGTCGACCGCACGGAGCACACCAGGCACGACGCTCGCAAGCCCCGTCCCGTCGATCCAGGTGCCCGCGAGCGCGAGACCGGCCGACGCCTCCGCCGCCGAGCGTGCGCCGCGCAGCGTCTCAGCGCGGCCGAGCCGCGCCGCGGGCGCTGGAAGACGCCAGACCTGCCTCGCCATGGCCACGACATCGTCGGCGGTGATCGCGGTTCCGAGCAGGCGAGCGGCGTCGGCGCAGGCGAGGTCGAGAAGCTCGTCGTCATCGAGTCCGTCGGTGAGCGGCTCGGCTCCCCCGCTCACCTCGGGGCCGTAGGAGAGGCGGAGCACGTGCATCCCTGCGCCTGCCGCCGCTTCCTGCCAGGCCCACTTCGCGGTCACGTGGGTGAGCGCCTTCGCGCGGATGCTCGCGCTCGGGTCGCCGACGAGCACTCCGGTTCCACGCGGTCGGGCATCGAGCTGAGGGGCGCGGACGAGCAGGGCGACGACCTCGGCCGGCACTGGGCGTTCTCCCGGTGACGCCGGCTCCGATATCGGGACGGCGACCGTCGACAGAATGCGCTGCACCAGCATGCTCGCCCGGTCTTCGAGCTCCACGCTCCAGGACTCGTCGCCGGAAGACAGCCCCGCGTGCTCCCGCACGGCCACGACGCGCGTGCCGAGGCGCACCTCGACGCCGAGCTCGGCGAGCTCGCGCTCGAGCAACGCCACGACCCGGTGCATTCCGCCCGCGACGGTGCGGACGGCAGCACCCGGGGGCGCGCTCTTGCGCAGCGCTGCGACGGCGCCCGCGAGCGAGCCGTGCTCGAGGAGTCGATCGGCCAGGCCAGGGACCAGCACTCGGTGGTCGAGGTCAGAAGGGTCGAGCGAGTAGACGCCGCGGGTGACCGGCGCCACGAGCCTTCCGAGCACGATCGGCCCCATGCGGGCGAGGACCAGCGCCTCGAGGTCGCGCGCGTCGGCACCGATCTCCGGGGAGAGCAGCCGATCGCGCTCGAGCTCGGCGATGCCTGCGTCGCCGACCGCCGCGTGCACGGCCGACCGAGCCTCGGCGTCGAGCAGTGACGCGTCACCGGGGATCCCCAGAAGTCCCCCCGCCGGCATGGGCGCGGCCGTGCCGTCCGTCACCACCCAGGATCCGAGCGCACGCGGCTCGGCGACGTCGTCGAGCATCCCGAGCTCCTGGAGGAGCGCTGCGAAGGCACCGCCCTTCGTCGCAAACGCCTCAGCGCCGATATCGATCGGCAGGTCGCCGAGCTGGGCACGACGGATCATGCCGCCGAGCTGGTCTCCGGCCTCGACCAGAAGCACCCGGACGCCACGGCTCGCGGCACGCCTCGCAGCGAGCATCCCCGCGATGCCCCCGCCGATGACGAGGAATTCGGGCTGCTCCGGGTGCGGCTGGTTCACTCGACCCGACCGCCATTCGGCAGCGAGTGCGCGAACTCCACGAGCCCGGTCAGGACGGCGGGGTCTGCCGAAGGCGGAACCCCGTGGCCGAGGTTGAGGATGTGGGCTGGCGCGGAGTTGCCCCGTCGGACCACATCCCGCACGTGCGCCTGGAGCACCGCGTCACCGGCGCCGAGCACGGCTGGGTCGACATTTCCCTGCAGCGGCACGTTGCCGCCGAGGCGACGCGAGGCCTCATCCAGGGTGATGCGGTCGTCGACACCCATGACATCGGCGCCGATCGCGTGCATGTCCGGCAGGAGCTCGGCCGTGCCGACGCCGAAGTGGATGGTGCGGACCCGCTCACCGGCGGGGGTGCGCAGGGCTCTCACTCGCTCAAGCGCCAGCCCGCTCGAGGCGGCGATCGACTTCTGGTACCGGTCGCGGCTCAGCGACCCCGCCCAGGAGTCGAACAGCTGCACGATGCTCGCGCCAGCCCGTACCTGCGCCTCCAGGAAGGCCGCGGAGAGCTCGGCGATTGCGCCGGAGAGATCAGCCCACGCCTCGGGGTCAGCCTGCATGAGGGTGCGCGTGCGGAGATGGTCCTTCGACGGGCCGCCCTCGACGACGTACGCGGCGACCGTGAAGGGAGCGCCCGCGAAGCCGATGAGCGGGGTCGCCCCGAGTTCCGCGACCGTCAGCGACACCGCCTCCGAGATGGGTGCGAACAGCTCGGGACTGATGCGCTCCCGAACGCGGGCCGCGAATTCGTGCGCCTCCTGCGAGGTCCGCACCGGATTCTCGAAGACCGGGCCCGTGCCCGGCACGATGTCGACGGCCTCGCCGATCAGCTTGAGCGGCACCACGATGTCGCTGAAGAACACGGCCGCGTCGACACCGTGCCGGCGCACGGGCTGCAGTGTGATCTCCGCGGCGAGCTCCGGGCGGAGGCAGGAATCGAGCATCTCGATCCCCTTGCGCAGCTCGCGGTACTCCGGCAGCGAACGCCCCGCCTGGCGCATGAACCACACCGGCAGCGTCTCGGGGCGCTCACCGCGTGCAGCCCGGATGAGCGGAGCATCGGCCGTGAGTCCGGAAGAGAGGGGGTGCGAATCGCTGAGTGGCAGGGGTGCGGGAGCTGTCTCGGTCACCACACCATTCTCTACCCGGCACTCGTGCGGGGCACACAGCCCGCCACCGCGCGCACCTCGACTCATTCCCGGACGCAAGGAGATTAAGGGAAGGTATGGCTCAGAAGCGGATGCGCCAAGAACTTCTACAATAAGTAATCGTGTTGCTGTGTCTGAGTGCCAATCACCGCACCGCGAGCTTCCCAGTCCTCGAAAAGCTCGCGGCCCGCGAGGACGGCGAACTAGAGTCTGCGCTCCGCGGCGCCCCAAGCGTCGACGGAGCCATCGTGCTGGCCACCTGCAACCGCTTCGAGATCTACCTCGATATCGACACGGCCCAGCCTGTCGCCCCGGAGCTCATGCCGACCATCGCCTCGGCCCTCGACGTCTCGGTCGAGACGCTCCGCGCGAACATGGCCGTCATCCACGACACCCAGGTGCCCGAGTACCTCTTCGCCGTCTCGAGCGGCCTCGAATCGGTCGTCGTCGGCGAAGGCGAGATCTCCGGCCAGGTTCGCCGAGCTCTCGAGGAGTCGCGCGCCGCCGGAATGTCGACCTCCCAGCTCGAGCGCCTCTTCCAGTCGGCGTCCACAACGTCACGCGGCATCAAGTCGGGCACGAAGCTGCAGAGCGCCGGCCGCTCGCTGGTTCGCCTGTCCCTCGAGCTCGCTGCGTCCCAGATCGCTGACTGGAGCACCGCGCAGGTTGTGCTCGTCGGCACCGGCTCGTACGCCGCCGCCTCCTTGAAAGCACTCCAGGACCGCGGCGTCACACGCGTCGGCGTCTACTCCCCCTCGAACCGCGCGCACAAGTTCGCGGAGCGCGACGGGGTCTTCGTCATCGAACGCGAGAACCTCCCCGAGTACCTGTCGAACGCCGACCTCGTCGTCACCTGCTCAACCGCCGATACGGTTGTCATCGACTACGACCTCATGCTCGGAGCCCGCCTCGCACCCGGTTGCGCCGAGTCGACGCTCATCATCGACCTCGGCATGCCCCGAAACGTCGACCCGGCCGTCGGGCGCCTCGACGGCGTCTCGGTGCTCGACCTCGAGACCATCCGCATCCACGCTCCCCTCGAGGAGCTCGGAGCGGCAGACGAAGCCCGCTGCATCGTCTCGCGCGCCGCCAGCGAGTTCGTCGAGCAGCAGGCCGAGACGAGCGTCGCCGAGGGTATCGCCGCGCTCCGCTCGCACATCACCGACATCGCACGCGCGGAGACCGAGCGCGTCGCCAACAAGGACGACTCGGGTGTCGCCGAAGCCGCGCTCCGTCGCCTCGCGAACACGCTCCTGCACAGCCCGTCAGTGCGAGCCAAGGAGCTCGCCCGCGCCGGCCGCGGCGACGAGTACCTCGACGCCATCGAGCTGCTGTTCGGCATCACCGTCGAGCGCGCAGCCCCGAAGACGCCCGCAGCACCCGCCCTCCCGACGCCGCTTCCCCGCGTCGCCGACGCGGAAGACGATGGGGCCCTCGAGTGCCCCGTCCACACGTCCTAGCTGCTCCGCGAATACCGGACCCGCGACCCCGCCCGTCTCGGGATGGGAACTTCCCCCTCTTGCGGGAATCTTCCCCGAACGAAGCGACTTCGCCAGCCCGAGGCGTGGGCCGGAGACGGTGGCGTGGGCCGGAGACGGTGGATCGACGGCGAATGCGGCGCAGTGCGGTACGGCTCACGCGTAACCGGACGTCGACGGGGCACAATCGTTGCGCGCCGGCAATCTCGAGGACAGCGTCTCGCTTGAACGTCGGCGGGCATCCCGAATGACCGCCGGGGTGCACGATCCGTCGATGGGAAACTCTGCGAATGCTCCGCGAACACCGCTTCAAGCTGCTTGCCGGCATCGCCGCCGGGAGCGCACTCCTCGCATTGAGCGGATGCGCGGGCGACGGTCAGTCCGACGACGCTTCGCCAGATGAGGGCATGCAGGCGCCGGGGACGCCGATCGCGGACGCGCTGACGGAGAACGAGATGGGTGGCACGCTCGACTTCGGGGCGCTCCTGCCGAGCGGTGCGACTGGTGCCGTCATCGCCTGCCCTGCTGACACGGTCGACACGCTCGCGGAGAGCACCGGCATCGACGCCGGCAATTTCGAGCTGGCCGATGGCACGCTTCCCGTCGCCGACGGCTCGTTCGCGCTGCTCTTCGGTGATGCGGAGGACCGCATCTCCTCGTCGGCGGTGTACGCGGCGGACTCCGTGGACCTGTGCGCGGGTGATGCTGTCGCCTCCACCTACCTGGGCTCCGGGGCGCTGGTCATGCTGTCGAAGGTCGGTGACATCTGGACGCCGAACGGCGTCGAGTAGTCGCCGACGCGGCCACGTCCTGAGCGGACGACCACGCTTCGGACGGCATCGCTGCAGGCTTTCTCATGCGTGGAGCCGTTCGCCGATGGCGAGGTGCGCACTGTGGGTACGAGGACACCCCTCGTGAGAGTTGATTCCGTCGCGAGGGGTGTCCTTGTTGAGGCATGGGCCGCCTGGGCCTGCTACCAGATGGTGACGCGTGCCTCTGGGGCGAGCCAGAGGGCGTCGTTCTCGGTGACGTCGAACGCGTCGTAGAAGGCGTCCACGTTGCGCACGATCTGGTTGCAGCGGAACTCGGCTGGCGAGTGCGGGTCGACAGCGAGCAGCAGTTTGGCGTATTCGGGGCGAGCCTTCTGCTGCCAGGCCTGCGCCCAGCTGAGGAAGAAGCGCTGCGCGGCGGTGAGGCCGTCGATGGTGTCTTCGTCGTCTGGGCTGAAGCCGGCGTGGGCGCGGTAGGCGCGGTACGCCTTCCAGGCGATGCCGAGTCCGCCGAGGTCGCCGATGTTCTCGCCGATCGTGAGCTCGCCGTTGACCCTCTGGCCGTCGGTGCCCTCCGGGGAGAGCTCGTTGTACTGGTCGATGAGGGCGCGCGTGCGCTGCTCGAATGCGACGCGGTCGTCGGCGGTCCACCAGTCCTCGAGGCGGCCGTCGCCGTCATACTTGGAGCCCTGGTCGTCGAAGCCGTGCCCGATCTCGTGGCCGATGACGGCACCGATCGCGCCGAAGTTCGCGGCGGGGTCGCGGTGCTCGTCGAAGAACGGCAGCTGCAGGATGGCGGCTGGGAAGACGATCTCGTTCTCGCCCGGCGAGTAGTAGGCGTTGACGGTCTGCGGTGGCATCATCCATTCGTCGCGCCGCACGGGGGTGCCGAGCTTCGCGAACTCGTAGGCGGCCTCGTAGACGGATGCTCGGCGCGAGTTGCCGACGACGTCGTCGTCTCTGATCTCGAGGTCTGAGTAGTCGCGCCACCGGTCGGGGTAGCCGATCTTGGTGACGAACTTCTCGAGCTTGTCGAGGGCGCGCTCACGGGTCTCTGGGCTCATCCATTCGAGTTCGGTGATGGATGCGCGGTACGCGCCGGTGAGGTAGCCGACGAGTTCGAGCATCTTGGCCTTGGCGGTCGGCGAGAAGTGCCGCTCGACGTATGCCTTGCCGATGGCTTCAGGCAGCTTGCCTTCGGCGTGGCCCGTGCCGCGCTTCCAGCGCTCCCGCTGCTCGGGTGTGCCCTGGAGGGTCTTGCCGTAGAACTCGAAGTTGGCTGCGGAGGTCGAGGGGGCGAGGATGCCTGAGTACTGGGATGCGATGCCCCAGACGAGCCAGTCGCGCCAGGCGTCGAGGCGATCTTCGGTGAGGAGGCCGGCGACGCCCTCGAAGAAGTCGGGCTGGCGCACGATGACGCGGTCGAGGGCCCCGACGGGTGCACCCCAGCGGCTCGTCCAGTCGGCGAAGTCGACGTTGGAGTAGGCGGCGCTGAGCTCGTCGAAGGTGCGCGGGTTGTAGGCGAGCTCAGCTTCACGCGACTTCACGACGTCCCAGTGGAGCCCCGCGATCTCGGTCTCGAGAGCGAAGACCCGCGCGGCGCGCTCCTCCGCATCGGGGAGGCCTGCGAGGCCGAGCATGCGGGCGATGTGCGCCTGGTACTGCTCACGGATCTCCGCGTACTGCTCCTCGCGGTAGTAGCTCTCATCTGGCAGGCCGAGGCCGGACTGCTCGAAGTAGAGGGCGTACTCGGCTGGCGACTTCAGGTCGGGGTAGACGTACGCAGACACGAAGGAGCCGAGGCCCGTGCGCTCGAGGTCGCCGAGCACGGCGAGGAACTCGTTGATCGAAGAGGCGGCGAGGGCGCGGTCGATGTCGGGGCGGACGGGGTCGAAGCCGAGGGCCTCGAGCTTCTCCTCATCCATGAACGCCGCGTAGGCGTCGGCAGCCTTGCGGAGCTCTGAGCCGGGTTCGGCGTCCTTGCCGCTCTCGAGGATGTCGAGGACCGCCTTCTCGGCGTCTTCGCGCAGCTGGATGAAGCTGCCGTAGGCCGGCAGGTACGCGGGCACTTCCGTGGCGGCGATCCACTTGCCGTTGGTGTGCCGGAACAGGTCGTCGGCGGGGCGGACCGAGGCGTCGAGCGCCTCCAGGTCGATGCCCGAGGGGAGCTGCTCGGTTGCGGGAGCGGTGGAGGCGAGGTCGTCCGTCTGTGACATGCCTCTCAGGCTAGGACACACCACCGACACTGACGCTGGGATCATCTCAGGGCGAACAAGGAGCGCGGCCGGCTTGCCGACGCTCTGCGACAATGACCTGGTGCGCGCATCCGACGGCCCCTCCCCGCGTGACCGCACCGACGCCCGCACCCTCGACCGCAGCATCCTGACGCTCGCGGTGCCCGCGTTCGGAGCGCTCGTCGCGGAGCCGCTGTTCCTCCTCACCGATACGGCCCTCGTCGGCCACCTGGGTGACACTGCGCTCGCCGGCCTCGGTGTCGCCGCGACGATCCTGCACACGGTCGTCGGCATCATGGTCTTCCTCGCGTATACGACGACTCCCGTCGTGGCTCGCCTCCTCGGCTCGGGCGACCGGCCGGGGGCGGTCCGCGCAGGCATCGAGGGGATGTGGCTTGCAGCCTTCTGCGGCCTCGTGCTGCTGCTGATGGGCCTGCCGCTGAGCGCGCCGCTCGTCGGCGTCTTCACGAGCGACCCCGGTGCCATCGAGGCGGCGAACACCTACCTGTCGCTCAGTCTCTGGGGCCTCCCGGCGATGCTGCTCGTGATCGCTGCCATGGGCCTCCTGCGCGGTCTGCAGAACACGAAGGTGCCGCTTGTCGTCGCCATCGCGGGCTTCGCCGTCAACGCGGGGCTGAACGCGGTCTTCATCTACGGGTTCGGCTGGGGCATCGCAGGCTCGGCGATCGGCACGGTCATCGCGCAATGGGGCATGGCCGTCGTCTACATCGTCATCGCGATCCGCGCTGGCCGCGAACTCGGAGTCTCCCTGCGGCCGGGTATCGGAGACCCCCGCATCGTGTTCTCGGCGAATGCGTTCATGGTGCTGCGCACGCTCACGCTGCGCGCCTCCCTCGTGGTGCTGGTGTGGGCCGCGGGGCAGCAGGGGGTGGCGGAGCTCGCGGCACTGCAGATCCTGCTCTCGATCAACAGCCTCATCGCGTTCACTCTCGACGCGCTGGCGATCGCCGGTCAGGCCATGGTCGGTCACGCGCTGGGCGCGGGCGAGACCAAGAGGGTGACGGCCATCTCTCGCCGCCTCAAGCAGTGGGGCTTCTGGTTCGGCCTGATCCTCGCGGTCGTGTTCGCGGCCCTCGCGTGGGTGCTCGGGTACGTCTTCACGAGCGACCCGGCCGTCTTGGCGCTCCTGCCCGTCGGGCTCCTCATCCTCGCCGCCGGCACGCCGATCGCCGGGTTCGTCTACGTGCTCGATGGCATCCTCATCGGGGCCGGCGACGTGCGCTACCTCGCCCTCGCGGGCATCCCGCCCCTGCTGGTGCTCGTCGCGGGGGTCGCGATCGTCCTGCCGCTCGGGATGCAGGGCGCCGCGGGACTCGGGCTGCTCTGGGCTTCCTACGCCGTCGGGACGATGGGCGCACGCGCCCTCGTGCTGGGTGCCCGCGAGCGCGGAACGAAGTGGCTGGTGCCGGGAGCGGCCAGATAGCACGCACACGCCACGGGGGATTTCCGGGATCACCCGCCGGAAACAGGGGAGTTCTCCCCATCGCTCCCCGGGGATTTTCCTGTCATCGTAGGTGAGATGCGGGCCGTCTCAGGCTCGATGGCGCTGTGCACCCCTGACGCCGGCGCCAACAGATCCCCCCCTGGAGTTCCACCATGCGCGCATCCCTTCCCATCGACACCGGTTCGAACGAGAGCCGTCTGCCGTCACGCCGCTCCATCGTCACGGCCGGTGCCTGGAGCATCCCCCTCGTCTCCCTTGCGGTCGGGGCGCCGATGGCGTCGGCGAGCACGACAACCGCCGGATTCGATCTCGCGATCGTCGGCCTCCAGTTCGGCGAGACCCTCCCGCTCTTCACACCCGACTACACGCAGCGCTACTCCTCGTTCACGCCACTGAGCAACTTCGCCGTCGCGAACTACGGCGACGAGCCATCCCCCGCAGCGGGGTTCCGTGCCAGCTACACGGTCGACAACGAGCTCGCCGTGCTCGACCGCGTCGGATATCGCGTCGCCGGTTCGACGGAGCCGACCTACGTCGACGAGGTCGAGACGATCGTCACCGGCACGCGCACCGAGTACCGCTGGCTCGTGCCCGTCTCGGTCCCCGTCAACGAGTCCGAGGACCCGCTGTTCCCAACGGGGGCAGTCGCGCTCGTCGTCGAGTCGACGGTGCTCCTGCGCTACCCGAACGACGCCTACGACCCCGAGAAGCTGGTCGGCGCTCGCGTGAGCGCGACATCCGTCGCGGCCGAGGCGAAGACCGGCAACAACGTGCTGCAGGGTGTGGCCACGACGGACCTGGAACCGGCATCGCCGTACGCGGCGCAGACCGAGGCCACCTTCGAGACGGCACCGCTCGGCACGGGGCCCGCGAGGACGAGCCGTCCGACCTCGGTGAAGATCACGTCGATCGGCCCCAGGCCGCTCCCCGCGACGGGATCGGCGATCGTCAGGTTCGACTCCCGCTCGACGACGACCTTCTCGATCGCGAACGTGCGCCTGAACGGGGCCCAGACGGACGCCTTCCTGCAGAGCGTCACCGCGCCAGAGCGCCAGCCGTGGGTGACCCTGCAGGAGCTGACAGCGGAGCTCGGTGCTCCGCTGGATGCCGGCGACGTCCTCGAGTTCGACGTGATCTACGACGCTCCTGCGGTCGCGGGCTACGACGTCGAGTCGACGGCCGGGCACGCCGGCTTCTCCCCCGCCGACAACAACGACCGCGACCAGCGCACCACCGAGTTCGCGTACGTGTACGGGGTCGTCCCGGCGTAACCGCGGCACGCGCGCAGGTGCGGCCCGTGACCTCCTGCCGCTGGTAGGACCCGCCCGCAGCGCGAGAAGTGCTCGCGCGCCGCCGCAACGGGCGCTAGGTTCGCGTCATGGTCCCGTTCGAAAGCCTGCTCGCCTTCGCCGTCGCGTCGGTGCTGCTCATCCTGATTCCGGGACCGAGCGTGCTCTTCGTCATCGGGAGGTCGATCGCGCTCGGTCGCCGTGCGGGCGTGCTGAGCGTGGTCGGCAACGCGATCGGCATGATCCCGGCGGTCCTTGCCGTGGCCCTCGGCGTGGGCGCGCTTGTCGCGTCGTCGGTGCTCGCGTTCACGATCATCAAGATCGTCGGCGCCGTCTACCTCGTGTGGCTCGGTGTGCAGGCGATCCGGAACCGCAACGCGCATCTGACCGCGGAGACTCCCCGACCCGCGAGCGCCGTCAGGCTCCTCCGGCAGGGCTTCATCGTCGGCAGCACGAACCCCAAGACGATCGCGTTCTTCGTGGCGGTGCTGCCGCAGTTCGTGTCGCCGGGCGCCGGTCCGGCCTGGACGCAGCTCCTCGAGCTCGGCCTCTGCTTCCTGCTGCTCGCCCTCATCTTCGACGGCACGTGGGCGCTCACCGCCGGAACGGCCCGCGAGTGGTTCGCGAAGTCGCCGAAGCGCATCTCGGGCATGTCCGCCACGGGCGGGGCCATGATGATCGGGCTCGGCGGGGTGCTCGCCCTGTCGGGAGCGAAGAGCTAGGCCGAGCCCTCCGGCGCGTCTGCGAGCGGTCGGCGCAATTGGTCGCCGATCCCGGGGATCACCCACCGTGCAGCGATCGACGAGACGGCGACGAGTGCGACGAATCCCGTGATGAGTTTGTCGGCCAGCGAGTTGACGAGGTTCGACCCCAGCACGGCGAGGCCCTGGGGCTGCCCCAGCATCTGCAGCGTCCAGACGATGCTCTCCCCGGCATGGCCCACTCCGCCGTGGAAGAGGCTGAGCAGGATCGGAACCGCGACCGCAGAGCACGACAGCGCGACGAGGATCGTCAGGATGAAGTAGCGAGGGAGCGTCGACGCCATGCCGAAGTGGCGCGCCCCGTAACCCCAGACGAGAGCGCCAACGAGGTTGACGAGCGAGAACCAGATCGAGTGGGGTCCGCTGAGCCACACACCGCCGGTGTTGGTGACGATCGCGACGGCGACGCCAGCCCACGGGCCGACGACGATGGCCGTGACCGCTGTCCCGATCATGTCGAAGAACAGTGGCAGGCGCAGGAAGTTGACGATGAGATGGCCGGCGAGGTTCAACAGGATGCTCGCCGAGATGATGAGGATGATCTGCCGCGGCCCGAGCTGTCGGCGCGTGCGCGCTTCGCTGGAGGTCTGCGTGACAGGTGCGGTGCCCACGGCCAGGAGCCGTCCGCTCAGCTGCTCGCTCGCCGGCTGGGACTGCGCGGCCTCGGCCGGGACGGCATCCGGCCCCTCCGTTCTGGTGCCCTTCGTCGCCGCTTCGACGTGTGCCGATGGGATGGCGTTGCCAGCTCTTGCGACCCACTCTGGGATCGTCGCTGGCGGGGCACCCAGAACTTCCACGATCTCGCCGATGAGTCGCGCGTCGAGCCGAGATCTGCCGGGTCGAAAGGCCTCGAACACCGTGGTCCGGGCGGGACCCGACGCATCGGAGCCAGCGCTGCGACGGTTGGCTTGGATGCGCGAGGCGATCTCCGCGAAGGGCATGCCGCCCGACTCGGCTCGCAGTCGGCGGAGGTCCGCGACGACGACATCGCAGGTCTCCCGATCTGCATCCGCCACGATGAACCTCCCCGCCCAGGCTGAGGGCTGCCTGCCGATCATCACCGTATCAGCGCCGGAAAGCCGGATATCGCGGCCAGGCGCCGACCGACTTCTCGCTCCACCAGCACTGGAAGCCGGTCGCTGGGGTCCACGCCGGACACCGGCGCGCGCGACGGTCCGTCGCGTCTCGACCGATTACCCTCGACGGGTGCGTCTTGTCATTGCGAACTGCAGCGTCGATTACATCGGCCGCCTCACCGCCCACCTGCCCATGGCCCCTCGCGTGCTCATGCGCAAAGCCGACGGCAGCCTCCTCGTGCACTCCGACGGGGGCAGCTACAAGCCGCTTAACTGGATGAGCGCCCCCTGTTCGATCGTCGAGGAGGCACCGGATGCGACCCAGGCGGACGCCGGCGTCACGGCGCTCTGGCGGGTCACGCAGACGAAGACAGGCGACCAGCTGCTCGTGACGATCGGCGAGGTCTTCAGCGACCACTCGCACGATCTCGGCAAGGACCCGGGCCTCGAGAAGGACGGGGTCGAGGCGCACCTGCAGAAGCTGCTCGCCGACCAGATCGACCTGCTCGGTGAGGGCCACGCGCTCGTGCGCCGCGAGTACATGACGGCCATCGGTCCCGTCGACATCCTCGCGCGTGACGCGACCGGCGCATCCGTCGCCGTGGAGATCAAGCGACGCGGCGGCATCGACGGCGTCGAGCAGCTCACGCGCTACCTCGAGCTCATGAATCGCGACCCGCTGCTCGCCCCCGTCTCCGGCGTCTTCGCGGCGCAGGAGATCGCCCCGCAGGCCCGCACGCTGGCTGAGGACCGTGGCATCCGCTGCGTCATCCTCGACTACGACGAGATGCGGGGCGTCGACCCACGCCACATGCGCCTGTTCTGACGGCCCGCCCCGAGCGTTCAGCTGCCTGTCGCCCTCCGCTCGGTTGCTCCTCACTACACTGGCTCGGACATGACGCACACAAGCTCCACTGAAATGACCGGTCCGGTCCCCACCGAACCCCAGCCGATCGAGGTCGTCCAGCCGGCAGCGACGCCGACAACGCGACGAGTCGACCTCGAGCGCGGAACCGGCATCGCCCCGTACACGGCTGTCCTCTGGGACCTCGACGGCACCATCAGCGACTCGGCGCCCGGCATCCTGAACAGCCTGCGCGCCGTGCTCTCCAGCTACGGCCTCCCGATTCCAGGAGACGCCGAGCTGCTGAAGCACGTCGGCCCTCCCATCCACGAGACCTTCGCCGCCTACGGGCTCGACCCGATCGAGGCCACCGAGCGCTACCGCACCATCTACCGCGAGTCGGATTCGTTCATCGGCGACCCGTACCCGGGTGTCCTGCAGGTCATCCGCGATGTGCACGCGGCCGGCATCCCGCAGTCGACGGCGACGAGCAAGCCCGAGAGCTCCGCGGCGGTCATCCTGGAGAGCTACGGCGTCGCCGACCAGTTCCTGACGATCACAGGAGCCTCCGACGACGAGGTGCGCTCGGCGAAGGCCGACGTCATAGAAGAAGCGCTCAGGCGCCTCGACGTCGCCGGTGTCGACCTCAGCAACGTGCTCATGATCGGCGACCGCTTCTACGACGTCCAGGGTTCAGCGGCGCACGGCGTACCGGCCGTCTACGTGTCGTGGGGCTACGGACGCCTGGGCGAGGAAGCAGGCTCGGTGGCGGTCGCGGATTCCGCCGAGCGGCTCCGCGCCTTCCTCGCTCTCGACTGATCCCCGCGGCTCCCGCCCCTTTGTCGGTGCACCGTCGTATCCTCGTGGCATGCGCGTAGAGAGCTCTTTCACGATCGAAGCCTGGGATGCGAACGGCCGTGCCGTCGGCATCGAGACCGCAGCCCCACTCGGGGGTGCGTTCATCGTCCGTGCCATCTCGGGGGGTGACATCGAGGGGCGCAGCGAAGTGCTCTTCGCGGGTGCCTTCAACGAGAAGCACGGGTCCGGCACCTACGTCGCGATCGACGCCTTCGAGGGCACGATCGCCGGCAAGTCGGGCACGCTCGCGTTCTGGCACGCGAACACGGTCGCGAGGGGCCGGCCGGCGGCCGGCGGCGGGCTGCTGCACGTCGTGCCCGACTCGGGAACAGGCGAGCTGGCGGGCGTGAGCGGCACGGGCGAGATCATCGCCCGCGGCGACGACCACACGCTCGTGCTCGAGATCCAGTTCGACGGCACCGACGAGGTCGAGATCGACGGCGAGGTGTTCGCGGGCGAAGTCGAGGCGGGTACGTCCGAGCCCTCGGCCTGATCGGAAAGCGCGGTCCGGTGCCGAAGCAAGCAGGAGGAGCATCCGCGCCCCCCAACCCGTTCACGCCGTCCTTCGGGGTCACGCCACCGCTGCTCGTCGGGCGGTCGGCGATGCTGGCCTCCTTCGAAGCGGCCATCGACGGCACTCCCGGAGAGGTGGGTCGGGCGACCCTCGTCACCGGTCTGCGCGGGGTCGGCAAGACGGTCATGCTCAACGCGCTCGAAGACATCGCGGTGTCGCGCGGCTGGCTCGTCATCTCCGAGACGGCCACCAAGGGGCTCGCGGAGCGCATCACCACCGAGGCCCTCCCGAAACTGCTCGCCGAGCACGACCCGCGGGCCAGCAAGCGGCGCATCACGGGAGTCACGCTGCCGATGAGCTCCGGCGGGTTCATCTCGACCGTCGAAGACCGGCACAGGCCAGTCGCCAACCTGCGATCACAGTTGACCGCGCTCACGGGCCTCCTCGCGCCGAACGGCACCGGCGTGCTCATCACGGTCGACGAGATCCACCGCGGCGCCATCGACGACCTTCGCGAGATCACGACGGTGGTGCAGCATGCCTTCCGTGAGGGCCTCGACGTGGCCTTCGTCGGGGCTGGCCTCAAGCCGAACATCAACGAGCTGCGCAGCGACCGGATGCTCACGTTCCTCCGCCGCGCGCACGTTCAGGAGCTCGGGCAGCTCAGCTACGAGGCCTCAGCACGAGCCCTCTCGGAACCGATCTTCGGCGGGGGTCGAAGCATCGACGACGAGGCGCTCGACTACGCCGTGCGGGGCACGCAGGGGTACCCGTTCCTCGTGCAGTTCATCGGCTCGAAGTCCTGGCAGGAAGCCGGCGGTGCCGAGCGCATCGACCTTCAGCACACGCGGCGCGCTGTCCGCCTCGCGAGGCAGGCGATGGGCCAGTACATCTACGAGCCGACGCTCGCGGCGCTATCCGTCGGCGACCGCACCTACCTCGCCGCGATGGCCAGCGACGACGGGCCCTCGCTCTCGAGCGAGATCCGCCAGCGGATGCGCGCGAAGGCTGGCTACGTGGGCGTCTACCGGCAGCGGCTCATCAACGCCGGCATCATCGAACCGGCGGGGTACGGCCGTGTGCAGTTCACGACGCCCTACCTGCGCGAGTACTTGCGTGAGCACGTGGTGAGCGAGGCGATCGCGCTCCCCCACGGCCGCGCATTCCCTCCCCCGCCTGGCGACGACGAATAGCGAGGCCGAACAGCTCAGCCCAGAGCGGCTCAGGGGACGCGCACGCCCGTGAACGGGGTGGCGCGGCGCAGCTCGAAGCCGAGCTTCTCGTACGCGGCGATGGCGCCCGTGTTGCTGGCTGCGGCGTGCATGAGGGCCTGGTCGCCGCGTTCCTGGATGTGAAAGGCCACGTCGAGCACGAGGCGGGAGGCGAGGCCCTGGCGCCGGTAGTCGGCGTCGGTCGCGACGGCGCTGATCTCCGTCCACCCCGCGGGGTGGAGCCGCTCTCCCGCCATGGCGACGAGCTTCCCGTCGCGGCGGATGCCGATGTAGCGGCCCATCACAGAGGTGCGTGGCAGGAACGGCCCTGGCTGATTCCGCTCGACGAGCGCAAGCATGTCGTCGGCGTCGTCGGCGCCGAGTTCCACGACCTCGTCGTCCGGCCTGGTCTGCAGGCGCGGCGTCTGCACGAGCTGCACGCCTTCACCGCGCCAGGTCTGCGCCCATCCGGCCGGAACCTCGGGGTCTGCGTGCGAGATCGCGAGCTCGGCCCCCGAGCCCAGGAGCTCGGCGATCGCGTCCCAAACGCCCGGCTCGTCCCAGGAGCGCACACCGAGAAACGGCGACACGTCCGCCGGGTATCGCTTGACGAGGTCCCCGCCGATCGCGAGGTGCGCGTGCGCGCCGGTCAGCGAGTGCCAGGCGGGGTTGTCGAGCACAGAGGTGGAGGCGATGGCGGTGTCGGTCATGTGGTCCTCGAGACGGTGGATGTGTCTCCGATTGTCACGCACGTCGGCGCCACTCCCGCGTGGCGTGACCGACCGTTACGGCCGGTTGCCTCGCTGCCTCGTCACACGCCGAGCTGCGAGCGAAGCTCCTGCACGTGACCGTCGGGGTCGACGTCGTACGCGACGTACGACAGCTTGCCCGCCGCGTCGACGATGAAGCTCGAGCGGATCACGCCGGTGCCCGCGATTCCGGCGACGGGACGCTCGCCCCACGCACCCCACTCCATCGCGGTCGCCCCGGAGTCGCTGAGCAGCGAGTACGGGACCTGCTGCTCCTCACCGAAGATCGCGAGTTCTCGCGGCTGGTCCAGCGAGATGCCGAGCACGGTGACACCCGCGCCGCTCAGGGCGTCGAAGTTGTCGCGGAAGTCGCACGCCTGCTGCGTGCACTTGGTCGTGCCCGCCTTCGGGTAGAAGTAGACGACGACGGGCGACCCGGTGAGGTCACTGAGCCGGATGATCTCGCCGTGCTGGTCGGTGAGCGCAAAGTCGGGGGCGCTGTCGCCGACGCTGAGAGTGGTGACCAAGATTGCTCCTCGCTCGGGGATCTGACGTGCAGACTCTAGCGAGCGCGCATCCACGCTCTCCTGGGAACAGCGAACGGGCCGCCTCGCCACCGGTGAACCAGGGGCGGGCGGCCCGCGGGCCTTCAGTCGAGCTTTCGGTCGGGCAGGGCTAGACCTCGACGGTGATGCCGAAGGCCTCGGCGAGGCGCAGGATCTTGCGCGCACGGCCGAGACGGGGCAGGTCGCTGCCGTCGCGGACGACGCCGCCAGCAGCGTCGAAGTCTGCGAGGAACTCGCGGGCCCAGAGGATGTCGCTCGTCTGCGGGCAGATGACCTCGTTGACGACGGCGGTCTGCTCGAGGCGGAGGCAGAGCTTGCCGGTCATGCCGTGCTCGAGCGTCCATTCGGATTCGTTGCGCAGGACGCGGAGGCTCTCGTCGGTGGTCGGTCCGTCGACGGGGCCGGGCAGGCCGGCCGCCTTGGAGGAGACGGTGAGGCGCGAGCGGGCGTATGCCATGGCCTCGCGGGTCGCCCACATGCCGGTGTCGCGACGGAAGTCACCGCTGCCGAAGGCGAGACGGAACGCACCGTCGGCGCGGGCGATGTTCGTGGCTTCCTCGAGTCCGAGTGCCGATTCGATGAGCGGCACGACAGGGATGCGCGCGCCCAGGCGCTGGTAGGTGTTGACGACCTGCTCGGCCTGCTCGGTCTTGGCGAGCACGACGCCGAGGAGTCCGGGGACGCCCGCGAGCTCGTCGACGTCGTCGGCCCAGAAGTCGGAGAGGGTGTCGTTGATGCGAACCCAGGCGGAGTTGCCGGCCTTGAGCCAGGAGATCACGTCGGCGCGCGCGGCGGCCTTGTGCTTCGGGTCGACGGCATCTTCGATGTCGAGGATGACGACGTCGGCGCGGGATTCCGCTGCGGCGTCGAACGCTTCCGGCCTGGACGCCGGGACGAGCAGCCAGGACCTGGCATCCGCCGGCGGCACGACGTGACCGGCTGTTGACTTGGGGTGGGGGCTCGCTGGAACGTTCAGAACTCTCGCCTCATTCATCGACTGGATGCACGGGCCGGCTCGACCACGCACGGCCGCGTTTTCCGCAGCCAAGGTGTGAGCTTAGTACGACGAAACGCCCCGTCCTTCTGCGGACCCCTACAAGAACCTGCCCGGATGCTGATCAGTAGGAGTAGGGAATCAGCCCGAACAGGAGGGAGAAGAGCGCAGGGACGATCATGACGACACCCAGGACGGAGCCCACTGAGGCTGGCATGTTGCGCCATCCGCTGGCGCGCAGCGCGAGCACTCCGAAGACGATGGCTGCCGCGGCGCTCATGATCTGCAGGATGGTCTGCACCGGGTTCAGGACCGAGTAGATCTCGAAGCTCCCGGTGCGCGCGACGATGCTCATGACGAATGAGAGCAGTGTCGTGAGGAGCCACCCGCCGAGCGCGCTCGCGAGCGAGATCATGCCGAAGCGATTGGCCGCGAACGAGAGCTCTTCGCGGAGCGACGAGAAGGTGAGCACGGGACGCGGTGGGGTGTTGCCGGGCTGCGAGTACGCCCCGGGCTGCTGGTAGGACCCCGGCTGCTGGTACTCGCCGCCTGCTTGCTGCTGGTAGCCGGCGGGCTGTTGCGGCTGCTGCCCGTACGCCTGCTGCTGCCCCTGAGCTGCCTGCCCGTACCCGTTGTAGGCGGAAGGTGGGCCGCTCGGCGGCGTTCCGTAGCCGGGGGCGCCCTGCCCGGCGTTCGCCGCGAAGTTCTGCTGCGAGTTCGGCTGGCCGTCGGGCCGCTGCTGCCCGTTCCACTGGCTCGGTGTCGTCATGCCATCACCCTAAGGCTCTTGGCATGCTTCCGGTTCGGGCACCTCTGCCCGGTGCGGGACGGTGCTGTCGCCTGACTGCAATACGATTCGGTGCATGACGACGACGTTCTCCCCAGCGCCCGTTCTTGCCATCGATGCCGGCCAGAGCGGCATCCGCTCGCAGATCGACTCGGGCGAGGTGCGTTCATTCGCCGCGATCCGCACCGACCTGCCGCTGGCGCCGCAGCTCGCGAGCGTCGTCGAGCAGTCGCTGCGGGATTCCGGCCTGACGGGCGTCACCGTGTCCGGAGGCGTATCCGGTGTGACGCATGCGCAGACCGTCGCGGATGAGCTCGCCCTGCTCGTGGAGCCGTTCGGTGTCGCGCGAGTGTTCATCGCGCACGACTCGATCTCCGCGTTCCTGGGTGCGCTCGGTTCCGAGCTGGGCGCGGTCGTGGCGGCCGGCACCGGTGTGGTCACGCTGGCCGTCGGGGAAGAGCGGCTCGCGCAGGTGGATGGCTGGGGGTACCTCGTCGGCGATGCCGGTTCCGGCTATTGGATCGGCCGTGCGGCACTGGACGCGGTCATGCGCGCCTTCGATGGTCGCGGCCCCGAGACGGCGCTGACCGAGGTCGTGCTGGCTCACCACCCGGATCTCCCGAGCATGTACGTGTCCCTGCAGACCAACGAGGGGAAGGTGCGGCACATCGCCTCGTTCGCGAGGTCGGTGGGCGACCTGGCGGAGACGGATGCGGTCGCCGCCGAGATCCTTGCGGCTGCCGGCTCGCAGCTCGCGGCCTCGGTTGCAGCCGGGCTCGCCCGCGTGGGCCTGCCGGGGTCGCGTGACGAGGTGCAGGTGCGCGCGATCGGCAACGTGTTCTCGTCGCCGCACGTGGCAGCGGCGTTCCGCAGCTCGCTGCTCGAGCGCGTCCCTCAGGCTCGCGTGGCGGTGGGCGAGAGCCACCCGCTCGATGGCGCGGCGATGCTCCCCCATCTCGAGCAGGATCACGCCCTCATCGCCTCGATCGGGGTCGTGACGCTCTAGCGTCCTGACGCTCGCCGGCCCTGGGTCTGGCTAGATCGCGAAGATCCGCTGCGAGGTCTCGAGCTTCTCGCCCGGTTCGAGCCAGGCGAGGTCGAGGCCCGAGTTGAAGGCGTCGGGTGCGCAGGTCATGGGCTCGACGGCAACTGCCTGGCGGTCCCAGTCGATGCCGGGCTGGTCGCTCGTGAAGATCTGCACCCAGGGCGCGTCCGTGCCCCAGGTCATGCCGACCCCCGTGCCGTCAGCGGTCGTGAGGGTCACCGTGGCGGTGGTGCTGTCGCCGAAGACGTCGGTGAAGGCGTGGTCGATCTCCATCTCGCCGATGCGTCGCGCCTCGCGGTAGTCGAACGCACCGGCGACCTCCTCGACGGAGACGACGGAGCCGGGGAGCAGGCGCGCGCCGTGCGCGTGCATGAGCTTCTGCGCCGGCGACTGCAGGGTCCAGTCGTCGATCTGCCCTTCGCCGGCGACGAGGTAGGAGTGGGTGGATGCGCCAGCCGGGGCGGTTCCGGCGCCCACGTTGCGCAGCTCGATGGTCGTCGTGAGGCCGCCCTCGCCGAGCTCGAACCTCGTGCGGACCTCGACACGGAACGGGTAGCCGGTCTGCGGCTCGATCGTGGCGGCGAGAAGAACGAAGTCGGTGCCGACGTCCTCCGGCTGGAAGTCGAGCCAGAGGGCAAGTCCGTGGAGGGCGTGCCCGCGCTTCGGCTCGGAGAGCGGAAGCTGCAGCTCCTGGCCGTCGATGCGGTAGCGGCCGTCGATGATGCGGTTCGGCCACGGCGCGAGCGTCGCACCCTTGTACGCCGGCCGCACTTCATCCATGTCGAAGCTGTGCACGAGGTGCCTGCCCTGGTGTGTGAGCTCGCGCAGTGTCGCCCCGATGCTGGAGATCGACGCCTCGTATCCGCCGTGCGAGAGGAAGTAGGAGGAGCCTGAGCGCGGGGTGATCGACATCGGTGGGGACTCCTCGGTGCTGTCAGGGGAAGGACGACTGGCAGTCTTTCACGCCGACTCGGATGGGGCGCTCACAGCCCGCCTCACTAGCCTGAGGCGATGACCTCAGCTCCTCAATCCTGGCCGCAGACCGCGCTCTGGTGGCACGTGTACCCGCTCGGGTTCGTGGGCGCGGACACGACCGGCGGCGACCCGCACGGACCCGTTGAGCATCGCCTCGACCGCATCACCGCCTGGCTCGACGAGCTTGTCGGCCTCGGGCTCAACGGCCTGCTCCTCGGTCCCGTCTTCGCATCGCAGACCCACGGCTACGACACGGTCGACCACCTGCGCGTCGACCCTCGGCTCGGCGACGACGCCGACTTCGACGCCCTCGTCGCCGCGTGCCGCGAGCGAGGCATCCGCGTGCTCCTCGACGGCGTCTTCAATCACGTCGGCCGTGACCATCCCTGGTGGCGCGAGGCGGTCGAGGCCGGGCCGGATTCCGCCGCGGCCGCCAGGTTCGCCAGGGGCTCGGATGCACGCGAGGTCGACGGGCTCACCGTGGATGTGTTCGAGGGCCACGAGGCGCTCGTCGTGCTGAATCATCAGCATCCCGAGGTCATCGAGTACGTCTCCGGCGTCATGGCGCACTGGCTGGAGCGAGGCGCCGACGGGTGGCGCCTCGATGCCGCCTACGCCGTGAGTCCGCTCTTCTGGCGATCGGCGATCGACCCGCTGCGCGAGCGCTTCCCCGACGCGTGGTTCCTGGGCGAGGTCATCCACGGGGACTACGAGGGATACGTCGCCGACTCGGGGCTCGACTCGGTCACGCAGTACGAGCTGTGGAAGGCGCTGCGCTCGTCCGTGCAGGAGCAGAATCTCTTCGAGCTCGACTGGTCGCTGCAGCGCCACAACGACTTCGTGGCGCACTTCCTGCCGATGACGTTCCTCGGCAACCACGACGTGACGCGCATCGCGAGCGCCATCGACGACGAACGCAACCACGCCGCGGCCATCGCCATGCTGTTCTTCTTCCCCGGAGCCCCCAGCGTGTACGCGGGTGACGAGCGCGGGCTCGAAGCGGTCAAGGAGGAGCGCGAGGGTGGAGACGACGCCATCCGCCCGGAGTTCCCGGCCGACCCTGGCGAGTGGCCTGAGAACCCCTACTCGCATGCCCACCGTGACGCGGTCGCGTTCCGGCGCCAGCACCCGTGGCTCGCGACGGCGAGCATCCGCTCGGAGGATCTCTCGAACACGGCGGCGCTCTTCATCGCCGAGGGTGCTGACGGCGAACTCGCGAAGCTCGCGGTCAACCTCGGCGATGACGCTGTGCAGCTCGGCGGCCGGGGGGTCGGTGGCCACGGCCTCGAGCGCTGGAGTGACGCCGGCTAGCTGCCGCGGCCGGCCACGGAGCTCAGGCCTGCGTTCAGCTGAATCGCTGACCAACATCAGTGCAATTGCGAGCCTCGGGCGCGCATTTCGCGCCAGAACGCCCGATATCGCACTGATGTTGGTCAGACTCGAAGGCAACGCCCCGTGCCTCGCCCTGCTGGAGCCCGAACGGACTCAGTGCATGGAGACGAGCGTGTCCTGCCCTTCAGAGTCCTGCTGCACGAGCGGGCGCTCCTTGGTGCCCCTGATCATGAACCCGGCGATGAGCGCTGCGATGAGCATGGCGCCAGCCGCCGCGAGGAACACTGCTGAGTACCCGTTCGTGAAGGCCTGCAGCTGAGGTTCGCCGGCTTCGAGACCTGCGGCGGCCGCGTTCGCGTAGAAGACGGTGAAGACCGAGAGGCCGATCGAGCCGCCGATCTGCATGGAGGAGTTGACGGTTGCCGCCGCCGCACCGGCGTCGTGCGGTTCGACTCCCGTGAGCGCGAGGTTCTGCAGGGGCACGAAGATCATGGCGAGGCCCATGCCGAGCAGCACGAGCCCCGGCAGGATGTGCGTGAGGTAGCTGCCGTCGACGGTGACGCCTGAGAGCAGCAGCAGCCCGCCGGCCACGATGATCGGGCCGACGATCATGAAGGGTCGGGGTCCGAACTTCGGGAGCAGGCGCGCGCAGACGGGCACGCAGGCGAGGATGACCACCGTCATCGCGACGTTCGCGAGCCCGGCGACGAGTGGCTCCATGCCCATGACGATCTGCAGGTGCAGCGCGAGGTACATGGTCGCGCCGATGAGCACGCTGCCGATGACGGCCTGGATGAGGAATGCTCCGCCGCGAACCCGGTCGAGGACGACTCGGAGCGGGAGCAGCGGCTGGGCGACGCGCGTCTCGATCCACACGAAGGCGGCGAGCAGCACGACCCCGAGCGCGAGGAAGCCGATGGTGCCGAGCGAACCCCAGCCATCTTCGGCGAGGCTGAAGCCGTAGACGAGCGAGCCGAGGCCGAGCGACACGGTGAGCGTTCCCCACAGGTCGTAGGTGTTGTCGCCCCCTGCCTTGCTCTCCTTGAGCACGATGAGCGCGCCGATGACACCGGCGATGACGAAGAAGACGTTGACGAGCAGGCACCACCTCCAGCTGGCGAATTCGGTGAGCGCCCCGCCGAGGACGAGCCCGACCGCTGCGCCGCTTCCGCCGATGGCGCCGAACACGGCGAAGGCGGTGGTTCGGTCCTTGCCCGACGGGAAGCTGACCGTGAGCAGGGCGAGCGCGGCCGGGGCGAGGAGTGCAGCGAACAGTCCCTGCAGGCCGCGAGCCAGGATGAGGTCGAAGGCGTTCTGCGCGAAGCCGCCGTAGACGGAGGCGGCGCCGAAGCCGATCATGCCGACGAGGAAGGCGCGCTTGCGGCCCCAGTAGTCGGCGATGCGGCCGCCGAGAAGAAGGAGCGCGCCGAAGACGAGTGCGTAGGCCGTGACGACCCACTGGCGCTGCACATCGGTCAGGCCGAGGTCGACCTGGGCCTGCGGCAGGGCGATCGTGACGATCGTGCCGTCGAGGACGACGACGAGCTGGGTGAGCGCGAGCACGGCGAGTGCCCACCACTTGGAAACTGTGCGTGGCGCGGATGCGCGGGTGACGGAAGACGCGTCAAGAGACAAGAAAACCCTCCAGGTTCTCAAAAAGCGAGTGCTGGAGGTTTCAAGCCTCGGACCGAGGACGTCGCCGCCTCGACCTACCCGAGCGGCGACGCTCGACAGATCGGCAACTGTAGCAAGACTTGCGAGTCCACATAAGTGCTGGCGCGTCAAGCCGCTGCTGAACGACAGAACCCCCGGAACCGAAGTTCCGGGGGTTCTGTGCTCCCGATGCAGGCGACCTGCTCTGGATGCTGGTGCGCGAGGGGGGACTTGAACCCCCACACCCGAAGGCACACGGACCTGAACCGTGCGCGTCTGCCAATTCCGCCACTCGCGCCAACCTCCGAGAGATTACCAGACACTTCCCCCGTCTGCGAAACCGACGCGTGGATGCGCGCCGGGGAACCCCGCCAACATCGCCGTCTGAGCCGACCGATTGGACCACGGAAACCCCATTGGCCGCCCACAGGAAGGCGCTCGAAGTCGGACATCCAGCCCAGTGCCGTTAGCATGAAACAGATTCGCGCCACCCGGTGCGGGCTGCGGCGTGCCCTTGAGAACCAGGAGTCATGTGGGAATCCTCGACAGATTTGAGCGTGGGCTCGAGCGTGTCTTCAACGGTGCGTTCGCGAAGACCTTCCGCTCTGGGCTCCAGCCCGTCGAGATCAGCGCTGCGCTGAAACGCGAGATGGACACCAGGGCGTCGGTCGTCACGCGCGACCGCGTGCTCGTCCCGAATCGCTTCAACGTGCAGATGTCGCAGGTCGACTACACGCGCATCTCGCAGATCGCCGGCATCCAGGATGAGCTCATGCGCGTCGTCGAACAGCATGCGGCGAAGCAGGGCTACCAGTTCTCCGGCGGGCTCAGCATCAAGTTCCTGGAGAACGACTCGCTCTCCGAGGGGCGCATCGAGGTCGATTCGCGCAGCGTTCAGGGGCAGGTCGCCTGGGCGCCGATCCTCGACGTCGACGGGGAGCGCATCCATGTGGGGATCGGCTCCACCGTCATCGGTCGAGGCTCGGAGGCTGACATCACGATCGCGGACACGGGTGCCTCCCGCAAGCACGCGGAAGTCGTGTGGGACGGGAAGCGTGCGGGCATCCGCGATCTCGGCTCGACGAACGGCACGAAGGTCAACGGCCGATCCATCTCGCAGGCGGGTCTCGAGCCCGATTCGACGATCCAGATCGGTCGTCACCGTATTGTGTTCCGGGTGATCCCCCAGGCCGACCCGAGTGACGACACCGGGTACCTCCCTCGACAGGGAGGCAGAACATGACCAGTGAACTGACCCTCCTCGTCCTTCGCCTCGCCTTCCTCGCGGCGCTCTGGATCTTCGTCTTCTCCGTCATCTACTCGCTCCGCAGCGACCTCTTCGGTACGCGCTCCTCCGCGTACAAGCAGGCGATGGAGAAGTCCCGCCAGCAGGTCTTCGCCTCGGCAGACGACGACAGTGCGCCAGCCCCGGCGGCACCGGCTCCCGTCCGAGCGCAGGCGCCCAGCGACCCGACCGAGGCGGTCCAGCGTCCATCCACCCCTGTGCCAAGCGCATCCGCACGCTCCGAACGGCCGAGCAAGCTCGTCATCACCTCCGGCCCGAAGCGAGGCACCGAGCTCACCCTCCGCAGCGAGCCGCTCTCGATCGGCCGCTCCGGTGACTCCGACCTCGTCATCCAGGACGACTACAGCTCGACGCACCACGCGCGCCTCCTGCTCTGGAACGACGCGTGGATGGTCCAGGACCTCGACTCAACGAACGGCACGTACGTGAACGGCAAGCGAGTCTCGCAGCCGACCCACGTTCCCATCGGCACCCCTGTCCGCATCGGGACGACGACGTTCGAGCTGCGATAGGCATGCTGGTCATCGCGCGCGCCGGCGCCGTGTCACACGTCGGCAAGGTCAGGAGCAACAACCAGGACTCCGGGTTCGTCGGAACCCACCTGTTCGTCGTGGCCGACGGCATGGGCGGACACGCGGGCGGCGACGTCGCGAGCGCGATCGCCGTCAAGCACTTCGCCGAGAACGACGAGCAGTACGCGGGCACCGACGACGCCCAGCACGCCATGACGGAGATGCTGCTCGATGCGAACTCGCTCATCGCGGGGGCGGTCGAAGAGCACAGCGAGCTTCGCGGCATGGGCACGACGGTGAGCGCCCTGAGCCTCGTCGGCGAGTCCCTGGTGCTCGCCCACATCGGCGACTCGCGGGTGTACCGCTTCCGCGACGGCTCCCTCGTGCAGATGACGGTCGACCACACGTTCGTGCAGCGACTCGTGGATGCTGGCCGCATCACGCCGGAAGAAGCGCTCACGCATCCGAGACGCTCGGTGCTCATGCGTGTGCTCGGCGACGTCGAGACGCGACCCGACGTCGACACCGAGGTGTTCGACATCCAGGAGGGCGACCGCTGGCTGCTCTGCTCCGACGGCCTCTCCAGCTACGTCGACGAGTCGCAGATCGAGCGGACGCTGGCTCGCATGGACGAGTCGAGCCGTGAGATCAGCGATGACCTCGTGCAGCTGGCGCTCGACAACGGGGCGCCGGACAACGTGACGGTCGTGCTGCTGGAGATCGGAACGGCACCGCTCGAGCCGATGAAGACGCGTGTCGTCGGCTCGGCTGCGAACCCGCTGCGCTACTCCGCGAACCTGCAGAAGCGCAGCAACCAGATCATCCCGTCGATCCTGCATCCGCTGCGCCGTCCCGCGCCTCGCCCGCAGGACGAGGAGTTCGTGCCCTTCAGCGACGAGGCACTCCAGGAGCTGATCGCCGAGGACAAGCGTCGCAAGCGCGTCCGGCAGTTCTCGTGGCTTGCCGCCTCCATCGTCTTCATCGCGGCAGTCGCCGGTGCGGGCCTCTTCGCCTACAACTGGACGCAGCAGCAGTACTACGTCGGCGAGAACGTCGGCTACGTCGCCATCTACCAGGGCGTTCAGCAGGGCATCGGACCGATCACGCTGCACGAGCTGACCGAGACGACCGACATCAAGATCTCCTCACTGCCCGAGTACCAGCAGTCGCAGGTCGACAGAACGATCAGCGCCGGTGACCGCGAGGCGGCCAACGAGATCGTGGAACGGCTTCGAGATGCCGTCCCTGAGTAGCCCGTTCCGGAGCGGGGCCCGCGAGCAGGCGCCCGTCGTGCCTGGCGCACCCCGCAAGACAGGCCAAGGGCTCCGCAACATGGAGCTCGGCCTGCTGGTCTTCGCCTTCATCATCAACTTCTCGGCGCTGCTGCTCGTGCAGCTCGGCGTGCGCGGCACCTTCGACTTCAACGTCGTGACCCTCTCGGCCATCATCGGGGCCCTCACCCTCGGTGTGAACATCGTCCTGCGCTTCCGTGCTCCTGGCGCCGACCCCTTCATCCTGCCTATCGCGGCGGTGCTCAACGGCCTGGGCATCGCGATGATCTACCGGATCGACCTCGGCAACCCTGACCTCGAAGGCGTCTTCTGGACTCCGTCGACGCAGCAGATCGTGCTGACGATGCTTGCCGTCGGCGTCGCCATCGCCGTGCTCATCGCCCTGAAGAACCACCGGGTCCTGCAGCGCTACACGTACGTCTTCATGGCCGTGGCCATCGTCCTGCTCCTGCTGCCGCTCATACCCGGCCTCGGGCGAACCGACGTGGCTGCGCGCGTGTGGATCAGCATCGCCGGCTTCTCGTTCCAGCCCGGCGAGATCGCGAAGATCGCCCTGGCGATCTTCTTCGCCGGCTATCTCGTGACGGCGCGGGACTCGCTCTCCGTCGTCGGCAAGAAGTTCCTGTGGATGCGCTTCCCGCGCATCAGGGACCTGGGCCCGATCCTGGTCGTCTGGGCCGTCTGCATGGGCGTGCTCGTCTTCCAGCGCGACCTCGGCACCTCGCTGCTCTACTTCGGCCTGTTCCTCGTCATGGTCTTCGTCTCGACCGGTCGCCTGTCGTGGGTGCTCATCGGCCTCGGCCTGTTCATCGGCGGTGCGCTCATCGCGGCCAACACGCTCGGCTACGTCGAGTTCCGAGTGCACGCCTGGCTCGACCCGTTCGACCAGGAGATGTACGACGCCGACGGCGGCAGCTTCCAGCTCGTGACGGGCCTCTTCGGCCTCGGAGCCGGCGGCCTCATCGGCAAGGGGCTCGGCTCCGGCAGCCCGGGCACGACCCCCCTCGCGTCGAGCGACTTCATCATCGCGGCCATCGGCGAGGAGCTCGGCATGGCCGGCATCTTCGTCGTACTGCTGCTCTTCGTGATCTTTGTGGCCCGCGGGTTCCGCATCGGCCAGCAGGGCGTCGACGACTTCGGCCGCCTCCTCGCGACCGGGCTCGCGTTCACGATCGCCCTGCAGGTGTTCGTCGTCGCGGGCGGCGTGATGCGGGTCATCCCGCTGACGGGCCTCACGATGCCGTTCATGGCGGCCGGCGGCTCGAGCCTGCTCGCCAACTGGATCATCGTCGCCATCCTGCTGAGACTGAGCGACACCGTGCGTAACGTGCCGACGGAGGCGATCGACGAATGAGCAAGAACATCCGCCTGGTCGGCGTCCTCGTCATGATCATGTTCATGTCGCTGTTCGTGGCGTCGACCAGCATCCAGGTCTTCCAGGCCGAGACGCTGCGGGACGACCCGCGCAACAGCCGCACCCGCGAGGAGAGCTTCGAGATCCAGCGTGGTCCGATCCTCGTCAACGGCACCCCGATCGCGTCCTCGACCCCCGTCGACTCGGAGTACAAGTACCAGAGGCTGTACGAGAACGGCCCGCTGTACGCAGCCGTGACCGGGTACTACTCGGTCGACGGGGCATCGACGGGACTCGAAGGTGCACTCAACCCCGAGCTCTCCGGCAACAGCGACACGCAGTTCTTCCAGGGCCTCGAGCGCCTCTTCACCGGTCAGGACCCGGCAGGCGCTGCCGTCGAGACGACGATCGACCCAGTCGCGCAGCAGACGGCCGCGGATGCACTTGGCGAGCTCAAGGGCGCGGTCGTGGCGACCAACCCTGCGACGGGCGCGATCCTCGCGATGTACTCGACACCGACCTACGACCCGGCGTCGATGGCGAGCCACAACCAGACGAGCGTGCTCGAGGCGTACAACGCGCTGCTGGCCGACCCCAACGATCCGCTCAGCAACCGGGCCATCGGCGGCAACATGAACCCGCCAGGCTCCGTGTTCAAGCTCGTGGTCGCCGCTGCCGCGCTTGAGGACGGCCTCGCGACCGCCGAGTCGCCGCTGCCCAACCCCGCGACCCTCACGCTCCCCGGCACCAACGTCTCCGTGAACAACCCCTCAGCTGGTGCGAAGTGCGGCAGCGGCGACACGACGAATCTCCGCATCGCCCTCGAGCAGTCCTGCAATGTCCCGTTCGCGCAGCTTGCCATGGACCTCGGGGCGGAGCGCGTGCGCGAGATGGCTGAGGCCTTCGGCTTCAACCACGAGTTCGAGGTGCCGATGACGGCGAGCGCCAGCACGTATCCGACCGCACTGGAAGACGACGCGCAGCTCGCGCTCACGGGATTCGGCCAGTTCGACGTGCGGGCGACTCCACTCCAGTTCGCAATGATCTCTGCGGCAATCGCCAACGGCGGCGAGGTCATGAACCCCTCGCTTGTAGAGAGCATCCAGACGCCGACGTTCCAGGAGATCCAGGGGCCCGAGATCTCGAGCTTCGGGCGTGCCATCAGCGAGGAGACTGCGGCATCACTCCAGTCGATGATGGAGGGAAGCGTGAACTCGGGCGTCGCCAGTAATGCAAGAATTGACGGGATCAACGTGGCTGGGAAGACAGGGACCGCGGAGAACGGCGAAGGCGAACCGTACTCGCTGTGGTTCACAGGATTCGCCGAATCAGGCGATACGCAGATCGCGGTCGCGGTAGTGCTCGAAGACGGTGGCGGAATGGGACAGTCTGGGACGGGCAACGGCCTGGCGGCGACGATTGGGCAGCAAGTGATGAAGGCGGTGCTGAGCAGATGAGACCAGCTGCAGGTGTTTCGTTCGGAGACCGGTACAAGCTGAGCTCGCGCATCGCCATCGGCGGTATGGGCGAGGTCTGGGAAGCGACCGATCAGGTGATCGGTCGCACCGTGGCGATCAAGATCCTCAAAGACGAGTACATGGGCGACCCGGGCTTCCTCGAGCGCTTCCGTGCCGAGGCGAGGCACGCCGCCCTGGTGAACCACGAGGGCATCGCCAACGTGTACGACTACGGCGAGGAGAACGGCTCCGCCTACCTCGTCATGGAGCTCGTGCCCGGCGAGGCACTGTCGACCGTGCTGGAGCGCGAGCGCGTGCTCCCTCCGGACCAGGTCATGGACATCGTCTCGCAGACGGCTCTCGCCCTGCACGCCGCCCACAAGGCCGGTCTCGTGCACCGTGACATCAAGCCCGGAAACCTGCTGATCACCCCAGACCGCCGGGTGAAGATCACCGACTTCGGCATCGCGCGCATCGCCGACCAGGTTCCTCTGACGGCGACTGGTCAGGTCATGGGCACCGTGCAGTACCTCTCGCCGGAGCAGGCGTCGGGTCACGCGGCGAACCCCGCAACCGACATTTACTCGCTCGGCATCGTCGCCTACGAGGCACTCGCGGGGCGGCGTCCATTCACTGGCGAGTCGCAGGTCGCGATTGCCATGGCCCACATCAACGACGAGCCTCCTGCGCTGCCGGTCACGGTGCCAGAGCCCGTGCGCAACCTGGTACTCGCCGCGATCGCCAAGAAGCCGGACGACCGCCCGGCGTCGGCCGAGGTCTTCGCCAGGGCTGCTCGTGCGCTCCGCGACGGCAACGTGACCCGCGCGGCTCAGGCCGTGCCGGCCGTCCTCGGGCTCACCGCCGCTGACGAGGTCGGCGACGCGACCGCCCCGCTCGACCGCACGGCGGTCATGGATGAGGGTGCGCGCACCACGGTGCTCGGCACCGCCGCGGGCACCACCGAGGTCATGAAGGACGACTTCGACACGCTCATCGGCGGCACTCCCGTCGAGGGTGAGGAGCAGTCGGATGCACTCGTCTCCCCTGCCACCGACGAGCGGAAGAAGCCCGCGGCGTGGGTCTGGGTGCTGATCGGCGCGATCGTGCTCTTCGCGGCTGCGCTCGCCTGGTTCGCCGTCGCGCTGCTGAACAGCAATGCTCCTGCCGAGACGACGCCGCCGCCGACCGTTGCAGAGACGACTGCTGTGGAGACCCCACCGGAGGAGCCGACCCCGTCGGTCAGCACCCCGACCACGGTCTCCATCGCGCAGGGTGACTTCATCGGCCTCGACTACGACACGGCCGCCACTCGCATCTCCGAGTTGGGACTGACCCCGGCCCGTGCCGTCGGACCCGTCGCGACGAACCCGGACGACGTCAACACGGTGACCGCGGTCAGCCCGACCGGCACCGTCGACCTCGGTTCGACCGTGACGCTCACGGTCTACGACAGCATGGCGACGCCGAACACGCCGACGACCGCGCCCACGGTCACCGTCAACGCGGCCGGAACGCAGGCCAGCATCAGCTGGCCCTCGTTCCAGTGCCCTCCTGGTCAGAGCCTCTCAAGCTACAACGTCAACGTGTCGGGTGCCGAGCTGCAGTCTGACCCCGGAACCGCGACCACGGCTACGGCCACGGTGAGCGAGGGATCGTCGATCGTCGAGGCCTCGTACAGCGCGACCTGCGGCTCGGGGAACACCAGCGCCGATTCACCCACTGGTTCCGCGACGGTGCCGCAGCCTTCGCCGCCGGCCACAACGGAGCCCACTCCTACCCTCGGCGGCTGACCCAGCGACCCGGAGCTCGGTGGCGCGAGGCAACGAATTCGCTCAACTCCATGCATGCACATGAAACGTGCGGTTCACAGCAGCGATGGCACCGTTCACCCATTCCGGGCGAGATAAGATCGGCAGACTAACGAGGCTTGAGCTTGGTGGACACCGCCAAGGGGAGAGGAGCTTGCTTCCGTGATGCAGGGCGAACGCACGCTCGCAGGCCGATACGACATCGGCCGGCGAATTGGTCGTGGAGGTATGGCTGAGGTCTACCTCGGGACCGATGAGCGGCTCGGCCGACGCGTCGCCGTCAAGCTCCTCAACACGCAGCTCTCGGGTGAGCCCGACTTCCGCTCGCGCTTCCGCCAGGAGGCGCAGGCCGCCGCGCGAATGACGCATCCGACGATCGTGCGCGTCTTCGATGCGGGCGAGGACACGTTCGTGCGCGCCGACGGACACGAGCTCGTCGTCCCCTACATCGTCATGGAGTACATCGAGGGGCAGCAGCTCCGCGATGTCATGGCTGGCGCTCCCCTCGCCGACACGCAGATCCACGAGTACATGACGGGCATCCTCACGGCGCTCGAGTACTCGCACCGTGCTGGAGTCGTGCACCGCGACATCAAGCCGGGGAACATCATGATCACGCCGGAGGACACGGTCAAGGTCATGGACTTCGGCATCGCCCGAGCCATCTCCGACACCGCGGGCACGATCGCGCAGACCACCGCCATCCTCGGCACCGCCTCGTACTTCTCGCCAGAGCAGGCCAAGGGCGAGAACGTCGACGGGCGAAGCGACCTCTACTCCGCGGGCATCGTGCTCTACGAGATGCTCACGGGCAAGGTCCCCTTCCAGGGTGACTCGGCCGTCGCGGTCGCCTACCAGCACGTCACCGAGCGCCCGATCGACGCGAACGAGATCAACCCGAAGGTCTCGAAGGCCATGAACGCCGTCGTGAAGCGGTCGCTCGCGAAGAGCCGCGAGGACCGCTACCAGTCGGCCTCCGAGTTCCGCCGTGACCTCGACCTCGCCGCTCAGGGCATCATGCCGGCCTTCGCGACGAAGGTGGAGGACGACGACCGCACGCAGCTGTTCGGCCCGGCGCCCTCCGGTGTGAGTGCGACGGAGTCTGCGTTCAACTCGCTGTCCGAGACCGATGACCGAGCACCCCAGGTGCAGCGTCGGCCTCCGGCGATGTGGATCTGGGGCGCAGCGGCGCTCCTCGTGGTGGTCATCGTCGCGGTCAGCATCTGGGTCTCCCAGCTGCCGCAGGCAGGTCAGCTCCCCGACACGAGTGTCGATGTGCCGGATGTCGTCGGCGAGCAGTGGGACGCGGCGCGCACGACGCTCGAGGAGGTCGGTCTGACTCCGGTGCGCGAAGCCCAGACCAGTGACGATGTTCCCGAGAACGAGGTCATCAGCACGACTCCGGGATCCGGACTCAGCGTCTCGCTCGGTCAGGAGATCACGGTCGTGGTCTCGACGGGACCGTCGGCGGTGACCATGCCTGACATCAACGGCATGACCGTCGAGCAGGCGACGGTTGCCCTGCAGGGTGCCGGACTGAGCGTCGGCCAGATCACCTCAGAGGACTCCCCGACCGTCGCAGCGGGCACGATCGTGCGCAGCGACCCTGCGGGCGGTTCGAGCGTCGCGGCGGCGTCCAGCGTCAACCTCGTGACCTCTACGGGCAACGTCGCGCTGCCTGACCTCCTCGGACAGCCGCTCGAGTCGGCGACGGCGACCCTGCGAGAGCTGGGACTCCTGGCCGTCGTGAAGCAGGACCCTGGGTGCCTCGCGGTCGAGGGAAACCCGATCGTGAACATGTCGGTCCCTCCTGGCCCCGTCGCCCAGCACTCGCAGGTCGAGGTCACCTACTGCACGTCGGAGCCCGCGCCGACACCGACGACGCCAGCTCCCGACGCCACGCCGAGCGGTGAGCCGTCGACGCCTCCGGAGGATTGATCCGCGCCCCGCACGCACCTTGAACGGAGTCGAGGGCCCCTTCCGTTCGCGGGAGGCGCCCTCGCTCAGTTCTGAGCCGGTGCCTGGGGCAGCGCGCCGAGACCGACGGTGACGTCGTTCTGGGGCGTGAGCAGCGCATCCACCCAGGGGAACGCGAAGAAGATCAGGCCGTAGAGCGCGGCGGCGATGAGGACCAGGGCTATGAGCAGCTTCACGGGCCAGGGGCCGGGGAGCACACGCCAGAGAGCGCCGTACATCAGAGACCTCCCTGGCTCGCGACCGAGGCCGCTATGGACGCTGGCGGACCGTCAGCTCTCGGAGTGAAGGTGTCGAAGACCGCGTAGCCGATGATGCGCTCGGCGGTCGACCAGAACGGGTTGCAGCTCATGATCATCATGAGCCGGTCGGTGCCCGTCTGCTCGGGGTACCTGGGCACTGAACCCAGCACGTCGACCTGGGTCGGTGCGACGTATTCACCGGAGCGGTACGAGTACGTGTACCAGCCGTCTGCGGTCTCCACGACGAGCTCGTCACCGAGCTGCAGTTCGTGGATGTTCTGCATGGACGCCCCGTAGGCGAGGCGGTGGCCCGCGATCGCGAAGTTGCCGACCTCGCCGGGCATCTGCGAATCCGGGTAGTGGCCGATGTTGTGGTCGAGCACCTCATGCTGCTCGATACCCTGCGCGATGGGACGCGCGTAGTCGGCACCCCAGGTGGGCACGTAGAGGATCGCGAACCGCTCGTTGGTGACGGTCGGCGCCGATGAGATGGGGATGCCGATCGCTGGGTCTTTCGTGGTCACGGTCGTTGCTTCCTCGCCGCCCTCGGCGAGCACCTGGCTGAGCTCCTGCCCGGCTTGGTTCTGCTCCTCGCCGACGATGAGGTCGTTGAGCCAGTACTTCCAGCCCACGAAGAGGAGCATGACGACGCCGAGGGTCATGAGCACCTCGCCGGAGACGCCGACGACGCTCAGCTTGCGGCGCGGCCTGGAGCCGGACGCGGAGCGCTGACCTCGTCTCGAACTCTGTCGCTGACGGTTCTCGTTCTCCTGGGCTCGCCGCTGGGCCCGAGTCTGGTAGCCATCTTCGTCGGCGAGGAGCGACTCGATCGAGGTGGTCCCGTCGTCTCGTCCAGGCCGTTCAGCAGATGGCATAGGAGCAATCATAGATAGGATGGCCCGCATGTCTCGTGAGAAGTCCAGCGGCTCCAAGTCCGACGAGCCGGAGAAGAAGACTCCGGCCGGTACGAAGAAGCACCGTTCGTCGGAAGCGTCCGCAGCAGCGGCCGCTCTCGCGGCGACCGAGAAGCAGCGCAGGCAGAAGCGCGCGGCCGGCGTCGCCGACAGCGATGAGCGCAACCCGAACCCGGTCTGGTTCAAGCCGCTCATGTTCGGCTTCCTGATCGTCGGGTTCCTCTGGATCATCGTCTTCTACCTGACGAGCGGCGCGCTTCCCATCGCCGAGCTCGGGTCGTGGAACATCCTCGTCGGGTTCGGCATCGCGTTCATCGGCTTCATCATGACGACGAACTGGCGCTAGCCGCCTCCTCCTCCACAGGAGCTCGAATTACAGCTGTGTAATTCATCCCCAGGTGTGCATAACCCTGTGGATAACTTTTGTGCACAGCTCGCCGTGCCAGCACGGCTGGACAGCAAGAAGCCGCGCATCCCAACGGATGCGCGGCTTCTTGGCGTTCCGAGTGACTACCCGGCGATACCCAGCGGCAGCTGCGAGACGCTCGCGGTGGCGCCGACGACGATGAGCACACCGAGCGCAGCCACTATCCAGAGCCCCTTCCGCGACGGCTTCGCCGACTTCGATTCCCACAGGAACAGCCACGAGCAGAGCGCGCCGGTGACAAGGCCACCGAGGTGGGCCTGCCAGGCGATGCCCGGGATGACGAACCCCATGACGACGTTGATGCCCACGAGCACGATGAGCGACATCGTGTTCATGCGGGCTTGCCGCATGACGACGAAGTAGGCGCCGAAGAGGCCGAAGACGGCACCGGATGCGCCGAGGACGGTCGTGTTCGGTGCGACGAGGGCGATCGCGAGCGAGCCCCCGAGCGCGCTGACGACGTACAGCGCCGCGAACCTCAGGTGGCCGTACACCTGCTCGAGGACCCGTCCGAAGATCCACAGCGTCAGCATGTTGAACGCGAGGTGGAAGACGGTCGAGTGGGCGAATGCGGATGTCAGCATGCGCCACGGCTCGAACGCACCACTCCCGATGTGGGAGTAGATGCCGTGATAGACGAGGAGGCCGGTGACCAGATCGCCCGTCACCTGCTGGAGGAGCCAGAGAATCGCCGAGACGCCGATGATGGCGTAGGTGACGAGCGGTCGCTGGTCTTGCCCGAGCCGTCGCAGCCGCGTTCGCGCCGAAGGCCGCTGAGCGGCCTTGGCCCTAGCATTCGACTCCCGAATGCACTCAGGACAGATCACGCCGACAGGCGCGAGCGTCTGGCACTCGGGGCAGACGGTGCGGCCGCACCGCTGACAGAGCACGAAGCTCTGTCGGTCTGGGTGTCGATAGCAGAAGTTCTCACGCTGCTGCGACAGCTCGGGTGATGTCATTCGTGAAGAGGGACCTGGAGCCTAGAGCTGCTCGACGGTGACGCTCTCGATGACGACGTCCTTGAGCGGCTTGTCGCGGCCATCGGTGGGAACCTTGGCGATCGCGTCGACGACCATGCGCGACTCGTCGTCGGCAACGCGGCCGAAGATGGTGTGCTTGCCCTGCAGCCACGGCGTCGGGTCCGTCGTGATGAAGAACTGCGATCCGTTCGTTCCGCGGCCCAGCTGCTTGCCGGCGTTGGCCATGGCGAAGATGTAGGGCTCGTTGAAGTTGAGCTCGGGGTGGATCTCGTCGTCGAACGCGAAGCCGGGGCCGCCGGTTCCGGTGCCCGTGGGGTCGCCGCCCTGGATCATGAAGTTGGGGATGATGCGGTGGAAGATCACGCCGTCGTAGAGTGGCGTGTTCTTGGTCTGGCCGTCACGGGGGTCGGTCCATTCGAGCTCGCCCGTGGCGAGACCGACGATGGTCTTGACCGTGTTCGGCGCGTGGTTGCCGAACAGCTCCACCTTGATGGGGCCGTGGTTCGTGTTGATCGTTGCAAGTGCAGTGGCGATTGACATGTTCGTCATCTTTCCATAGCCGTCCGACTTCTCTCCTGCCTGTCCGCCGACAGCGTGCGGTGATTCAGGTTGCGTGTGGCAGAAGCGTGCCAAGATATGCACTACCTACTTGTCAACGTCCGGAGGTACCAATGGCCCTTTCACGGAAGCAGTCGCGTGAACTCAAGCGTCTCCGCAAGGACGCAACAAATCTGTGGAGCGAGCAGCAGTCTGTCATCGAGCACGCTCGCGGCATCCTGCAGTCCGCTGGAGTGAGCGCGAAGGGCTTGGCTGAGTCCGAGCTCGTCCCCGCTCTGCAGAAGAGCTACGACAACAATGTTCGCCCGAGCTTCGACCGCGGCTACAGCGTGGCCCGTGAGAAGTACGAAGACGCGAGCGTTCGCTTCAATGGCAAGGTCCTCCCCGTCGTCGCGGGCCTCTCGGGCTCGGTGGCTGGCACGGTCAGCAACCTCGCTTCGAAGAACCACGACCTCAAGGATGTCGCCGGCTCCGCGAAGAAGGTCTCGAAAGAGCTGAACTCGCGCGCCAAGAAGGCATCGAAGGCGTACGACAAGAAGTACAACAGCTCCGGCGTGGGCGTCGGCGGCTGGCTGCTCATCGGTGCTGGCGTCGCGGCTGTCGCTGCTGTCGGCTACGCCCTCTGGCAGACCTTCCGCGCAGACGACGACCTGTGGATCGCTGACGAGGAGCTCGACGCTCCCGTCACCACGGTCTCGCCCGCGTCGGCCGCGAAGTAGTTCGCGCGCTCCTGCGTCTGACTGGCCCCGCGCTCACCTCGTGAGCTGCGGGGCTTCGTCGTAGGTGCCGGTGATGAGCTGTGCCAGCGCGTCCGCCATCACTGGTTTCGCGCCCCGCCACCAGGCGAGCCGCACGTCGATGGCCGGAGCGTCGCGCAGGGGCCGGTAGACGACCCCTGGTCGGGGGTGCTGGGCTGCCGTGGCTTCGCTGGTCACGCCGAAGACGTCGCCGTCCGCGATCAGGGTCAGCCACTCGTCGAGGGAGGTGGTCGGGATGAAGTTGGGCGATCGGTCTGCCCGCCAGAGGGAGCCGACCGTGGTGCCGGTCCGCGCATCCACCGCGAGGGTCTTGCCGGCGAAGTCGTCGAGGACCAGGGTTCGCCTGCGCGCGAGCGGGTCTTCTTTCGACAGGACGGCGACCCGTCGCTCTTCGCCGACGAGAACGGTCTCGATGCGGGGATCGCGGGGTGCCGTGCGGAGGACGGCGAGCTCGGCTTCGCCATCCAGGAGTCCGGCCGTCGCCGTGTTGCTCTGCCGGAAGACGAGATGTGATTCAGGATGCTCGGCTCGCCAGCGGCGTTGCACGGTGCTGGTGTGCGCGCCGAGCGTCGACCAGGCGTAGCCGACGCGGAGTTCCCGGGTCGCCGCATTCGCTTCGTCGCCGATGAGGGTCACTTCGAGCAGGACGCGGCGTGCGCGGGCGAGGATCCGCTCACCGAGGGGGGTGAGTGCCACGTGGCGTGTGGAGCGGGAGAGGAGCTGCGCACCGAGCTGGGTCTCGAGCGCGAGGATGGCACGCGACACGGCCGCCTGCGAGCAGTGCAGCTCGATGGCCGCATCGGTGAAGGTGCCCGCGTCGACGACCGCGGCGAGGGCGCGGAGGTGGCGGAGCTCAAGACTCATGCGCCCAGCGTATAACTCCCGCGTGTCATGCATTTCTGTGCGCGACCCACCAGGGACACGATTGGCCCATGACTGGGACCGCGGACACGACGATGCCGAACGCTGCCGCGCCGCGCGGCGTCCTCGCCGGGTCTGCGATGCTCACCGGCAGCGGGCTCTCCAATCAGCTCGGTGCCGCACTCGGAGCGCTCGCCTTCGATTCCCTCGGCACCGCGGGAGTCGTCGCCGTCCGCCAACTCGTGTCGGCCGCCATCCTGCTCCCGGTCGCCCGGCCACGGCTGCGGAGCTTCACCTGGGCGCAGTGGTGGCCCGCGTTGCTGCTCGGACTCGTCCTGGCGACCATGAACCTGTCCCTCTACGCGGCCGTCGATCGCATCGGGCTGGGGCTAGCAGTCACCCTCGAGTTCCTCGGCCCGCTTGCCGTCGCGCTGTCCTCGTCGCGCACGCGGGCTGATCTGCTGCTCGCCGCGGGTGCCGCTGTCGGCGTGTACGTGCTCCTGCTGCCCGACGGGTCCAGCGATCTCCTCGGCTACGCGTTCGGCCTGCTCGCTGCCTGCTGCTGGGCGAGCTACATCCTGCTCAACCGAATGCTCGGAGGCCGCCTGACGGGCCTCCAGGCGCCGGCCACGGCCACACTGGTCTCGAGTCTCCTGACGCTGCCCATCACCGTGCAGCTGATCGCCGACGGGAAGTTCCTGGGCTGGCCCCTCCTGCTCGCGGCGCTCTCGGGCCTCCTGTGCTCCGTCATCCCCTACTCGATCGACATCATCGCGCTCCGCTGGGTGACCACGAGGTTCTTCGGGGTGTTCATGAGCATCAACCCGATGTTCGCGGCGCTCGCCGGAGTTGTCGTGCTCGGTCAGGTTCCCGTCGCACACGAATGGGTCGGCATGGCCATGATCGTCGGCGTCAACGCTGTCGCCGTGTCACGGGGACTCCGCGGTCGCCGCAGCGCCGAGGAGACGCGCAGAGACACCGAAACTCAGTGAGCGGCGCGGAGAGAACGCAGGTGCCCGTTCGCGGGGCGTTCCGCGTGGAGCCTGAGCCCCACATCCACGAGCGACACGGTGCGCAGCGCGCCCACCTCCGCGAGGTCGAACCAGCGAGCCTCATCCGTTGAGCCGCCACGCTCGTTTCGCAGCTCGCCGCTCACGATGCTCGCCTCGTAGACGATCCGGACCGACTGCATCGGCGTCTTGCCCGGCTCGAGCCGGTCACGGCCCGCGATGATGTGCGAGTCGATGCCGAGGAGATGGTCGATGGAGGCGTGATAGCCGGTCTCTTCCCAGATCTCACGGACGACACCGTCGATGGGGTCCTCGCCTGGATCCGTTCCACCCCCGGGGAGGGTCCAGCCTGAGCGACCACGGTCATGCCAGTGCGCGAGGAGGATCTGCCCGTCGCGCACGATGACACCGTAGGAAGCGAGTCGTCGATGCACGGAACCCCCAAAGATCTCTGCCGGGGTCTCGAGGTCAGCGGCCCGGTGCCTGGCCGACCCGAACCACGGGCGCACGCTATCGTACGCCGATGCGCGCCGGGCCCCCGCACAGGGAGGCGCCGGCGCGCGCCGGATGGTGCGTAGCGAACGGGATCAGCGACGCAGCGTCTTGCGCGCAGCCCAGTTGCCGAGGAACTGGAGCCCCTGCACGATGACGACGATCACGATGACCGCAGCCCAGGTGACCGCGGGGTTGAACTGCCGGTAGCCGTACTGGATCGCGAAGTCACCGAGACCACCCGCTCCGATGGCGCCGGCGACCGCCGACATGTCGACGAGCGACACCACTGCGAACGTGTAGCCGAGGATGAGCGGTCCCAGCGCCTCCGGGACGATGACCGACCAGACGATCTGGAATCGACCGGCTCCCGCCGAGCGGGCCGCCTCGACGACTCCGGGCGATACGGTCAGCAGGTTCTGCTCCACGAGGCGCGAGATGCCGAAGGTCGCTGCGAGCGACAGTGCGACGATCGCGGCTTCTGGCCCGATGCCCACGCCCACGACGAAGCGGGAGAAGGGCTGTACGGCCGCGATGAAGATGATGAACGGGATGGGCCGGAAGAAGTTGACGATGACGTTGACCACAGCGCTCACAACCGGCTGCTCGTACAGGTTGCCCTTGCGGGTCAGGTAGAGCACGAGGCCGACGAGGAGTCCGCCGATACCGCCGATGATGAGGCTGAGCGACACCATGTAGAGCGTGTCGCCCGTCGCCTCGATCAGCTTCGGGAGGAGCTCGATGACCTCGTTCATGCGGCACCTCCAGGCGTGATCGTGTCGAATTCCGTGACGACCGCGAGGCCGCCGATCTCATCGAGGGCCCGGCGTCGTGCATCCGCGTCGCCCTGGAGCGCGAAGGTCAGGTCTCCGAACGACTTTCCGCGGATCTCGTTCATTCCGCCGTACACGAGCTCGACGGTGATGCCTGCCTCGTGCAAGATGCGCAGCGCCTGGCCCTGGTTGGTCCGCCCATCGCGGAAGCTCAGTGTCACGAGCGTGCCAGGGTGGCGGGCAGTCAGGTCAGCGCGCAGCTCGGCGTCCGGGATGCCCTGCACGACCGTCGAGACGAAGCGCTGCGTGGCCGGAGCCTTGGGGTTGGCGAAGATGTCGAAGACCTCGCCCTGCTCGACGACCTTGCCGTGCTCCATGACGGCGACGTGGCTCGCGATCTCCTTCACGACGTCCATCTCGTGCGTGATGACGATGATCGTGACCCCGAGCTCTTCGTTGGCTTTCTTCAGCAGCTGCAGCACGTCTGCCGTCGTCTGCGGGTCGAGCGCGCTCGTCGACTCGTCGGCGAGGAGGATGCTGGGGTTCGTGGCGAGCGCGCGCGCGATGCCGACGCGCTGTTTCTGGCCGCCGGAGAGCTGGTCGGGGAAGGCCCGGGCCTTCTCGGAGAGTCCGACGAACTCGAGCAGCTCGGCGATGCGCTTCTCGCGCTCCGCTTTCGGCGTCTTGGCGACGCGCAGCGGATAGGCCACGTTTCCGGCGACGTTGCGTGAGTTGAAGAGGTTGAACTGCTGGAAGATCATGCCGATTCCGGCGCGCACGGAGCGCAGCTTCGTCTCGGGCAGCTTCGTGATGTCGACCCCATCCACGTGGATGCTGCCTGACGTGGTCGGCTCGAGCGCGTTGATGAGTCGCACCATGGTCGACTTGCCCGCACCCGAGTAGCCGATGACCCCGTAGATGTCGCCCTTTTCAATGCTGAGGGAGACGCCGTCGACCGCTCTGATGGCCGGGGCGCGCCGCTTCGGCGACGGGTACTCCTTGACGACGTCGGTGAGTGTGATGAGGGCCATGTGTTCGCTCTCGCCTTCTGCACGGTCGAACCGTGTGGTGATGCTGGTGAGCGGCGCCGAGACGCCGTTCGTCGGTGCAAGCGAGATCGCCGCCCGAGGCCTGATGATCATCATCGGGTCTCGGGCGGCGAGCGCGCTAGGGGTGAGGTCTAGCTGTTTTCCTTGATCTGCGCGACAAGCTCGTCGAGCGTTGTCTGCAGCTCTGCCGCGGGGGTGTTCGGGAACACTGCCGTGCCGCCGGAGGCTTCGAGGAGCCCTTCCTGCACCGCCTCGGAGTTCTGGAAGATCTCTACAAGCTTGACGTAGTCCGGGTTCTCGGCGTTCTCTGCCGTCGCCACGAGGATGTTCACGTACGGGCGACGGTCCTCGCTCGCCGGGTCGTCCGCGTAGAGCGCGTCCTCCGCGGTGAGTCCGGCGTCGGAGACGAAGTCGTTGTTGATGATCGCGGCGTCGAGGTCGGGAAGCGATGATGCCGTGATGTCGGCGGCGAGTTCCGTCACCTGGACCTTGGACTCACCGGGAATGATGTCCTCAAGCGTCGAGAGGGTCGAGCCGCCGTCCTTGAGCGTGATGAGGCCGGCGTCCTGAAGGACAAGCAGACCGCGCGCGCGGTTCGTCGCGTCGTTCGGTACGGCAACACTTCCGCCCTCTGGGATCGACTCAAGCGTTTCGTGCTTCTGTGAGTAGAGGCCGAGCGGGTACGTCGCGGTCGCACCAATCGGAACGAGTGTGTCACCAGAGTCGGCGATGTACTGCGACAGGTAGATGATGTGCTGGAAGCCGTTGATGTCGATCTCACCCTCGCTGACTGCGGGGTTCGGCTGGTTGTAGTCAGTGAAGCTGACGATCTCGACGTTCAGGCCTTCGGCCGCAGCCTCTTCGGCGAGCGTGTCCCAGTAGGGCTCCTCGCCGACAACACCGAGCCGGATCGTGGCTTCATCGGAGGCGCCGGTGGAGCACGCGGAGAGGCCTCCAACGAGGGCGATCGCGCCGACTGCTGCGGCGATCTTGGTGAAACGTGACATGGAGGAGGGTCCTTTCGATGCGGCGCGCGAACGCCGGCAATCCTCTAAGGGTCTAGAGGGCCTCGCAAGAATAAGAGAACAGCGCGTCGCCGCGCCGATACATCCTGACACGTTGCGTAACAGTCGACCGACAGGGTCACAGACGCAATGATGTTGCGTTGGGATCGCTCCCCAGATCAGGGAAGAAGGCCCAAGTGCCGAGCCTTCGCAAGAGCCTGATAGCGGGAGCCCGCATCCAGCTTCGTCATTGCGGTGCCGAGGTAGCTCTTGACCGTGCTCTCGGTCAGGATCAGCTTCCTGGCGATGTCCTTGTTCGTCAGCCCGAGCGCGATCTGGCCGAGCACGTCCAGCTCCCGCGGGGAGAGCTTCACCGGCGCCTCGGCCAGCTCCGCGGTGACGACTGCCTCTCTGCTCCGCGGATCTCCGTGGTCGCCGGCGAACCTCACGAGGCGCTCCTCGATGCCGCGCAGCCTGGCCCGCACCTCAGCGTCACCAAGGAGGGATGCCACTTCACGCAGCTCGGAGAACGTGCCCCTCAGCTCCTCGAGCTGTCGCGCTGTGAGGCCACCACCTCCCAGCTCGGAGACGCTCGCGGACCCCACCCGCATCCGACGGCTGAGCTCATCCCGCAGCCGCAGCTCGTCTTCCACCTTCTTGCCGAGGGCGACCGCCTGGCCGAGCGACATCGACTGCGAGTCAGGGGCCGCCCGGAACCCGCCGTAGAGGACACCCCGCACGTGCTTGTCGACGATGACCGGCACAGCCATGAGGCTCTGCACGTGCTCGGACAGCACCTGCACGTCGTAGTCGTGCGTGATGCGGCTGCTGCCGCGATAGTTCGTCGTGACCTTGGCGCGACGCTCGAGCATCGCCCGACCACCCAGACCGCGTCCGAGCTGCACTCGGAGGCCGACGAGACCGACACCCTGGTTGCCGCAGATCGTGTGGACATCCGTCGTGTCGCGGTACGTCGGACCGCCGAACGAGAGAGGGCACCCCGTGGAGTCCCGCAGGCGCGCCACTGCCTGAGCGAAGACGTCAGCTTCGGTTGCTGCCTCTGGAAACATCATGTGCGTCACTACCAACTTCCGGGGGTAGTTCGATACTTCGTCGTATGCGTAGCGTGGATGCTATCACGCAGGCGATGAGGCTTTCGTGTTCGCAATGATGCGAAGAAAGGCCGCCGTCAGCCGCTAGGGAATACCCGTCCATCTCTGACGAACGCAGCAATGCACTGAGGCAAGGAGGCCCCATGCAGAATGAAACGTCACCACCGCCGCCCGGCGGAATCGACTATGTCGAATTCGAGGAATCGGCCGATTTCAAGGAGCTGAAGAAGCGCCAGCGCTCCTTCGTCTTCCCACTCTCCATCTTCTTCCTCGTCTGGTACGGCGCCTACATCGTCGTCGCCGCGTACGCGCACGACTTCATGGCAACACCCGTCTTCGGGAACATCAACGTGGGCCTGCTGCTGGGCATCGGCCAGTTCGTCACGACCTTCGCGATCACCATGTGGTACGTCTCCTACGCCAACCGGAGACTCGACCCGCTCGCAAATGATCTGCGCGTCCAGCTCACGAAGGAGGACCAGGCATGAGCGTTCAGCTCATCGCCCCGCGGGCGAGCGCGGTCGCAGACAACGACCCAGTCCTGAATATCGCCATCTTTGCGGCTTTCGTCGCCGTGACGCTCTTCATCGTCATCAGGGCGAGCCGCAACAGCAAGACCGCGGCCGATTACTATGCAGGCGGTCGCTCCTTCTCGGGGACGCAGAATGGATTCGCCATCTCCGGCGACTATCTCTCCGCAGCGTCCTTCCTAGGCATCGTCGGTGCCATCGCCGTCAATGGATATGACGGCTTCCTCTATTCCATCGGGTTCCTCGTCGCCTGGCTGGTTGCGCTGCTGCTGGTCGCCGAGCTCATGCGCAACACGGGCAAGTTCACGATGGCTGACGTGCTGTCGTTCCGCCTCAAGCAGCGGCCCGTGCGCGTCGCGGCGGCCCTCACGACGCTCGCGGTCTGCTTCTTCTACCTCCTCGCCCAGATGGCCGGGGCCGGCGGTCTCGTCGCGCTCCTGCTCGGCATCACGGACGACGTCGGCGTCGCGATCGTCGTCGCCGTCGTCGGCGTGCTCATGATCATCTACGTCCTCATCGGCGGGATGAAGGGCACGACCTGGGTGCAGATCATCAAGGCCTTCCTGCTCATCGGCGGCGCCGGGGCGATGACGATCTGGGTGCTGGTCATCAACGGCTTCGACCTCTCCGCGCTCCTGCAGGCGGCCGTCGACAAGGCGGCGCTCGACGGTGCTGAAGACCCAGCCGCGATCCTCGCTCCGGGGCTCCAATACGGCAAGAACCCCATCGACTTCGTGTCGCTCGGGCTCGCCCTCGTCCTGGGTACGGCCGGCCTCCCGCACGTGCTGATGCGCTTCTACACGGTGCCCACCGCCAAGGAGGCCCGAAAGTCCGTGGTGTGGGCCATCTGGCTCATCGGCGGCTTCTACGTGTTCACGCTGGTCCTCGGCTACGGGGCGGCTGCGCTGGTCGGTGCGCCCGCCATCAAGGACGCGCCCGGCGGCGTGAACTCCGCCGCGCCGCTACTCGCTCTCGAGCTCGGGGGGCCCATCCTCATGGGCTTCATCTCCGCCGTGGCCTTCGCGACCATCCTCGCCGTGGTCGCTGGCCTCGCCATCACGGCTGCCGCATCCTTCGCCCACGACATATACAACAGCGTCGTGAAGCGAGGCACGGCGACCCCCGAGCAGGAGGTGAAGGTCGGCAAGTACACGGTCGTCGTTCTCGGCGTCGTCGCGATCGTCGGTGGCATCGGCGTGCAGGGCCAGAACATCGCCTTCCTGGTTGCGCTCGCCTTCGCGGTCGCCGCCAGCGCGAACCTGCCGACGATCCTCTACTCGCTGTACTGGCGCAAGTTCACCACTCGTGGCGCGCTGTGGAGCATGTACGGGGGTCTCGCGACGGCCATCGTCCTGATCCTCTTCTCGAAGGTCGTCTCCGGTGCCGAGACGGCGATGCTCGGCGCGGAGATCGACTTCGCCTGGTTCCCGCTCAACAACCCCGGTATCGTCTCGATCCCCGTGGGCTTCCTGCTCGGCTGGCTCGGGTCCGTCCTGCCGCAGAAGAAGGAGGATCCGCGCGTCGCCGCCGAGATGGATGTCCGCTCGCTCACCGGGTACGGGGCCGAGGAGGCCGTCGAGCACTAGGGACTCGCTCGTCCGAGCACGCCACTGCCTGCTCGAGTTCGTCGAAATGGTCGCTCCGACCCGGTCGGGGCGACCATTTCGACGTTCTCGTTGTCTCGGTGCCACAACGCACATGAGGTTCGGGATGCGCGTGGGTAGCGTGAACGTGTCCACGATGCACACGGAGGTGCGGATTTGACCCAGTCAGCGCAGACAGGTTCCCTCGCCGGGAAGACCATCATCATGTCAGGCGGAAGCCGCGGCATCGGACTCGCGATCGCGAAGCGCGCGGCGCGTGATGGCGCGAACGTCGTACTCCTGGCGAAGACCGGTGAGCCCCATCCGAAGCTGCCCGGCACGGTCTACACGGCCGCTGAGGAGGTACGCGAGGCCGGTGGGCGCGCTCTGCCGGTCGTGGGCGACGTCCGTGACGACTCCGACCTGCGGCGGGCGGTCGATACGGCGGTCGTCGAGTTCGGCGGCATCGACATCGTCGTCAACAACGCGAGCGCAATCGACCTGCGGTCGACGCTCGACATCGACGAGAAGCGCTACGACCTGATGCATCAGATCAACCAGCGGGGCACGTTCATGCTGTCGCGGGCCGTGCTGCCGCACCTGCTGGAGTCGGCGGATGCTCGCATCCTGTCGCTCTCACCGCCCCTGAACCTGTCGGCGAGGTGGCTCGGCGCCTACCCCGCGTATATGACGGCGAAGTACGGCATGACGCTCGCGACGTTGGGCATCGGTGCCGAGTTCGCCGAGAAGGGGGTCGAGGCGAACACCCTCTGGCCGCGCACGACCATCCAGACCGCCGCGGTCGCCAACATCATCGGCGGCGAGCAGCTCATGCGGCGCAGTCGGACTCCAGAGCTGTACGCGGATGCCGCGCACGTCGTCCTCACGGCGCCGCGTGGCCGGTACCAGGGCGAGACGCTGCTGTGCGAAGACGTGCTCGCGGATGCGGGCGTGCGCGATCTGGGCGCCTACTCACCCGGTGTGGATGCCGCCGAACTGTTTCCCGATGCCTTCGTCGACTGACCGCGTGGACATCGGAGGGGGTTTCGAGACCAACGGCCTAGTGTGAGTCGCAGATGGGCGGTTCGGGCACATCCCCGGCAGACCCTACGTGCGGCAGTCCAACGAGGGAGCGCGACAATGACGGGTGTCGATCAGCACATCAAACCGAACGTCCCACCGTCCGGTCCGGGGTGTGTGGAATGCGAGGAGTCGGGCAGCTGGTGGCTGCACCTGCGTCGTTGCACGTTCTGCGGACACATCGGCTGCTGCGACGACTCCCTGAACACGCACGCGACGAAGCACGCTCATGCAACCGGTCACCAGGTCATCTGCAGCTACGAGCCTGACGAGGTCTGGTTCTGGGACTACGCGACGGAGACGATGTTCGACGGGCCGACGCTGCACGCGCCACACAGCCACCCACTGTCGCAGACGGTCCCGGGCCCGCGAGAACGGGTTCCCGCCGACTGGCAACGCCTCCTGGGCGCATGACGACACCGCTCGGCGATTTCCCGGACGAACCGCTCGCACTGCACGAGGCCCCATACGCGTAGGCCGGATGCCGAGGGCGGGGTTGTGGTCGTCCAGACTCGCCTGAAGCGGCCGCAAGCCCGCCCCCGGATGGGCCGACTCACGCAGAAGAACCCCGGTCAGATTTCTCTGACCGGGGTTCTGTGTCACCGTGGAGCCTAGGAGATTCGAACTCCTGACATCCTGCTTGCAAAGCAGGCGCTCTACCAACTGAGCTAAGGCCCCGTTCGGGGGTGGAAACGACACCAGCCTTCAGTGTCGAACCGTGGGGCTACCAGGACTTGAACCTGGGACCTCTTCGTTATCAGCGAAGCGCTCTAACCGCCTGAGCTATAGCCCCCGAAGCGACTGCCCCAACATACACGAAAAGTGCACCGCAGGGGAAATCGAGCCGCTAGCTGTTCGTGAAACCGAACACGAGGCCTCCCGTGACCTTCACTGCGAGGTTGTACAGGAACGCCGCGACCGCGCCGAGGGCGGTGCCCGCGACGAGGTTGAGGAGCGCCACGACGAGCGAGAAGAGCATGAGCTGCGGCAGTGTGACGAAGTCATCGACTCCGACACCTGCCGAACCGGAGACGTCGTTGAGGAGGTTGTTGACGCTCCCCAGCACACCCGTGTTCTCGATGACCGTCCACATGAGGAACGTGGCAACGATGGTGATGATGCCGAAGCAGATCGACAGCAGGAAGGAGAACTTCACGACAGACCAGAAGTCGATGTGCACCAAACGGAGGCGCACCTGCTTGCTCGCAGTCTTCTTGCTGGACTTCTGGGCCAGCTTGTCAGCAACGCTCGTCATAGATCAGTACCTCAGTCTTCGGTCTCGTCCTGCTCGAACGACGTGACCGAGTCTGCCACAGTCTCACTCTCGTCACTCTCGGCGGTCGTGCTGTCCCCATCGCTGGAGGCATCAGGGGTCGGCTCGCTCACCGACTCGGTGTCGTCCGAGGCGGTGGCGCCGGCGGATTCGCCGTCCTCACCCGCCTCGTCTTCCTTCTCGAGCTCGCGGTCGGCGTTCTGCGCGATCGCGATCACGTAGTCGCTGTCGTCGAGCCTCGCGAACGTCACACCCATGGAGTCGCGTCCGGTCACGGAGACCTCGGCGACGTTGGAGCGCACGACCTTGCCGGAGGCGAGGATGACCAGCACCTCTTCGGCGTCGTGGACGAGCAGCGCGCCGGCGAGCCCGCCGCGTTCCTCGTTCAGCTTCGCGACCTTGATGCCGAGGCCGCCGCGCTTCTGGATGCGGTACTGCGACACCGACGTGCGCTTCGCGTATCCACCCTCCGTGACGATGAACACGTAGGCGTCATCACTCGAGGTGACCGCTGCGGTGAGCAGGTAGTCGCCGTCGCGGAACGACATGCCCTTCACTCCGGAGGTGGAGCGGCCCATGGGCCGGAGCGCCTCGTCGTTCGCCTCGAAGCGAAGCGACATTCCCAGGTGGGAGACGCAGAACACGTGGTCGGACTCGTCGGCGAGCATCGCCGAGACGAGCTCGTCGCCCTCGCGCAGGTTGACCGCGATGATGCCGGCCTGGCGGTTCGTGTCGTACTCGGTGAGCGCCGTCTTCTTGACGAGTCCCTCGCGGGTGGCCAGCACGAGGTACTGCGCCTGGCGGTAGTCGCTGATGTCGAGGATCTGCGCGACCTTCTCGTCGGGCTGCAGCGGCAGCAGGTTCGCGATGTGCTGCCCCTTCGCATCCCGGCCGGCCTCGATGAGCTCGTACGCCTTGGCACGGTACACGCGGCCCAGGTTCGTGAAGAAGAGCAGCCAGTGGTGGGTCGTCGTGACGAAGAACTGCTCGACCACGTCGTCCGCTCGGAGCTGGGCGCCCTTGATGCCCTTGCCGCCCCGGTGCTGTGAACGGTAGTTGTCGCTGCGCGTGCGCTTGATGTAACCGCCGCGCGTGACGGTGACCACCATCTCCTCTTCTGGGATGAGGTCCTCGTCGGTCATGTCGCCGCCGGAGCCTCGCAGGATCTCGGTGCGTCGATCGTCGCCGAACTTGTCGACGACCTCCTGCAGCTCGTCCGCGATGATGGTGCGCTGGCGCACCGGGTCGGCGAGGATCTCCTTGTACTCGGCGATCATCGCTTCGAGACGCGCTGCGTCTTCCATGATCTTCTGGCGCTCGAGCGCTGCGAGGCGGCGCAGCTGGAGGTTCAGGATGGCGCTGGCCTGCAGCTCGTCGACGTCGAGCAGTTCCATGAGTCCCGTGCGAGCCTCTTCGACGGTCGGCGACCGGCGGATGAGCGCGATGACCTCGTCGAGCATGTCGAGCGCTTTGAGGTAGCCGCGGAGGATGTGAACCTCGTCTTCCGCCTTCTTGAGGCGGAACTTCGTGCGGCGCACGATGACCTCGACCTGGTGCTGCACCCACGCCGTGATGAAGCCGTCGATCGCGAGCGTGCGGGGCACGCCGTCGACGATCGCGAGCATGTTCGCGCCGAAGTTCTCCTGCAGCTGCGTGTGCTTGTAGAGGTTGTTGAGCACGACCTTGGCGACGGCGTCGCGCTTGAGCACGATGACGAGGCGCTGACCGGTTCGACCGGAGGACTCGTCGCGGATGTCGGCGATGCCGGTGAGGCGCTGGTCCTTGACGAGCTCGGCGACCTTCAGCGCGAGATTGTCCGGGTTGACCTGGTAGGGCAGCTCCGTGATGACGAGGCACGTGCGGCCGTGGATCTCCTCGATCGCGACGACAGCGCGCATCGTGATGGAGCCGCGACCGGTGCGGTACGCCTCCTGGATTCCCTTGGTGCCGAGGATCTGGGCGCCGGTGGGGAAGTCAGGGCCGTGGATGCGCTCCATGAGCGCGTCCATGAGCTCCTCGCGGGTCGCATCCGGGTGCTCGAGATGCCACAGCGCACCAGCCGCGACCTCGCGGAGGTTGTGCGGCGGGATGTTCGTGGCCATACCTACGGCGATGCCCACGGAGCCGTTGACCAGGAGGTTCGGGAAGCGGGCGGGCAGCACGGCTGGCTCACGCGTGCGGCCGTCGTAGTTGTCCTGGAAGTCGACGGTGTCCTCGTCGATGTCCCTGACCATCTCGAGCGCGAGCGGCGCCATCTTGGTCTCGGTGTATCGGGGCGCTGCGGCACCGTCGTTGCCGGCGGAGCCGAAGTTCCCCTGGCCGAGGGCCAGCGGGTACCGCAGCGACCACGGCTGGACGAGGCGGACGAGCGCGTCGTAGATCGCCGAGTCGCCGTGCGGGTGGAACTGCCCCATGACGTCTCCGACGACGCGGGCGCACTTCGAGAACGCCTTGTCCGGGCGGTAGCCGCCGTCGTACATCGCGTAGATGACACGGCGGTGCACGGGCTTCAGCCCGTCCCGGACCTCAGGGAGCGCTCGACCGACGATGACGCTCATCGCGTAGTCGAGGTACGAGCGCTGCATCTCGAGCTGCAGGTCGACCTGCCCGATGCGGTCTTCGCCGTCGGCGTTGGTGGTTGTGACGCGTTCTTCAGCCATAGATGTGCCTGTGTGCCTTAGATGTCGAGGAAGCGCACGTCGTGCGCGTTCTGCTGAATGAAGGTCCGGCGCGATTCGACGTCCTCGCCCATGAGCGTGCTGAACACGGCGTCAGCCGCTTCTGCGTCGCTCACCTTGACCTGCAGGAGCGTGCGCACGGCGGGGTCCATCGTCGTCTCCCAGAGCTCCTGGTAGCTCATCTCGCCGAGCCCCTTGTAGCGCTGGATGGCGTTGTCCTTCGGGATGCGGCGGCCGGCCGCCTTGCCGTCCGCGAGCATCGCGTCACGCTCACGGTCCGAGTAGGCGAAGTCGTGCGCCGCGTTGGACCACTTGATGCGGTAGAGCGGGGGCTGCGCGAGGAACACGTAGCCCAGCTCGACGAGGGGACGCATGTAGCGGAACAGGAGTGTCAGCAGCAGCGTCGTGATGTGCTGGCCGTCGACGTCGGCGTCTGCCATGAGGATGATCTTGTGGTACCTGACCTTGTCAGGGTCGAAGTCGTCGCCGAGGCCGGCGCCGAACGCGGTGATCATCGACTGCACTTCGTTGTTCTGCAGGGCGCGGTCGAGGCGTGCCTTCTCGACGTTCAGGATCTTCCCGCGCAGCGGGAGGATCGCCTGCGTCTCAGGGTCGCGCCCCTGAACTGCCGAGCCACCGGCCGAGTCGCCCTCGACGATGAAGACCTCGGAGCGTGTCGGGTCCTTCGACTGGCAGTCCTTCAGCTTGCCCGGCATGCCGCCGGTCTCGAGGAGGCCCTTGCGTCGGGTCTGCTCGCGTGCGCGACGTGCCGCGAGGCGGGCAGCGGATGCCTGGCCGGCCTTGCGGATGATGTCCCTGGCCTGCGAGGGGTTGCGGTCGAACCAGTCCTGGAGCGCCTGGCCGACGATGCGCTGCACGTACGACTTGGCCTCGGTGTTGCCAAGCTTCGTCTTCGTCTGACCCTCGAACTGCGGTTCGCCGAGCTTGATGGAGATGACGGCGGCAAGTCCTTCGCGGACATCCTCACCTGAGAAGTTCTCGTCCTTCTCCTTGATGAGGTTCTTCTCGCGCGCGTATCGGTTGACAACAGTCGTGAGGGCGGCCCGGAACCCCTCGAGGTGCGTGCCGCCTTCCTTCGTGTTGATCGTGTTCGCGAACGAGTGGATGGACTCCGAGTAGGAGTCGATCCACTGCATCGCCAGCTCGAGCGAGATCTTGCGCTCGGTGTCCTCGGCGTTGACCTCGATGATCTCCTCGTGCACCGGCTGCTTCTTGCGACGGCTGACGAGGTGCTGCACGTAGTCGACGAGTCCGCGCTCGAACAGATACGTCTGCGCGCGCTTCTGCGGGATCTCGATGGACTCGGTGACGGCCTTCGGCTCGCCGGTCTCGGTCCGCTCGGCGTCGTCGACGTCAGCGGCAGTCTCGTCCTGGAGCTCGGTGATCTGTGCCGCGAGTCCGTCGCCCGTGAGGGTCGACTGGTCGCGGTCGTCGGCGAGCGAGATGCGCAGGCCCTTGTTGAGGAAGGCCATCTGCTGGAAACGCGCGCGGAGCACCTCGAAGTCGTACTCGACGGTCTCGAAGATCTCGGAGTTCGCGTAGAACGTGATGGTCGTTCCGGTGTCCTCGGTCGGCTCGCCCTTCCGGATGTTCCCGGTCGGCACGCCGTTCTCGAAGTCCATCTCCCACTCGAAGCCATCGCGCTTGACCTGTGCGATGAGGCGGTACGACAGGGCGTTCACGACGGAGGAGCCCACGCCGTGGAGACCGCCGGAGACCGCGTAGCCGCCACCGCCGAACTTTCCGCCGGCGTGCAGCTTGGTGAGCACGACCTCGAGCGTGGAGATTCCCTCGACCGGGTGCATCTCGACGGGGATGCCTCGGCCGTTGTCGCGAACGCGGACGGCTCCGTCATCCTGCAGCGTTACCTGGATGTCGTCGCAGTAGCCCGCGAGCGATTCATCCACAGAGTTATCCACAATCTCGTACACGAGGTGGTGAAGTCCCTCGGGACCCGTGGAGCCGATGTACATGCCGGGGCGCTTGCGAACGGCCTCGAGCCCCTCGAGCACCTGGATCTGGCCTGCGCCGTAGTCGTTCTCAACCCGATCGTTCTGCGAGCGGGCTTCGACCACCTCGGCGGGAGCCCCCTCCTGGCCTTCCGACGTTCCTGGACCGTCCGACTGCAGAGCGTCGTCTGGCGTCTCAGTCGTGTTCTCGGGGTCGGAAGTTTCTGGTGCCATAACTCGGGCGTCTCCTTGCTGTGTGGCGACATGCAAGATCCGCGTTGCGAGCAAACTCGCGTGACGCGGATCCAGCGACTGTTCAGTCTACCAAGGAACACGACTCGAGGCCCGAAAATGGAGCGTGAAGCGACGAAAACGAGGGGACGTACCGTATTTGCCTTGTCAACCGTAGGTATCGCGTGGACCACGCCCTGGAACCGATCTGGGACCGCGTTTCCACGAGGGGGCACCCGGGTTCAGAAAGCGGATGCGCTCGACCTTCGCTTCCGCGTACCTCTCCGTGAGGTTCGTGAGCAGCATCGTCTGCATCCCCCGGAGCTGCGTCGCCCACGCAGTCGAGTCGCACTGCACCAGCAGCACGCCATCCTCGATGTGCAGCGGAGTGGAGTGCGCCGCCGTCTCCTTGCCCACGATCTCGGGCCACGCGTCCATCAGCTCCGCCTGCTTGAGCGGTCCGTTCCAACCGAATTGCCTGGTCAGGGCGGCAAGGGCCGATCCAGCGGCGACGGGATCCCGTCCGAAGCCGAACGGCTCGGACAGCTCGGTGCCTTCCGCATCCTTCGCCTTTGCCGCAAGGCGCCGGCGAAGGGACGTCGTCTTCCCGCCGAAGACCTCCTTGAAGCGCGCGTACACCTCAGCGCCCTCACTCATCGACGTCGCCCGTCTGAATCGTTCCGGCACTGATCCGGATGATCTGCGAGCGCAGCCCCTCAGGAACATCCTCGAGGACCGCGGCCGTGATGAGGACCTGCTCGAAATCACCGATCGCCTCGGCGAGGCGGGACCGGCGTGACGCATCGAGCTCGGCGAACACGTCGTCGAGGATGAGCACAGGATCGCCCGCGCGCGACTCGCTGCGCACCAATTCGGCGGCCGCGAGCTTGAGTGCAAGCGCAAACGACCAGGATTCACCATGACTTGCCGTGACTCGCGCCGGCAGACCGTTGAGCCAGAACACGGCGTCATCACGGTGGGGACCGACGAGGCTCACGCCTCGTTCCATCTCGCGGGTACGCATCGCGGCGAGCTGCGCGGTGAAACGCTCGCGGATCTCCGCCGTCGTGACTTCGCCGCCTTCGACCTCCGCGCCCTCGCCATCGGCGTCGCCCATGACGGAGGCAGCGTGGCCGAAGGCGGAGACGCGCATCGACAGCGTCGGCCGGTGGTCAGCGCCGACCAGACGCTGGTACGAACCGGCAAGGTGCGGAAGCAGCCGATCGCAGAGCATCAGCCGCTCGGCGATGATCTGGGAGCCGAGCTCCAGCATCCGCTCGTCCCACACATCCAAGGTCGCGATCATCGCTTCCGACGATCGTGGGCCACGCATCGACCGAAGCAGGGAGTTCCGCTGGCGGAGGACCCGCTCGTAGTCAGCGATCACGCCGCCGAGCTTCGGCGAATGGGTCACGAGCAGGGAATCGAGGAACCGGCGCCGGGCCCCCGGTTCACCACGCACGAGCGTGAGATCTTCCGGCGCGAACAGCACGCTCGCGAAGTACCGAGCCAGGTCACGGGACCTGACATTCTGGCCGCCGACCCTCGCCTTGTTGGCACCGGAGCTCGCGATCTGCACATCCAGATGCAGCGAGCGGGTCTCGTGAGCCAGCTCCATCTTGACGACGGCGAACTCCTGGCCGAAGCGCACGAGCGCCTGGTCGCTGGAGACTCGGTGCGAGCCGAGCGTTGCGAGGTAGCCGATCGCCTCGACGAGGTTGGTCTTGCCCTGGCCGTTCGACCCGACGAACAGGTGAGCGCCGGGGCCGAGCGACAGATCCGCGGACTCGTAGTTCCTGAAGTCGTGCAGCTGCAGACGGGTGACGTGCACTGGTTACCGCATGAGCAGATTCGGCTGCAGCAGGTAGCGGTAGTTCGTCGACTCGCCCTCGTCGCGCGAGGTCTGGCTCGTGAGCAGCACGGGTCCCGGCTTGTTGGGGTTCTCGGAGTTCGTGAAGGCGATGCGCACGAACGGCGAGTGGATGGCGCCGACTCCGTCCAGCAGGAACTGAGGCTTGAGCGAGACGACCATGTCGTTGCCGTGCAGGACTGCGTCGAGGTTCTCGCTTGCCTGAGCCTGCTCGCTGCCGAGCGCTTCGAGGTGGAGTCCCTCGGTCGTGAACGTGAAGCGCAGTGCTGCCTCGCGTTCGAGCACGAGCTGAACGCGGCGAACCGCGTCGACGATGTCGCTGACCGTGAGCACTGCGTAGTGCGGCGTCTCAGCGGGGAAGAGGCGTTCCACTGCGGGGAAGTTGCCCTTGATGAGGAGCGAGGTGACGGTCTTGTTGCCAGCGGAGAAGGCGATGAGCTCACGGATGTCGTCCTTAACGAGCGTGATCGTGATCTCACCGGAGCTGCCGAGCGACTTGCCGACCTCGGCGAGCGTCTTGGCTGGCACGAGAGCTGTCTCGGTCTCCGTGAGGGAGCTCTGCCATTCGATGGTCCGCACTGCGACACGGTAGCGGTCGGTCGCGACGAGGCTCATCGAATCGGCCTGCAGCGAGAGGTTCACACCCGTGATCACGGGGGCGACGTCTTCGCGGGAGGCTGCGACCGCGACCTGGGAGATCGCCTCCGAGAACACGTCACCCGCGATGGAACCGCTCGCGCCTTCGACGACGGGCAGGCTCGGGAACTCCTCGATCGGCATCGTCGGCAGGTGGAACGACGCGCTGCCGCAGCGAATGACAACTCCGGAGTCGTCGCGGCTCAGCTCGACGGGAGCCTGAGGAAGTCGATTCGCGATGTCAGCGAGGAGGCGTCCCTGCACGAGGACGGCTCCTGGCTCCTGCACATCAGCGTCGATGCTGGTGCGGCTGGAGACCTCGTAGTCGAATGACGAGAGCGTGACCCCTGCGTCGCCGACCTCGACGACAACACCGCTGAGGATGGGGAGGGTCGGGCGCTGAGGCAGAAGCTTGACGACAAACGACACCGCATCGCTGAAGACGTCACGGTTGACCACAAACTTCACTAGGCGTTCCTCTCGTTGGAATGACCCAATGGTAGCCGCCCAGATTCCGTGTGTTGCGCCCGAGCGTCAGAGCATCCTGTGCTGCTTCCCACGGCACGAGCTCGTCGTCGCGCACGCGAAAATACCAGTCCACCGAGCGTCGGCCGACCACCGTTCACCAATGTCATCGACTCGCCCAATATCAATAGATTTCTTGTCATCATCGTATTAACAGCTGTGCACACTGTGGATAACTCAGTACTCCCCAGCGCCCGCATGGGAACTACAAAAATGTAAGTTGTGGCGGAGCGGTGGACGCCCTGTGCACGCTGACGAGCACTGGGGTGCACAACTTCTCGGACTCCACAGCGCCGAGCGCGTTTTCCACAGTCCGTGCTCGCGTGTCGATTCCACAATCCACAAGTTATCCACAGGGCCTGAGGGCAGGAAAAACTCCGCATCCGTCCACGAGGGCCCGTGATGCGGAGCTGGAGGGTGCTCAGGAGCGTCCGTTTCCGTTCTGGCGGATGCGCGCGGTGAGCTCTGTGACCTGGTTGTAGACGTCGCGGCGCTCGGTCATGAGCTTCGTGATCTTGCGGTGCGCGTACATCACCGTCGTGTGGTCTCGCCCACCGAACAGCTGCCCGATCTTGGGGAGGGACAGGTTCGTCATCTCTCTGCAGATGTACATGGCGATCTGCCGACTGGTGGCGATCGCCTGCGATCGCGAGGATCCGTAGAGGTCGTCGACTGTCAGTTGGAAGTACGCAGCCGTCCGGTTGATGATGTCGACGGGTGAGACGACGCCAGTGTCCTGATCGGACACCAGGTCCTTCAGCACTGTGGAGACCAGCGCCAGGTCGACCTTCTCGCCATTGAGGTTGGCGTAGGCGGTGACTCTGATGAGTGTGCCCTCCAACTCACGGATGCTCGAGGAGACCCGTGCCGCGATGAACTCGAGCGCATCGTCCGGGATCAGCAGGTTGTCGACCTGCGACTTCTTGCGGAGGATCGCGATGCGCGTCTCCAGATCGGGGGACTGCACATCGGTGATGAGGCCCCACTCGAATCGGGAGCGCATCCGGTCTTCGAAGCCGGTCAGCTGCTTCGGGGGGAGGTCGCTCGTGATGACGACCTGCTTGTTGTGCTCGTGCAGGGTGTTGAACGTGTGGAAGAAGGCTTCCTGCGTCGAGTCCTTGCCCTGGAGGAACTGGATGTCGTCGATCAGCAGGATGTCGTTGTCGCGGTAGCGCGCCTGGAACGACTGCGTCCGGTTGTTCGCGATGGAGTTGATGAAGTCGTTCGTGAACTCTTCGCTCGAGACGTACCTGACCTGGATGCCCGGGTAGATCGACTCGGCGTAGTTGCCGATCGCGTGGAGCATGTGCGTCTTGCCGAGTCCGGAGCCGCCGTATACGAACAGCGGATTGTATGAACGCGCCGGCGCTTCGGCGACGGCGACGGCCGCGGCGTGCGCGAATCGGTTCGAGCCACCGATGATGTAGTTGTCGAACGTGTACCGCGGGTTGAGTCGGGACTCAGGGTCGGGCTGCGTGCGCGCGCCTTGATCTGACGACGGATGGTGTCCGACGGATTCTGCTTCGACGACGGTCACCGAGCTGGTCGGGGCGGGCGTGGCCCGCGGCGGAGCGACTTCGATGTAGTCGTGCGAGTCGAGTGGGTCGCTGACGGATGCTCGCGGAGCCGCATCCGGGTTGACGAGCACCGCGAACGTCTTGATGTCGGACTCGTCGAGCTCCGCGATCGCCGCGAGCATCGGCACGCGCGCACGCGTTTCGATCATCGTGCGGGTCATGTCGTTGGGGACTTCGAGCAGCAGCGCGCCGCTCATCACTCCCTTGGCTTCGACGAGTCCGAGGAACCCGAGGAGGGAAGCGGGAACGCGATCGTCTTCACGCAGTGTGGAGAGCAGCGTCTGCCACGTCTCCGAAACCGGGTCGGCCACCGAAGCACTCCCCCGTCCCTCTGTACTTCACGAGACCGCATCTCTGCGGACCGCGTCTTCGTGGCTGCACACTCGCAGCATGGTCAACGCACCGGCCGTGTGGCACTGGTGCGCAAGTCATTGTGATCTACCCGGTGAGATATCCACAACTTCTGTGGACAAACAGGCGGGTGCCTGTGCATAACTCGCGGAGGTAGGGGCCCAGCCTACGCCGGATCGCCACGCGCGCCAATCGCTTTGGGAGGATTCGGCATGTCGAGCGCCTGCCGAGCACCGGTGTGAACATAATGCCGGCCCTCTGGCGTCAGTTGACTGCCGGGCCCGGGTCACGTAGGTTAAGGCAGTTGTGCCCTTCGGTAGGGCACTTGTGAAAATCCGTACGGCGTCCGCCGATCGGGTCGTATCTTCCGGAGTTCTCATGTCGAAGCGTACTTTCCAGCCAAACAACCGCCGCCGCGCGAAGACCCACGGCTTCCGCCTGCGTATGCGCACCCGTGCGGGTCGCGCGATCCTCTCGGCTCGTCGCCGCAAGGGTCGCACCGAGCTCTCCGCGTAGCTTCTTGCTTCCCTACGCGAACCGCGTCACCAAGGGCGATGACTATCAGGCCATCGTTCGACGCGGGGTTCGTGTAGGTGCTCGAGGAATCACGGTCAGCGTGCGCGAGCGCGAACAACATGACACACCTACCCGATTCGGCTTCATTGTCTCGAAGCGGGTAGGTGTGGCCGTTGTGCGCAATCGCATTCGTCGGCGCCTCAAGGCGGTGTCCAGGGAGCTGCTCCCTGAGATCGGTCCTGGCTTCGACATCGTGTATCGGGTTCATCCGGAAGCGGCGGAGCTCGGGTTCGATGATCTACGCGAGCGTGCGAGATTCGGGTCGCTACGCGGCGTGCGTCGAATCGGTGCGCCCAGCGACGCTGATCTTCGTGCGTCGAAGTCGGGGAGATGAACGTGCGTGCCGTTCGACGAGCCGCGCTCGTCCCCCGGAACGTGGTCATCGCACTGCTGAACGCGTACCGCTTGGTGATCTCACCGCTCTACGGTGACGTCTGCCGGTATCACCCCAGCTGCTCCGCGTACTCTTTAAGAGCTGTGCAGGTTCATGGCGTCCTCCGGGGCGGCTTCCTCACCGGGCGACGACTCGTTCGCTGCAACCCCTGGGCTGCTGGAGGCATTGACGACGTGCCTGAGCCAGAACACCGAACCACCACCACTACTGCTCGCGGATTCGTCGTCCTGGGCACTAGCGGAACTTAAGAGAAAGACGTCACCGCACTCATGGATATCCTCGGAACCATCTTGTGGCCGATCAAATGGGTCATCGAGCTCATCTTGGTCGGTTTCCACACGCTGTGGACGACGCTCGGTCTCAACGGCACTGATGGTTGGACGTGGATCCTCGCCATCCTCGGCCTGGTGCTCGTGGTCCGCTCCGCCATGATCCCTCTCATGGTGAAGCAGGTGAAGTCCCAGCGCGCGATGATGGATGTCGCTCCTGAGATCAAGAAGATCCAGGACAAGTACAAGGGCAAGCGCGACCAGTTCTCGATGGAGGCCATGCGTCGCGAGACCATGGCTGTCTACCAGCGGACTGGCTCGAACCCGATGGCGGGCTGCTGGCCGCTGCTCGTGCAGATGCCGATCTTCTTCGGTCTCTTCTCCGTGCTCAACGGGGCGCAGCACAACACGGTCGGTGTAGGCGCGCTGAACCAGGAGCTCGCGACGTCCTTCTCGCAGGCGGATATCTGGGGCGCTCCTCTGAGTGCGACGTTCCTCAACAACGATGGCAACGTCGGCGTCCAGATCCTTGCCGGTGTCATGGTCGTCGTCATGACGGTCTCGCAGTTCATCACGCAGAAGCAGATCACTTCCAAGAACGTGTCGCAGGCGACCAAGGAGTCGCCGATGTACCGCCAGCAGCAGATGCTGCTCTACATCCTGCCCCTCACGTTCCTCGTGTCCGGTGTCATGTTCCCGCTGGGTGTCATGACCTACTGGCTCATCTCGAACTTCTGGACCATGGGTCAGCAGTACATCATCATCCGCAACATGCCCACTCCCGGCTCTGAGGCTGCGAAGGCTCGTGAGGAGCGCCTGAAGGCTCGCGGCAAGTGGGTTGAGCCGGAGCGCAAGGACTCCAAGGGGAACGTCATCGTGGAGGCCCCCGTGCAGCAGCCGGCTCAGCGTGCTCAGCCCGTCTCGAAGAACCGAGCCAAGAAGAAGGCAACGGGCGGGAAGCCCGGCGCAGGTGGCGCATCTGGCAAGAGCACCCCGCCCGCGAAGAAGTAGTTTCCCCTCGCCTCGTCCCCTCTCTTTCTCTTAAGGAACCCGAATGACTGAAGCAACCTCCGAGGCCGTCCCCGCTGACGCAGAGACGTCGGATATCCGCGACGACGGGGACATCGCCGCCGACTACCTCGAAGAGCTGCTCGACATCAGCGATGTGGATGGTGACCTCGATATTGAGGTTCGTGAGTCGCGCACGTACATCTCGGTGAACTCCGACGGAGAGTCGAACCTCTCGAAGCTGGCTGATGGGGAGACGGTGGATGCGCTGCAGCATCTGACTCGCCTCGCCGTGCAGGCGGAGACGGGTGAATTCTCAAGGCTCATCCTCGACATCGGCGGTTCACGCGATGCGCGGCGGGGCGAGCTGGCCGGGCTCGTCGACCGGGCAATCACCCGCATCGAGGAAGGCGCCTCGTCCGCCGCCCTGCCTCCGATGTCCTCGTACGAACGCAAGATCGTGCACGACATCGTTTCCGAGCGCGGTTACGTGTCTGAGTCGGAAGGCGAAGCGCGTGAGCGTCACACAGTCATCCGCCCGGCACCCTCGGCCTGACGCGCGGAGTTATCCACAGTAGTTTCCACAGGCGATTATCTGGGGAATTGGCGCGGAATGACCCCTACGGGTAAAACCCCAGGTCAGCGTCGCTTTCCCCGGAGAAGGCCATGTTGCCGGCGTCGCTTCGCTGTTATGCACAGACTTATCCACAGACAGGCCGTCGATCCTGGTTGTCCCGTCTTGTCAAGAAGCCCATCGTGTCAAACTGGCATGAACTGACCGCGATCGCGATTCGCGACTGCGTCGACATATTCACGTTGCGAGAGGGGCATGCCGTATGACTGACCACCCGATTGAACTCGAGATCGAGCCGGCTATCGCGAAGGTGCTCTTCGAGGACCGGATCGAACTCGCTCGTGCGTTCACGTCTGACCTCGCGAAATACGGTGAGCAGCTCGGGCTCGTCGGTCCGCTCGAATACCCCCGCCTCTGGACTCGACACATCGTCAACTCAGTACTCATGGCTCCTCTGCTGCGTCCCGGGCTCGTCGGAGATATCGGTTCAGGCGCCGGTCTTCCCGGCCTCGTGCTGGCTATTGCGCGTCCCGACGTGAACTTCGTTCTGATTGAGCCCATGGAGCGGCGTACAGAGTGGTTGCAGCGTGAGGTGGATGCCCTCGCTCTCACGAACGTGCAGGTGCGTCGTGCGCGAGCCGAGGAGGTGCACGATGAGTTCACCTTCGATCAGCTGACCGCGCGGGCCGTCTCTGCGCTCAGCAAGCTCATCCCGATCACGGTACCTCTTGTTCGCTCCGGCGGCGAGCTCGTGTTCCTCAAGGGCCGATCGGCTGAAGCTGAGATCGAGAAGGCCAGCAAGGCGATCCGAAAGTTCGGCCTCACGGATGTTCGAGTCGAGGAGCTTGGCGAGAACCTCGATACTGAGGCCACGCGGGTCATCCGCGCAACGGTCGACTAGATCGATCGCTCCGCGCCCTCGGCTGCAATTTTGACTTATATCGATATGGCTTGATGCAAGAGGGCTTGAACCCCGGTTTGAGGGCGCTGTCTCGACTCACCTCGGAGGTCTCGACGCAGCCGGGAACGATCTGTATCTGACCAATCGGCGTCGTCGTGCGCGCAGAGTAGTGATGTGTCTCCGAATGCGCGCACCCATCGCAGTTTCTGCCAAGAGAGCAGCTCTTTCTGCTCATTGTTGGCGTTTTTCGCGACAAAGAGGCGATTCTGTTCTCGTTCCACGTGAAACACGTCGCGGATTCATCCCCAACGCGCGGTCATCGAGAAACTGCGAGAACATAGGAGATTTCCTCGCACCCGCGTCCCTCGGGTCTCAGTGTTTGCGTCCTGAAGGGTCGCGCAGCTGACACCCGCTCTACGCGCCAGCGACCTGGAGGTATTCGTGGTCCTTTGAGCTGCAATGCCCTGAGGGTCTCGGCGACGTTGTCTCGAGAATCCGAGGCTGGGTAGAGCTGACAGGCATGGGCGCGTGCGTGCACAACAGGTTCTCGTCACCCAAGCAGCGTCGAGGTCGGAGTGCAGCTCTGTCGCAGACGCCGGCCATCGCCTCCCCACATGCATTGGGCCTGACTTGCTGCCGTAGCTCTAAGGCGCGATCTGGGGCTGGTCCCACCCATCCAGTCCGCTGGCCTGTCTGCCCGCCCCGCACTCACGCGGAGTGGGGAGTGCCTGTCTCTCCCTCGGCAAGAGCGCGTGGGATGTCCGTATGCACGCGATTTACGAGGCTTGGCAATCTACGTTGTCGTAGCGGGCATCGGTTATCAGATCCTTGCTTATTTGATGGGTCGGCCCCCAGTGTGCGAACTAGGACGATCGATTCAGGGACAATGCCGGATGAAGGACCGGCGGTCGTCGTTCATGAGTGCGCAGGGTCGCAGGTTGGGCGCGGACTGACCAAGAACCTTCAAGAAGTCTCGCCCCAACCGGTTGGATCCCGTTGTTCGTATGAGGATGTTTCACGTGGAACCGTGGGTTTCTCGTCCGAGAGGCCATGGAAGTGCCAAATCTCGGTGGACATCGTTGGGTCATGGGTCATGGGTCATGGGTTTACGGGATGGATGCGCGATGACACAACCCGAAGTTGACGAGGTGGCCGGCCGCAGAAGGACTCAGCGTGCCGAAGAGGCACCCAGGCGCTCAGGATCCGATCGTGCCGTCCCTCGAGCGCGGACATCGGGTTTCACGTGGAACAGAACGAGAAAACTCCGATATCTGGAGTGATTGCTTGTGGTGTGGTCGCACTCAGCTCCCGATATTCGGGCCGTTCCACGTGAAACGGACACTCGCCTGTAGTGCGACCCCAGTCTAGAGCGGCTGCAGAAGGAGCAGAAAGAGTGCAGTCGTTAGCGCGCCAGAGCACCAATCACCCACCGTGCTCATTCTGGCGATCGAAACGTGGGGTCGAGGGCGGTCTAGCTTTACGGTCCCCGCCGAGTGTCGGTGTCCGGTGTCGGGATCGGCTCAGTGTTGATTGGTATGCGGAATGGACTTCCCGGTCGGTCTTGCTAGGGCTGTTGCGTTGTTGCACGCTATTCCGGCGTGCTGAGCAACGCAGAATGCCGCCGACCCCTCAGACCTGTATTGCCCAGCCCGCGATGCCCACGCCGATCGCAGCGCTGACGTGCGTCGACTGCGTGCCGGAACGATCCTCGTTTCACGTGAATCGCACGGCCGCAGCGTTTCGTGCCAAACGCTGATCGGTCGGGCCGCAGGGCCCCACGAAAATATGCCCCCCCGCCCTGACGGGGAGCATATTGGCCAACGGCTGTCGGTTGGACAAGTCGAGACACGGCATATGCAGAACGCGGCACGCTTGTTGTGCGCAGCCACTGACCGATTCTCGGCAGCTGCCGGCTCTCGATGCTGCCAATCCAACCGCTGTTATCTACATGTAGACGTTGTGACGGGCGCCCGGCCTCGTCGCGTGCAATTGATTGCCGAATTGTGCTCGATGAGCGGGGCAATCTGAAGATGCTGGAATGTCTGCGGCGGTGGAGCCGTCAGTAGCGAGTCGCGGCCGCGACCTCAGGTGCGAGTCCTGACGTGCGAGTCGTGAGCTGTGAGACGGCGGGTCCAAGGGATCCGACCTCCTGCTGAGGCCCTGGCCCGCTGCAAAGTTCAGCACTCGGTAGCGCGGTGCCGCAATTCTCTCTGCACGCGCGGGCAATGCATCTAGCGGGCCCTCGTATTGCTCCCGGATGAGGTCCGCTCTAGGCCCAACTCTGTCGCCTGATTTTGTGATCCGTGACGCTGCTGCCGTCTGCGACAGCTGTTGCTTTCTGTACCTGGGTCAGCACTTCCGCACCGAGACCGATGCCCGAGGCTGTTGCCGGTCCCTGGTCCTGGTCCACTTCTGACGAATGGGAGTTGGTATTGACTGACCGTTTCACGTGAAACGGCCACGCCTCGTGATTCGTGTTCGCATTGCAGAAGCCCGGGACGGGGTTCCGTTTCACGTGGACGCTGACGGTGGTCAGCTTCTCTGTTTCGCGTGAAACAACTAGCCCCTCATCCCTCAGCCCACCGAGGATCCACGTGATGCCGTTGTTCTGTTGAGCTCGGATCGGCAGGCCCACGTCCACGTCCCGTCCACGTCCACGTACGTCTACGTCTACGTCCACGTCCTGGCTACGTCGACGAGGTCTACTCCTGGACGCCCCACGCCCCACGCCACGCGCACACACGCGTCTACGTCTACGCCTACGCCTACGCCTACGCCTACGCCTACGTCTACTTCTATGCCTACGTCTACGTGTACGTCTGTGCCTGTGCCTGTGTCTGCGTCTGCGTCTGACTCGACGTCCACACCCATGCGCACGCCTGCGCCTAGGCGCACGCTCGCCTACGCCCGCGCCTACATATGCTCACGCGAACGCGAACGCGAACGCGAACGTCAACGTCAACGTCAACGTCAACGTCAACGTCAACGTCAACGCTCACGCTCACGCTCACGCTCACCGAGGCGTGGGGGGCTAGAGCTGTGGTCGGTGCCGTTCCACCGGCTTGGCCCCTCTCATAAGCCATGATTCGGAGCCGAGGCCCGGGCTCGAGCGCGTGGATGCCCGGGTTCCCGGCGTCTGTTTCACGTGAAACGGCGGCCTACACTCCGGGTCGGGCTCCCGGTCAGTAGTCGTTTCACGTGAAACTTCGCGCCGACCATATGTTGAACTTGAACGCCGCGTAACGGCGGGGCGCGACTTGACCGGCCCGGCGTGCACGCTGGTTGTGTGTGACTCCCCGCCCTGCACATCGAGCAGGCCGGACGGGGTCCCGCTCAGCAGGGTCCCAGGAACTCCTTCAAACCCAGGAAGGCCGCGGAGCATGGGCGGCGCTGACGTATCCAGCAGAACGGGCAGTTGCGTGAGCGGTCGCTGTCTTCTTCTCATTGTTGGGCGGTCCAATGTACTTGTACTGTGCCTCGAGCGCCGGTGCGGGGACAAGGTAGCTATGCCTGGATCCGTCTGGTGGAGGGGGTCATGTCATGGGTCATGTTGGCACCTGCTAGAACTGGGGAGGGGCACAAGGCACCCGCATGCCCAACAGTCGTCGGACAATCCAAGGAGTCTCAACTCATCTGGATGGATGGGCCTGCTGCTGAGTGTGAGTTGGGATGGGTCTTCGCTCCGGTTGAGTACGGTGGAGGACACCCGCAGAACACTTCCCGCTCGACGTTTTCTGGCCCACAGAGTGGCCGACTCCGATCGAGGGAGCAGAATCGCCGCACGGCTCAGCGTTGGGGCGCTGCCGGCCGGGACGACGTAGGGGAGGCAACGCGTTGCACGTGAAACGGATCCAGTACAGACAGACCCTGCGTCGTCTGAACTCGTCTTGGTTGGGCAGAAGAGTTCTCCATGCTCCCAAGGGCTGGCCCGTGGGGTGCGTGATCGGTACGAACTTCCTTCGCGACTGAGGCGCCGAGCGGCCGACATCAAGACAGAGGAGGTGGGCACAACCAGAAATAGACCGACTGGGACTGGCGCGCACCGACCTGTCCCTTCTCCGACTCGCTCCTCCTGCCAGACGCCACCCAATACACGCCAGGGAACCTCATCCAGGGGAGGCGGGAGAATCATTGGTCTATCGAGTGCTGGTGCCAGCCAGGCCGGGATTGCCGACGAATGGTGCCTGGGGTGAGATCTCGCTCACACACGTACACGTCCAGCGCGTGGCCGCTCCAGGTGAAAGATCGGAGCCCGTGCGGTACCAAGAGGGCGAGTACTAGTTGACACGAATCGCACCGCAAGAGCGCGTGCAGAACTGCTCCAACCCTGGGATGAGTAAACGAGGCCGGCTGGTGGTGTGCGAACTAGACAGCCCAATGTGTTGTGTGCCGTAGCCTGCGAGGGCCAGGCTGTGCGACACGCAAGCAGAGGACTGGACTGGGAGTACCAGGTCGGGGCAGTCAGTGCCAACATGCGGGCCCATGAGTCGGCACGAGTTACCACGCATCGACCCACGCTCCTCTGCTGCTGCCAGAGTATTTGCTTGCCCCAACGTAGGACTTCACCGTGCGCGATGCTCGACATGTTTCACGTGGAACGACGCCGCATCGGGTTGTCCATCGGTGAACTCAATGCCGAGGCATGCGGTCATCTCTCGGTCTTGATCCCGATCTGAGCACGAAGCAGCTTGGGCTTGGGCTTGGGCTTGGGCTGGGGCCGGGGCCGGGCAAGACTGCATCCCACCACTCCCTGTCCAGAGCGGAGCGAGCTCTAGGTGGATCATGCAGAAGTCGGGCCAGGTGAGCCGGGAGTGACTCGGGCGAACCGTTCTATACATTCATGTCCTTTGCGTGGGACGTGGACGTGGGTGGATCCTTGCCCTGGACCTGGAGCACAGAGATGGCGGTCTGTGTGAGGTGTTGCGAGGTGGGCGCAACCGGCTGCACGACTCTGATGACTCTGTTGCTTCGAGACTTCGTGGCGCAACTAATGTGCCAGAGTCAGTGCCAGTAGTTGCGGGTTATCCCTAGCAATTAGCGCTCTGAGCTCAAGCGCGGTTCGCAGTCACGAAATGCACTGGGCTGACACGGGTTCGGAAACTCGCTGGGTCGCTCGACCCTTGAGTGTCGTCGATCCCCGATTCGGTCAGGCGAGATCACGATCTTGGCGCGGGGTTCTACTTCTACCGCTAGTGTGCATTCCGCAGCGCGTTCGCATCCGCGCTCTCACCACCGGAGGTTTCACGTGGAACGCTCGGTCGTGGCAATACGTTCGGGCGGGCAGGCGTGTTCATGGAGCTGCCGAACCTCGACTTCTGGCGCTGCGTGGTGCGAAAGCGAGGGGTGTGAAGGGCTTGGCGGCATGCGGAGTCCGTACGCATTGACCGGAGCTTCGGAAGAGAGGTTTCTAGTCAAGTTGCGCTTTCGGGCTTGTTTCACGTGAAACTCCAGGCTGTAAGCCACGGGGCCAAGACGCACCGTCCGTCTTGATGCCCCCATCTGCTCATCTCTCAGTCCGTGCGGCCGCGCCTACTCAGGCCGGTGGTGCGGCTCCGGGGCTCCGTGGCCGCCGGTCCCAGGCCTACATTCCGGGCGGTTCCTATCCTGGGCCTGAGTGGAAGGCAAGCTTTCGCGGGCATGGAGAGGGATGAGAGAGAGCCCCGTCCACTTCAGTTCTAATCTCGTTTATCCTGACCGGTGCGACCGGCCCCTGTGCGGTGCGCACCTGCGCAGAGACTCCTTGCCATTCCGGGAGGAAGATTGCTTCAGCCACCCCGCCGTGGTCTAGATCCGAATATTCATGCGCTTGCCTCCCGTTCCACGTGAAACGGGCATGAACTGACCAGACCCCTTCATCAACTCCTGACGGTGCGTGCTGGGTCTTTCATCCGATTGCGAGTCTGGCCTCGCGGCCCGAGGAAGGGCGACGCATTCCCACGCGACAGAGATCCAGTGTGCGTACACGAAAACTATGGCCCCGACCGGACCCCCGTGAGAAGTGAGCTCAGCTCTTCACCCCTTCCGAATCTTCGCGACTTCAAACGGGGACGAGAGAGCACCGACCGTGTTGACTCTGCTCCCCGCACTAACTTGACAACCGAACCCTGTGGCTGAGGTTGAAGTAGAGTCCCGTGTTTCACGTGAAACTGGCCCGGCGCGACCAGACTCGGCGATTCCACAACTCTGAGCGTCGCCGCGTTTCCATTGTGGATGTGAGGCACAATTGAGACGTCTACTTGAGGGAGAGCATTCTTGAAAGCTTCATCTGCCGGCGACGCAGCGACGCCACCAGCGTCGGGGCTCGACGATTCACCGCTCGCGACAGCATTGTCTGAGCTGAACCAGCGCAGGAAAAGCCTGGTCAAGAAGGAAGTTCCCCTCCCCAACCACACGCGGATCTTCACGATCTCCAACCAGAAGGGCGGCGTGGGTAAGACGACGACCGCCGTCAATCTGGCCGCGGCTCTCGCTACCCTCGGTGCCCGGGTCCTGGTGATCGACCTGGACCCCCAGGGCAACGCTTCCACGGCCCTTGGCATCGAACACCGCGGAGAAACCGCTGGCACATACGAAGCGCTCCTCGACGGCGAGCCACTGCGTGAGCTGATGCAACAGTGCCCTGATATCGACACGCTGTGGTGCGTCCCGGCCACGCTCGACCTCGCAGGCGCAGAGATCGAGCTCGTCAACCTCGACAAGCGCGACTACCGACTCCGACAGGCCATCGCCGCCCTCCTCGACGAGACCACCGGCACTGAGCAAGAGTTCCACTACATCTTCATCGACTGCCCTCCCTCCCTCGGGCTGCTGACGATCAACGCATTCGTCGCCGCTCGAGAGGTGCTCATCCCCATCCAGTGCGAGTACTACGCACTCGAAGGACTCGGTCAGCTGATCTCGAACCTCAACCTCCTCTCGCAGGACCTCAACCCGCAGCTTCGGCTGACCACGATCCTGCTGACGATGTACGACGGGCGAACCAACCTCTCCCAGGAAGTCGCCGCTGACGTTCGCGAGCACTTCCCGCAAGAAACGCTCAAGGTCGCCATACCGCGCACCGTGCGCATCTCCGAAGCCCCGAGCTTCGGCAAGACCATCATTTCCCACGAACCAACCTCGACCGGCGCGATCGCGTATCTCGAGGCGGCCGTCGAAATCGCCCAGCGAGGAGCATAACCACCATGGCAACCAAGAAACGCACCGGACTCGGACGAGGCATCGGCGCTCTCATCCCGACCTCAGACAGAGGCGCCTCGCGCCCTTCAGACGTGTTCTTCGACAGCGAGACACCGGCCTACCCAACCACTGCATCGTCACGCACCAATGCAGCCGGGTCTGCGACGAACACAGACGGAGCGCCGGAGGACGCCTCGACGGCGACTCCGGTTTCGGAGAAGCCCGCAGCCGCCACACCCAAGCGGGCGACGCCCGCGCGCGCTCCCCGAGCAAAGGTGCCCGCAGTGGATGCCGCGACGGCAAAGTCCGGTACCGGCAGGAAGACCGGGCCAGACAAGGCACCAGCAAAGAAGACAGCAACAGTGGCATCGAAAGCGCGCACCACCGCCACACCGCCCGTGGATGACGAAGCCGCCGTGTCGGCCGACACGATCGGAACAACCGCATCGACGGACGCTACTGAATCGAGGAAGATCGATTCAGCGGTGCCAGCGGCTGGAACACTCGACAACACCGCAACTGCGACGGCCGCCGCAACTGCCGAGAACCAAGGCCTCGATGACGCAACCGAGGACGAAGACACCGACGGCCTCGTTGAGATCCCCGGCGCCACTCTGCGGGCTCTGGATCCGAACCGCATCGTTCCGAACGCGCACCAGCCTCGGACGGAGTTCGACGAAGATGCGCTGCAGGAGCTCATCACGTCGGTTCGGGAGTTCGGCGTGCTCCAGCCGATCGTCGTGCGCCCCATCCCTGCCGATCATCCGCTGCGGGATGAGGCCGACTTCGAGCTCATCATGGGCGAGCGTCGCCTGCGCGCGACGAAGGCCGCAGGTTTGGAGAGCATCCCCGCCGTCATCCGGAACACGGAAGACGACGTCATGCTGCGTGACGCGCTTCTCGAGAACCTGCACCGCAGTCAGCTCAACCCGCTCGAAGAAGCATCGGCGTACCAGCAGCTGCTCAACGACTTCGGGATCACCCAAGAGGTGCTCGCAGAACGCATCGGCCGTTCGCGTCCACAGATCAGCAACACGCTGCGCCTCCTCCGCCTCCCGCTGGAAGTCCAGCGTCGTGTCGCGGCCGGAGTTCTCTCAGCCGGTCACGCACGCGCGATCCTCAGCGCCGGGGAACCCGCTGCGATGCAGCAGCTTGCCGACAAGATCGTCAACGAAGACCTCAGCGTTCGATCCGCTGAGGCGGCCGCCGCGAAGTCGAGCAGCGCCAAGGCCGACACGCAGGCACCCATCCACAAGGAACCACGCAGCGGTCTCACCGGCTACCTCGACGAGATCGGCGAGCAGCTCGGCGACCGGCTCAACACCCGCGTCAAGGTCACCCTGCGCCGTACCAAGGGGCAGATCGTCGTCGACTTCGCCTCGATCGCCGATCTCAACCGCATCCTTGAAGAACTCGGCGAGTCCGCGCCCGGCAAGTAGCCGCATGAAGCGCTGAGAACACCGCACGGACAACGGAGCGGGTGGATGCGCCTTGCGGCTCATCCACCCGCTCCGTTGTCCGAGGCTCGGTGTGGAGCTACTCGAGCGGCCCGCGCGCGGCGGCCGCGGCGGCCAGCTGCGCGTAGATGGCGCTCAACTCCGAGTCGTCCGCTTCGATGCCCAGCGGCACGATCGAGGTCTCAGTGAGTCCGGGAATCGGGTCGGCTTCGAGGAACCAGACAACACCCGCTTCGTCGACGATGAAGTCCGCACGGGCGATGTCCGACAGCCCGATGCTCGCGATCGCCAGGAGTGCGGCGTCACTGACGCGCGCGGCCTCGTCCTCGGAGAGCCTGGCCGGCGCGTAGTAGGTCGTCTCACCGGCGTTGTAGCGAGCCTCGTAGTCGTACACGCCGTTGTTCGCGACGACCTCGACCGCGGGGAGCGCGAGGGGCTCGCCGTCGAGGTCGAGCACGCCGACCATCACCTCACGGCCCTCGATGCGCTTCTCGATGATGACGGTGTCGTCGTAGGTGAACGCGGTGACGAGCGCCTGCGGGAGCTCCTCGAACGACGTCACCGACGTGACGCCCTGCGCGGAGCCGCCTTCGACGGGCTTCACGACAGCTGGCAGCTCGATTCCGCGCGCGATGAGGCGCATCACCGCCTCAGCTCCCAGCTCGCGGAAGGTGCTGTTCTCGAGCACGATGGAAGGGGGTGTCGCCAGGCCCGCGCGCTTCGCGATAGCCTTCGCGGTCGCCTTGTTCCAGGCAAGCCGCGCGGAGGTCGGCCGTGAGCCGACGTACGGGAAGCGGCCGGCCCGGAGCAGCGAGTAAAGGGCTCCGTTCTCGCCGCTCGAGCCGTGCAGCAGCGGCCACACGACGTCGGGCTGCGTCTCCTCCAGGAACCCGAGCAGAGACGCGTCAGGCTCGCGGATGGTGACGTCCGCGCCTGCGCGGCTGAGCGCATCCGCAACGCGCCGACCGGAGCGCAGCGACACGTCTCGCTCATGCGAGATGCCGCCGGAGAGGATGACGACGTGCAGGCCCTCGATGCTCAATGGGGTTCCCTTCGTAGGAGGCAGGTGCCGCGGTCAGGAGATGTTCGGCGGGGGCATGTTGACGCGGTCCTCGTCCGGCCCGCGGCGCGTCGATGTGCCGAACGTCTCGACGAGGTCGAGCTCGCCATTGATCACGTTCGCGAGGCGTCGCACGCCCAGCTTGATGCGCTCGGGAGTGGGGTAGCAGAACGAGAGGCGCATCTCGTGGCGGCCACGGCCATCGGCGAAGAACGCGGTGCCCGGCGTGTAGGCCACGAGTTCCTTCACGGCGCGAGGCAGCATCTGCTTCGAGTCGAGCTGCTCCGTGAGGCGCACCCACACGAAGAAACCGCCGTCTGGCTTGGTCCAGCTGAGCTGCGGCAGATGCTCGTTGAGGGCCTGGTCCATGGCGTCGCGGCGCTCGCGATACACGGCACGGTACCCCTCGATCTGCTGCTGCCAATCGCTCTGCCGCAGGTACTCCGTCACCACCCACTGGTTGAACGTCGACGGCGACAGGATGGACGCCTCGACGGCGAGGATCAGCTTCTCTCGGATGGCGTGCGGTGCCAGGGCCCAGCCGACGCGCAGGCCGGGCGAGAGAATCTTCGAGAACGAACCGAGGTAGATGACGTTCTCGGCGTCCATGGAACGCAGCGCGGGGAGGCCGGGCTTGTCGAAGTACAGAAGCCCGTACGGATTGTCCTCGAGGATGAGGATGTGCTCGCGCTTGCAGATCTCGAGCACCCGGATGCGACGCTCGAGGCTCATGGTGACGCCGGCGGGGTTGTTGTAGTTCGCGACCGTGTACAGGAACTTGATGGTCCTGCCCTCGGCGCGCAGGTGTGCGATGGTCTCCTCTAGCGCTTCGGGGATGAGGCCGTCGTCGTCGATCGCGACGTGCGCGACGTCCGCCTGGTAGGACTTGAACGTGCCGAGCGCGCCGACGTAGCTGGGTGCCTCCGCGAGGACGACGTCGCCGGGGTTGAGGAAGAGCTTCGACACGAGGTCGAGTGCGTGCTGCGAGCCGGTCGTCGTGACGACGTCATCCGCGGAGGCATCGTTGATGCCCTCGAGGCTCATGACCTGCAGAATCTGCTCTCGAACCTCGGGGATGCCCTGTCCGCCGCCGTATTGCAGCGCCTCGGAGCCGTGCTCGCGCATCATCGTGGTGAAGGCAGAGTGGATGAGCTCCTCTGGGAGCGCCTTCACGAACGGCATGCCGCCGGCGAGAGACACGACCTCGGGTCGGGAGGCGACGGCGAAGAGGGCTCGGACCTCGCTGGCGGCCAGACCGGCGGTGCGGTCGGCGTAGCTGGTGTACCACGGGTCAAGGTTGCGGCCTGTCTGCGGGCCGACGTCTCCTGGATGCGTCACGGGGTTCCTTCGCGAGAGTCGAAATCCCAGGATACGCCCGAGCGAAGAGTTCCATCGCGAACCGCATGCAGGAAGTGGACTGCATGGCCCTGCCGCGTCCGGGGTCAGTCGCGCGCGATCGGCACGCGCTGGCCCTCGGTAGCGTGCAGAAGAGCGCCGGGCGCTACCTCGATGTCGAGGCCGCGCCGACCACCGGAGACGAAGATGGTGGGATGCGCGAACGCGGACTCGTCGAGGTACGTGGCCAGGCGCATCCGCTGCCCGAACGGGCTGATGCCACCGCGCACGTATCCGGTGCGCTTCTCGGCGAGCGCCGTGTCGGCGAGGGCCGCGCGCTTGCAGCCGGCCGCATGGGCGAGGGAGCGCAGGTCGAGGGACCCGCTGACGGGGACCACGGCGACCGCGAGCTGCTTGTCATCCAGCTGCACGACGAGCGTCTTGAAGACGCGTGCCTCGTCGATGCCGAGCTTCTCGGCCGCTTCCGCCCCGAACGCAGAGACGCCGGGGTCGTGCACGTAGCTATGAACCACGTGCTCGACCCCGGCTGCGTCGAGCGCCCTCGTCGCGGGGGTGATGGGCGCTCGCGCCATATCTGCGTGACCTAGCTCTGCGGCTTAGCCCAGGTAGTCGGCGAACTGCTTCTCAAGGGCCGCGCGCGGGTACGCGCCGACGACCTCCTTGACGACCTCGCCGTTCGAGAACAGCTTGAGGGCGGGGATGCTCGTGATGCGGAACTTCATGGCCAGGTCGGGCTCGTCATCGACGTTCACCTTGACGATGGAGAGGTTCTCGTGGGCTTCGCTCATCTGGTCGAGCACAGGCGCGACCTGACGGCACGGGCCGCACCAGGGGGCCCAGAAGTCGACGATGACGGGACCTGGGGCGTCTGCCACGATCTGGTCGAAGTTCGCCGTGGTGGCGACGATCGGTTCTGACATTGGTACCTCCGTGGGAGTTGTCGTGCTTCGTGGTGGATGGTGTTCGGCGCGGAGTGCCTGCCCGGATTGAGCGGATGCGGCACCAGCGGGTCAGACGATGACGGTCTCGTTCTCGGTGACCGCGGCTGCTGCCTGCTGCTCGGACTCGTCCGCGATGGGCTCGGGCTGCGCGGCGAGGTACGCCTCGGCGTCCAATGCGGCAACCGTGCCGGACCCTGCGGCTGTGATGGCCTGGCGGTAGTGCGGGTCGATGACGTCGCCGGCCGCGAAGACGCCGGGGATGCTGGTGCGCGAGGAGCGGCCGTCGACCCAGATGGTGCCTTCGTCGGTGATGTCGAGGATGTTCTTGAACAGTTCGATGCGCGGGTCGTTGCCGATGGCGACGAACACGCCGGTGACTGGCAGCTCGGTGCGTTCGTTGGTCGCGGTGTTGAGCACGCTCGCACCCTCGACGCTGGCCTCGCCGGCGATGTCCTCGATGCGGGAGTTGAGCATCCAGTCGATCTTCGGGTTGTGCTCCGCGCGCTCGCGCATGATGACCGACGCGCGCAGGTTCTCGGAGCGGTGGATGATCGTGACCTTGCTGGCGAAGCGCGTCAGGAAGGTCGCCTCCTCCATGGCCGAGTCGCCGCCGCCGACGACGGCGATGTGCTGGTCCTTGAAGAACGCGCCGTCGCAGGTCGCGCACCAGGAGACGCCGCGGCCGGAGAGACGGGCTTCCGCGTCGAGACCGAGCTTCCGGTACGCGGACCCCGTGGAGATGATGACGGTGCGCGCTTCGAAGTCTCCGCTGTACGAGGTGGAGACCCGCTTGACGTCACCGTCGAGCTCGACGGAGGTGACGTCGTCGTAGACGAGCTCGGCGCCGAAGCGCTCGGCTTGCGCCTGCATGCGCTCCATCAGCTCGGGCCCCATGATGCCCTCGGGGAAGCCGGGGAAGTTCTCGACGTCGGTCGTGTTCATGAGCTCGCCGCCGACTTCGACGCTCGAGGTGATGACAACCGGCTTGAGGCCCGCGCGCGCCGCGTAGATGGCGGCGGTGTAGCCCGCGGGGCCGGAGCCGATGATGATGACGTTCCGCATGAGTCCTCCGCACTTCTTCGGACCGCGGGAATCGCGGCTCGACATACAGGCAAACGCGTTGAGACTAGCGACTATTCCTTCGGACGAGGTGGTGAACCGCGCCCATCGCCGTCATCGGTGCCGTCCCGGGCTTCGCGGGCGAGGCGCGCTTCCTCTTCTCGGCGGGCTGCCAGCTCGATCACGGCCCGGCGCTCCTCCTCGCGGCGTTCGCGACGTGTGCGCGGCGGCTCCGTGCGACCGACCTTCGGGATCTCGGTCGTGCGCGAGTGCATGGGCAGGATGATGCCGGCGGTCGAGAGGTCCTCGGTAGCGCCCCCGAAGGCCCAGGAGGCGGCGTTGACGCGCTCCTCACGTTGCTCTTGCTCCTCGGCCTGCCTGCGCTCCTCGGCAGTGTCCGGCTCAGCTTCTTCGGATGCGAGGTTCCAGGGCGTCGGTGCCGAGTCGCTGCCGGAGACGGTGGCGGTGTCGGGGAACGTCGCCAGGAGGTCGGCGTCGAGGTCGCCCTCGTCGTCCTCGCCGCGTGCTGCGCTGGAGGGCCCACCGGTCTTGACGCCGAAGCGGGCGAGCACTGGCCTCGCGAAGCCGCGGAACTCGGGCGACTTGAGCACCCAGAGCAGCGGGAAGTAGAAGAGGGCCATGATGCCGGCACCGATGGCGCAGGAGATCAGGGCCTGGAAGATCCCGGATCGAGGGAAGCCGTCTTCCTGGAACGTGCCGAGCAGGACCATGACGATCAGCGCCGGGATGGATGCGGCGATGGCGGCGACCGTGAAGCGCACGTAGGAGCGGGTGATGTTCGCGAAGTCGAGCTGCCCCATCCGCTTCCTGAGGATGACGAGGAGGATCGCGAGTCGCAGCGTCGACATGATCGACTGCATGAGGGCGAGCCCGACGACGATGAACTCGACAGGGCCGATGGCGGCGAGCGCCATGCCGAAGATGTGCAGCGGAACCGTGAACAGGAACACGAAGAACACCGTCTTGGTGTCTTCGAGCGCGTAGAACGCACGCTGCACGATGAACAGCCCGCTGAACGGGATGAGGCCGACCAGGAAGGCGATGAGGATCGCCGCGATCGAGTTGATGCCGGCATCCGTCGTCGCGAAGATCCGCGCGAAGGGCACGGCGACGAGGGCGAGACCGAACCCGGAGAACAGCAGGAACATGCCGATGAGTCGCGAACCCTCGGAGAGGTCGCGAATGAAGTCCTGGGGCCTGTCGTCGCTGATGGCCACGCTCATGCGCGTGAAGAAGGCCGTGGCGATCGAGACGGCGACGACGGCGTGTGGGAGCGCGAAGATGAGGAACGCGTTCTGCATAGCCGCGATCGACGCGTTCTCGCCGGATGCGAGGTAGGCGACGATCGTCTCGACGAGCCCCGCGAGCTGCATGACCAGCAGCATCCCGAGGGTCCAACCGGCGAGCTTGCCGACCTGGCCGAGCCCGGTGCCGCGGAACTGGAAGTCGAGGCCGAAGCGGAGCCCCGCGCGACGCCAGAAGAACAGCAGCACGATGGTCTGCATGGCGACGCCGAGCGTCGCGGTGCCGCCGAGCATGGCGATCATCGTCGGGTCCCACGAGTCGATGTTGCGCCCGGTGCCCGTCGGGTCGGCGCCGAAGACGGAGCTGAAGAGCAGCAGCCCCGCGATGCCGACGACGTTGTTGATGACGGGTGCCCACGCGAACGGTCCGAACAGGCCGCGCGCGTTGAGGATCTCGCCGAGCACGGCGTACATGCCGTAGAAGAAGATCTGCGGCATGCACCAGTACGCGAAGGCCACGAGGAGCCCGAGCTGCTCCGAGCTGAGGCTCGCGCCGTAGAGCGCGCCGATGATGGGGGCGCCCACGGTCGCGAGGATGGTCAGCCCGCCGAGCAGCACCATGGCCAGCGTGACGAGTCGATTGACGTACAGCTGGCCGCCATCCTCGTGCCTGGCCGCCTTCACGACCTGCGGCACGATGACGGCGTTGAGGAGGCCGACCGAGATGATCGAGTAGATGTTGCTCGGCAGCTGGTTCGCACCGGCGAACGCGTCTGCGGAGACGCCGATGACGCCGATGGTCTGCGCGATGACGATGGCCTTCACGAAGCCCAGCACGCGCGACACCATCGTGCCGGATGCCAGGAGCGCGCTCGCCCGAGCGATGCCCTGAGCCATGCTTACTCCTTGGTGCTCTCGGTCGCGTCGACGGCGTCCGTGTCGACGTCAGCTTCCGGTTCTGCCCGGGTGTCGTCGTCCGGGGCGGACCCGGCCACCGCCGCCCGCCGGCGACGGATGGTGCGCACGAGGCCGGCGATGAAGAGGACGGCGAGGCCGATGCTCGCGATGAGGATGGCGATGCTCTCCCACTCGGCGCGCACATCCAGTCGGATCTGCTTCGTCGAGGCGAGCGGCTCACCCTCGGGTGTCATGACGTTGACGGTGACGTAGGTGGTGCCGTTGGCGATGGCGGTGATCGGGATGCCGACGCGGGACATGGAGTTCGGCTCGATCGACAGTGCCACGGCGTCGCCGGTCTCGACCGCACCCGTGGTGGGCCTGAGTTCGACGAGCACGGTCACCTTTCGGTCCTTGACCGCATTGGAGACGAAGAGCGGCAGCTCGGTGTCGCGGCCGACGATGAGCGCCTCGCTTGTGTCGCCGAGCTGCACGTTCGACTCCGTGAAGGTGACGTGGTCGCGAAGACCGCTCACTGCCGTCTGCGCCCCTGCCGGGTCATTCGCCCACCCTGTGGACAGGGCCCCGACGCCTGCCGTGCGGACCGGGTCGCTGTAGTCGAGCGGGTCGTCGAAGATCGTCGAGATGACCTGGGCGCGCTCGATGGTCTGCATGACGCCGGTCATCCGGTTGAACGCGGTCTCGCCCACGCTTCCGTCGATGAGCGAGGCCTCGCGGCGATCGGTGTCGTCGTCTCCGGGGAACGTGAGGGGTGTCGTGGCGGCCCAGGTGAGTCCATCCACGAACTGCAGCGTCTGCGCGAGGCGCTCGCCGTCGAACTCGTCCCGCGTGACCGTGCCGACCAGCGTTCGCGGCTCGTAGGGCAGCTCGCGCGTGACCACGGCAAGCAGCGTCGCGATACGGGTCGCCGCCTCATTCCATTCCTCGTCGGTCGTCGCGTGCACGGCGTCGTCGAACGCGTCATCCAGGATCTTCTCGGCGACGACCGCGTTCCACCCCGCGACGGTGGCCTGCGCGCTCTCCGTGAAGTCCGCGTCGGCGCTCACACCCGCGTTGGTGTCATCCAGGATGATCGACTCGCCACCCCAGCCGCGGAACTTGTCGAGGTCGGTCGACTGGACCGTGCCCGCCTGCGGCCAGACGACTCCGCTCATGGAGTACGGGAAGCTCACGAGGCTCTCGGTTGTGGGAAGCGGAGGCGCAAGAGGCTCGGCTTCCTCGGTGGGGGATGCGGTGGGCGACTCCGCATCAGTTGCCTCGGGGGTGGCGGATGCGTCGACGCCGTTCGACGTGTCGGCGTCGCCGTCCTCCGAGGGGGTTGTGGTCCCTGTGTCGGTCGTCTCCGTAGCCGTTGGGGTCGGCGTCGGCGTCGCCGTGGCTGCCGGGTCGGCGAAGTTCGCGGGGTCGATGTCGAAGTCGAAGTTCGTGACCTCGAGCGGCTGCTGCGCACCCCACTGCGACTGGAGCGTGAGGCTCGCGTCAGCGAACGGCAGCTCGAACGTCTGATTCTCCAGCGCCGTCAGGCGGTCGAGCCAGCTGAGCGCCGACTCGGGCGCGGCCGAGCCGAGGACGCGTATGGATGCGAGGAGGCGCGGATCGATGGCGACGGTGGCGTTCGGGCTGGCCTCCACCGCGCTCAGGATCTCGTCGAGGCGCCCACCTGGCGCCGTCTGCTCGAGAAGGCTGTCGACGCTGAGCAGCGGTTCATCTGCGTCGGCGAGCAGCCCGGAGGTGATGGGGACGACGGTTGAGACGAGGGTGGGTTCAGCGGCCGCAACCCCGTTGAGCACGATCGTCGAACGAGCCTGCGCGAGCTTCGAGTCGCCGCTCACGAGTGCCGCCGCCATGGCTCGCGGACCGAAGTCGTCGGTTGCCGCGAAGGGGAGGCCGTCAGCGGGAACCGAGACGCTCACGGTGGTGGTCTCACCTGCGGCGATCGGGCCGGAGCCGAGGCTTGCGACGAGGTCAAGACGGTCGAGCTCAGCCTCACTGCTCGACTCGCTCCACGCATCCAGCGCGAACCTCGTGTCGATCGTGGACGAGCCGACGGACAGCTCGAGCTGCGCAGGCGCGAGCTCTGCATCGGTCTTGTTGACGACGACCAGCTCGACGACCAGCGGACCGCCGGGCTGCACGAGCCCACCGTCAGCGGGCGCGGCGTAGATGGAGACCTGTCCGTCCGGGGCGTCGGCGATCGCCCGCGGCTCGACCGTGGCCGTCCCGACCATCGCGCTTCCGACGCTCGTCGTGGCCCCTGCGGGCTGGCTCGTGGGTGCTGCTGACGCGCCCCCGGTGACCCCGAGCGCCAGCAGCGACGCCAGGAGCGTCGCAGGGACAACCCGGCGTGCACAGGCACGCAGGAACCGTGGCACAGCGGCGCGCGGTGCGTGGTCCATGACCTCCATAGTAAGGACGGACGGGGAAGTGGCGAGCTGAACGCGCCCTCGAGCGCACGGCGAGCATCCGCCGCGGCTCGTAGAATGAGCGGATGCAAAACGTGCAGTCCGCCATGGAACGCCTTCGCGGACTCGCGACCGCGTCGCCCGTCGCCGAGCTCGCCGCCGCCTTCGAAGCGGCCGGATTCGAGCTCGCCCTCGTGGGCGGCCCCGTTCGCGATGCCTTCCTGGGGCGAGAGGTCACCGACCTCGATTTCACGACGGACGCGCGCCCGGACGACATCCTGCGCATCGTCGCGCCCATCGCGGATGCGCACTGGGATATCGGCCGCGAGTTCGGCACGATCGGCGCCCGGTTCTCAGGCGAGACCGTCGAGATCACGACCTACCGGGCTGACAGCTACGACGGCACGTCCCGAAAGCCGGTGGTCGCGTTCGGCGACACGATCGAGGGCGACCTGCACCGCCGCGACTTCACCGTCAACGCGCTCGCGCTGCAGCTGCCTGCCCTCACGCTCGTGGACCCCTCCGACGGCACGAAGGACCTCATGGAGGCGACGCTGCGCACGCCCATCGAGGCGGCCGTCTCCTTCGGCGACGACCCGCTGCGCATGCTGCGGGCGGTGCGTTTCACGTCCCAGCTCGGCTTCCAGCTCGACATCGACTCCTTCGACGCCATCGTGGAGCTGCGTCGACGCATCCTCGACATCTCCGCCGAGCGGGTCAGGGACGAACTCGTGAAGCTGCTCAAGACCGACACGCCGCGCGCGGGTCTCGAGCTCTTCGTCGAGACCGGCCTCGCCGAGCTCGTGCTGCCAGAGCTCCCAGCCCTGCAGCTCGAGCGCGACGACGCGCACCGCCACAAGGATGTCTACGAGCACTCGATCACGGTCCTCGAGCAGGCCATCGCACTCGAGCGCGAACGCAACCCCGGCGCCGACGCGGACATCGTCCTCCGCCTCGCTGCATTGCTGCACGACATCGGGAAGCCCAAGACGCGCCGCTTCGGTGAGAACCGCAAGGTCACCTTCTACAACCACGACGTCGTCGGTGCGAAGCTCGCGCGCAAGCGACTCACCTCGCTGCGCTTCGACAACGACACGATGAAGTCGGTCTCGCGCCTCGTGGAGCTCCACATGCGGGTCTTCAACTACGAGGGCGCCGGATGGACGGACTCGGCCGTGCGCCGCTTCGCGCGGGACGCCGGCCCGGAACTGCAGCGCCTCCTCATCCTCATCCGCGCCGACATCACGACCCGCAACCAGCGCAAGTCGGACCGGCTGCTCTTCGCGATCGACGACCTGGAGCGGCGCATCCTGGAGCTTCAGGAGAAGGAGGAGCTCGATTCAGTGCGACCGAGCCTCGACGGCGAGCAGATCATGGCGATCCTCGAGATCGCCCCAGGCCCGCTCGTCGGGAAGGCATACAAGCACCTGCTCGAAGTGCGGCTCGACGAGGGCCCGCTTGAGCACGACGATGCGAAGCAGCGCCTCCTCGAATGGTGGGAAGCGAACCGCCCGTAGTCGCACCGCGTCTGTCTGAGAAGACGGCTCGTCCGGCCTGACGGATGCATGCAGAACGGCCCCCTCCGAAGAGGGGGCCGTTCGCGTGGAGGTGACTGGAACCTACTCCGCGGTCAGGTACTCCGCGAGGCTGTACCCGGAGCAGGAGACGTAGCTCGAGCTCGTCGCTTCCTGGACCACGTTGCCGTTGACCGTGATCGTGCAGGTCAGCTGGTCGTCGGTGTAGTCGACGGTTGACGCCGACAGGTAGGCGGACGAGCTGTCGTACCCGTAGTCGGCCTTGTACTTCATGGTGACGGTCTCCGACCACGGCACCGCGGTGGCGAGGGCCTCGGTGTCAACCTGGACTCGGTCGGCACCCGACAGGTCGTTGTCGTAGCTGTAGCTGACATCGATGGGCGAGGTCGACGTGCTCGTCACCGTCATCTCCACGGTGATCTCGCCTTCAGACGGAACACCGTTCTCGAGCGTCGAGTACTCGTCGTCCATGAGCGTCTCGTAGTCGTCGACGCTGTCGCCGACCGTGTTGGTGACCGTTGCCACGCTCGTCCAGGTCGTGATGATCGGGCCGACGATGAGGCCGAGTCCACCGAGCACGAGGCCGATGATCGCGAGAAGCTTCTTCGCGTTGAAGCGCTTGACGACCAGTCCCGCGATGCCCAGGCCGATGGCCGCGAGGGCCAGCGCGATTCCGAAGTATCCGAAGAACGGGATGAACGCGATCGCGATGCTGAGGACACCAGCGATGAGCGCGATCAGGCCGAGCGTGTTCATGCCGCCGCCCTGGCCCTGCGGGGCGTAGTTGCCGTACTGCTGCTGTCCGCCAGCGCCACCGCCTGCACCGTACGCGGGTGCGCCACCGTAGGCGCCCGCTGCGTTCTGGTCCTGGGGAGTGGAGCCGTACGCGTTGGGCGCGGATGCGCCGTAGGCGTTCTGGTCCTGAGGTGCCGAGCCGTACGCGTTCTGCGCGGGCGCGCCGTAGGCATCCGGAGCCGGGGCGGATCCGTAGGAGCTCGGCTCGCTGCCGTAGCTGTTGCCGGAGGAGTAGTCGGGGGTGCTGCCGTAGCCGGGGGCGGAGTAGTCGCTGCCCGAAGCTGACGGAGCCGTGTACGAGGTGTCACCCGTGTACGAGCCGGCGCTCGGCGACGAGTAGGAGGAGTCGCCCGACGAGCCGTAGCTCGGGGTCGAGTATCCGGAGTTCGACGACGCGCTCGGCACGCTCGATCCGGTGGATCCCGAGTACGAGGACTGCCCGCCCTGGTAGTCGGGGGCGGAACCTGGGGCCTCGTACGAACCACCAGGAGCTGAGTAGTTGCTCGGGGCCTGGTAGTTGTCGCCGCTGGAGCCGTAGCTGCTGCCGACGCCGTAGCCGCCCTGTTCGCCGTTGGCGGGCTGGTCGCCGAAGGACGCCTGCGGCGCCTGCGGTGCGGCCGGGTCGCCATTCTGCGGCGCTGGGTTCTGTGGCACTGGGGCGTTCGGGTCGCGTTCGCCCGCGCCGCCTGTTGGATCGCTCATGATTCCCCTAGGTAGTGGTGCGTATCAGCGGACCACGGGGGCCGCCGGTTGTGCTGGAACGAGCATATTCGCTCGCGAGAAGGGGAGTTCTTCCAATTGGCTGGCATTTAGGAGGAAGAAACGACTATGCTGGCGAGGTTGTCTGTGCGATCAACTGCCCAGACACGCGCAATAACCCTCCTGCTGCAGATCGTCTGCAGCCGTTCTAGACCGAAGGAGGTGGGTTTATCGTGCATCAGTATGAGTTGATGGTGATCCTCGATCCAGAGATCGACGAGCGCACCGTAGCTCCGAGCCTCGATAAGTTCCTCAACGTCATTCGCAACGACGGTGGAACCATCGAGAAGACCGACATCTGGGGCCGTCGTCGCCTCGCCTACGAGATCAACAAGAAGAGCGAAGGCATCTACGCCGTCGTTGACTTCACGTCGACCTCGGCAACGGCGAACGAGCTCGACCGCCAGCTGAACCTTTCCGAGGCCGTCATGCGCACCAAGGTGCTCCGCGCAGAAGAGGCCATCGCACGCGTCGCCTCCGAGGCGAAGCGCGACGAGGCTCGCAAGGCTGCCAAGGCCGCTGCTATCGCAGCGAAGCCCGCGGCGACCACCGAGGCGTAGTCATGGCCGGCGACACGATCATCACCGTGGTGGGCAACCTCACGGCTGACCCCGAACTGCGCTACACGCAGAACGGGCTCGCAGTCGCGAACTTCACCATCGCATCCACCCCCCGCGTGTTCGACCGTCAGGCGAACGAGTGGAAGGACGGCGAGGCTCTCTTCCTTCGGGCGAGCGTCTGGCGTGAATTCGCTGAGCATGTCGCCTCGAGCCTCTCCAAGGGCTCGCGAGTCATCGCGCAGGGTCGCCTGAAGCAGCGATCCTACGAGACGAAGGAAGGCGAGAAGCGCACTTCCATCGAGCTCGAGATCGAAGAGATCGGGCCGAGCCTTCGCTACGCCACGGCTCAGCTCACCCGCACGTCCTCCGGCGGTGCCGGCGGACAGCAGGGTGGCGGTGGCCAGGGCGGCTTCGGCGGAGGCCAGCAGCGCTCCTTCGGCGGCAACAGCGGCGGCGGCAACGCCGGTGGCGGTGGACGTCAGTCCGCCCCTGCGGACGAGCCGTGGGGACAGCCCGCGGGCCAGCCTCGCGACAACGGCGCATCCGGCTGGGCGACGCCCGGCGCATCGAACGATTTTGACGAGCCCCCCTTCTAAAGGGCGCTCGCAAACACACTCAACGAAAGAAGATCCCAATGGCTGGAAAGTCAAGCGGCGACCGCCGCAAGGGTGTACGCGGGAAGGGCGGCAAGCCCGCTGCTCCCGCGAAGCAGATCCGGGTCGGAGTCATCGACTACAAGGATGTCAACACCCTCCGCAAGTTCATCTCGGAGCGCGGAAAGATTCGCGCACGTCGCATCACCGGCGTCTCCGTCCAGGAGCAGCGCCTCATCGCACGTGCAGTCAAGAACGCACGTGAAATGGCGCTCCTGCCCTACGCCGGCTCTGGCCGCTAAGGAGTAGTCGACATGGCAAAGGTAATTCTTACGCACGAGGTCTCCGGCCTCGGTGCAGCCGGTGACGTCATCGAGGTCAAGAGCGGCTACGCCCGCAACTACCTCGTCCCCAAGGGCTACGCAGTCAGCTGGTCCCGCGGCAGCGAGAAGCAGGTCGAGCAGATCCGTTCCGCTCGCGCCGCACGCGAACTCGCGACCCTCGAAGAGGCGAAGGCACTCAAGGACAAGCTCGAGTCCGCCCTCGTCAAGCTCCACGTGAAGTCGGGTGCCGAAGGCCGCCTCTTCGGTTCCGTTCGCGGCGCCGACGTCGCGACCGCTGTCGAAGCAGCCGGTCTCGGCAAGATCGACAAGCGCAAGGTCGAGTTCCCCAACCCGATCAAGTACACGGGCAACCACGAGGCGACTGTTCGTCTCCGTGACGACCTCGTTGCGACCGTCAAGCTCCAGGTCATCGCCCAGCGATAACACGGCAGCAGAAGAACGGCCCCGGACATCTCGATGTCCGGGGCCGTTCTCGTTGCACCCCGAGCGGCTACACCGTCTGGCGCGTCGGCGCCACCGTGGGGCAGACGCAAGGAGGAACGCTATAAGGTCAGCGGAGTCCAGCATCCTGCCAGAACCTCTCCTGATTGATTCACGAACATGCCGCAGCACGTCCACCGATCGGCGACCGAGCGCGAGCCGCGCCGGTTCCCGCTGACGGTGAGCCCGACGCTGCTCGGCCTCATCGGGTCGCTGTGCATCCTCGTCGGCTCGTTCGGCGCTGGCTGGATCGGAGACGGGCTGGGCCTACGCGAGTGGTTCCCCATCGCGTTCCTCCGCAGCTCGCCCGACCTGACGCGGCTCTGCACGATGCTCCTGATCGTCGGCGGCTTCCTGCTGCTCATCGCCTGGCTGCGCTTCCGCTCGAGCGTCTCCGACAACGACGCGTCCCTGCGGCGGGTGATCAGGACCTCCATCATCTGGGCCCTGCCACTGCTCATCTGCGTCCCCGTCTTCAGCCGCGACATGTTCTCGTACGTCGCCGTTGGCCGCCTCATGGCAGCCGGCATCGACCCGTACCAGCACGGCGTCAACGAGATCGCCGGCTGGTATTCGCTGGGCGTCGACCCCTTCTGGTCGAGCACCGAGTCGCCATACGGGCCGCTCTTCATCGCCGTCGCCGCCGTGTTCTCCTGGCTCGGGGCTCAGACGCCCGAGTACGCGCTGTTCCTGAACCGTCTCGCCGCGACTGCTGGCGCCGTGCTCATGGTGGTCGCGTTCCTCAAGATCGCCGCCCTTCGGGGACGCAGTCGCGCGTTCGTCGCGTGGATGATCGCTGCGAACCCCCTCACGCTGCTCCTGTTCATCGCCTCCGGGCACAACGACGGCCTCATGCTCGCCGGTATGGGCTTCGGTCTCCTGTCCGCGCTGAAGGGCCGCCGCATTCTCGCGGTCGTGTGGATCGCGCTGGCGGTCGCGATCAAGCCCATCGCCCTCATCGCCCTGCCGATCGTGGCGCTCGTCGGACGCCCCAGCAAGCTCCCGCTCTCGGATCGGGTGAAGAGCTGGGCGCTCCACGGTGCGCTCGCGCTCGGGCTCGTCGGCGCGCTCGGGCTCGTCCTTGGCCTCGGCTTCGGCTGGGTGACCGCACTCACCGTGCCAGGCGCGATCCAGCACTGGTACTCGCCGCTGACCCTCATGGTTGGCACGGTGCGCGGCCTCGCCGAACTCGTCGGACTGGATCCGTTCGTGTTCGAAGTGATCCTGAAGGTCATCGCGTTCTCGATCGCGGGTCTCGTCGCCTCCTGGCTGGTGATCACGAAGCGGCCCATCGATCCCGTTCTCCGCCTCGTGCTGTGCACCGCGGTCGTCGTCGCCGCCTCGACGGCCATTCACCCCTGGTACGTCTTGTGGATACTGCCCTTCGCCGCAGTTGCGGGTCCGTGGCGCAGAGGTCAGGAGCACCTCGCCGTGCTCGCAACGATCTTCTTCACGACCGTGACGCTCGCCGAACCGACCGACTCGTTCTTCGAGGGCCCGTACACGCGCATCGTCGTCGCGTCCATCACGGTGCTGTTCGCACTCTCCGTGCTGGTCTGGTGGTGGCGTGCGAACAACGTCTCCGGCCGGGCCGTGGTCATCGCCGTGCCGTACGGTCAGGTGCTCGTCAACCGGATCGTCGCGCGGCGGGAGCGCAGGCTGCAGCAGCGCACAGAGAGCGCCCTCTGACGGCACCGTCGCCGCGTCGGCCTGTGGAAAACGCCCGGATATCGTCGGTTTGCGTGGGTGCGCCGCCGGGTGTTATGCACAGCGGGGCGCGCGAGACTCAACCTTCAAGGGATGCTTCACGTCTCTTGTGCACAACTTAAGCATTCTAATAAATGGCTGGTCACGAGCTATTTCGTGGTCGAAACCTTCCATGTGGTAGCTACGTTGTCCACACAGTTTCCACAAGCCGCACGGCGCGTCTCCACAGTTACACACAGGGTTATCCACAGGTGTCATCTTCTTGGTTCGCTCGTTGGGGGAGGTGAGGACTACTGTGGGGAAATCTCTCTCAGGCATACGAGCGCAGTCAGGAGCATCCGTGTCGATCGCGCACCTCGGTTCCCCTCCACAGGGCGAGCGCGAAACGCACGACGGTGTTCGCACCCCTCCCCACGACCTGCTTGCGGAGCAGTCGGCTCTCGGCGGCATGCTGCTCTCGAAAGACGCAGTCGCCGACGTCGTCGAAGCCGTCCGCGGCATCGACTTCTACGTGCCCAAGCACGAGATCATCTTCGACGCCGTCCACGCGCTCTACGCGGCTGGTGAGCCGACCGACGTCATCACGGTCACCGACCACCTGACGAAGTCCGGTGAGCTCTCGCGTGCCGGCGGTGCCGAGTACCTGCATACGCTCGCGGGCATCGTCCCGACCGCCGCCAACGCCGGCTACTACGCGGCGATCGTCTCCGAGCGAGCCGTGCTCCGACGCCTCGTCGAAGCTGGAACGCGCATCGTGCAGATGGGCTACCTCGCAGAGGGCGAGGTCGTCGACCTCGTCAACCAGGCGCAGGCCGAGATCTACGGTGTCACGGGCGCCGTGGAGAAAGAGGACTACGTCGTCCTCGCCGAGGCCATCCTCGAGGCGCAGAACGACATCGACGCCGCCCAGAACAAATCGGGCGGAATGACAGGTGTGCCGACCGGGTTCAGTGACCTCGATCGCATCACGAACGGCTTCCACGGTGGCCAGCTCATCATCGTCGCGGCTCGCCCCGGCCTCGGAAAGTCGACGGTCGCCCTCGACTTCGCACGCTCCGCATCCATCACCCACGGCAAGCCGTCGATCTTCTTCAGCCTCGAGATGGGCAAGAGCGAGATCGCCATGCGCCTCATCTCCGCCGAGGCCAGTGTGCGCCTGCAGCACATGCGTGCCGGAGGCCTCACGCAAGAAGACCTCACGCAGATCGCTCGCACGCAGGGCGACATCTCCGACGCCCCGCTCTACATCGACGACAGCCCCAACATGACGCTCGTCGAGATCCGCGCCAAGTGCCGCAGGCTCAAGCAGAAGGTAGGGTTGAACCTCGTCGTCATCGACTACCTGCAGCTCATGACGAGCGGCAAGCGCGTCGAGAGCCGCCAGCAGGAGGTCTCCGAGTTCTCGCGTGCACTCAAGCTGCTCGCGAAGGAGCTCGACGTTCCCGTCATCGCGCTGTCCCAGCTGAACCGTGGTCCCGAGCAGCGTGCCGACAAGCGGCCAGCAGCGAGCGACCTCCGCGAATCCGGTTCGCTCGAGCAGGACGCCGACATGATCATCCTGCTGCACCGTGAAGGCGCGTACGACCGCGAGAGCCCGCGAGGCGGCGAGGCTGACTTCATCCTCGCGAAGCACCGCAACGGACCGACGGACACCATCACCGTCACCTTCCAGGGCCACTTCTCCCGCTTCATGGACATGGCTCCGGGGTACGCGACGGGTCAGTAAGGGGACGCGCCCCGGGTTCATCCCTCCGGCTATCGAGTTCAGCCCCAGGACCGAAGCGCCGGAACCCCTGTGCTTCGTACCTTGAATGCAGCACCTACTCGCGGTGACACAGACAAGGGGTACACCATGAACGCAGACGCGACGCAGCCGGCCACCACGAAGCAGCGCCGGGCGATCCGCATCCTCACCATCGCCATGGGCGCGCTGCTGCTCGCGGTCCTCGTCATGCTGGTTGCCGGGGTCATGGCCAGCTCTGCACCCATGATCATCGCCGGCAGCAGCGGTTGCGCCGCGATCGCCACGGCCTGGACGACCGGCGTCCTCGCGATCCGCCACCAGACCAGCAAGTAGCCCGAACGCGGTCGCCGAGGCTGCGCGGCTTCTGCCAGACTGAGCGCACCGACCCCAACTGGAGGAACCCAATGGTGAGTTCTGAAGAGATCGTCCTGGGCGACCTGCCCGCAGGTATCGTCCGAGCTGACGAGGCCGTGGCCGGCCGTGTGTGGAATGTGCTCGGCCACACCTACATCACGAAGGCCGAGAGCGCCTCGACCTACTCATGGCTCTCGCTCGACCCAGCCGGAACCGGGGTCCCGCCGCACGTGCACCCCACCCAGGACGAGTTCATCTACGTGTTCGAGGGGGTCTACACCCTCTACCTCGACGGCCAATGGACCACGGCCGGCCCGGGCGACCTCGTGCAGATGCCGAAGGGCATCCCGCACGCCTACTACAACAAACAGGACAAGGCAGCGAAGTCGCTGTTCTGGGTGAGCCCAGGCGGCAAGCTCGCGAACCTCTTCAGCCTGCTTCACAACGTGACCGACCCGGCCGAAGTCGTGCGTCTCTCAGCCCTGAACGGCGTCGACTTCCTGCCAGAGGGGGCCGTGGAAGGCGCGTGAGACGGCGCACGTGACGGATGCGAGCGTCCGGGGCCTGCCGGTCGACCCGAAAGCGAGGCGCGAGGCATACGGCCCGGACCGAGACCAGCATCTGACGTTCTGGGCACCTTCCGGGCCCGCTCGCGGGCTCACGGTGCTCATCCACGGTGGGTACTGGCGATCGCAGTTCACCGCCGAACTCATGCTGCCGCTGGTGCCAGAGTTCACCCGACGCGGCTGGGCCGTGGCGAATCTCGAGTACCGGCGAGGCGACGATGGGTGGTCGGCGACGCGTGGGGACCTCTCGCGTGGCCTCTCGGTGGCGCGCAGTGAGGCATTCCGGTTGACGCCGGATGCGCGGCTCGTGATCGTCGGGCACTCGGTTGGCGGGCAGCTCGCGCTGCTCGGCGGAGAACCAGGCGACGCGGTTGTAGCGCTCGCGCCGGTCACTGACCTCGCGCGCGGCTACGAAGAAGGCAACGGCGACGGAGCCGTCTCGAACTTCTTCCGCGTGGCGCCTGCCCAAGCCCCGGAGGTCTACGCGTCTGCGTCACCGATCGAGCATCTGCCCCTGCAGCCGCGAGCGCTGCTTGTGCACGGCGCCGACGACGCGCGTGTGCCCGTCGACCACACCCGGGCCTACGTCGCCGCCGCCAGGCAGGCGGGCGCCGACATCGAGCTCATCGAGCCCGCGAGCCTCGAGCACCGCGCCGCGATCGCGCCGGACGCGCCGCACTGGCCAGACGTGCATGCCTGGCTCGACGCATCCGCTCGCCACAGCTGACGCGGTCGACCTCGACGCCTGGGAGGGATGAGCGGGGCCTGCCTGAGGTCCGCGCGCGTCTCCGCGGGGACGTATGCTTTCCATCCGGTGCGAGGGGTCTGAACGCAGACCCGCGCCGACGTGGAGGGGGATCCATTGGGGAAGCAGAAACAGGACTGGGTGCGTCTGGTCGCGGACCGACTTCGCACAGAGTCTGGAAGCGCGCTTCTGCTGGTGGGAGTCGCGGTCTTCGCGCTCCTCTGGGCGAACTCTCCCTGGTCGGAGTCGTACGTGCACCTCTGGGAGACGCACGCGGCCGTCGGAATCGGCGACTTCCGCATCGACATGAGCCTCCACCACTGGGTGAACGACGGCTTCATGGTCATCTTCTTCTTCCTCATCGGACTCGAGGTGCGGCAGGAGTTCGCCGTCGGCTCCCTGCGAGACCGACGCCAGGCCCTCGTGCCGATCGTCGCCGGAGTGGCAGGCGTCGTCCTGCCAGCCCTGATCTACCTGGCCATCGCCGGACGCGAGGCGCCGGAGGCGTGGGGCGCCGTCATCGGCACCGACACCGCGTTCCTCCTCGGCGCGCTCGCACTGGTCGGCCCGAAGATGTCGAGCCAGCTGCGCGTCTTCCTGCTGACGCTCACCGTCGTCGACGACTTCCTCGCAGTCTCCATCATCGGCATCGTCTACACCGAGTCGGTGCAGTGGATGCCGCTCGCGATCGCCGTCGTCTGCCTCGTCCTCCTCTTCCTGCTCGCTCGAGCGAACGAGTGGCGCAGCACGCCGTACATCGTCGTCATCGTCGTGCTGTGGGCGGCGACGCTGCTGTCCGGCGTGCATCCATCGCTCGCGGGAATGGCGGCCGGCCTCCTCATACCCGCCTCAGACCCTGACCGCGAAGACGTCGTCCGCGCGAAGCGCCTCTTCCGAGACTTCTGGCAGTCGCCCCGCGCCGACGCCGCACGCAACGTGCGGCTCGGTCTCGCCAAGTCGATCTCCGTCAACGAGCGCCTCCACGAGGTGCTGCTGAGCCCGGTGGCGCTGTTCATCGTTCCGGTCTTCGCGCTCGCAAATGCGGGCGTCGACCTGCGGGGCGGGATGCTCGGCAACGCGCTCACCTCGCCCGTCACCTGGGGTGTCGTGGCTGGACTGGTGCTCGGCAAGTTCGGGGGCATCGCGCTCGGCAGCTGGATCGCGGTACGAGCCGGTCTCGGCTCGCTCCCGCAGGGCGTCGGCATGGGCAGCGTCTTCGGGGGTGCCGCGCTCAGCGGCATCGGCTTCACGATGTCGCTGCTCATCATCTCGCTGGCCCTGGAGGGTGAGGTCGCCGGGCAGGCGATCGTCGGCGTCTTCATCGCGATGGTGCTGTCGTGGGTCATCGGCTGGCTCACGTTCACCTTCGCGCGCGTCAAGATGAACGAGACCACGGCTGACCTGCCGACGACCCTCTCCCGCCCGGTCGACCCGGAGCGAGACCACATGCTGGGCGACCCGGACGCGCAGGTCACGATCGTCGAGTACCTCGACTTCGAGTGCCCGTTCTGCGCTCGGGCGACCGGCATGTGGCAGGACCTAGGCGAGCACTTCAGCGACGGCGGGGCGCGCTACGTCGTGCGCCACCTGCCGCTCGAGGACTACCATCCGCATGCGTTCCAGGCCGCGATCGCCTCGGAGGCGGCCGCCAACCAGGGCAAGTTCTGGGAGATGCACAACCTCCTCTTCGCGAACCAGGAGCGACTCGACGCGCAGTACCTGCGCGGCTACGCGGAGGAGATCGGCCTCGACCTCGACCGCTTCGATGCCGACATGCTCGACGAGACGCTGCCGCAGCGCATCCGCGCCGACATGCAGAGCGCCATCGACAGCGGAGCACGCGGAACCCCGACGTTCTTCCTCGGCGAGACGCGGCACAGCGGCGCACACGACGCACGCACCCTCATCGCGACGATCGAGGCGCAGCGCAAGGAGCTCGCGATCCGTCGCCGGTCCTGACCCCGCGTGCTCCTGACTCGCGCGCGCCGCATCCATCTGCAGGTACACGAGAGATGCCGCTTCGTTTCGAAACGAAGCGGCACCTCTCGTGTGGATGCGCAGCCGGCCGCGTGGGAGGGCCGGCGAGCCTACTCCGCGCCGAACTCGCGGGCGCGGAGGGCGGCGAGGTGAGCGTGGATGAGGGGCAGTGAGGACGCGCCCTCCCCACTGGCCGAGGCGACCCGCTTCATCGACCCGGAGCGCACGTCGCCGGCGACGAAGACGCCAGGCAGGGTGGTCTCGAGGTCGGCGGGAGGCATGCCCGCGGTCCAAGCATCCTTGGGGACGTCTCGTCCCGTGAGGACGAAGCCCGCCTTGTCGAGCGCGATTCCCTCGGGCAGCCACGTGCAGTCCGGCTGGGCGCCGAGCATGCAGAACAGCCCGTTGACGTCGAAGCGATGCTCCTCGCCCGAGATCCGGTCGCGCACGGTCACCCACTCGAGGGCGGCGTCCCCTCCGCCATCCGCGATCTCGCTGTTGCTGGCGACGGAGACGTTCGGGGTCGAGTCGAGCTCGCGGATCAGGTACTCGGACATCGACTCGCTCAGCGAGGCGCGCCGGATGAGGATGGTCACGTGTCTCGCGAACTTCGCGAGGTGCACGGCCGCCTGACCGGCAGAGTTGCCACCGCCGACGACGATGACGTCTTTGCCCTGCATCTCCCTGGCCATCGAGGTGGCTGCCCCGTAGTAGACGCCGGCGCCCGTGTGCACATCGACCGATTCGATGCCAAGGCGCCGATACGCGACCCCGGTCGCGATGAGGACGGTCCGTGCACGCAGCTCGGTGTCACCGAGGTGCACCCGGTAGCTGGGGACGCCGTCGAGCGTGCACGGCTCCAGGCCGGTGACCGAACGTCCCGTGTAGAACTTCGCGCCGAAGCGTCCGGCCTGGATGCGGGAACGCTGCGCGAGGCGCATGCCCGAGATGCCCCGTGGGAAGCCGAGGTAGTTGCGGATCATCGAGCTCGACCCTGCCTGCCCGCCGATTGCATCCCGCTCGAGCACCGCCGTGGTGAGCCCCTCGGAGGCTGCGTAGACAGCCGCGGCGAGGCCAGCGGGGCCAGCGCCGATGACCAGAACGTCATTGACCTCCCCTTCAGGAACGGCGTCGAACTGCGTCGAAAGCAGCTCGTTGAGGCCCCTCGCCGTTGCCGCAGGAAAGAGTCGCCCGTCGTAGGCCCGCGCGAGCGGCAAGACCACCGGTGACGAGGAGCCCGCCGATGCCTGTGCGAGGAGTGCCGCGCCTTCGATGCTGTTTGGGGTCAGGATGCGGTTCGGGAAGCCGAGTCGCTCGAGGAGATCCCGAATGGCGCCCGCCTCGCGGTCATGCGGTTCGGCGACGACGTCGATGATGCTGACCGCCGGCCGAGCGACCGACCAGCCCCACTCGGAGAGCAGTTCCGTGACGACCGTGTGGAACTCCTCGTCGCGCGGTCCCATCGGGATGCCGGTGAAGGTGTCGATGTCTCGACGGACGGTTGCTTCCCGCAGAGCGTCGAGGTTCGCGGCATATCCAGCTCCGGGTGTCGCGAGGACGAGTCTGCGCGCTGTCGGCGAGATCGACTGCGTGCGGCGCAGGAACGTCGGTCCAGGGATCTCCCCGATGGACACGTCGGCGACGACCATAGCGATAGCGGCACCGGAATCGACGAGTTCCCTCAGGAGCTGCAGGGCGCCCTCGGCGTCTCCGGCCGTGATGATCCTGTAGTCGCGGTCGTATCTGGCCCTGAATTCGGCTTCGATCTTCGCGAGTCGCTCATCGGCGGCGATGAGGATGATGGGCTGGTCAGTCATGCAATCAGGGTACTGAGCGATGAGCGTCTCGTGGACGACTGTGGGAATCTGCGTTCACGCGTCGGTGGGGCGTACGCTTTCTGCCATGGCTGACAAGCAGGGCGCGCTCGCCGAGGACACCGCGGTTCCGGACACGAGCGCCGTCCGGTTCACGGCCCGCGTGATCGCCGTCCCTGTTGTGGGTGACGACGGCGAACGGCTCATCGTCCGGCTTCCGGAGGACGCAAGCCGGATGCTGCCGTCGCGTGGGCAGGTCGCCGTCGCGGGCGTGGTCCGCGTCGAGTCCGCCTCAGGTTCCACCGCGGACTCCGGTGCTGCTCAGCGAGCTTTCGAGACGGTCATCGAGCCTGATGGCCTGCGCGGGCACTGGCTCGACGTCGCCGCCGCACTCGGAGCCCGTGCCGCCGACGGCGACACCGTCAGCGTCGAGCTGCGGCCGGGCGGCGAGTGGCCTGAGCCCGAGATCCCGGCGGACTTCGCGGAGGCTCTCGCGGACGCCCCCGATTCTGCGGGGACCTGGCGAGACATCACGCCGATGGCGAGGTGGGAGTGGGTGCGGTGGATCAACTCCACGCGCGTCGTGAAGACGCGAGAGCGTCGCATCGAGGTCGGCCTGTCGAAGCTGGAGGCCGGAAAGCGGCGCCCGTGCTGCTTCGACCTCTCGTCGTGCACGGACCCCGAGCTGTCGAAGAGCGGCAAGCTCGCGGTCTGAGTTCCCGCTCGGGGTGGTCGTCTCGAGATGGCTTTCACGCTTCCAGATGGGTTGCAAGCCATCCCGAGGCGTGCAACCCATCCCGAAACCAGGGGTGGGGTTGGTAGCCGCGGCGAGCGGGACGAGCTGGCGACCCGGCGGCGAGCGGTCAGGGCGTCAGCGACGTCGTCGGCCCAAGGCGACGGCCGCGGCGTGGAGCAGAGGGACGACCGAGACGCTCATGAGCACGATGCCGAGGGGAGCGAGCTGCGGCAGCAGCAGGACGCCCGCGATGAGCAGCGCGGCGAACACGACCGCGGAGACGACGCCACGCAGCATCCGCTCGAGTGAGCGCATGTGCCGGTCGACGCTCGGTGTCTGCACCTTCAGCTGGCCGGCTTCGAGCCGAGTGGTCAGCGCATCCAGTCGCCCTGGCAGCGTCACGGCGGTCGCGAGCGCCGAAACGGCCTGCTTCGCCACGGCCTGGATGGTGTTGCCGCCCTCGTCGCGCGTGAGGGTGCGGGCGAACGGGTCGACCGCCTCCCACATGTTGAAGTCCTTGTCGAGCGCGGAGGTCACGCCCGAGACCAGGGAGATCGCGCGGATGATGAGCAGGAAGTTCTCGGGCAGCTGGAACGGCATCTCCCGGATCGTGTCCCTGAAGCGGTCGGCGAAGTCGCCGAGCTCTGCGGGGTCGACGCGCTGCAGCTCGGCGACGCCCATGCCGCCGAAGCGACCGAACAGCTCCGTCATGGCTCGCTCGAGTTCGGCCGTGTCACCTGCGGGGAGGAGGACGCCGACGCTGCGCATCGACCTGACGAGGCCGGGCCCGTCGCGCGACACGATCGCGAAGATGAGCTGCCGCAGGCTCGCGCGGAGAGTGTCGGAGATGACGCCCATCATGCCGAAGTCGATGTAGGTCAGCTCCCACGTGACGGGCGCGGGCCGCTCCTCGGTGGCCTCACCGTCGACGTCCGATGGAGTTGGGATGCGCGGCGTCGCCAGCGGCGTCACGAAGATGTTGCCCGGGTGCGGGTCGGCGTGGAAGAAGCCGGCGACGAAGAGCTGCTGGAACGTGGCCCTCGCGAGCTCGTTGGCGACCTCGACGGGGTCGATGCCCGCGGCGCGGAGCGCATCCACGTCGGTGATCTTGATCGCGGTCACGTCCGAGAGCGTGAGGATGCGCGACGCCGTGCGCTCCCACACGACCTGCGCGGCGCCCACGCGGGGGTCGGTCTCGAAGTCGGCGGCGAAGCGCTCAGCGCTGGAGCCCTCGTGGATGTAGTCGATCTCCTCGAGGCTGGTCGCCGCGAACTCCTCCACGAGGGCGGGGGCGTCGGCGCGCTTCGACACCAGCTCGACTCGCTTGAGGAGCTGTCCGACGCGGCGCAGCGCACGCAGATCTGTCTCGACGAGGTCCTCGATGCCCGGCCGCTGCACCTTCACGACGACGCTCGTGTAGCCCGTCTCCTCCGCGAGGGCGGGCGTGAGCGTCGCGCGGTGGGCCTGCCCGAACGAGGCTGCCGCAATGGGGGCTTCGTCGAAGCTCGCATACGCCTGGCTGAGCGACATGCCCAGTTCAGCTTCGGCCTGCGCCCGGATGGCGGGGAAGGCGACGGCCGGAACCTCATCCTGCAGGCCCTCGAGTTCGGCGGTGATCTCGGGAGGCAGCACGTCGAGGCGCGACGACATGAACTGGCCCACCTTGATCATGAGCCCGCCGAGGTCGACCGCGAGTGCATGGAAGCGGCGGGCGAGCCGCTGCATACGCGCGGTACGTCCCCGCTCCGAGAGCTTTCCGAGGCGGATGCGTGGCAGGAAGATCTCGAACCACCAGATCTGCAGCATCGCGCGCTGCGCGAAGCGGACGATCCTGCGGTACCTGGCGCGGCCCTCGGCCGAGAGCTTCGTGTCGCCGTCCCGGGCGGCCCGGCCTCGAGTGACTGCTTGCGCCTGCGCGGCGGCGGCGGTCAGCCTGCTCGCCGCCGCCGCTCGCTCTTCGGTCAGACCGGGGCCATCTGTCACGTTCAGTCCTCGGCGAGGATCGAGTACAGCTTGCGCCGTGTCTCGTCGAGGAGGGCCGCGGCGCGCTCGGCCTGGTCCGGGGTTGCGCTGCTCTGCACCTGAACGACGGCCTGCGCGAGTCGGGCGCCGGCCTTCGGGAGGGTCGCGGCGCGCTCGGCGCGGCGTGCGGCGGGGGACTCCCACGGGAGGTCGCCCGTCGAAGCGTCGACGGCGACGGCGCGGCCTTCTTCGGTGAGCGCGTAGACCTTGCGCTCGCCCGTGACCTCCGGCACGACGAGACCCTCGTCGGAGAGGAGCTGCAGCGTCGGGTAGACGGAGCCGGGGCTCGGCTTCCACGCGCCGCTGGTGCGCTCCTCGATGGCCTGGATGAGCTGGTAGCCGTGCTGGGGGCCTTCGAGCAGCGCGACGAGCAGTGCTGTGCGGACGTCCCCGCGGCCGGCGCGGGACGTGGTGGGACGGGATGCGAAGCTCTCGCGGATCTCGTCAACGGCTTCGCGGAGGCCGAAGCCGAGTCCGCCGGGGGTGTGCTGAGCGACCATGAGCATTCCTTTCGAAGGGGTGCCGATACCTGACGACACCCGACGATACATCGGTGAATGTCGGTGAAGCTGTGCATTCCGGGGTTCCTGAATGTGGGTTGGACTCAGGGAACCAAGTGTTGCTAAGTACTGGTACTCAGTGTTACTTTGTACTGGTAGTCATCATTACTGAGTAGAGAGGGTGATCGTGGGCAAGCAAGCAACGGAGATGCTCAAGGGCACGCTTGAGGGCATCGTGCTCGCGATTCTCGCCACGCGTTCCGCCTACGGGTACGAGATCACGACCTGGCTTCGCGAACAAGGCTTCGCCGACATCGCCGAGGGCACGGTCTACGCGCTCCTTGTGCGCATCGAGCAGAAGGGGCTGGTCGACGTCGAGAAGGTCCCCTCGGAGAAGGGCCCGCCGCGGAAGGTCTACACGATCAACGCAGAAGGCACCGAGTACCTCGCGGAGTTCTGGCGCACCTGGGGGTTCCTCGCGGAGCGCCTCGAGCAGCTCCGCACCACCACCGCAGAACCAACTGCAACCAGCACAGATGAAGGAAGAGGCAACTGACATGGCCGCCAAGTGGATCGAAGCGCTCACGGGCTCACTCGAGGAGAAGAAACTGTACAAGGAGGCACAGGCGCGATTGGATGCGCTGCCGGCCCCCTACGCGAAGGTGGCGCAGGCCATCCAGCGCTACCTCATGTACTACGGCGGCGTCACCGATGGGGAGTCGATGGTGCGCATGAATGCGGACCTCGCCGACCTGTGGGAGCGCGCGGCCGCCGACGGCACTCCCGTCCACGACATCGTGGGCTCCGACCCGGTCGACTTCGCCGAGACCTTCGGCCAGTCGTACTCCGGCAAGCAGTGGATCGACAAGGAACGCGCGCGACTGGTGAAGGCCGTCGAGCAAGCGGAGCGAGGGCAGTAGCCATGAGCGCTCCTCCGGCCATCGTCGTCGATGGCATCACGAAGTCGTACGGCGACCTCGCCGTACTGACCGGCGTCGACTTCGCCGTCGAGCGCGGCAGCATCTTCGCGCTCCTCGGCTCGAACGGGGCCGGCAAGACCACCCTGGTTCGCATTCTCTCGACGCTCCTTCGCGCCGATGGTGGTGCAGCATCGGTCAACGGTCTCGACGTGGCTTCGCACGCGGCCGAGGTGCGCGCCGCGATCAGCCTGACGGGTCAGTTCGCGGCGGTGGATGAGGTGCTCACGGGTCGCGAGAACCTCGCCCTCGTGGCGCGTTTGCGGCACGTTCTGCGGCCGAACGAGGTCGCGGACGCCTTGCTCGAGCGCTTCTCGCTGACCGACGCGGGCAGGCGTCGCGCCGCGACGTATTCCGGCGGCATGCGGCGTCGGCTCGACATCGCGATGAGTCTCATTGGCAACCCACCCGTCGTGTTCCTCGACGAGCCCACGACGGGACTCGACCCGCAGGCCAGGCTTGAGGTGTGGGCGGCGGTGCGTGAGCTCGCCGCCACCGGCACGACTGTGCTGCTCACGACGCAGTACCTCGACGAGGCGGAGCAGCTCGCCGATCGGATCGCGATCCTGAACGAGGGACGCATCATCGCGAACGGAACGCTCGCCGAGCTCAAGCGGCTGCTGCCGCCCGCGAAGGTCGAGTACGTGGAGAAGCAGCCGACGCTCGAGGAGATCTTCCTGGCCGTCATCGGCCAGCCGGGCACAGAGAGGAAGCTGGCATCATGACCACGCACTTCGTCGGCGACACCGCCGTCCTGACGGGCCGCTCGCTGCGCCACGTGCTGCGAAGTCCCGACACGATCGTGACGACAGCCGTCATGCCGATCGCGTTCATGCTCATGTTCGTCTACGTGTTCGGCGGGGCGATCGACACCGGCGCCGGCGCCTATGTCGACTACCTGCTGCCAGGGATCCTGCTCATCACGGTCGCATCCGGCGTCGCCTACACGGCGTACCGGCTGTTCCTCGACCTGAAGGGCGGCATCTTCGAGCGGTTCCAGTCGATGCCGATCGCGCGTTCCTCCGCGCTCTGGGCGCACGTGCTCACGTCGCTCGTCGCCAACCTCGTCTCCGTCGCGGTCGTCGTCGGAGTCGCCCTCATCATGGGGTTCCGGTCCGAGGCTGGTGTGCTCGAGTGGCTCGCGGTCGCGGGCATCCTCGTGCTCTTCACGCTCGCCCTCACGTGGATCGCCGTGCTCGCAGGCCTCTCCGCGAAGACCGTCGAGGGCGCGAGCGCCTTCTCCTACCCGCTCATCTTCCTGCCGTTCGTCAGCTCTGCATTCGTGCCGACCGACACCATGCCGGGGCCGGTCCGGTGGTTCGCGGAGAACCAACCCGTGACGTCGATCGTCAACAGCATCCGCCAGCTCCTCGAAGGGGAGCAGGCGAGCGGGGAGCTCGGAGCTGCGCTCGCTTGGTGCGCCGGCATCCTGCTTGCCGCCTACCTCGCGGCGAACGTGATCTACCGACGCAAGATCAGCTGAGCCAGTGTGCTGAATTCGAAGGAGTGCTAGCACTGCTAGCACTCCTGGAGGTCTTACGGCGACGCTCACGATCCGCAATCTGCCCGAAGAGACGAGGCGTGCCCTCAAAGCTCGTGCCGCCGAGCACAACAGGCCCATGGAGGCCGAGGTGCGCGCGATTCTGGAAGAGTCCCTGGTGCCTGCGCCGGACTTCGTGACGAACTGGGTGAACGTCGTCGTCGATCTCGAGGGAGATTTCCATCTGCCGCCGCGGTCGAAGCCACGCGAGGTAGATCTCTCGTGATCGTCGTCGGTACGGACGCCCTCTCCGAACCCCTGCGCCGTGAACCCGATCGGCGAGTTCTGGAGTGGCTCGCGCTCAACGCCGGGCAGCTCGTCCTGACGACGATCGCCATCGCCGAACTGCGATACGGGGCCGTGCGGCTGCCGGAGGGGAGCAGGCGCACGGCCCTGCTGCTGGCTGTGGACCGACTCGTTGCTGAAGCAGGCGACCGAGTCTGCTCCTTCGATGTGGAGGCCGCGCGCGCCTTTGCGGCGATTCGATCTGAGCGCGAAGCGCGGGGCAGATCGATCTCAGTCGAGGACACCATGATCGCGTCGATCTGCTCGGCCAGGGGGTACGCGCTAGCGACGAGGAATGTCCGAGACTTCGACGACGTGGGGCTGTCACTCGTCGATCCTTGAGCCTAGTTTGGCCACCGGTCCTGCGGCCCAGTGGCCGCCGGTGAGGTGCGGCTACCGCTGGGCACCCGGGTCCTGCTGCTGCCTCTTCTTGGCGCTGCGGCGCTTGACGACGAGGCCGAGGACGAACGTGACGATGCGGAGGAACATGGGGTCCTTCTTCTTGGGTGGGGTTGGTCAGGTGGGATGACTGACTTCGGGTTACTGGAGGCGCGTCGACTTCTGCACCCGAGCTCGGAAGCCGCCCGTGAGCTGCAGCAGCACCGGGAGCTCCTTGCCGAGCAGCGCGTCGAGGGCACGGAGGTCCCGTTCCACGATGTCGACGGCGTCTCGCGGCGAGACCCCGCGGCGGCAGGTCGCCGAGATCTTGAGCGTGGGGGTGCCGCGCACCTCGTAGGCGGAGACGCTCGTCGAGACGAACTCGTCACGGCCGGCCAGCGCGTCGTCGAGTGCAGCCCGGGCGACGGTGACGTCGATGACGGTCGGTCCGACGTCGGGGGTGCGGTCGTGCACGATCGTGCCGGTTCGTCCCTGTCCTTGGCGGAGGGCGAAGACGAGCAGCAGGATGATGCCGATCACGAGGGCGGCGACGGCGGCGATGAGGAGCCAGCTGAAGTCGGCGCCTGGGAACGGGGTCTGCTGGAGCCAGCCCGTGACGTTGGTGTTCACGCCTTCGGAGATGGGTGTCCAGGTGTCTTTCGCTCCTGGCAGCCACGCGCCGATGGCTGCTGCGGTGCCGATGGCGAGGAGGAGGAGGCCTGTGGCGGTGATGAGGAGCCGGTTGAGGCCTCGGTTGGTGCTGTTCATGCGCCGACCTTCCCGTTCTCTGCGACGCGCACCTTGGCGGTGACGCGGGGGGTGAGTTCGTACTGCTGGAGCTGCTGGTTGACGGCGGCCGTGATGGCGGCTGCGTCGACGGGGAGCCCGGATGCGGGGGTGAGGTGCACGTCGGCGTGTCGGTGGGAGACCGACACGGTGACGTTGTCGGGGCTCACGTTCCCGGCGTGCGCTGCGTGGCGGGCGAGGGCGGAGGCGATGACCGCGTTGTCGGCGACGGTCGCGGTGCGGGCGGACGTGAGGGTGTGCCGTGCTCGTCGTCCGGGGGCGAGGCCAGCGATGAGCAGCACGAGGCCGATGATCGCGACGACCACGCCAGCGATGCCGACGTACTGGGCGGGTTGCTCGAGTACGCCCAGCGCGGAGCTGAACATGTCCGCGGGGGCGACGAGCAGCGCCGGGAGGGCGAGCAGCGATAGCACGATCTCGGTGCCGATCCAGGCCGCGACGAGGATGAGGAGCACGGCGAGGGTGATCGCGAGCGCGGAGCGGGGCGAGTGCGTCTCTCGCCGGGAGAGGCGCGAGTACAGGGAGGTGTTGGTGCTCATCTGACGCGTTCCTCCGCTCGGATGTTGAGGCTGGTGACCCGCAGCATGACGCGTTCCACGCGCGAGTCGGTCAGTGATTGGAAGCGATCCCTGATCTCTCCCTTTGCCTGCTCGACACGTTGGAGGATCGGCCCGCCGCTCCGCTCGACGACCGCGTCCTGCGAACGGATTCGCTCGAGGGACGGAACGCGGATCGGGGTGCTGATGCGCAGCGCGAGGCCGCCCCTGTGATCCTCGAGGCCGACGCTGACGCTGCCAGCGTCGACCCCGAGCGCATCACCGGTGACAGCTGACGCAAGACGAGTCAGGGCCTTCGCGGTGAGTCGTGTCGTGCCTCGCTGCGCCGCGCCGCCCGGAGCCGTCGCGGCCGCGCTCATGAGGACGTGTTCCGTCCACGAATGACATCGACGAGGGCGCTCGCGTCGAGCTTTCCTTCGAGGATGCGCCCGATGATGCCGCCGACGATCATCGCGATCGCGACGAAGAAGAACGCCCAGAAGCCCAGGATGATCCAGCTCAGCGCGAGGACCGCGCCGATGAGGATGCCGGTTCGGGTGAGAGACGAGTTGCTCACTGGACTCGTGCCTCTTCCTTGTCATCGTCGTTGTCGTCCTCGGAGGGGAGGTGCACGTCGTTGACCGTGACGTTGACCTCGGTGACCTCGAGGCCGACGATCGTCTCGACCGCGTCGATCACGTCGGCGCGGACGCCGTCAGCGACATCCTGCAGCGCGACGGGGTACTCGGCGACGATCGTGATGTCGACGGCGACCTGCTTCTCGCCCACCTCGACGCTCACGCCCTGGCCCTGATCGGTGGCGTTGAGGGCGTCGCGGATGGCGCCGATGGCGCGAGCCGCCCCGCCGCCGAGGGCGTGGACGCCGCGGGCGTCACGAGCGGCGATGCCGGCGACGCGGGCGACGACGCTGTCGTTGATCGTGGTCTTGCCGTGTGTGCCGTGCGCGGGCTGCAGGTCCTTGCGGTCGGCGGACGTGGTGCTGATGGTCGGGGTGGTGTTCGACATTGCTTTCTCCTTCTTGTGTGCCGATGCGGGTGCATCGGCGGTGCTTGGTGGTGAGACGCGTGAAGTCCATGATTTGTCACAGAAAAGTTTTCAGACGACGATTTCGCTCGGATGCTCACCGGTCGTGCCGCTGGGATCCAAGGAGAAGGGGGCGCCCTGGGAAGTGAATTCTGATCTGCCCGGTGAGCATATGCACGGCCACTGCGTCCGCAACCGAGAACTGCGCGGTGCCGCGCGAGTCAGCACCGCACATAAAGTGCTCCTGAGCAGGGATTTTCTTGACCTTTGCTTGCTGTGAGCGAGGAACTACCACTTTGTCTCACACTCACGACGGAAATGATTCCGGTCACCCCCGGCGTGAGCTCTTGTCGTCGACCACAATGGGAAACGTGACGAACTGCCTCCGAGCGTCGTCTCATCTGTGAGCGCCGCACCTGCCCAGGTGCTGGTCGCCGGACGCGGGAACGGATCGCGTTCGTGCAGCGACACGGAATGAAGGGAGTCGGAAGGTGCAGGAGCACGTCAGTCAGGGTGGCAGCGACTTCGATCTCGGAGTGGTCGAGGTCGAATCCAGGGCTTCGGGAGAGCTCCCCAGGGTGGTGTCGCTCACCGTCGACGAGGCCGGTCAGCGTGCCGTGGAGACCGTCCGAAGCTGGGGCTGGCATGTGCAGTCCTCTGCGGACGAGTTCACCGTCACGGGCGACGTGCTGAAGAGCGACACCTTCGCGCTCAGCCGCTACCGACACTCGGCGGCCAGCTTCCGGTACGTGGTGCCGCGCGTCTTCGCCGGGGGTGCTGCGCGCCTCCTGCTCGCCTGTCTGGAAGGCGAGGTCGTCGTCGACGTCGCAGGCACAACCGAGACGCTCACGCCCGGCAGCGTGCTGTTCGTCAACCCCGAGGACCTCATCAGCAAGAGGTCCACGGTGCCCGTCAGCAACCTGCTGGTCTTCTTTCCGCGACCCCAGTCGTTCACCGAGAACTACGTGGGCACGACGTCGGAATCGGACGCGTACCTGCAGGTCCTCATCGACGCTTCCGCGTCCATCCTCGGCGGCGGGCTGCGCGCCGAAGACGCCGCATTCACCCGGGTCGGGCTCGGCGTCGAGGCACTCATCTGGGCGCTGGCGACGCAGACCGAGCTGCGCACGCTCGCGAAGAGCGGCAACGACCTGGCCCACGTCTACAGCGAGGCGGTCAAGTACGTCTCCCGGTTCGCGTCCGACGAATCGACGACGGTGAACTCCATGGCTACCGCGCTCGGCGCATCGAGGGCGCACTTGTACCGCGCGTTCGCGGCGACCGGTGACACCGCATCCGCCTACCTGAGGCGGGCCCGGGTGCGCCTCGCGCAGCGGCTGCTGGCGGAGGGTGCGAGTGCCGAAGCGGCCGCACGGGGCTCGGGATTCGGCACAGCCAGACGGATGAGGAGCGCCCTGTCGGCGGCGCGGGTGGTTGACGTCGAGGTGACTTTCGACACCTCCTCGCCCGAGGATCGAGTCTGAGGCCTCCCGCGCTCGGACAGATGGTTCGTCTGTCCGAGGGCTGAGTGATCTCAGCCGAAGATATGGACCGGGTCGCCGAAGATCGCCTCGTCGGGAGTCACCCCCAGCCCGGGACCCTGGGGGACCGCGATGTGGCCACCCTCGATGCGCACTCCACCGGCAGGGTCGTAGCTGTTCTCGAGGTACGGTTGCGCGATCCAGGCCCCCTCGTTGAGGCGTGGCTGCACGGTGGATGCGAGGTGCACCCCCGCGGCGGCGATGATGTCTCCGCCCCACTCGTCGTCGGAGGTGTGGGGCATCGACCGTACTTCGCAGATGTCCCGCACGAGGGCCATCTGGTGCAGGCCGCCGATGCGGGTGATCTTCATGCCGAAGCCGTCGCACAGGCCGCGGCCGACGGCATCGAGCACGGTTGACACGTCGCGCGTCACTTCGTCGAGGTAGACGGCGTGGTGCAGCTGCGAGCGGATCGAGGCGACTTCCTCGATCGTGTTGCAGGGCTGCTCGATGATGAAGGGGATGTCCGGGCACTCACGGCTGAGTCGGAGCGTGTCGCGCGTCGTGAGCCCGCGGTTGCCGTCGGCGGCGAGCTTCGTGCGGTTGCCGACCGCCTCCCAGACCTTGCGGATCACCTCGATGTCCTCCTCGATCGGACGGCCGCCCACCTTGAGCTGCAGGCGCGGGTAGCCTTCCGCGACGAGCGCGACGGCCCGGTCGACCATGTAGTCCACGGATTCGCCCGCGCTGATCGCGTAGTACGACGGCACGCGGTCGGTCGCGGCCCCACCGAGCAGGGTCGAGACGGGGACCCCGTAGTGCTTCCCCGCCAGGTCGTGGGCGGCGATGTCGATCGCGGCCTTCGCTGGGTGGTGGCCGAGCAGGAGCCCGTTCATCCGTCGGTGCAGGGCGACGATGTGGGTCGGGTCCGCACCGATGAGCCCCGGCGCCAGCTCGGCGAGTGCGGCGAGGTCACCCGCCGCGTGGTGCGACTGGTAGATGGGCGAGACGGGGGAGGTCTCACCCCAGCCGACGAGTCCGTTGTCGGCCGTGACTCGCACGAGCGTGGTCGGCACGTTCGTGACCTCGCCGATCGACATTCGGTAGGCGGCGTTGCGGACCGGCAGGGAGTGGGCGAAGACGGCGATCTCGGTGATCTTCAACGGGTGCTGCTTTCTGCGGAATGACTGGCTTCGGGGGAGGGGGTGGATGCGCGAGCGGCCGCGAGCTCGCCCGCCATGCCGGTGAGGAGGATGTCGAGGTCGTGCGTCGTGTTGACGAGGGTGTACCCCTGGGAGGCGCGCAGCGCGGCATCTTCGCCAGAGCCCGCGTAGATGCCGGCGATCTTGCCGCGGCTGAGTGTCTCGGCCGCGACGGTCGCGAGTGCCGTCTCGAGCTCTGGAAGAACGCTCTCCTCGAACGGAATCGTCGCGCCGAGCGCCAGTGAGAGGTCGTAGGGCCCCACGAACACCCCGTCGATACCGGGGGTGTCGAGGATGCCGGACACCTCTTCGAGCGCCGTCCTCGTCTCGATCATCGCGAGGATCATGACGCCGCGGTCGGTGTTTCCGGGGGTGGTGCCGAAGTGGTCGCCGGAGCGAACCGGCGAGTAGGAGCGCTGGCCACCTGAGGTGGGGTAGCGCGCCGCCTGAGCGATGCGTCTGGCGTCCTCGGCCGTGTTGACCATCGGCACGATGATGCCCTTAGCCCCGGAGTCGAGCATCCGCCCGACCTCTCCAGGGTCGTGCGAGCTCACCCGCGCGATAGGCAGCTGGCATCCGCCCGCCGTCAACGCGATGAGGCTGTCGCGGATCTCCGCGTAGCCGAGCAGCCCGTGCTGTCCGTCGACGACGACGAAGTCGAAGCCGAGGCGGGCGACCTGCTCGGTGAGAACGGTCGAGTTGAGCGTGATCCAGGCGCCGTAGCGGACCGGTGGGGTAGCAGACATGAGTCTCTCCTCGTGAACGGATGCGGGTGAGAGTGCCGAGGGGACGCAAGTGCGGGGAGCGCGCTTCGACGCGTTCCCCGCACCGCGTCCTAGTCGAACCAGGCGTCGACGTGCTGCCGGTTCGCCGGGTCCTCGAGCCATGCCTTCGCGCCCTCCTGCGGGGTCGCGGCCTGCGAAACCTCGAACATGAGCGACGAGAACTGCTCGTCGTCGATGCGGCTGTTCTTGATCCATTCGGCGACATCCGGGTGGTCCTCCGCGAACGCCTGCGAGGTCACGAGGTATGAGCCATCGGCCTCGCCCCACGCGCCCTCGGTGTCCTCCAGCGCCTTGATGGGCATCTCGGAGAATGCCCAGTGGGGAGTCCACAGAGTGACGAGGACGTTCTTGCCGTCGTTCGTCGCCTTCTGGAGGCTCGCGAGCATTGCGGGGGTACTACCCGCTGTCACGGTGAACTTGTCGCTCGCCCCATACGCGTCGAGCACGGAGGGGAGGGTGCCCATGAGGCCGGAGCCTGCCTCGATGCCGATGATCTCGGAGCCATACTGGTCGCCGGCGGCCAACGCCTCCGCGACCGTGTTGTGCGGGGAGGACTCGGGCACGGCGAAGACGAGGCGGTTGTTGTCGAAGATCGGCTCGTCCTCGTCGAAGACGACGAGCTGGTCGCGAAGCGGCTCGATGTATGGCGCATGCGTGATCGGCAGCCACGCGTCGACGTAGGCGTCGATGTCGCCCCGGGCCATGCCGGAGAACCCGGCCGCAAGGTCGACCGACTGCGTCTCGACCGTGTAGTCGCGCTCGGTCAGCAGCACATCCCAGAGTGCGGTGAGTGACACGGTGTCGTCGTAACCGGGGGTGGCGAAGAACGTGATGGTCTCGTCGCTGCCCACGTCGAACCCGAAGCCGCCTGGGTTCGGCTCGACCCCCGAGCATCCGGCGAGGATGAGGACGGAGGCGAGACCCAGCGCGCCTGCTTTCAGTTTCTTGTTCATGCTGCTTTCTCCCTTGAACGTCATGGCACGTCGTTGCGCGGTCATGAGGCGACCGGCGTCGAGACGGGACTCTCGGTACGCGCTGCGTCCGCGCGGCGGGACGCCTGCAGCTGCTCGTCGGCGAGCTGCCCCTTCTTCATGCGACGGTTTCGGATGTACTCGGTGATGTACTTCGCGCCTCCCGTGACGCGGTCGAGGTAGATCGCGAGGACGACCACAGCGACGCCGCCCTCGAAGCCCTTCGCGGCGTCGAGCTGCGCGACACCCTCGACGACGACGCCGCCGAGGCCACCGGCACCGACGAGCCCCGCCACCACGACCATGGAGAGGGCGAGCATGATGACCTGGTTGACCCCGGCCATGATCGAGGGGAACGCGAGCGGGAGCTGCACGTCGTTGAGGATCGTGCCCCGCTTGGCGCCGAACGCGGTTGCCGCTTCGACGAGCTCGGGGTCGAGCTGGCGGATGCCCAGCTCCGTGAGGCGCACGGCCGGCGGGATCGCGAACACGATCGTCGCGACGATGCCGGGGACGGTGCCGACACCGAAGAAGAAGACGGCGGGGATCAGGTACACGAAGACCGGCATCGCCTGCATGATGTCCAGCACCGGGCGGACGATGGCGCACGGTGCTGTTGAGGCTCGCCCAGATGCCGAGCGGGATGCCGATGAGGAGCGCGATGAGCACCGAGACGAGTACGATCGACAGGCTCTGCATCGTCGGCACCCACAGCTCCGAGATGTAGATGAGGCCGAACGCGAGCACGGTGTAGATGATCATGCCGATGCTGCGCGTGAGCAGCCCCGCGATGACCGTGAAGACGACGATGAGCACGAACGGGTGCGGGGCGATGAGCACGATGTTCATGAGCCCGACGACCAGCGAGACGAGGTCGGTCGTGAAGTCCAACAGCCAGCCGACGTTGTCGAGCAGGAAGTCGATCAGGGCCTGGAAGCCCTGTCCGATGTGCGGGTTCATGCTGCTCTCCTCTTCGGGCTGAGGGCTGCGAACGCCTGCGTCGGCGTCACGCTCCCGTAGTTCTTGCCGTCGGATGCGCGGACGACTTCCACCGCATCCGCGCCGTCGGCGAAGATGGGTAGCAGGTGCTGGAGAGTGATCCCTGGTTCGACATGCGGGCGGTTCGGTGCGGCGGGACCGGTGCGGAACTCGTCACCGATCATGGGAGGCACCGCGAGCATCCGCGCCGTGATGACGCGGCTGCGGTCGACCTCGGCAGTGAACTCCTCGATGTAGTCGTTCGCTGGGTTGTCGAGCAGGTCGATCGCCCGACCGAGCTGCGCCATCTTGCCCTGCTTCATGACGAGGATCTGGTCGCCGAGGTGCATCGCCTCGTTGAGGTCGTGGGTGACGAAGATGATGGTCTTGCTGAGGTCGCGCTGGAGCTGCAGGAGAAGGTCCTGCATCTCCTTGCGGATGAGCGGGTCGAGCGCACTGAAGGGCTCGTCCATGAGGAGGATCTCGGCGTCGGTGGCCAGAGCGCGAGCGAGACCGACGCGTTGGCGCTGACCGCCGCTGAGCTGCTCGGGGAGCGCGTAGAGGCGTTCGCCTAGGCCGACGATGCGGAGTGCCTCTGCCGCCTTCTCCATGCGGGTGGCCTCCGGCACGCCGCGCACTTTCAGTCCGAAGGCGACGTTGTCGATGAGGCTCTTGTGGGGGAACAGGCCGAAGTGCTGGAAGACCATGTTGATGGTCGCGTTCCGATACCCCCGGAGTTCGCTGTCGTCCATGCTGCCCACGTCGTCGCCGTTGACGGAGACAGTTCCGTCGGTGATGTCGATGAGGCGGTTCAGCATGCGGATGATCGTCGACTTGCCGGAGCCGGAGAGGCCCATGATGACGAAGATCTCGCCTGGCTTCACGGCGAAGGAGACCTTGTCGACGGCGGTGAAGCTCGTCGGCTCTGCGTCTTCCTTTCGCCTGAAGCCGCCTCGTGGCTTCGGCTTCTCGTAGACCTTGGTCAGCTCGGTGACCACGATGCTCGGCTGCAGGTACGCCTTGGTGTCGGTGTTGACCGTGGTGTCCGGGTTGATGGTGCTGCGGGGATTCATGTGCCATGACCTCCTTGTCATTTGGCTGTTCATTGAACGAACGCTGAGTTCGTCAATTGAGCATCACTTTACCGAACCGAAGCGCTCCGTCAAGGGGTTCTCCCGGGATTGCTCTGGAATTGGCGGATGCGCGTTCTTGACGTGGCCGTGATTGACTCCTACTGTGATGCCATGCATTGAACAGGTCGTTCGAAGAATGAACAGACCGTCGCACACAAAGGAGTAGTGCAGTGAGTACACCCATGAAGATCTTCGCCTTCGACTACTCAGGTCCAGCGCACCTGTCTTCAGGCATCTGGCGGCACCCCGCCGACCGCAGCGCCGAGTACAAGAACATCGACTACTGGGTCGACTACGCGAAACTGCTCGAGGGTGCGTGCTTCGACGGCATCTTCTTCGCGGACAACATCGGCTACCACGACGTCTACAAGGGCAGCGTCGACGAGGCCCTGCGGGACGCCGCGCAGATCCCCGCGAACGACCCCGCCTACCTGATCCCGGCCATGGCCGCCGCGACCAAGGGGCTCGGCTTCGGAGTCACCTCGTCGACGGCGTACGACCATCCTTACGCCATCGCGCGCAAGTTCTCGACGCTCGACCACATCACGAAGGGACGCATCGGCTGGAACGTCGTGACCTCCTACTCGGACATCGCGGCGAAGAACCACAGCGTGAGCAAGCAGCGCTCGCACGACGACCGCTACGCGCACGCCGAGGAGTTCGTGGACGTCTGCCTCAAGCTCTGGGAGGGGTCATGGGAAGACGACGCCGTCATCCGTGACACCGACGCCTGCACCTACATCGACCCCTCGAAGGTGCACACCATCGATCACGTGGGCGAGAACTTCAGCGTTCCCGGCATCCACCTCTGCGAGCCATCCCTGCAGCGCTCGCCCGTCATCTTCCAGGCCGGCGGCTCGAGAAAGGGCGTCGAGCTCGCGGCAGCCACGGCCGAGGCCGTCTTCATGAACTCGACCTCCAAGGCGAGCATGAAGAAGTGGGTCGACACCCTGCGTGCCGCGACGATCGCGGCAGGCCGCGAGGAGAACAGCGTCGCCGTGCTGCAGATGGTCACCGTCATCAGCGCCGCCACCGACGAAGAGGCGCAGGCCAAGTACGAGGACTACCTCTCCTACGTGTCCTACGACGGGGCCATGGCGCGCTACAGCGGATGGACCGGGCTCGACATGCAGCAGCTCGACCCGGACGTGCCCCTCGAGGACGTCAAGACCAACGCCGGCCAGACCCAGCTCAACATCTTCACGAAGATGGACGCCGAGAAGAAGTGGACGCCGCGCGACATCGCCGAGTACATCGGCATCGGCGGCGCCGGCCCCGTCATCGTCGGCGGGCCCCAGACCGTCGCGGATGAGCTCGAGTCCTGGGTCGCCGAGGGCGGCGCCGACGGCTTCAACCTCTCCCACGCCGTCAAGTACCAGGACATCAAGGACTTCACCGAGTTCGTCGTCCCCGAACTGCAGAAGCGCGGCCTCATGCGCACCGAGCCGAACGTCGGCACGCTCCGCGAGAGCCTCTTCGGCGAGGGAAACTCCCGCCTCCCCAAGAACCATCCAGGCGCGCGCTACCGCGCCGCACGCGTCCCAGCCTGAACGGAGCATCCAATGACCGCAATCCCCGTCGCAGAAGACGGCTCGATCACCACCGCCGACTACCGGCAGATCTTCGGGCTCCTCCCGACCGGCGTCGTCGCCATCACGGGCACCTCCTCGGAGAACAAGCCAGTCGGCTTCGTCGTCGGCACCTTCCAGTCCCTGTCGATGGACCCGCCGCTCGCGGCATTCTCGGTGGACAAGGGCTCAAGCACCTGGCCGACCATCCGCACCCTCGAGAACTTCACCGCCAACCTACTCTCCACAGAGCAGCTGCACGTGTGCAAGGCCCTCTCGCGCCGAGGCGTCGACAAGTTCGAGGGTCTCGAGTACGACTCGGGACCCCACGGCAACCCGCGCATCCCGAACTCCACCGCCTGGATCGACTGCACGGTGCTCTACGAGATCGTCGCGGGCGACCACTACATCATCGTCGCCACCATCACCGGCATGGAGGAGGGGACGGGCGACGCGCTCGTGTTCCGCGGCGGCAAATTCGGCGAGTTCGACCAGTGGGACAAGCCAGCACCAGCACCGAAGCCGATCGTCGAGGAGACCACATCATGAGCACCATGCTCGCAAACGTCGCAGCCGCCTGGGTCCGAGCCTGGGGCGACGGAGAGACCGCAGCCTTCCAGGAGATCGTGGCCGACGACTACGTCCGCCACTCCAAGTCCGGCGCCGAGGGGCTCGAGGACGTCATCAAGCAGATCGAGGCCTCGCACGAGGCGTTCAGCGACTTCAACGTCGAGATCAGGCACGCCGTCGAGGACAACGAGCTCATCGCCATCCACTGGCAGAGCACGGGCACCCACACCGGCACCTTCATGGGGGTGCCTCCCACGGGTCGCACCGTGAACGTCAGCGGCGCCGCATTCATCAAGCACCGCGACGGGAAGATCCTGGAAGAGCACACGGTCTGGGATCCACGCGAACTGCTCTCCGCCATGAAGATCGTCCACCTCGGCGCCGGGAAGTAGGCAGCATGACCATCAATATCGACGACATCGCGACCAGGGTCATCCGGGCTCGCGAGACGCGAACGCCCGTCGATGTCCTCATCGGCTCGGGCGAAGAGGGCGACACTCGGCGCGACGCGTTCCGCGTCGGCGAGGAAGTCGTCCGGCGACAGGTGGCGAACGGCGACCGGATCGCCGGCTTCAAGCTCGGCAACATCGCGAAGGCCATGCAGGACAAGTTCGGCGTCGACGAACCCGACTACGGCTACCTGCTCGCGAGCCAGTTCTACCCGGAAGGCCTCAAGATCCCAGCCGGCGAGTTCATCGCCCCCTTCGTCGAGCTCGAGCCGGGCTTCGTGCTCAAGAAGGACCTCGGCGGTCCGACGGTGACGGCGGCGGATGTCATCGCGGCCACGGACTTCGTGGTCCCCGCCATCGAGATCATCGACTCCCGCATCACGAACTGGGAGATCGGCATCCTCGACACGATCGCCGACGGCGGCTCGGTGGGCGGCGTCATCATCGCCGCGCAGCCCCGCCAGCTCAGCGAGCTCAACCTCGCCGACACGGAGGGGGAGATCCGCTACGACGGCAAGGTCGTCGCCAGCGGCAACACCTCAGCCGTGTACGGCAACCCGGTCTCCGCAATCGCGTGGCTCTGCCGCCGCGTCGCCGAGTTCGGCGTGAAGCTCAGGGCCGGCGACTTCATCCTGCCGGGCAGCTGCCTGGCGGCCGAGAAGCTGGAACCGGGCACCAAGGTCACGGGCAGCTTCGCGGGCTGGGGCGAGATCAACTTCGAGTACGGCGCGGCGAACTGAGCCCGTCCGCATCAGCGACCAGGAAAGCATCGAGGAGAAGCGAGCACATGACGACAACAGCACCCCAGGCGAAGACACTCGGGGAGACGACGCCAACGGAACTCGATGAGCTCCTCGAGAGCGCGGCGACCGCAGCGATGGTCCTGCGTCGAGGCGAGCGCCATGAGCGCGTCCAGTACCTCAACGCAGTCGCGGACGCCCTCGACGCGGCGGCGGACCACCTGGTTCCCATCGGGCAGCGGGAGACGAACCTCCCCGAGACTCGTCTCCGGGGGGAGCTGAAGCGCACCACGTTCCAGCTTCGCCTCTTCGGCGAGACCGTCCAGGACGGTCGCTACCTGGACGCAAGGGTCGACCACGCCGATGCTGACTGGCCGATGGGGGCGCCTCGCCCAGATCTGCGCCGCATCAAGGTGCCGCTCGGTCCCGTCCTCGTGTTCTCAGCCAGTAACTTCCCCTTCGCGTTCTCAGTGGCTGGCGGCGACACAGCCTCGGCCCTGGCCGCCGGCTGCCCGGTGATCGTCAAGGCGCATCACGGGCACATCGAGCTCTCGGTCGAGACGGCCAAGGTGGTGAACCGCGCGCTCAGCGCGGCGGGGGCGCCGGCAGGAACCTTCGCGCTCATCGTCGGCACCGAGTCGGGCCGGCGCGCGATCCAGGATGCACGTGTCAAGGCCGTCGGCTTCACCGGTTCGATCCCCGGCGGACGCGCGCTCTTCGAGCTCGCCACCTCCCGCCCGGAGCCCATTCCGTTCTACGGGGAGCTCGGGAGCAACAACCCGGTGTTCGTGACCGAGGCAGCCGACCAGGCTCGAGGTCCTGCGATCGCCAGCGAGTTCGTCGCGTCCTACACGATGGGCAGCGGCCAGTTCTGCACCAAGCCGGGCACGATCCTCGTGCCGCGCGGGTCGAAGGTCCTCGCCGCCCTCAAGGAGGCGGAACTGCCGGCGGGTACCGCGATGCTCAACGCGCGCATCCAGTCGGGGTACGTCGAAGCCGTCAAGAACCTGCAGCAGAACGGGGCGACCGTCATCAACGCGGGACCCGACCCGTTCGGCGAGCAGCCGTCGCCGACCATGCAGCTCACGACCGCCGAGGCGGTGCTGGCGGACCCCGCCGCGCAGCTCGGGGAGTGCTTCGGCCCGTCCTCGCTTGTCGTCGAGTACGAGTCGGAGTCGCAGCTCCTTGAGCTGGCCGAAGCCTTCGAGGGGCAGCTGACCGCGTCGCTGCAGGCGGAAGACGGCGATGACCTCGCCGACCTCGTCGACGTACTCGCGAACCGAGCGGGGCGTGTGCTCTGGAACCAGTGGCCCACCGGAGTCTCGGTGACCTACGCGCAGCAGCACGGTGGTCCCTACCCGGCGTCGACCGCGAGCGGCTCGACGTCGGTGGGCACCGCCGCCATCGACAGGTTCCTGCGTCCGGTCGCGTTCCAGGGATTCCCCGCGCGGCTGCTGCCGGACGTCCTGCGAGACGAGACCGAGGATGCTGCACCGCGGCTGGTCGACGGCAAGTAGGAACTGCGCGTCAGACGGCTCAGCGCCCCGCCGACACCGGTGGGGCGCTGAGCTCGTCGGTCCAGTCCTGCTCGCGCTAGAGGCCCCGGATGAGGGTGCTGATCTCGCTCGACGCGCGCTGCAGTCGTTCGATGAAGGTGTGGACGCTCGCCGCCTTCATGCGCTGGTCCAGCCCGGAGGCCGAGATGGCGCCGATGAGGTTCGAGTCGCCGTCGTGCACGGGGACCGCGACGGAGAAGAGCCCCTCTTCGAGTTCGTTGTCGATCGTGGCGTATCCCCTCGCGCGCACCTCGCCGAGTTCGCGCAGCAGGAGGTCGCGGTCGGTGATCGTGAACCGGGTGAACTCCTGCAGCTTGGCCGGCAGCAGAGCGACGACCTGCTCGTCGGTGAGGTTCGCGAGGAGGACCTTCCCGGTGGAGCTCGCGTGCAGGGGGAGCTTCCGGCCGACGTACTTCTGCGACGACGAGAGCATGTGCTGGCTGTCAGCCTCGGCGATGAGGTCGAGCGTGGTCGGCCCCGTCGCGACGGCGTAGCCGATGCTCTCGTTGAGGTCGGTGGAGAGCCGGTCGATGTAGACCTGGATGTGCGGCTTCAGGCCACTGCGGGGGTCGGCCAGGCGGCCCAGACGCGCGATCTCCCATCCGAGCGAGAACTTGCCGTCGGTGTTCACCATCATGCCGGCGTGCGCCATGCTGAGCAGCAGACGGTAGGCCGTGGGCCGGGCCAGCCCGGTCGCGGAAGCGAGCTCCGCTGCCGTCGCGCCCTCCGGGTGGTTGCCGAGCTCGGCGAGCAACGACATCGCGCGCAGGACGGATCGGTTGGTCAGGTCGGGGGCGGCGTCGGCCTCTTCGCGAGCCTCGTCGACGTCTGCGCCGCTGTCTGTCTCCTGAATACGGATCACCCCATCTTCGAACCGGCTGTTCACCTGATGATACTTCGTTTGCTCATCGGCTCCGGAAAGCGAGCTGGCCCGCACCCCCAGGGGGTTCGGGCCAGCTCGTGCGGGTGAGTGGTCAGTCGGTGCGGGACTCGCTCGTGGTCAGGGAGCGCAGGTACTCATCTGCGGCTTCTGCGACGCCCTGGCCGGTACCGCTCGATGCGGCCGACTCTGGTGCTCCACTGAACTGAAGGCCCTCCCAGGGGAGCGCGATCCACCCCGACGGCGTCGGGTCAGTGAAGGGTCGCGGGGCCATGGCCGACCGCTGCGCTTCTCCGCTTGAGCGAAGGAGCTGCGTGAGGAATGCGTTGAGCGCGTGCATGGTGGTCCTTTCGTCGGGTCGACAGTGGCCCGTGTTGTGACGTCGTTGTCGGTTCACTGACTGAACAGTATGTTCGTTCAGTGATCTTCAACCAGTGTGCCCTCTGCGGTCCGAGCGCGCAAGTGGCAGCAAAGATCTCCCTGTTTCAGTTCACGCTTCCCTTGACTACGCTCGGTTCGCTAGTGCAACTTCAAGTTCGTTCAGTGAACACAACCCGAGGGGTTCAGTATGAAACTCATCCGAATCGGCGAGATGGGCGCGGAGCGCCCCGGTGTGCTCGTCGGTGAGTCCAGCTACGTCGCGCTCTCCGACATCGTCGACGACTTCGACGCAGAGTTCTTCGCGTCTGGCGGCGTCGCGCGCATCCGTCCTGTGGTCGAGCAGCGCATCAGGGCTGGGCGAGTGGAGGCGCTCGGGGAGGAGCGCATCGGCGCGCCGTTCGCAAGGCCGCACCAGATTCTCTGCATCGGCCTCAATTACTCCGACCATGCAGCCGAAACCGGCCAGGCTGTTCCGGACGAGCCGATCCTGTTCACGAAGTCGCCCAACACCCTCGTCGGACCGAATGATGACGTCCGCATCCCGAGAGGGTCGACGAAACTCGACTGGGAGGTCGAGCTTGGCATCCTGATCGGGCAACGCGCGTCCTACCTTTCGTCGCGCGAGGAGGCTGGGGCCGCGATCGCCGGGTGGGCGGTCGTGAATGACGTGAGCGAGCGCGCCTTCCAGACGGAGCGCGGTGGCCAATGGTCGAAGGGCAAGTCGGCTGAGACCTTCAACCCTGCTGGCCCATGGCTGGTGACCAGGGACGAAGTGCCAGACGTTACTGCGCTTGATCTCTGGCTCGACGTGAACGGCGTGCGGCGCCAGACCGGATCGACCTCGACCATGGTCTTCGACGCACTCGAGATCGTGCGGTACCTCAGTCAGTTCCTGGTGCTCGAGCCGGGCGACCTGATCAACACGGGAACCCCGCCAGGCGTGGGAATGGGGCACACGCCTCCGGTCTTCCTCGCTGCTGGTGATGTCGTTGAACTCGGGATCGACGGTCTTGGCGCTCAGCGGCAGGTCATCGTGGAGCCCCGGTGAGCGTCTTCACTTCAACGTGACCGTCGCGTCCATTGAATGAACATCTAGTTCATAAGCCGCGAGCCTTTCGTGGTCTGCGGTGTTTCGTAGCTCACGTCTTGACCGAAGTGCCCCGCAGGCATACGCTGAGTTCAGTTTTTCGAAGTACTGTTCATTCAACGAACTGTTTTACCGACCGACGCCGATGTCGCACAGAAAGACGCCGGCGTCGCAGGTTTGCGGAGTACACCGGAATGCAGAGCGCGGCGAGCTACCGACAAGGCCCCACCGCGGGCTCGAGTCAGCGCCTGAACACCGATGTTCAAGAGAGAAGGACACGCATGTCCCCCCAGCCCAGAGCTCAACGACGACCACTGGGGCCGAACCGGCGCCTCGAAGTCGACGACTGTATCGTCGTCGACAAGAAGGAGCTCCGCAAGGCGCAGATCGGTGCCGGGGTCGGCAACTTCATCGAGTGGTACGACATCGGCGTCTACGGCTACCTCGCCGTCATCATGACCTCGGTGTTCACCGAAGGTCTCGATCGCAGCACCGGCCTCCTCGTGACCCTCCTCGGCTTCGCGGTCTCGTTCATCGTCAGACCCCTCGGCGGGATGATCCTCGGGCCGCTCGGAGACAAGATCGGGCGCCGCAAGGTGCTGTTCTTCACGATGGCACTCATGGCCGCGGCAACGACGGGCATCGGTCTGCTGCCCACCGCTGGAGAAGTGGGGCTCTGGGTCATCGTCCCGCTGTACCTCCTCAAGATGCTGCAGGGCTTCTCCACGGGAGGCGAGTACTCCGGGGCCTCAACGTACGTCGCCGAATTCTCCCCGGACCGGAGCCGCGGCCTCTGGACATCGCTCCTCAACTCCGGGTCGCAGCTCGGCTTCGCGGCGGGCGCCGGCACCGTGGCGCTCACGACCTGGATCACCACGTCGGCCTGGGGCGAGAACGCCATGCTGGAGGGCGGGTGGCGCATCCCGTTCCTCATCGCTCTCCCGCTCGGGCTCGTCGCGATCTCGCTGCGGAAGCAGATCTCAGAGTCGCCGAGCTTCGAGGCCGCCAGGGAAGCGTCGGCAGAGGACGTCAACCCGCTCTTCGTGCGCCAGAACCTCGGCAACATCCTGCGCCTGTACTGGCCACAGATCCTCATCGGCATCGCGGTGATCGCCGCCGACGGCACCTCGAGCTACATGCTGACGAGCTACATGCCCACCTACATGGAGACGCAGATCGGCATGACCGCGGTGCACGTCGCATCCGCCGCCGTCGTGATCATCCTGATGCAGGCGGTCCTGATCCCGTTCGTGGGGCGCTGGTCCGACCGCATCGGTCGCAAGCCGATCTACACGATGGCTACAATCGGCAACCTCGTGCTGCTGCTTCCCGCGTTCTGGCTCATGCAGTTCGGGGAGATCTGGGCGCTGTACTGCGCGCTCATCCTGATCATGATGCCGAGCGCCTTCTTCCTCTCCCTGACCGGCGCGTTCATGTCGGAGCTGTTTCCCACGGCATCGCGCTACGGCGGCGTCGGGTTCACGCACAACATCGCGATCTCGATCTTCGGCGGCACGACGCCGCTCGTGAGTCAGGTGCTCGTGCAGACGACCGGGAACACGTACGCGCCAGCCTTCTACGTCATGTTCTTCTCGGCGGTCGCGCTCTTCGCGATCACCCGGATGCGGGAGACGGGGTCTCGCCCGCTGCTGGGTTCCGTCCCCGTCGTCACGGATATCGAGGAGGCCCGCGAGCTGGTGCGCGGGCAGGACACCAACGAGCGCATCGACACGGCGACCATGCTGCTGCCGACCCCGGCCGAAGTCGAGAAGCACGCGGCCCAGAAGAAGGCGCGTTGAGCCCGATCCGGCCTGCGCTCCCGTCCAGATTTTGTGAAAGAGGAAGATCACATGGCAGAACACAACGGAACGACCGAGCAGGTCGACGTGCTCATCGTCGGAGCAGGGCTCGCGGGGCTGACCGCGGCGAGGGAGCTGCAGGGCGACTCGCGACGCGTGCTCGTCGTCGAGGCGCGGGACCGCATCGGCGGGCGCCTCTGGACTGACGACCGTCTCGGTCAGCACCTTGAGCTCGGCGGGAACTGGATGCACTGGGTGCAGCCGCACGTCTGGGCGGAGGTCGCCAGGTATGGGCTCCGGATAGGACGAGGGCCGCGATCCGAGGAGACGTACTGGCTCGCCGGCGACCAGGTGCGAAAGGGAGACCTCGCCGGATTCATGGAGGTCATCGACGACGGCATGGAACGCCTCGTCGGCACGAGCAACCAGATCCTGCCGCGCCCCGACCAGGTCGCGACGAGCGACGAGTTCAAGGCGGCCGACAAGCTGACGCTGCAGCAGGCCCTGGACGCCCTCGACCTCGACGAGGAGACCCGCAACGCAAACGAGGCGGCCTGGGTCGGGCACACCAACGCCCCGCTCGACGAGGTCAGTTACTCGGCCGCGGTGCGGTGGACAGCAGCCACGGGCGGCAAGTGGCACCTCATGCACGAGGCCAGCGCCATCTACCGGCTGGAGGACGGCAACGACCAGCTCCCCAACGCCATCCGCGCCGACTTCGCCGGCGAGGTCCGTCTCAACACCGCCGTCACGGGCATCCGCCACGACTCGACCGGTGCCGACGTCACGACGAGCGACGGGGCCGTGATCCGCGCGCGCCGAGTCGTCGTTACCGTTCCCCTCAACGTCCTGCACGAGCTCCCCGTCGAACCGGCGCTCAGCGAGGAGAAGCTGCGGGCGAGCCGCGCCGGCACCGCCTCGCAGGGCCTCAAGCTCTGGATCCGCGTCAAGGGGCCCATCAAGCCGTTCTTCGCGTACTCGAGCCAGGCGCATCCGCTCTCCGTTGTGCGCACGGAGTTCGTCGGAGCGGAGGACGCCGTGCTCGTCGCGTTCGGAGCGTCCGGGTCGCGGCTCGACATCACGTCGATCGAGGCAGTGAGTGACGCGCTCAAGACCTGGCGCGACGACCTCGAGGTGCTTGAGCTCGCGGCCCACAACTGGATGGAGGACCCGCTCGCCCGCGAGACGTGGCTCATCCAGCGGCCCGGCGAGTACACGGCAAGTCAGGCCGAGCTGCAGCGCTCAGAGGGCGCGCTGCACTTCGCGAGCTCCGATTGGGCGAACCTCTGGGCCGGCTTCTTCGACGGGGCTATCGAGAGTGGCCTGAAGGTTGCACGCGACATCAAGGCGGAGCCTAACCAAGCACGGGCCTGAGCCTGCCCGGCCGCGCCCTGCCCACCTATCCGACACAATTCACTCGCTCAACGAGGAGCTCATCTTGACCGTCTCTCACGCGAAGATCCCAAAGACCATGACGGCCGCAGTGCTCACCGGCCACGGCGGCTTCGACAAGCTCGAAGTGCGCACCGACTACCCAGTGCCAACGCCCGGCCCGGACGAGGTGCTCATCCGGGTACTTGCCTCCGCGGTCAACAACACCGACATCAACAGCCGTATCGGCTGGTACTCGAAGACGGTGACCACCGGCACGGAATCCGGAGGCAGCACGGGCTTCGCTGACCTCACGGACGAGGACGCGGCCTGGTCTGGGAGTGCGCTCGGGTTCCCGCGCATCCAGGGCGCGGATGCGTGCGGCGTGATCGTCGCCGTCGGCGAGCGGGCGGATACCACCCGCGTGGGCGAGCGCGTCCTCGTGCGCAACATGCTCCGCAGCTACGTCGAGAACCGCCCGTACGAGTGCTGGACGCTCGGCAGCGAATGCGACGGCGGCTTCGCACAGTTCCTCGTCGCGCCGGCCGCGGAGTCGTACCGGATCGACAGCGACTGGTCGGACGCGGCGCTCGCGAGCATCCCGTGCGCCTACTCGACCGCGGAGAACATGCTCCACCGAGCCGACGTCGGCGCCGACCGCGTGGTCATCGCAGGCGCATCCGGCGGCGTAGGGCTCGCTGCCGTGCAGCTCGCCAAGCGGCGAGGCGCGCACGTCATCGCCATCGCATCCACGTCGAAATGGGACGCCGTGCGGGAGGCAGGGGCCGATGAGGTGCTCGACCGGGGAACGGACATCGTCGCCGCCCTGGGGGAGCAGTCGGTCGACGTGGTCCTGGATCTCGTCGGCGGCGAGCAGATGCGAGATCTGCTCGCCGTGCTCCGGCGAGGAGGGGCGTATGCCGTGGCCGGGGCGATCGGCGGGCCGATCGTCGAGCTCGACCTGCGCACGATCTACCTCAACGACCTGCGCCTCCTGGGCTGCACGTTCCAGGAGGACGAGGTCTTCGAGAACCTCATCGGCTACATCGAACGCGACGAGATCCGCCCCATCGTGTCCGCCACCTACGACGTGGCAGACATCGAAGCAGCCCAGAAGGCGTTCCTCAGCAAGATGCTCGTCGGCAAGATCGTGCTGCTGCCGCCAGCCGACGATGCCGAAAGCGACGAGGCGACAGCGACTTCAACGAAGTAGAGGCCGGTGAGCTGGCTGCGCTGCCCGAAGACAGCCGCCGCGCCGCAGCGACTGTCGGTTTCGGTGCATCCAGGTGCTGTTGGGTGGAGTGACCCCCGATCGCCGCGACGAAAGCGAGAACCCAATTGCAGACCCTCGGAACCGTCCTGCTCGCCGTCGGATTCCTCGCGCTCGCGGGAGCGCACCTCATCACCGACCCGACCGCCCTCGACGCCAACATCGGCGCGGGCTTCCTCACCATCGTCGGCCTCATCACCGGGGCGACGGGGCTGCTGGTCTCCGTCATCGGGGCCCTGCTCGGCACGCGCCGCCGCCGTCGCTGACGTCCTTGCGCTCGCGCCTGGGCGCATCCACAGACGATCACTGGCGAGGCGGTGCTGTCGAGTCGCGCTCGATGACCTCCGCCTGCTTCGTCAGGACCACATCCTTCGGGGCGATGCCACTGAGCTGATCGAGGAGTGCATCCGTCGCCGCAGTCCCCAGCTCCTGCAGGGGAAGGGCCATGGTCGTCAGCGATGGCTGCAGATACGCGGCAACCGGCATGTCGTCGTAGGAGAGCAGCGAGACGTCCTCTGGAACCCGCTTGCCCAGGTCATGGAGGGCTTTCAGCGCTCCGATCGACTGGGGCAGCGTGCCCGCGTAGATGGCCGTCACTCCCGGATCCGTGTCGAGAATGCGCTGCGTGGCGACATACCCGCCCGCCTCCGTGTACGGCTCGTGCACGACGCATGGCCGTGTGATCCCGAGTGCGACGGCTTCGAGGACAAAGCCCCGTTCTCGTTCTCGCGCTGGGGAGACATCCCCAGGTCCCGAGATGTGCCCGAGAGTGCGATGGCCAAGGGCATACAGGTAGTCGAGTGCCGTCTTGCTGGCATTCGCCATGTCGACCCCCACGTTCCTGTTGGACCCCGTCACGGTCCGGTTCACGAAGACGTGCGGCACGTTGTCGAGCCGCCCATCCTTGAGAAGAGGGTGCTTCTCCCTTGCCGACGCGATGAGGAGGCCCTCCACGCGCCCGGCGCTGACGAGGTCGGTGTAGTCCGACTGCGTCTCGGACCACTCCGCGTCCTCGGCCAGCAGCACGACGAAGCCCCGCTCCCTGGCACGGAGGTACGTTCCTCGCGCGATCCGCGCATACACGGCGTTGGTGAGATCGGGAACCAGCAGTGCGATGGAGCGTGTGCGGGCACCGGCGAGCGCCCGCGCGCCCGCGTGCGGCTCATAGTTCAGCGCGAGCGCGGTCTCGAGGATCCGCGCCCGCGTCTCGTCCCTGATGCTCAGCGTCGTGTCACCGTTGAGCGCCCGGGAGACCACCGACTTCGTGACGCCAGCCGCGTTGGCGACGTCGATGAGGCGAGCGCGCATCGGCTGGGGGGTGGCGTTCATGGTGCGGCCGGCTTTCGCGGTGTGTCGGGACTCGTGCGTGCTGAGCGGTGCGAGGCCCGACGCTCGCGGCGCCGGCCCTCGCCCCCCAGGCTATCCGGCCCTTCTGGCGTACTCCGTGTAGATCGTCTTGCGACGGGTGTACCGCTCGAACCCGTGAATGCCGTCGTCTCCGCCGAGACCGGACATCTTCCAGCCCGCGTGGAACCCCTGGACTTCTTCCGGGCCGATCCGGTTGATATAGACCTCGCCGAACTCCAGGTCGTCGGTCGCGGACATCGCTGTGCGGATGTCAGTCGTGTAGACGTGAGAGGTGAGGCCGTACACGGTTGAATTCGCCCACTCGATGACCTCCTCGTACTCGTCGAAGACGATGATCGGCAGGACCGGACCGAACACCTCCTGCTGGACGATGTCCATGTCGTTCGTGACGTTGGTGAGCACCGTTGGGGCGAACCAGTAGCCAGGGCTGTCCTCCATGCCGGCGGGTGCGCCACCGCCGAACTCGAGCGTCGCACCTGCCGCTACAGCGCGGTCGACGTGCTCTTTCACCTTCTGCCACTCCTCCTGAGAGACCTTCGGCCCCATCTGGGTCGCCTCATCCGTCGGATCGCCGACGACGAGATCGCGCGTCCGCTCGAGGAATCGAGCGACGAACTCGTCGTAGACGCCGCGCTGCACGTACGTACGCTCGTTGCAGGTGCACACCTGGCCGCAGTTCATGAAGCGCGCCTCGAAAGCGTGGTCGACGGCGAGGTCGAGATCTGCGTCGTCGAAGACGATCACGGGAGCCTTGCCCCCGAGCTCGAGGGAGACGGGGATGACCTTCTTCGCCGCGGCGGACAGGATCTCCTGCCCAGCCCTCGTCGACCCGGTGACGGTCACCATGCTGACGAGCGGATGCTCGACGAGCGCCGCGCCGAGTGTGCGGCCTGGCCCCGTGATGACGTTGACGAGTCCGTCAGGCACCCCGGCGCGTTCGAAGACGCGGGCGAGTGCGAGTGACGACAACGGGGTGACTCCGCTGGGCTTCACGATGATGGCGTTGCCTGCCATGAGGGCGGGCGCCACCTTCCTGGAGAAGATCGCCGCCGGGAAGTTCCACGGGATGATCGCCGCGACCACACCGACGGGTTCCTCCCGGATCACGAGCTGCTGGTCGCGGTTCGACGGGGCAGCGAGTTCGCCGATGTTCCGGTACTTCTGGCTGATCGCGTAGCCGAGGAACCCCTTCACTCCCTCGATCTCGCCACGGGCCTCGACGATGGTCTTGCCCTGTTCGGCGACGACGATCTGCGCGAGTTCCTCGGCGTGCGCATCCACCTGCCTCACCACTTCCTCGAGCACGGATGCGCGGTCCACGTAGGAGCGCTTGGCCCACACGCGCTGCGCGACGCTCGCCTGTCCCAGCGCGGCATCGATATGCCCGTTCTCGCCGACCGGGACGCGAGCGATGACCTCGCCTGTCGATGGATTGTCGACCGTGCTGGTGCTGTCGGTGTGCACCCAGTCCGCGCCGATGCGCATTGCGGGCTGCGCTCCGAGAAGTGAGCCGGTTGCGAAGATGTCGTAGGTCATGGGGTGCCTTTCAGCTCATCACCATCCCGCCCTCGACGTTGTACGTCTGGGCGGTGATGTAGTTGGATCCCGGGCCGGCGAGGAAGATGGCGAGGGGCACGATGTCTTCCGGCACGGAGGTGCGGCCGAGTGGCACGTCTGCGGACTTCTCCTTGAACGTCTCACCCTCCGCCTTGCCGGTGAGATCGCCGAACTGCTTGTCGACCTGCTTCCAGTAGGGCGTGTCGACGATGCCGGGGGCCATGGCGTTGACGTTCACGCCGTACGGGGCCATGGCGAGGGCGACGGACTGGGTGATGGAGATGACGGCCGCCTTCGAGGCGCAGTAGGCCGAGACCAGGGCTTCGCCGCGGCGTCCCGCGATGGAGGCCATGTTGATGATCTTGCCGCTGTTCTGATCACGCATCGGCACGCAGGCGGCCTGCGTCAGGAACATGAGCCCCTTGACGTTGACGTTGAAGATCCGGTCCCACTCATCCGGGGTCATCTCGTCGAGGGGCTTGATGAGACCAACCCCCGCGTTGTTGACGAGGATGTCGAGGCTTCCGTGCTCGGCGACGATCTCGTCGACGACCCGCTTCGATTCCTCCGTGCTGCTCACGTTGAGCGACTTCGCGGATGCGGAGCCACCCGCCGCTCGGATCTCGTCGACGACGGTGTTGGCGCCGTCGAGATTGAGGTCGGCGATGACCACGTGGGCGCCTTCCTGCGCGTATCCGAGTGCCATGGCGCGGCCCATGCCTGAGGCTGCTCCGGTGATGAGTGCGATCTTGCTGTCGAGGGTTCCCAAGGGAGTTCTCCTTCGTTGTGGGATAGGTGGGGGTGGAACTGGAGTGGAGCCTGGGCGGGCCGTCATTGCCTTCGGCGGTTCGAGAGGACGCCCTGGACGACCACGGCGAGGACGAGGAAGAGGCCCGTGACGAGGTCCTGGTAGTAGGCGTTGAGGGTGCCGACCTGGTTGATGATGTTCTGGATGATGCCGATGAGCAGCACTCCGAAGAGCGCGCCGAGCATCGTCCCGACGCCGCCGGTGAGGAGCACGCCACCGATGACGGCTGCGGCAATGGATGTGAGCTCGTACCCGGTTCCGAGTGTCGAGACGCCGGAAGAGAGGCGCGAAGCCAGGAGAGCTCCGGCGAGACCCGCGAGCGACCCGCTGATGACGTAGACAGCGACCTTCACGCGGCTCGTGTTGCTGCCCATCATGCGCGCTGCGTCCTCGTTGCCGCCGAGCGCAAAGAGATCGGAGCCGAACGCCGTCCGGTTGAGCATGAGGCCGGCGATCGCGAAGGCCGCGAGCAGCACCCAGATCAGGTTGCTGATGCCGAGGAAGGATCCGTTGCCGATGGCGCTGAACGCACTGTCGGCGTCGATCACGATGCTCGACGATGCAAGTGCGACCGCGATGCCCTTGAACGCGAGCAGGGCAGAGAGCGTGACGATGAAGGGCGCCATTCTCGCCTTGCCGATGAGCAGGCCATTGAGCAGGCCGCCGACCGCACCGACCAGGATGGGAGCCAGGAGCGCAGCCATCCACCCGTACGGTGCCGCCAGGGCGGCGATGACAGTCGCCAGCCCCACCATGGAGCCGACCGAGAGGTCGATGCCGCCGGAGATGAGCACAAGGCTCTGCCCGATGGTGATGAGTCCGATGAAGCAGGCCGCTGTGGCGATGGCCGACAGATTGGCGGGAGTTGCGAACGAGGGGAACGCGATGGCTGCGACGATGCAGAGGAGCAGCACCGCCCCGATCACGCCGTGGGATTGGGTGAGCTCGAGCACCCGGTTGCGGCGCTGGGCGGTTGGGCGCGGGATGGCGGCCGTCGGTGTGGCTGGGGTGGTCACCTGGTGTCCTTTCTCGACTGCTGCAGGTAGAGCGCGGCGATGATGAGGACCGCTTTGAGGACCTGCGCGAATGCGAAGTCGATGCCCCGCATGACGAACGTGGTGTCGATCAGCTGGAGGAAGATGGCCGCTGCGACGGTGCCCGGCACGGAGATTCGGCCTCCGACGAGCGGGGTGCCGCCGATGACGACTGCCGCGATGGCCGTCAGCTCGAAGTTGAGGCCGATGAAGCTCGGGTCGGAGGCGCCGATACGAGCCGAGACCATGAGGCCTGCGATCCCGGCCAGAGCGGCGCTTATCGTGTAGATGGTGAGCAGCGTCGCGTTGCGCGGCGTCCCGGCGAGGTAGGCGGCGCTGCGGTTCGACCCGGTGAACAGTGCGTACCGCCCGAATGCTGTCGAGCGGACGACGATCGCGATCGCTCCCGCGACGGCGAGCGCGAAGAGGGCGACGACGGGGATCCCGAGGAATGTGGCATTGCCGATCCAGGTGAAGACACCGCCGGCGGGAATCGTGCTCCGCGAACCTCCCGAAACCGCCTGAGCAAATCCTCGGACCGCCACGAGGAGACCGAGACCCGTGATGAGCGGGTTGATGCGGGCGAAGGCGATGAGCGAGCCGTTGAAGAGCCCGATGAGTGCCGCAGCGGCGATCGTGATGAGGATCGCCGCGACCTCGCCGTAGCCCAGGTAGAGCGCGACGGTCGCGGAGGCGAGCGCCATCACCGATCCCACAGACAGGTCGATGCCGCCCGTCCCGATGGCGAGGGTCTGGCCGACCGCGATCATGATGATCGGTGCCGCCGAGAAGAGCAGGTTCTGGAAGGTGAAGGCGCTCGCGAAACCCTCGGTCGCGACCAGGTTGAACACGAACAGGAGCACGAGCGCCGCGTAGACGGAGTACTTGCTCGCCCACGTCGCAAGGGTCTTGCCCGGTGTCGGTCCACGGACGAGGCCGGTGGTGCCAGCTGCAGAAGTTTGCGTGCTCATGCTGTTTCCTCCATCGTGTGAGTCGCTGCGCTCTGACCCGACAGCAGCGAGATGACGGAGTCGTAGTCGACCTCGTGTGGGAAGACCTCGCCCGTCACGGCACCCTCGCTGAGGACGACCAGGCGGTCGCAGAGCGCGAGGAGCTCCTCGGTCTCGCTCGAGGTGACGACGACGGCGATGTCCTTCTTCGCGAGCTCCCGGATGACGCGGTGCACTTCGGCTTTCGCTCCGATGTCGATGCCGCGGGTCGGGTCGTCGAGCAGGATGACCTTCGGGCCGAGGGAGAGCCAGCGTCCGAGCAGCACCTTCTGCTGGTTGCCTCCGGAGAGCTCGTTGATCGCCTGGTCGGGTGCGGCCGCCTTGATCCGGAGCTCATCGGAGAACTCCCGGAAGACGTCGTTCTGCGCGGCTCGACTCACGAAGCCGAGCTTCGAGATACGGGTCAGGATGGCGGCGGTCATGTTCTCCCTGATGCTGAGGCCCGGGAAGATCCCCTCGGTGCGGCGGTCCTCGGAGAGGTAAGCGATGCCAGCGGCGAGCGAACCAGACGGGGTGGCCTTTCTGAGGGGAGCGCCGTCCACGATCACGGTTCCGGAGTCGGGCTTGACGGCACCGAAGATGGCCTTGCACGTCTCCGTGCGACCCGCACCGAGCAGACCGAGGAGGCCAACGATCTCGCCCTTGCGGACGTCGAACGACACGTCGCGGACGCGAGTGCTCCAATTGAGATTCCGCACCGACAGCCCGACGTCATGGGTGGAGATCGCGTCGATGCGCTGCTGCGCGGCATCGCGGTCGAGCACCCCCTCTTCGAGGTCGACGCCGCCAAGCATCGCCTTCACGAGTGCCGGCCGCGGCAGCTTCGACGGAGTGCTCTCGGTCACGAACGCACCGTCTCGCAGCACCGTGAAGCGGTCGCACAGTTCGTACAGCTCTGACATGCGGTGGCTGACGAAGAGGATGGCGGTACCCTCGTCGCGCAGCTGCCGAATGACGGAGAACAGCGTCTCGATCTCGTAGCCGTTGAGCGCGGAGGTCGGCTCGTCGAGAATGACGACCTTCGCCTCGAACGCCACCGAGCGGACGATCGCAACCATCTGCTGCATCCCGAGTCCGAGCTCGGAGACCTTCGACTTCGGGTCGAGACGCAATGCGTATCGATCGAGGATCTCCTGCACCTGCGTGAGGGCCGCCCGCTTGTTCAGGATCCCGGCCACCCGGGGCTCCCTGCCGAGGAGGATGTTCTCCGCGACCGTTCGCTCCGGGATGAGATTGACCTCCTGGTAGACCGTCGCGATGCCGGCGTTCTGCGAGTCGAGGGGTCGGGCGAAGCTCACGTTCTCGCCCTGTAGCAGGAGCTCGCCCTCGTCCGGCTTGTGGAAGCCAGTGATGATCTTGATGAGCGTCGACTTCCCGGCGCCGTTCTCGCCGTTGAGCCCATGCACTTCCCCTGCGTAGAGGTTCAGAGAGACGTCCGTGAGTGCGCGCACGGCGCCGAAGGTCTTGGTGATTCCGCGTGCCTGCAGCACGAGTGATGTGTCAGCCATGACTGCCAATCGAGGTTCGTCGGCCGCAGCCGGCTCAGTAGGCCGCGCCGGAGTCGAGTGCCTCCTGCGCGTTCTCGCTCGTGTACAGGGCGTCCTTCATGATGATCTCCTGCGACACGGGCTCGCCCGCGAACCACGAGGTGAGGGCGTCGACGGCGGCCGGGCCGAAGCGGGGATTGGTCTCGACGACGGCGTAGATGTTGCCGTTCGCGATCTCGGTGACGGCGTCGGCCGTGCCGTCGATGGACACGATCGAGACATCAGCGCCCGGATCCTTGCCGAAGTTCGTGAGCGCGGTCACCGCACCAAGGGCCATCGTGTCGCTGTGCGTGTAGACGGCGGTGATGTCCGAGTTGGCGGAGACGATCTGGCTCAGCACCTCCTGGGCCTCGCTCGTCGACCAGTTGCCGGTCTGCTGCGCGACGATCTCAAGGCCCTCGTGCTTCGCGATCTCTTCGGCGAAACCCTCCGTGCGCAGCGTCGCGACGTCGCTCCCGGGGGCACCCTGAATTTCCGCGATCTTGCCCTCCCCGCCGGTCGCCTCGACGACGGCCTGTGCGGCTCGCACCCCCTGCTCGTAGAAGTCCGAGCCAAGGAACGTCAGGTAGTCGTCGCACGGCGTGCCCTCCGACTGCCGGTCGATGGTGACAACGGGGATGCCCTGCGCCTGAGCGTCCGCGAAGGCACCCTGCAGGCCGGTCGAGCTGATGGGGGCCACGATGAGCGCATCCACACCCTGGTTGATCATCGACTGGATGTCGGTCAGCTGCTTCGCCTGGTCGCTGTTGGCGTTGGTGTAGACGAACTCCGCACCCGCGCCCTCCACGGATTGGCGGACAGACTCAGTCTCGACGGCTCGGAACGGGTTCTGCTCGTTCTCCGACTGGGAGAATCCGATGACCATCTCCGACATCTCCATGTCGCTCGGGGTGTCGTTCACGCAGGTCTCCGCTGACTGGGACTCGACGACCTGCGTGGCTCCGGTCGCCGCCGGTGCGCCGCTCGCGCCCGCGCCGTTCTCCAACGGCGCCGTGCAGGCGGTGAGGCTGAGGGCTGTGGCGGCAGCCGCGGCGAGGAAGATAAAACGTCGTTGTTTCATGATGCTCCTTGTTGTGTTCTGGGGCGCGCGATCAGGCGCGGTGGGGTTCGAGGGCCGCGAAGTCGAGGTCGATTCCGTGGCCGGGAGTGCTGGGGGCTGTGACATGCCCGTCGACGATGGGCATGGGGTCCGTCATGTAGGCCTCGAGGCTGAAGCCGTGAGCTTCCATATAGGTGCGGTTGGGGGCGGCGGCGAGGGCGTGCACGGTGAGGTCATGCACGCCGTGGCTCGTCACGGGCAGGTTGTGCGCCTCCGCGAGCGAGGCGATCTTGCGGAAGACCGTGTACCCGCCGCAGTTCGTCACATCCGGTTCGGGGTAGCTGAGCGCCTCCGAGGTGATGGCAGCTCGGAACTCGTGGAGCGTGTGGAGGTTTTCCCCTCCGGCGATGGGGATGCCTCCTTCGCGGAGGATCCGCTGATGGCCGGGAAGGTCATCCGGGATCGTGGGCTCTTCCAGCCAGACGAGGTTGTACTCGCGGAGCTCACGCGCCGCTGCGATGGCCTGGTCCGCGCTCCATCGCATGTTGGCGTCGACCATGAGCGGGAAGCTGTCGCCCAGGTGCGTCCTCATCGCTGCGACTCGATCGATGTCGTCGCGCATGCTGTCGCGACCGACCTTCATCTTGATGGCTCGGAAGCCGGCCTCCTGGAACCCGTCGGCCTGGTCGAGCAGCTGGTCGAGACTGAACTGCAGATCGATGCCACCTGCGTAGACGGGAACCTTCGGGTCGTAGCCACCGAAGATCTTCCAGAGAGGTTCTTTGACCCGTCGACCGAGGAGGTCCCAGAGCGCGATGTCGATCGCCGAGATAGCCGAGGTCTGATGGCCACCGCGCCCCGCGTAGTGGAGCTGCCACCAGAGCTTCTCCCACAGCTGCTCGATGCGGTTGGCCTCTTCGCCGACGATCGCATCTGCCATGTAGTCGTTGATCATGACAGCCACGGCCCGCCCTCCCGCGTTGACCGTGTACGTGTAACCGAGGCCCTCGATCCCGTCCTCGTCGCGGATTCGCACGGTGATGAGCTCGAAGTCGTCCATGTCGCCGTGCATGCTGTCGGTCAGCTTCACGGGCAGGGGTACTCGGTAGTGGTCAGCAGCCACTGATTGGATCCTCGCCATTGGGGCCCTCTCGCTAGTCTTCGAAAACGTTTAGAAAACCGGTTTCCTTTCGTAGAGAGTGACACCAGTCGGCGACCGTGTCAAGCGCTCGACCGGACGATGGACGAGGTCGGTGCCACGCGCTACCATGCGCCCCACAAACCTGCGTCCGCCCCCCGACACGGTCTTACGCCCCGCGACGCCGGTCGTACCGGGTCGGGGTGGTCGCGAGCCCGGTGTATCCACACGAGAGACGCAGCCTCCCGGCCCGGTGACGGTGGGTCTCTCGTGCCGATGCACCCGGTTGAGGTGTCCGAGGGGCCGCCGAAGCCAGGGGGTTGGTCTGACCCGCCTCGCTCGAATGTCGGTGCCCGCGTCTAGGGTGATCGCATGACGACGGCGACTTCCCTCGAGGGCACCTTCAACTTCCGCGACACCGGTGGCATGCCGGTCACATCCGGCGGTGTGACCGCGCCTGGTATCTTCTACAGATCGGATGCGCTGAGCTCGCTCACCCCGAAGGGGCTTGAGGAGCTCGCGGCGAGCGACATCGGCACGATCGTCGACTTCCGCACACCCGCCGAGCGGCAGATGGCGCCAGACCGCCTGCCCGTGAGTCGGCCGTTCCAGGTCGTGGAGCTTCCCCTGCTCGAGGGTGCCGTCACCGGCCTCGTCCAGCAGGGGCTGCAGTCGGCTGCGCGTGGCGGCGACCCCGCCGAGCAGGCGAAGGCGATGGATGCGGTGCTCGCGCAGATCCCGACCCTGGGCGCCCTCTACGTGGAGATGCTCGAGCACAGCGCGACCACGTTCGCCGAGCTCGCGCGACTCGTCGCATCCGCGACCGTCACCCCGCCGAGCGCCGTGGTCGTCCACTGCACGGCCGGCAAGGACCGCACTGGCGTCGGCTCGGCGCTCGTGCTCGAGGCGGTCGGGGTCGAGCGGTCGGCGATCATCGCCGACTACGCGTCCTCCGAAGCCAACCTCTCAGGGGAGTGGGCCGAGCGCATGTACGGCATGGTCGCGCAGTACGGCCTGCCGCTCACCGACCAGATCAAAGACCTCGTCGCCGCGACGCCCCCAGCCGCGATCGAGCACGCGCTCGAGTGGGTGGATGCGCAGGGCGGTTCGGCGGCGTACCTGCAGTCAGGCGGGCTCACCGGTGCGGAGCTCGCCGCGCTCAAGGGGCGCCTCACCGGCGTCTGAGCTCGCCGCCTCCTGACTCAGCGCGCGGGGTGTCGAGCCGGAGGCTGGAGGCGCGGCCGCCACGGTCGCGGAGGTGGCTCGCCCTGCCGAGCGCTCGACGCCGATGCCAGCGACGATGACCAGCACGAGGCCGACGACCGGCAGCAACCCGGGCACCTGATGCAGCAGCAGCAAGCCGATGACGAGCGCGACCGCGGGCTCGAGGCTCGTGAGGGTGCCGTAGGCGGCGGCGGTGATGCGCCGCAGCGCCTGGATCTCGAGCATGAACGGCACGGTCGGCAGGAGCGCGGCCAAGCCGAGGCCGGCGAGGGCCGCCTCCCACGTGAGCAGCGGGATGGTGCTCGGCGCCGCGATGATGCTCGCGATGACGGCCGCGACAGGAATGGAGACGGCCAGGCCGCGTACCCCGCTGAGCTCGTCGCCCACGCGCTGCGTGCACAGGATGTAGACGGCCCAGCACGCGGCGGCCGCGAGCGCATACAGCACGCCGATCGGGTCGATGTTCCCGGTCCACGGCTCCGTCAGCAGCACGACACCGACGGCGGCGATCAGCGGCCACAGGAGCGCCCGGCCCCGACTGCGCAGCACGGCGACCGCGAGGGGGCCTAGGAATTCGAGGGCAGCGGCAGTGCCGAGCGGGATGCGGTCGATCGCGAGCGTGAAGAGCAGCGTCATCCCCGAGGTCGCCGCGCCGAGCACGACGCACGCGAGGAAGCTGCTGCGCGTGAACCACGCGCGTCGCGGCCGCACGATCACCAGCACGAGTGCCGCCGCGAACACGAGGCGGATCCAACCGGTGCCGAGCGGCCCGAGCTGCTCGAAGAGACCGGTGCTGAGCGCCAGGCCGAGCTGCACGAACAGCATGGCGCTGATCGTCATGAGGGTGCCGGAACGGGCACTTCCGCGTGGAGCTGGCGGAGACGTGGACGCGGTCATGGACCCAGGATGGCGCGCCCGTGCATCCGTGTCCACGCGAGAAATACGAACGCATCGTTCGCGGTTCGCGCACAATGGCTCCGTGGGCGCCTGGCCCGCGGTCCGGATGATCGGCGGGAGTCCACATGGAGACGCGACGGCTCGAGTACCTCGTCGACCTCGAGCGTCTCGGCTCCATGCGCGCCGTCGCCGATCAGCACCTCACGACGACCTCTGTCGTCTCGCAGCAACTCGCGCTCCTCCAGCAGGAACTGGGCGCGCACCTCCTCGAGCGGGTGGGGCGTGGGGTGCGGCTGACCGCCGCCGGCTCGCGGCTCGCCGCACGCGCATCCGGGATCCTCGCGAGCCTCGACGAGGCGAGACGCGACTTCGACCCGGACGCGGAACCGCAGGGAACCCTCCGCGTCGCTGGCTTCGCGACCGCGGCCCGCGCGCTGTTCCCGATCATGCGCGAGCTCGCCGACTCGCACCCTGGCGTGCGGCTGGTGCTCGAGGAGCAGGAGCCGGACGAGGCACTCGCGCTCGTCGACGCCGGGCGCATCGACCTCGCCCTGGTCTACGACTACACGCTTGCACCCCTGCGCATCCCGCCCGGCTACGAGAGCGTGCGCCTGTGGGAAGGGGAGTGGGGGATCGGCGTTCCGGACAGCGTCGCGGCGGCCCTCCCCGGCGGCGGCCTCGAGCCTCTGCCGAACCGCGACCTCATGCTCGCGTTGCGCGAGCGCGAGTGGATCGGCAACTCCAGGAACAACGCCGACGAGATCGCCATCGGCGTGCTCGCCTCGCTCGCCGACTACGAGCCGAACGTCACTCATCAGTCCGACGACCTCGCGCTGGTCGAGGACCTCATCGCGGCCGAGTTCGGGGTCGGGATGCTGCCCCTCACCCGCGAGCCGCGCGACAACGTGCGCATCGTGCGGATGCAGCACCCGCCCATGCTGCGCGCATCCGCCGCCTACCTCCGCGGCACCGCGGAGTGGCCGCTGCTGCGCCACGTGCTCGACCGCCTCACCGGCCGCTGACTCCGGGCGAATCTCGAGATGGGTTCCGCGCTTCGGGATGGGTTGCAAGCCATCCCGAAGCGCGGAACCCATCCCGAAACGGGAGCGATCTCCTGACCGCAGTCCGCGGTCGCCGACGGTGGTCTCGGGATGGCAAGTTCGCTTCGTTCGGGGAAACTTCCCGCAACGAGGTGAGTTCTCCATCCGGAGAGCGGAGCGACGCTGTCACCGGTGGGTCACCTGACGAGGTCCATCCGCCACGCCCACGCCGCGATCTCGACGCGGTTGCGGGCGCCGAGCTTCACGCTGATGTTGCGCGCGTGGGTCTTCACGGTCGAGACCGAGACGAAGAGGTCAGCAGCGATCTCCTCGTTGGTGCCGCCGCGCGCGATCGCGGCCGCGATCTCCACCTCGCGGTCGGACAGCTCGTGCTCAGCATCGGATGGAAGCCGTCTGGCGGCACTCCCGGCGAGTTCGCCAAGCAGCCGCACCGTGATCGAGGGCGAGACGAGCGCGTCCCCATCTGCCGCGGCGCGAACCGCTTCGACGAGCAGCCGGGGCCCCGCATCCTTGAGCATGAACCCGGATGCGCCGGCCTGCAGCGCCGAGCGCAGGTACTCGTCGGTGTCGAAGGTCGTGACGATGACCACTCGCGGCGCGTCCGGCCGGGCGGTGATGATCCGTGTGGCGTCGAGCCCGTTCATCCCGGGCATGCGGATGTCCATGAGCACGACGTCAGGCAGCAGCCGCGTGGCTGTGGCGACCGCCTCGTCACCCGAACCGGCGACGCCGACCACGCGGATGTCACCCTCCGCCTCGAGGATCATGCGGAAACCCGCGCGCACCATCTCCTGGTCGTCGGCGAGGACGACGGTGATCATTGCTGCGGCTCCAGGGGCAGGGTGACCGAGACCGTCCACGTGTCAGGAGTGTCGGCGCCCGCGCGCATGGCCCCGCCGAGCGCCGTGACCCGCTCGGACAGGCCCGTGAGTCCGAACCCGGCGGCGCCCTCCTCGCGACTGCCCGCGCGCACCCCGTCGTTCTCGATCTCGAGCAGCAGCTCGGCGTCGACCACGCGCACCGACACGGCGGTTGTCCCCTCGGGCGCGTGCTTGCGCGCGTTCGTGAGCGCCTCCCTGACCACGCGGTACGCGGACTCGCCGACGCCGGGCGGCAGGGGAGCATCCGCGTCCTCGAGGTGCAGGGTCGTGCGCTCGTGGCCTGGGTCGAACCGATCGACGAGCGTCGGGATGTCGACGAGGCCGTATGGCACGGTCATGGGAGCGGGCTCCCCATCGCCGTGCTCGTCGCGGATCGCGCCGACCATGCGACGCATGCCGGCGAGCGCCTCGGTGCCAGCCGCCTCGATGGCGGCCAGGGCCTCGGTGGTGCGCTCGGGGTCGGCGCGGGCGACCGCGAGCGCCGCCTGCGCCTGCACGACGATTCCCGTGACCTGGTGCGCGACCACGTCGTGGAGCTCCCGCGCCAGCTCCAGCCGCTCCGCTCGCCGGGCGGCCTCGAGCGCGGATTCGCGGCGCAGGCGCACGAACCGCCCGGCGACGCCGCCGATGACGGCGCACCCCCAGACGAGGACGGCGAGGAGGATCGCGGTTCCGTCGACGCCGATGCGCAGCAGGGTCATGGCGAGTGCGACGACCAGAGCGCCGACGCCGACGGCGACCGCACCTCGGAGGGAAGCCGCGCGCACGCCGAACACCGTGAGCACGACGAGGGCTGCCGACTCGGTCAGCGAAGGCCAGGGGGCGCCGGCGGATGCGGCGACCCCGGACCCGAGGAGCGAGACCGCGAAGGCGGATCCCACGCCCAAGGCGGCGGGAAGCCGGCCGCGGGCGAGGGCCAGTGCAGCCACCACGACGGCGACGAACGCGGTGGCCAGGGCCCCCGCGATGAGACCGTCGGTGGGACCGGTCTCCGGGACGACCGCAAGCCGGGCGGCGAGCTCGAAGTCCACCACGAGCAGCAGCGCGAGCACTGCGAACGCGGCGATCTTCGGCGCGGCCTTGAGGCGGGCCGCAAGCGACCCGAGCCGCCCCCGTCCGCCGTCGCTGCTTGTCGTCACGCCTCCATCCTCGCGGACGCGCCTCAAGCAACACTCCGTTTTGCGGGCAAATCGTTCGAAGGAACGAGCGCGCCGGCCACGACCGTCCCCTCGGTCGACGCGGGCAGCCGTGCCCACCTCAGAGGGTGGATGCATGACTTCAGACCCCGGCGACCTCCGTTCCCCGCCCTCCGCTCCGCCTGTTCCGCTGGCCGCCCGGGCCATCGACGTCGTGCGCGAGTACGGCGACACCGGCAACCGCGTCCGCGCCCTCGACGGGCTGAGCCTCGACCTGCCCGCGAGGCGGTTCACGGCCATCATGGGCGCATCCGGTTCTGGCAAGTCGACCCTGCTGCACTGCCTCGCGGGGCTCGACCAGCCGACCACCGGCCGCATCCTGCTCGGCGATACCGACCTCGGGAGGCTCGACGACGCGGCCCTGACGGCGGCGCGGCGCGACCGGGTCGGCTTCGTGTTTCAAGACGGCAACCTGCTCCCGCACCTCACCGCGGGCGAGAACATCGACCTGGGCGCGTCGCTCGCGAGGCGTCGCCCCGAGCGCGGCTGGCGGGCTGAGCTCGTCGAACGCCTCGGCATCTCCGACCGGCTCCGGCACCTGCCGGCGCAGCTCTCCGGCGGCCAGCGCCAACGGGTCGCCGTCGCGAGGGCCCTGCTCGGGCGCCCCGACCTGATCGTCGCCGACGAGCCGACGGGCGCCCTCGACAGCGAGTCGGGGAGCTCGCTGCTCGCACTTCTGCGCGCGTGCGTCGACGAATACGGGCAGACCGTGGTGATGGTCACCCACGACCCGGTGGCCGCGGCCGTCACCGACGAGGTCGTGCTGCTCAAGGACGGCAGGGCGGCCGGCAGCCTGAGCTCGCCCACCCGCGGTCGGGTGCTCGAGCACGTCGCGGCGCTCGCGGCCGGTGCCGGGGTGCCCGCATGATCGTCATCCGCGCGGCCGCGAGAAGCGTGCTCCGACGGCCGGGCCAGGCGGTGCTCATCGGCATCGCGATCGTCGCGGCGACGGCCTTCGCGGCGGCGTCGCTGCTCATCTCCCTCAACGCGAGGACCGCGCTCGTCGCGTTCGGCATGAGCACGCCCGCGGCGGCGGGTGCCGTGGTCATCCCGCCGAGCGATCTGACGTCGGAGGCGGCCACGGAGATCGCCGAGCGGGCGCGCACGCTCCCCGGTGTGGACGAGGTCGCCGTCGAGTACCTCGGCGACGTCGAGGTGCAGCTCGGCGGCACCACCGCCGTCTGGAAGCTGACGAGCGACCCCGGCTCCGGCCCCCTGAGCGGCATCGGCGAGCTGTCCGCCGGCTCCGCACCGGAGGTCGGCGAGGTGGTCATCGGCACGAGCACGGCCGAGCGCTCCGGCGCGACCGTCGGTGACGTCTTCGTCGCGGGCGGACGTGAGCTCACGGTCGCGGGGATCGGGCAGGTGCACGAGTTCGGGCAGGACGTCGCCCTCATCCGGGAAGAGGATGCGGTGGCGCTCGGCGGGTCGATGGCCCCGGTGCAGATCTTCGTCACGGGCGACCCCGACCTCGACGTGCTGAACGCGGTCGCGGGGGAGAGCACCGTCGTGGGCGGCGAGGAGCGCCGCGCGGAGGAGGCTCGCTCCGTGACCGACACGCTCGTGGGTGTCTTCGGTGCCCTCACCGTGTTCGTCGGCCTCGCCGTGCTGTCGGCCGTCGTGATCGTGAGCTCGACGTTCCGCATCCTGCTCGCCCGACGGGCCGCCGAGCTCGCGCTGCTGCGCTGCGTCGGAGCATCCCGCGCTCAGGTGCGCCGCTCGGTGCTCGTCGAGGCGGCGTTCATCGGCCTCGTCGGCGGTGCCGCGGGCGTCGCGGTCGGGCTCGCGGCCGCGGCGGGGCTCGTCGCGGCGGCCAGAGGCGCCGGGCTGCTCGATGCGCCCTTCGATGCCGCGCCGGCGGGACTCATCGCGTGCCTCATCCTCGCCGTGTGCTGCTCCATCGTCGCCGCATTGCCAGCTGCGCGGGCGGCGGGCAGGACCTCACCGGTCGCCGCGCTCGGCGAGGCTCGCTCCTCGGATGCCCGCCCGCTGCGAGGTGCGCCCCGCCTGCTCTTCGCTGTCGCAGCGCTCGTCGTCGCGGCCCTGTCCGCGCTCGCTGGGGTGGTCGTCGCATCCACCGACGAGTTCCTTGGCCTCGCGCTCGCCGCCCTGAGTGGCACGCTCGTCTTCGCGGGGCTCGTCGCCGTCGGGCCCTTCCTCATCCGCTGGTCGGCGCTCCTGCTGCGGCCGCTCGCATCCCGGTCGGTCGCGCTGCGACTGACGATGTCCAACGCGAGTCGTGCGTCGCGTCGCAGCGCCGCCATGACCACCGTGCTGACGCTTGGCGTCGGCCTCACGGCGGCGCTCACCGTCGGCGTCGCCGGGGCGTCGGCTGACGCCGAGGAGAGCGTCGCCAGCAACTTCCCGACCGCGGCCATCATCCCCGTCGACCTCGTCGACGACCCCGACGCGGTCGTCGAACGCCTGTCGGCGGACCCGTCCGTGGAGGCACGCCTCGGCGAGGCCGACATCCTCATCGACCCGGCACCCGGGGTGGCGCCCGAGGCGTTGCGCGCAGCCGTGCTCGACCGCGTGGACCCGGGCGTCCCCGTCTACTGGGCGGCCGACGTCCAGGCCGGGATCGAGCAGACCATCCTCGTCGGGCAGCTCATCGGGGCGGCCATGATCGGCGTGACGCTGCTCGTCGCGATGATCGGGGTGACCGTGACGCTGGCGCTCTCGGTCGCCGAGCGGCGGCAGGAGATCGCGCTGCTGCGGGCCCTGGGCGTCAGCCGTTCGGGCACTCGCCGCTCCGTCGCAGCCGAGGCCGCGCTCGCCGCCACGGTCGGCTCGGCGATTGGCGTCACCGTGGGCTGCGGATACGGGGTGCTCGCCCTGCACGTCCTCGGAATGGCAGGCGGCATGCCGCCGTTCGGTACGCTCGCGGTGCTCGGGGTGGGCGTGATCGCCACCTCCGTGCTCGCCTCAGTCGCGCCCATGCGGGCCGCGAGCCGCGTGCGGCCGGCCATTGGCGTGGCCGCCCGCTGACGCGCTGCGGCGTGGGGGTTTCGGGATGGGTTCCACGCTTCGGGATGGGTTGCAAGCCATCTGCGTGCGTGGAAGCCATCTCGAAATGTGGTCCGGGTCACGTCACCGCCCGGGATCGCGCGGCGGGGCGGCGGCGCGGCTGTCTTGGGATGGGGAAATCGCTTCGTTCAGGGAAGTTCTCCTCAACGAGGTGACGTTGCCATCCCGAATCGGCTCGGACGCCCCGAGTTGACGCGGCCCCGCGCATCCATTCGCGCATTCGCCCGCGCGAGTGGGTGTGTCCGCGTTTCGGGATGGGTTCCACGCTTCGGGATGGGTTGCAAGCCATCTGCGTGCGTGGAAGCCATCTCGAAATGTGGTCCGGGTGACGGTCACCGCCCGGGGTCACGTGACGGTCACCGGCGGCTGTCTCGGGATGGGAACCTCGCTTCGTTCGGGGAAGTTTCCCTCAACGAAGTGACAATGCCATCCCGAGACGAGCGCCAGGCGGTGACGTGGCCGGATGCGCCGCGCGCTAGATCCAGCCGCGCTCGCGGGCGACGACGGTCGCCTGCTGCCTGGTCGAGACGGCGAGCTTCCCCAGCACCGACGACACGTAGTTGCGGACGGTGCCGGGGGAGAGGTGGAGGCTGCGGGCGATCTCGGCGATCGTCTCGCCGCGCTGTCCGGCTCGCAGCACGTCGAGCTCGCGGTCGGTGAGGGGGCTGCGTTCGTCGGCGAGCGCATCCGCGGCGATCTCGGGGTCGACGTAGCGTCGACCGGCGGCGACGCGGCGGATGATGTCGGCGACCTCTTCGGCGCGGCGGGATTTCGGGATGAACCCCTGGACTCCGGCGGCGAGCGCGCGGCGCAGCACCCCGGGTCTGGCGTGCCGGGTGACGACGATGCATCGCACCTCCGGCAGGCCTTGCAGGCGCTCGGCGACTTCGACCCCGTCGAGGCCCGGCATCTCGAGGTCGAGGAGGCAGATGTCGGGCTTGAGGCGCAGCGCCTCTTCGACGGCGGAGGTGCCGGTGCTGCACTCGGCGATCACCTCGAGGTCGTCTTCGAGGCGCAGCAGTGAGGCGAGGGCCGTGCGGATCATGTCCTCGTCGTCAGCGAGCAGCACCCGGATCATGCCTGTTCTCCTGTCGTCGCGGGGAGGCCAGAGGCGCCGGTGACCGGGGCATGTCCGACGGGCAGGCGCACCTGCACGGTGAAGCTCGTGCCGTCGTTCCACGCCTCGACTTCGCCGCCGCTGATCTCGAGTCGCTCGCCCATACCGGTGAGGCCGCTGCCCCACGCGACGTCGGTCCGGGCCGCGTCCCCAGCCGCAGCGCTGCCGCCGTGGCCCGCGGCGTCATTCACCATGCGGTAGACCCATACGTCGCCGTCGCGGGTGAGCTCGATTCGAGCGCGGTTGCCGTCACCGTGCTTGAGCACGTTGGTGACGCTCTCGCGCACGATCGGCCCGAGCACGTCGGCGGGGGCGGATGCGGTGCCGGCTCCCACGTGCATCCGCACGTCGTGCCCGGCGGCGCGCAGCAGGTCGGCTGCGTTCTCGAGCTCATCAGGCAGGGGCACGCCGCGGAAGCTCGTCGCGAGGGCGCGCGTGCCGGCGCGTGCCTCGTTGACGGCTCCCTGCGCGGCCCGTATCTGCTCGGCCGCCGCGGCCGGGTCCTTCGTGATGAGGCGCTCCGCGAGCTCGAGCTGCAGGGCGATGACCTGCAGGTGGTGCCCTTGCAGGTCGTGCACGTCGTTGGCGAGGCGGAGGCGCTCGCGGGTCGCGGCGAGCTGGCTCTCGGCGGCACGCGCGCGGTCGAGTTCGAGCACGATCTCCCACCACCAGAGAGAGAAGGCGGTCATGGACGGCGTCATCAGGATGAAGAGGCCGGGCGCGGCGAACGCATTGCCGGGGATGCCCTGCTCGCCGAACGTCCTGGCTTCGAAGAAGATCACGACGGCCACGGCGATCGTGGCGCCGACGACGACCCGCCACCTGACCCCTGGTGTCCAGGGGCGCACGGAGAGCACGAACGCGATGACCGCGGCCACGGCGACGAACGAGGCTGCGCCGACACCGAGGAGTGCGGCGCTGACTGCGGCGAGGCCGAGACCGAGCAGGTGGAGGCTCGACGGGCGGTGCGCCTCGCCGTCGCGAACGGCCAGCACACTCGGGCGGTAATCGAGGAGGAGCAGCATGGCGGAGGCAAGCCATGCGAGGCCACCGGCCACGGTGACGGGGAGACGCCAGGTCGCGTCGAGGTTCGGGGCCGCCCAGGTCCACAGCACCCAGAACGAGATGGTGAAGCCGACGAACACCAAGACCCCCACTGCCGTGTACCACCAGGTGGCGGTGACGCCGCGGGCGAGGGCGATCTCGCCGATGCGTGGAGTGCTCATCCCTCAACGGTAGGCCAGGCGTGGGCGAGCGGCCCGTGACATTTGTCACGAACCCGCACGCGCATCCTCACGAGGAGTGGTGACGGGGCGGCACTGCCGCACGCCGCGCATCCCGGGTGGAATGGAGACATCACCGCGGCACCCGACGCGGCAGCCCACCTCAGCTCCGAAAGGCCACACCATGAACCCCATCGCAGAGCTCATCCTCGGTTTCCAGGACCTGATGGCGCAGTTGCCAGACTGGCTGCAGCCGCTCGTCGTCGCGCTTGCCGGTGCCGTCCCCTTCATCGAGGGTGAGGGTGCCGCGACGATCGGCATCATCGGCGGCATCAACCCGGTCATCGCCGCCATCGCGGGTGCCCTCGGCAACTTCATCGCCGTGGCGCTTGTCGTCTACCTCGGCGCTGCCATCCGGGCCCGCTTCGCGAAGTCGCCCGAGGACGCGACGCCGAAGACGGCTCGCCGCGAGAAGTTCCAGCGCGCCTTCAACCGCTATGGGGTCGCCGGCGTGAGCCTCCTCGGCCCGCTGCTGCTCCCGACCCACTTCACGGCGGCGGCGCTCGCGGGAAGCGGCATCTCGAAGGGGCGCGTGCTCGTCTGGCAGGCGGTCGCGATCGTGCTGTGGACGACGCTGCTGACCCTCTTCATCACCGGGGTCATCGCCTTCGCGGTCTGATCCGGGCTCTGGCATCCGCCGAGCGGCGCTGAGCCGCCGGATCAGGCGGGCGGATGCGTCAGCGCAGTGGGGTCCACCCGAACGGGGTGGGCCCCTCGTTCGTTGCGCGCTCGCGGTCGGCGCGGGCAGACCACCCCTGGGCCGCATCCTCGGCGTCGAAGCCGCCGCGGGCGACGCGGAACCCGACGTCCTCGTGGTGCATGCGGGGCGCCCCGCCGCGGCGGACGGAGGCGCGCACGCTCCACGTGTCGTCGGCGTAGCCGCCACCGCGGAACACGCGGTAGTCGTCGTAGCGGGCCGGGTCGAGGAAGTCCCAGCACCACTCCCACGTGTTGCCGAGGGTGTCGAAGAGGCCGTTGAGGTTGGGGTGCTTGCCACCGACGGGCTGCGGGCTGGTGACGCCGTCGAGGCTGGTCCAGGCTACGTCGGCGAGCGGCCCGTACTGCGCGGCCGTCGATCCGGCCCTGCACGCGAACTCCCACTCGGACTCGGTGGGGAGGCGGATGCCGTCGGAGTCGACGTGCCAGGTGACCTGCTCGCCGTCGTACGAGTAGGCGGGGTCGAGGCCCTCCCACTCGGAGGCGGCGTTGCAGAAGCGGATGGCGCGCAGCCAGCTGACATCGGTCGCGGGCCGGTCGGGGTGGCTCAGCCCGTCGTCGGTCGCCTCCCCGAGGAGCTCGCCGAGCTGCGACTGCGTGACCGCGTAGACGCCGATCTCGAACGGCTCGAGCTCCACGCGGCGGCGGATCTTGCGTCGCGCGTCGTGCAGTTCGACGGTGCCGCCGTCGATGGCCGAGAATTCGATATCCATTGGGCCCATCCTCGCACCGGAGGGTGCCACCGGCGCCTGGCGGGTGGTCGTCGGGGCGTGAGAGCATGCCGGGATGATCGACTCCGCCGCCTTCGTGACGACCCCGGACGGTCGTCGCCTGCGCACGTTCGCGAGCGGGCCGCGCGACTCGGGCGCCGTGGTCGTGCTCGAGGCTGGCCTGGGTGCGAGCGGCCTGTACTGGGGGCTCGTGCACGGGATGCTCGCGGAGCGCGTGCGGGTCGTCGCCTACGAGCGGGCGGGGTACGGGGAGAGCACGCCGGATCCTGCACCGCGCACGCTGGACCGCCTCGCCGACGACCTCGACGTGGTCGTGGACGCGCAGGAGCCGCCACGGCTGGTGCTCGTCGGCCACAGTTGGGGCGGGCCGATCGTTCGGCGCCTGGCAGCTCGCCGCCTGTCGGCTGGCGCGCCGATGGACGGGCTCGTGCTCGTCGACCAGAGCGATGAGCACGCGTCGCTGTACTTCCGGCCGTCGACTCGGCGCCTCTTCGCATTCTCGGCGTCGGTGCTGGAGCCGGCCGCCCGTCTCGGTCTGCTGCGCGTGCAGCTGCGGAGCCTCGTCGAGGGGATGGAACCGGTCGCGGCGGCGCAAACGCTGGATGCATCCACGAACCCGGGTGCGGCGCGGGCGGCGGCCGCCGAGCAGCGTCTCGTGGGGAGCGAGCTCGCGGGTTTGCGATCGCGCCCACCGAGGCTTGGCGATCTGCCGATGCGGGTGATCTCGGGCATGAAGGAGATGCCGTCGGATCGCACCCGCGGCCCGCTGATCGCCGCGCACCTCGAGACGGTCGCCTCGCATCCCGGGGCCGTGCACGTGCGGGCCGAGGAGTCAGGGCACGTGGTCAGCGCCTCTGAGCCAGAGCTTGTGGCAGAGCAGGCGCTCGAGTTGGCGATGCACGCCGGTGCTCGCGGGGTCGACTCGCGTTCATCCGGCGAGGCTCACTCGAGCTGAGCGCCGGAGTTGAGGCGGCGCTGAGAATCTCGACCCGAGCGAAACGGCGGTAGGCTCGCCTCGTAACGTGCGTTACGCGAAGGGGGTGTCCTGTGACAGAAGGCAGTGACGTGTCTGAACCGGCTATCGAGGAGCTCATCCGCGACGCCCTGGATCGGTTCTCGGCGAGCGAGCGCAAGGTCGCCCGTACACTCCTTGCGAACTACCCGATTGCGGGGCTCGAACGCATGGCTGAGCTGGCGAAGCGAGCGAACGTCTCGCCGCCGACGGTCGTGCGGTTCATCTCTCGGCTTGGGTTCTCGGGGTATCCGGCTTTCCAGCGACGGCTGGCTCGGGAGGTCCACGAGCATCTCGGATCACCGCTCGAGCAGTATGACCGCGCCGATAGACGGGTCGAGTCCTCCCAGTTCCTCGGCTACGCGGCGAACCTGTACAACCAGGGGATCAACGAATCGTTCGCCGAGCTGCCGGAGAGCGAGTTCTACCGCGCCGTCTCCCTGCTCGCGGATCCGCGACGGCGAGTGCACCTGATGGGTGGCCGCTTCAGCTGGATCCTCGCCAAGTACCTGTGCTCGCACCTGCAGATGATCCGACCAGGAGTCGAGGTGGTCCCCGATGATGAGATCGGCCGGCTCGGACTCGTCAACGATTCGTCACGCACCGACGTGATCGTGGTCTTCGACTATCGCCGTTACGACATCGAGACGGTGAGGTTCGCGCAGCGCCTGGCCGATCGGGGAGCAGAGGTGGTGCTGCTCACGGATCGGTGGCTCTCACCCGTCGCCGACCTGGCCAGGGTCGTTCTGCCAGTGCGAGTCGAGGCGCCATCACCCTTCGACAGTTTGGTGCCGGCCCTCGCGCTCGTGGAGAGCCTCATCGCGGCGGTCACCGACCGGATCGGCGATGAGGGGCGAGCCCGGCTCGAGCAACTCGAAGCCATGCGCGCCAGGGGTGCCACTCGAGCACCCCTGGCGTAAGCCGCCGCCGCAGCCGTTCGCTCAGGCCACGCCGCAATACCGCACAGCGGTCAGCGCGTAGGTCTTGGCCACCGTGATGATCTGGTGGATCGGCACGTACTCGCCTTCGGCGTGGGCGGTGGTGGCGGCCCCCGGCCCGTAGATGACACCGGGGATGCCAGCCTCCTGCAGCCAGGTTGCGTCGCACAGGCCCATGAATCCCTCGCGCAGCGCCGGGCGTGAACCGTCGAACGCGCCGAGAGCGTCGCTGTGGGCAGCACGCAGCGCCGGCACCACATCGAGGTCCTCAGGAGCGTTGTAGGGCGGCCACAGCAGCGTCCACTCAACCTGGGGAGGGTTTGCCGCGAGCCACGAGTCGTTCGCGCACGCGGCCGTGATCACAGCCTCCACCTCGGCGATCACCTCGGCATTGGTGCGGTCGGGGTGGTGGGCCACGCAGTACTCGACGACCAGCTCGTCCGGGTGGGCGAAGGGCACCCGGAAGCCGACCGGGTGGGCCTCGAGGACACCGGGCAGGAGATTGAAATAACCGGGGACGAAATCGGGGTGCCGATCGGTCAGTGCCCAGCGGTTCTCGAGCTCGCGGAGCGCGGAGTAGACGACCCAGTACTTGTCGATGGTGTTGACGCCCAGCGCCTCGCCGCGGAGTGTCGGGTGGACGGTCATGCCCCGCAGGCTCGAATGCGCCGTCTTCCCCTGCAATGTGACGCGGAACACCAGGCCGCCCGGGGTCGACATGGCGTAGTTGGGATCCCCATCGTCGAAGTGCGACGGCTCCACGACGATTGCCGCATCCGCCGTGTACCCCGCGTTCACGGCCGCGGTGGTGCCCGCCTCGTGGTCGCCCACCTCTTCGCCGACAACAGCCTGGAGCACGAGGTCGCCCTGCAGCTTCACACCAGCCTTCGCAAGTGCGAGGGCCGCATACGCAGCGGCCACGACGCCGGCCTTGTTGTCGGTCGCGCCTCGGCCATGAACGGCAGTGTCCGTGACCCGTCCGGCGAACGGATCCTCGCTCCACTTCTCGGCGTTCGCCGGGACCACGTCGACGTGCCCGTTCAGCAGCAGCGAGCGTCCACCACCTGACCCGACGAGACGGGCGCAGGCGTTGTCTCGCTGCGCCTCGACCGAGACCATCTCCACCTCGGCTCCCGCCTCACGGTAGATCTCGGCGATGAGCGCACTGACCTCGCTCTCGCGTCCCACATGGTCGTCGTAGACCTGCCCTGGGTACTTCGGGTTGATGCTGGGGATGCGCACGGCGGCAGCCACAGACTCGATCATCCGCGGGGTCAGCGCGTCGACGGCAGCGAGCACCCGTTCGCGGAGTGCGAGCTCGGGCTCGGGCTTGAGGGGTACGTCAGATGCGGGCATGGTCGATCCTGCTTCCTGGTGAGGTGACGGTTGGAGCTGTTGGGATGGTTGGCGGGGCGGAGGGCGGTCTCCGTCGGCGCACCTGGCGAGCGAGCGCGCGGACGGAAGTGTCGACGAGGCCAGCCAGCCCCTTCGGGAGGAAGATCATCACGAGCACGGTTCCCGCACCGATGATGATCAGCTGCCAGGCGCCGAGGCCGGTGAGGGAGCGGTCGACGAACGTGACGACGATCGCGCCGAGGACCGGCCCCCAGATGTGTCCGGTACCTCCGAGGAAGATCATGCTCAGGCCGAGGGTCACGAAGCCGAAGCTGAAGAGGGTGGTGTCGGCGACTCGGAAGAACGAGACGTACAGTGCACCGGCGATACCCGCGATCGACCCGCTCAGCACGAAGGAGAGCAGTTGCTGTCGGATGCGGTTGATGCCGCGGCTGATCGCTAGTTGCTCGTTGTCGCGCAGCGCGATGAGGCTCTGCCCGAAGGGCGATCGGATGACGTGGCGCAGCACGATCACCAGAGCGACGACAGCGAAGGCCGTGAGCCACAGATAGCCGAGTCCGCCGGCATCCGAGAGGCGGAAGTCGCCGAGCGCGAGCCCTGGCACACCGGGGAGCCCGTTGGAGCCGCCGGTCAGCCCGGGGACGGCGAGCACCAGGTAGAAGCACAACTGCACGAAGATGAAGGTCACCAGCGCCACGTAGATGCCGCGCATCCGCAGCGCCGGGAGAAAGGCGACGGCCGCGGCGGCCGCTCCCGTGAGCCCGCCGAACAGGAGGCCCCACCACGGATTCCATTCCCACGACACCGTCGAGACTGCCATGGCGTAGCCGCCGAGGCCGAAGAAGCCCACGTGCGCGAAGTTGAAGATGCCACCGAACCCGATCGTCAGGTTCCAGCTGGTCGCCAGCAGCGCGTAGAGCAAGGCAGTAATGGCCAGAAGCCGCGCGGGGCCGGACACGATCACGTACGGCGTGAAGAACGCCGCGGCCAGCAGAGCGGCATAGACGCCGAAGCGGAAGAGGAGATGTTTCATGCCGTCCGTCCTTTGACCAAGCCCTGGGGTCGGATCAGGAGGACCGCGACCAGCACCACGAACACGATGACCGGGCTCCACTGCAGGCCGAGCGCGAACGAGGTCGCCGCCTCGAGCAGGCCGATCACGAACGCGCCGAGCAGCGTGCCCCAAAGTGTCGCGGAGCCGCCGAACACGAGCACCACAAAAGCAGTCAGGAGCGGCTCGAACCCCTTCGTGGGCGTGAGGGTGGACGTCGTTCCGTAGATGAGCGCCGCAGCGCATGCCAGGACGGCCGCGATGCCGAAGACCGTCGCGTAGACCCGAGACGGCTTGATCCCCATCAGCAGCGCCATGTCGCGATTCTGCGCCACTGCGCGGATGCCCGCGCCCCACTCGGTGCGGTTCAGCAGTTGGATGAGCCCGATCACGAGAGAGAGGGCGAGCGCGAGGGCCAGCAGACTCGTCACGGCGACCTGGGTCCCTCCGATGGACACAGTCTCAGTTGAGACCGCGGGAAGCTGGCGGTTCGTCGGGCCCCAGATGAGCTGCATGGCGCCACCCATGGCACTCGCGACGGCGAGCGTCGACACCATCACCAGCAGGGTGCCGTTGGCGCGATGCACGAGCGGACGGACCGCCACCAGCTCGAGCACGACGCCGAGGAGTGCCACTAACGGGACGGCGAGGATAAAGGCCAGAAGTACCGGGACCCCAAGCGGACCGGCGAGGGTCCAGATGAGATATCCGGCCGCGATCAGGATCCCGCCCTGGGCGTAGTTGAAGACGCCGAGGGTGGACCAGACGATCGACAATCCGCTCGCCAGAAGAGCGTAGAGCGAGCCGAGTACGACGGCGGAGACGAGGATGGCGATGAGTGCGTCAGCCATTGCTGCCTGCCGGAGTCGAGCTGGCTGTGGGATGGGTCCCGCCAACGTACATGTCCATGACCTCCTGTTGTGAGGGGCGCTGGTCTGCGCTGCCACTTCCGACCACGCGGCCGAGTTCGATGAGATACCAACGGTCGGTGAGCTCGAAGAGGAAATCGATGTCTCCGTCGGCGACCAGGAGCGTGAGTCCTGTGCGCTGTACCTGTTTGAGGGCTGCCAGGATCTCGCCCCGCACCTTGGGGGCGAGTCCGAGCGTGGGCTCATCGAGGACCAGCAATTCCGGCCTCGCCATCAGACCCATTGCGATCGCGACCATCTGCCGTTCACCGCCGGACAGTGTGCCGACGAGTTGGTCGCGGCGCTGCTGCAGCTTCGGGAACAGGGCCTGCACGAGCTCGAGCGTCTCGCTCCGGTGGGCACGGGCCTCGGGGCGACGCGAACCGAGCAGCACATTCTCTTGCACGGTCAGTCGCGGGAACAGCAGGCTGCCCTGAGGGATGTGGACGAGTCCGCGTCGGAAGATCTCCGTCGGGTCGCGGCGCACGATGTCCTCATCCTGGAATCGGATGGCTCCCGCCATCGGGCGGATGAGTCCGGAGACGGCGTTGAGCATGGTGGTCTTGCCGTGGCCGTTCGGGCCGAGGAGCGCGATTGCCTCTCCTCGTTGCACGGTGACGTCGATGCCCCGGAGCACAGTCGCGCGGCCGTACCCGGCTCGGAGACCCGAGATCTCTAGCAGTGGATGCTCACTCATGCGCGCCCCCCAGGTAGGCCTCGACGACGGCGGGGTCGCTGAGCGCCTGTTCGGGGGTCCCCTCGCTCAGCGAGGACCCGGCAGCCATCACGACCATCCGACCCGCCAGCTCGCGGAGGAGGCTCAGCACGTGTTCGATGATGAGCAGTGTCAGGCCCTGGCTGTTGAGCAAGCTGAGGAGCTCGATGAGCTCGGCCTGGTCTTCCGAGTCGAGGCCGCCCGCTGGTTCATCAAGCATCAGGAGCCGCGGCTGCGCGACCAGGGCGGAAGCGATCATGAGCTTCTTCTTCACCAGCAGCGGCACCTCGCCGGAGGGCAGGTCACGGTATGCGCCGATACCGACGGCGTCGATGGCGATGTCGACGGACTCTTGGCGAGCCGCACGGGTCATACCGGTGCTGAGGTATGCGGCGGAGACTGACACGTTGTCCCCGACTGTGAGCGTCGTGAACAGCTGCTCGCTTTGGAAGGTGCGACGCAGGCCGCGGCGCGCGATCTTCGGTGCACGGAGTCGGTCGATCCTCGCGCCGTCGAACCAGATCTCACCCGACGACGGTCCGAACGGCACGCCGGAGATCAGATTGAAGAGCGTCGACTTGCCTGCGCCGTTGGGGCCCGCGATGCCGAGGATCTCTCCCTCGGCTACATCGAAGGAGACGTCGCGCACGGCGGTGAAGCCGCCGAACACCCGGCTGGCGTTGCGCACGGACAGCACGGGGCCGGGCCGGGGGGTCACTGCATCCATGGCGGCACGGTGAAGGAGGTCTCGGCGGCTTCGTCCGGCGCGATGCTGACTCGCTGCTCATCCTGGATCTGGAAGTAGATCATCGGGATTCCGTCGTCGCCCGCTACGGTGAGATGCGTAGCCGGGTCGAAATGCACTCGACCGAGTGAGGTCACGACGTCGAGATCACCGATCGCGGCGCCGACCGCCTCGCGATCGCCGGGGTCACCGGCGGCCTCGGCGGCATCCGCCCACAGGCGGACGGATTCGTAGAGCATGATTCCGTAGAGACCCGGGTCGGTGCCGTAGGCCTCATCGAATGCCGCGATCGCCGCCTCGCCTTCCGGCGTGGTCTTCAACGGGGAGATCGGCAGGTTGTAGAGCACGCCATTCGCGGCGGACCCTGCCAGATCGATGAACTCGGGCACGCTTGGCGCATATTGCGAGAACACCAGGGAATCAGTCGGGTTGGCGACGAACTGGCTGAGGAAGCTCGCGGCGTTCGCGGTCTGGTAGTCGGTGTTGACGATGACCGAGGGATCGGCTTCTTTGATCTTGGTGATCTGCGTCGTCCAGTCGTTGACTTCGCCGAACGGAACGGTGTCGGGGCCAACCACGTTCCAGCCGTCGCTCTCGAACGTCTCGCTCAGACCGGAGGCGATTCCGTTCGAGTAGGGATTGTCGCTGGAGATGATGTACACGGTCTCGTTGCGAAGCGGGAAGGAGCCGTCTTCGTTCCACGCTGCGACCTTGGAAGGGAAGTCGGTGCCGTACCCGGCGTACGAGGGGGTGAGTGACCACACCGTCGGGTAGGCCTCGGGGTCCTCGGAAATGATCGCCGCTGTCTGGTCGCTGCCTCCGCCGATGATGTAGGGCATGCCCGCTTCGGCCATGAGGTCGATCTCGAAGTTGGTGGTGCTCGCGTACCCGGTCAAGACCGCTGCCACGTCGGGGTTGGCCGTCAGGGAGTTGACCGCCGAGGCCACCGCGTCGGCGCTCTGGTCTTTGACGTCGGCGACCTCGAGCGTCACTGTCCGACCCTCGATGCCCCCCGCCGCGTTCAACTCGTCGACGGCGAGCCGCGCTCCTTGCTCCATGAGCGCGCCGTCTGCGGCTGAGCCGCCGGTGAGCGGTGCAAGCAGGCCCAGGACGACGTCACCCTCCCCACCTCCGGAGGACCCACCACCTGGGGGTGCGCATGCGGACATGGTCAGGGTCACTGCCGCCACTGCCGCCAGTGCTGCTGCCCGACGAGAAGGCACTTGGACGCGTTTGGAACTCATGGGGGACTCCCTGCAGTTGTGGTCTCGGACACCGTTGCCCGAGCGGTCTGGAATGCGTTGGACTTACGATACTCACATTCCTGAATTGATCAATAGATAATGATGTGAAATTTTTGTTACGTTCTGCTCGGATCTGCGATAGTGTGCCTCGAACGAGGTTGTTCGGAACGTGCATACCGGAAATATTGCCTCCATCTCATGTCGGCAACGATGAAACTTCGAAGGGATTCACATGAGCGTGACCGATTCACTGGCGCTGCTGGATCACCATTGCCACGGCTTGGTTCCGACCTCGCTGACGGGAGGAGAGTTCCGCCTCCTCGCGACGGAGTCAGACCACCTGGCCCCCATACCGCAAGAGACGCTCGACTCTCCGATCGGCCTCGCGATCCGCTCCCGCTGCGCGCCGCTGCTCGACCTCCCGCGCCACACGGAAATCGACGCCTATCTCGACCGGCGCGCGGAGCTCGGGGCCGACGAGGTGCACCGCCGTCTGATGGGCGCCTCTGGGATCTCACGCCTGCTCATCGACACGGGATTCGAAGCGTCTCCGGTGGCCTCGCCGCCGACCATGACGGAGATCACCGGGATTCCTGCCCATGAGATCGTGCGACTCGAGCGCATTGCAGAGCGCGTTGCCCCCGCGAGCACCGCGGCAACGTTCGCCATCGACTTCCTCACCGCACTCACCGAGGCCGCCGAGCGCGCGATCGGCTTCAAGTCGATCATCGTCTACCGGTTCGGGTTCGACATCCCGCCCGAGCCGCCGAGCGCCGCTGAGGTCGTCGAGGCGGCAGGGCGCTGGTTCTCCACAGCCTCGGCCACGGGGAATTGGCGGCTCACTGAACCCGTCATCTTGCGTCACCTGCTCTGGGCGGCGATTCCGTTCGGCAAGCCCATCCAGTTGCACACGGGGTACGGAGACAGCGACATCCAGCTGTTCCGAGCCGACCCATCGAGGGCGACCAGATTCTTCGCGGCGACCGTCGAGTCCGGTGCCGCATTCACCCTGCTTCACTGCTACCCGTTCATCCGCGAGGCCGGGATCCTGTCCCAGCTCTTCCCGCATGTGTACTGCGACGTCGGCGCCGTCACGCACTACCTCGGGCCAAGCGCTGGCGTGGCGATCGGACACATGATGGAGGTCGCACCATTCACGAAGATTCTGTTCTCTTCGGACGCCTACGGCCTCGCCGAGCAGTACCTCATCAGCAGCCTGTCGTGGCGAACGCAGCTGGGGCGACTCCTCGACAGCTGGATCGCCGATGACTGGACGACCGCCGAGGAAGCGCGCCGCATAGCGGGCCTGATCGCGTCCGGCAACGCAGCGCGCCTCTACGGAATCGAGGACCACGCGTGAGGATCGCGGAAATCGACGCGCTCGAGCGCGAAGCGAGCCGACACCTCGCCGGCCACATCCCGGCGGCGATCGGACTGCGCCACAGTATTCACCGAAGCCCGTGCCTCGGCGGGGAAGAGACGGAGACGCGGTCGCTCATCGAAGCTGCACTCGGTGTCACGGGCGTGCCGGTCGCGGAGGGGATGTACGTCCGGGTCGGCCCCGCGAGCGGGCCCTCCGTGGCGGTCCGTGCGGAGCTCGATGCCCTGCCGATCCAGGAGAAGAGCGGTCGAGCGTGGTCGTCCGAGCGCCCAGGCGCTGCGCACCTGTGCGGCCACGATGTGCATGCAGCCGCGCTCGCGGCGGCAGCGATGACACTCAGGGAGCTTGAGATCCCGATCGGGTTCGTCGCCGCCTACCAGCCGCGCGAAGAGGTGATGCCGTCCGGAGCCCGTGACTTCGTCGCCAGCGATGAGTTCCGAGGCAACGAGATCCAGGCCATGCTCGGACTGCACCTTCAGCCGGCGCTCCCAAGCGGCCACATCTCGTCGATTCCCGGCCCGGTGAACGCGTCTGCCGATGACTTCGAGATTCGGATCGCGGGACGGGCCGCCCACGGCGCCTATCCGCACCGTGGCAACGATCCGATCGTGGCGGCCGCGGCCATCGTCCAAGCGGTCCAGCAGCTGGTTTCCCGGCGAATCGATCCGATGACGCCCGCGGTCGTGACGATCGGCCGTCTCCGCGCCGGCGACTCCAACAATCAGATCCCCGGCGAAGCAACGCTCGGCGGAACGGTGCGCAGCTATCACGAGGGCGACCGGGGGTTCCTCCAAGCTGAGCTCGGCCAGGTCGCGCGTTCAGTCGCGGGGGCGTACGGATGCGAGGCCGAAGTGGTCTTCAGTCAGGGCGAGCCCGTCCTGCACAACGATCCGGAGCTGACCGCATCCATCGCTGCCGCGCTCGAGGACGATGGCGCCGTGCAGGCGGAACCCTTCCGATCGTGCGGGTCAGATGACTTCGCGTTCTACTGCGAGATCTTCCCCTCGCTCATGATCTTCGTCGGCGTCGGTGATGGCCATGCTGACTCGCCCGGACTGCACAATCCGGCGTTTGCACCCGATGACGACCTCGTCGAGGTGCTGGCGCGGATGATGCTCCGCGCTTACTTCGCCGTCGTGCGAAACAACCCCCAGCTCATGTTCGACCAGAAGGAGCTCCATGCCTGACGCACCGCAGAACGTCGACATCCGGGATATCCGTGCGCTGATGATCTCGCACATCGACAACGCCGGAATCAGCCGACTCAAGGTCATCCCGCAAGACCGGGTGCCCTCCGCTCTCACACGAGGATCGACGATCTCCTTGAGCGTGGGCATGCTCCTGGCGGTTGACGATTTCGCGACCTCGACCACGGCGATCGATCCCACCATCGGCGACCTCCGCGGCATCCCCGACTCCAGCGCCCTGGCCTGGATCGACGAAGAGCTCGGCCTCGCATGGGCGCCGAGCGACCTCTTCGCCCTGGACGGCATGCCCCACCCCACCTGTCAGCGATCGGCCCTCAAGCGCATCGCGAGTGACTCCGACTACGAGTTCCTCGTCGGCATGGAGCTGGAGTTCACCCTCTTCCGGGGCACGAAGGACGCGCCGGAACTCGCTCACTCGGGACCGGGCTATGGCACCCTGCCGTTCCTGGAACTCGAGACCTGGCACCTCGAGCTGCTCGACGCCCTCCGCGTCGCCGGTGTCCCCGTCGAGCAGCTGCACCCCGAGTACGAGTCCGGGCAGATTGAGCTGTCCCTAGCGCCGCGCGCCCCGGTGCGCGCTGTCGACGACTACGTCCTCGCCCGCATGGTAGTGACCCGAGTGGCCCTTCGACACGGGTTCCTGGTCTCCTTCGCCCCCGTGGCCGTGCTTGGCGGCGTATCGAACGGATGCCACATCCACCTGTCGGCCTCGGCCAGCGGGTCGAACATCTTCTTCGATCCCGAGCGCGAGTCAGGCATGGCGGAGGACGCGGAGCACATGGTCGGCGGGATCGTCGGCAACCTCGTCGACGGCCTGGTGCTGCTCGGAGGATCCACGCTGAGCTTCGAGCGACTGAAACCCCACCACTGGGCAGGGGCATACGCCTGCTGGGGGCCGAGCAACCGCGAAGCGGCGGTCCGGTACATGGGTGGCTTCGCGGGGTACGGTGCCGAGCAGTCGAACATCGAAGTGAAGTGCGCTGACCCCGCCGCCAACCACTACCTGGCAGTGGCTGCTCTGATCGGGGCGGCTACCGAGGGCGTCCGGAGGCGCACGCCGTTGCCGTCCGCCGTCCGTGCAGATCCTGCCGAGCTCACTGATGCCGAGCGGACGAGCCTCGGAGTGGAGCGATTCCCCACCGACCTCGGGAACGCACTCGATCGCTACTCCGCGAGCACGTTCTTCCATGACCTGCTCGGGCCCGAGCTCTTCGACTCCTACCGCGCAGTCCGCGCTCGCGACTGGGAGGCCCATCGCGACCTCGAGGGCGACGATGTGGCGGCTCGCGTCCGCTGGAGGTACTGAACGATGACCAACGATTCCGCTGCATCCTCTGATGCGCACAGCCAGGATCAGACACCGTATGCGGACGCGCTCGATGCGTTCGCGCAGCGAGATCTCGTCCGGGTGATCGTGCCAGGGCACAGTGCTCAGGCCGGTGCCGTGCCCGAGCGCCTCGACCGGTTCATGGCCGATCGGCCGTTCGCGAAAGACTGGACGCCACTCCTCACGGGGCTCGACAAAGGTGATGACAACCCCCTGGATCGCGCGAAAGCACTCGCTGCGGACGCATGGGGAGCCCGCCGGGTCTGGTTCCTCACGAACGGCGCCTCGCAGGGCAATCGCGTCGCTGCGCTTGCCCTCGGCTGCCTGGCCTCCGGAATGATCTCCCAACGCAGCTCGCACAGCTCCTTCGTCGACGGACTCATCCTCTCGGGCCTCTCGCCGCGCTTCGTGCTCCCAGGGATCGACGTGGAGCGCGGCATCGCGCACGGCGTCTCCCCGGCCGACCTGGAGGACGTACTCGCAGAGAGCGCGGCGGCCGGTGACGACGTGGCCGGTGTCTACGTCATCAGCCCGAGCTACTTCGGGGCAGTGGCCGATGTCGAGGGGCTCGCGTCCGTCGCTCACCGGCACGGGCTTCCCCTGGTGGTGGACGCGGCCTGGGGGGCGCACTTCGGCTTCAGCCCGCTCGTTCCGGAGAACCCGTTGCGTCAAGGGGCCGACCTCGTCGTCTCCAGTACGCACAAGCTAGGCCAGAGCCTCACGCAATCGGCAATGCTGCACCTGGCGGAGGGACCGTTCGCCGACCTGCTCGAACCCCTTGTCGAGCGCACCTTCAACCTCGAGCAGTCCACGAGCGAGAACACGTGGCTGCTGGCGTCCCTCGACATCGCTCGCCACCACCTGAGCACGGGGGCCGAGGCCATCGCCAGGTCGGTGCGCTCGGCGGATGCGCTGCGTGCGGCAGTGCGTGCGAGCAGCGCACTGACGCTCGTCGAGGACAGCTTTGGTCAATTCCCGGACATCGTGGCGATGGACCCGCTTCACGTGCCCATCGACGTCTCAGCCCTCGGCACTTCCGGGTACGAGCTCAAGGAGATCTGCGCGAACAGCCTCGGCGTCTACTTCGAAGCCGCGACCTCGCATGCCGTGATCGCTTTGCTCGGGGCGGGGGCCGAACCCGATGTCGAAAGGATCGTGTCGAGTCTCGAGGAGGCGGCCAGGATCGCAGGAGAGGGTCTCACCGACGCGGCCACGCCGCCAGGCGTGCTGCAGCGGACGCTGCCTCCGGCAGGCCGGAGCGTGCTCACGCCCCGCGCCGCATTCCTCGCTCCGAGTGAGCTGGTGCCGGCGGCGCTGGCGGTGGGGCGGGTGTCCTCGGACACCCTCGCGGCCTACCCGCCCGGCATCCCGAACGTCCTGCCGGGCGAGGAGATCACCGAGGAGGTCGTGCATTTCCTCCGCGACACGGCGCGCAGCCACGGAGGGTTCATTCGCGGCGCGGTCACCCGCGACAGCAGTCTGTTCCGGGTCGTCCGGTCCGGGTTCGATGGAAACGGCGCCGAGCGCCGGAGACGAGGAGATGCGAGATGACGAGAACCGAGACCGGCCCCACTGATCGGGCCCAGGACGCGGACGCAGACGTGGTCATCATCGGCGCAGGCATGGCCGGATTGTCCGCAGCTCGGATGCTGCAGGACGCCGGGCTCTCTGTGCTCGTGCTCGAGGCGCGGGATCGTGTCGGCGGGCGGGTGAAGTCAGAGCACCACGGCGAGACGCTCGTCGAGGTCGGCGGGCAGTGGATCGCGCCAGACCAGACCAGGTTGATCGCCGTCATCGAGGAGTTGGGTCTGCAGACGTTCCAGCGCTACAGGACGGGGGAGAACGTCTACATCGGGCCCGATGGCGTGGCGCGCACCTACGTGGGCGAGGTGTTCCCCATGCCTCCGGCCACCGTCGTTGAGGCAGAGCGACTCATGGCCGAGTTGCAGACGTTGTCGCTCGAGGTCGACCCCTCTGCGCCGTGGCTGCATCCTCGGGCTGCCGAACTGGACTCGGTGACCTTGGACGGTTGGCTCCGTGCCCGTTCCTCTGATGACGAGGCGGTTGACAATGTCGCGCTTTTCATCGCCGGGGCCATGCTCACCAAGCCGGCCGACGCCTTCTCGATGCTCCAGGCTCTCGTCATGTGCGCGAGTGCGGGCGGATTCGATGATCTCGTGGACCCCGACTTCATTCTCGATCGCAGGGTCAGCGGTGGAATGCACCAGGTGCCGCTCGCCCTCGCCAAGCGGGTCGGTGAGCACGCGATGCGGCTCAGCGCAGATGTTCGCGCCATCGCGCAGTCCGGTGATCGCATTCTCGTTCGCACGGACGAAGCCGATTTCCTGGCCTCGGACGTCATCGTGGCCGTTCCACCGCAGCTCATCTCACGAATCGACTTTGAGCCTGCTCTCCCGCCGATCAAGCAGCAGGCATATCAGCACCTCTCCAGCGGTCAGGTGATCAAGGTCCAGGCTTGGTACGACGAGCCGTTCTGGCGCGACAATGGGCTTTCCGGCACGGCCTTCAGTCCCTACCGGGACGTGCACGAGGCGTACGACAACACGGTGCCGGGTGACAACGGCGGCACGCTCGTCGGGTTCGTCTCGGATCGGGTGGCCGACCGCCTCTACACGCTTTCCGAGGAGGAGCGACGGAGCGCCATTCTCGGTTCCTTCGCTGCGTACTTCGGTGACGCTGCCCTGCATCCACGTGCGTATTTCGAGAGTGATTGGGTGAACGAGCGCTACACGCGGGGCGCGTACGGGGCAAGTTTCGACGTCGGTGGCACCGTTCGATACGGGGAGGCGTCGAAGGCCGCAGTTGGGCGGATCCGCTTCGCGAGTTCCGACATCGCCGGACTCGGGTTCACGCATATCGAAGGCGCGATACGCATGGGCGAGGAGGCCGCTCGTTCCGTCCTCGCTTGAAGGCCAGGAGGTCAGGCGGCCACGTCATCGCGAGTTCGTCACCGCGACCGAGCCTGGCTTGTGTCCATCAGACGTAGGACTCCACCTGGTCGGGCCTCGCGCATCCCACCATCGGCAGCACGATCGGACCAGACGACGTCGCCGCGTTCGGCGAGTACGCCGAACGGCTCCTCGACCTTCCGTGGCGGGCCGGGGTCAAATACTTCTTCGGTCACGACGTCGATGGCGGTCCTGGCCTGCACCGCTGACGTTCGCGAGCCGCGAGCCGCGACCGGACTGGCCACGCAGGCAGGCGCGACTGTTCGCAGGGATGGGGTGCCGAGTGGCGGGGTTCGTCACGCTGGATGCATGGAAACGCAACGAACCGCAGACGCACAGCCAACCGATCCGACAGCCCCCGTTCTGAGTGGCCGCCCGAGGAAGCTGACCGCGGTGATCGCCACCGCCGGCGTCCTGGCGGCCGGCGCGATCAGCGTCGGTGCGTGGTCGAACAGTGCGAACGCCAACGCGGATGTCGGCCCGGACCCGCACGAGGCGACCATGCAGGCGCTCGTGGACGCTGGCTACCCCGGCGTGCTCGCATCCGTCACCGACCCCGAGGGTAGGACCGCGAACCTCGCCCTCGGACAGGGAGACCTCGCCACGGGGGAGGCTCCACCCGTTGACGGGGAGGTGCGCATCGGCAGCAACACGAAGATGTTCGTCTCGACGATCGTCCTCCAGCTCGCCGAAGAGGGGCAGGTCGCCCTCGACGAGCCGATCAACACGTACCTGCCCGGCCTCGTCACCGGCGACGGGGTCGACGGCACGAAGATCTCCGTGCGCCAGCTCCTCCAGCACACCGCCGGCCTGCCCGAATACGCGGACAAGATCGCCGCGGACGCGTTCGGCGCGCAGCACACCTATATCTCACCCAGGGACATGCTCGACGTCGCGTTCGAGCGCCCCGCGGCCTTCGCCCCGGGGGAGAAGTGGGGCTACAGCAACACCAACTACCTCGTGCTCGGGCTCATGATCGAGGCCGTCACCGACCGGGCCCTCGCCACGCAGATCGAGGAGCGCATCACCTCACCACTCGGTCTCGAGCACACCTACCTGCCCGCACCCGGCGAGCGGCAACTGCGCGGCGAGCATCCCCGCGGCTACCACGCGGAGACGCCTGGCGACTTCCGGGACATCACCGACCTGGACCCCGCGTTCGGCTGGGCCGCCGGAGCTCTGGTCTCGACGCCGTCGGAGCTCAACACCTTCATGCGGGCACTCCTCGACGGCAGTCTCCTGAGCGCGGAGTCGATCGCCGAGATGCAGTCCACCGTGCCCGCGGGAGACGAGCTGACCCCCGGGGCCGCGTACGGCCTCGGCGTGCAGAGCTACCCGCTGTCCTGCGGCGGAGTCGCGTGGGGACACGGGGGAGACATCCCCGGAACGCAGACCCGCAACGCCATCGGCCCCGACGGCACCGCCGTGACGATCGCCGTCACCGCGCTGCCCTGGGCGGTCGTGCCGGCCGACGACAACGAGCGGCTCCTCGCGCAGTACCGCATGGTCATCGACGCCCTCGACGAGACGCTGTGCGGGCAGTAGCAGACGACGCGTTCGCGTCGGGTGGTGGCCTCATCAACGGCCACCACCCGACGTGGTTGAATCGGGTCATGCGCTCATCGCCGCGGAACTCGGCCGTGGTCGGCGCCCTCTGGTCCGCCACGCCCAGTCTCCTCGTGCTGGCGGGAGCCGTCGGATTCCTCGCGATCGGCACCTGGGATCGCGCACTCTTCGCGTCGGTTCCCGGAACCGGTTCACCGCTGCTGCTGGCGGGTCTCATCGCAGTGCAGGGGGTGCTGCTCGGGCCTCGCCGCCTCCGACCGCTGCCCGTGTTCCTTGCGGTCGTCGGCATCGACCTCGCCATCCTCGGCACGACGGCCGGGGAGCTCGGCATCGGCGCGCTCGCCGTGGGCATCGCCTCGTACCGTGTCGTGCGACACCTGCCCCGACGATCCGCGCTCATCGCGCTCGTCGTGGGGGCTGCGGCGACGACCACCGTCGGTGGCGTCGCGATGCTCCTCGGGTCACGCGAGGCGCCGCTGGTCCTCACCGCAACGCTGCTCCTGCGCATCCTGCTCCTCTATGTCCTCCCCGCGGGCATCGCCGACTACGTGCTCGGGAGGGAGCGGCTGACGGATGCGCTCCGCGAGCAGGCGCGCATGGCCGAGCAGCGACAGGTGGAGCGGGCGCGCGGCGAGCTCCGGGCGGAGCGCACCGCGCTCGCACGCGAACTGCACGACATCGCCGGCCACCACCTGTCTGGCATCATCGTGAGCGCGCAGGCGGCGACGACCCTGACGCGCTCCGATCCCGAGCGCGCGCGGTCCATGATGCAGGGCATTCAAGACGATGCACGAACGACGCTCGTCGACCTCCGGCGCACCGTCGGGTTGCTGCGAAGCGACGACGACGAGTCGAACGGCGGGCCAGATCGCCCGAGCCCCACCCCCGATCTTGCCGGTATCGCGACGCTCGTCGATGCCGCGCGCGAGCGGGGCCAGGTCGTCGACTTTCGCACTACCGGCGCGCCCCGGTCGCTCGGCCCGCTGACAGAGGCCGCCGCGTACCGCATGGTGCAGGAGTCCCTGGCGAACGCGGCACGTCACGCCCGCGGTGCGCGCAGCGACGTCAGCATCCGCTTCGATGACGGCGAGGTGGCGATCGTCGTCGCGAACGCGCCGACCCGGTCCGCGCCGGATGCGATCGCACAGCCCGCGCCCGCACCGCCAGGGTACGGCCTCTCCGGCATGGCCGAACGGGCCGAGCTCGTGGGTGCGACTCTGAAAACTGGGCCAACGAGCGACGGCGGTTGGCGGAACGAACTCACGATCCGAGGCGCAGTCCGAGGCGTGGACCGAGACTGGGAGGCATCATGATCCGGATCCTCATCGCCGACGACCAGGCGGTCGTGCGCGCCGGGCTGTCCGTCATCCTCGGCGCTGAGGCCGACTTCGAGGTCGTCGGCGAAGCCGCCGACGGTGCCGAAGCGGCCCGCCTCGCTCGCGAGCTGAACCCCGACGTGGTCTGCATGGACATCCGCATGCCGGGCACCGACGGCATCGAGGCGACGCGGACGATCGCCGCGGATCCATCCCTCCACGCCGCGGTGCTCATCCTCACGACCTTCGACGTCGACGCCGACGTCTTCGCGGCGCTCGAGGCCGGGGCCGCCGGGTTCCTGCTGAAGGGCGCGGATGAGGCGACGCTGCTCGCCGCGGTCCGCTCGGTGGCCGCTGGGTACGGGACGCTCGACCAGCGGCTCACGCGCCGTATCCTCCACGAATTCGCCGACAGGCGGCGACCCGCCGCTCACATCGCCCCGCCGACGCAGGTCGTGCTGACCGAGCGGGAGCTCGACGTGCTCGGGCTCCTCGCGCGCGGCCTATCCAACGCGGAGATCGCCGGCGAGCTGTACGTCGAACCCACCACGGTGAAGTACCACCTCGCGGGGCTCCTCCAGAAGACCGCGTCGAGGGACCGCCTGCAGGTCGTGCTCTGGGGCATCCGCGCTGGGCTCGTCGACGTCCGCTGACGGAGGTCGCAGCGCGCACGCGTGACGGGATTGCCGGCGCCCAGGTTGCAACACGGTGACGGCCCGACCCGCCGGGGAGCCACACACGACCCACTGGGTAGACTGGCCGCAGATCGTGAGGAGCGAACGATGACGATGCAAGTGGGGCCCACCGCGGTACCGGAACGCCTGTGGATGTCGATGATCGCCCGCGCCGTCCCCGCGCTGATCATCGCCGCCGTCATCACCTTCTCGCAGGACCACTCGGCCTCGTTCGGGTTCATCACCTTCGGGGCGTTCGCGCTCGCATCCGGCGTGCTCATCGGCTTCGAAGCCGTCGGCTTCAAGGACCACCCGGCCCGCGCCCTCACCTTCGTGCGCGCCGTCGTCTCAGCCCTCGCGGGCGGCTTCGCCCTCTTCATGGGCACGGCCGAGATCGAGCACGCAACCCCGGCCGCGTTCATCGCGACCGTCGCGACCTGGGCGCTCGTCACGGGTGTGCTCGAGCTCATCAGCGCCCGAGTCGGCCGCGCCACCAAGTTCTTCTCCCGAGAGGTCCTCATCACCGGCGCCATCACGGTGCTGCTCGGACTCCTCGTCGCGATCATCCCACCAGACCTGCGCGTCGACTACGGCGGACTCGAGCAGGTCGAGGGCAGCCTCACCGCATCCGTGCAGACCGTCGGCTACGTCGGCGCGTACCTCGCAGTGCTCGGCGTGCTGCTGGTCATCGAAGGCATCACCCTTCGCGGCATCCTCGCGGATGCGCCGGCCGCCGAGCCAGAACTCACCAAGAAAGCCTGATTCCCCAGTGACACAACCCAAGCGCCGCGCGGTCTTGAAGCCATTCGAACTGCTCGGCATCTCCGCCGTCATGGCCGGATTCGTGCTCCTCATCCTGCTGCTCACCACGCAGGACTTCGTGCTCGCCCTCATCTTCGCCGGCGTCGCCTTCATCGCCGCGATCCTCGTGATCGCGATGCTCGTGCTCTCCTACTCGCCGAACCCCGACGCCGAGCGCTACCTCGACCGCTTCGAGAACGCGGAGCAGGGCGTCTCGCGCAGCGACGAAGGCGAGGAGAGCCGTGCGGCGAAGCGGGTGGACTCCGAGGAATCCGTGAACAGCGAGCCGGTCGTCGCAGACTCCGAGGCTTCCGAGCCCGCAGGATCCGCCGAGCCCGTCGCGGAGCAGAAGCCGACGCCGACAACGGATGCCCCCGCATCCGCCCCGACTGCAGACGCAGAAGAGGCCCCGCTCGACGAGACGACGTCGGGCGAGGCCCCCACCAGCAAGTAGTCGCCGGACCGGGCTGAGCGTCTAGCTCAGGTGGTCGACGAGGCGCGACGAGGCGCCCGTGTAGCTGCCGGGCGTGAGCGCGAGAAGCGAGTCCTTCGCGTCCTGCCCGATGTCGAGACCCGTCACGAACTCGACGAGCTCGGCCTTGCCGATGCGGCGGCCACGCGTCAGGTCCTTCAGCACGGCGTAGGGGTCGGCGATGGATGAGCGCCCCGCGACGATCTCGGCGCGGATGACGGTCTGGATCGCCTCGCCGAGCACCTCCCAGTTGCTGTCGAGCTCGTTCGCGAGCAGCTCCTCGTCGACGGCGATCTCGCGCAGGCCGCGCGTCACGTTGTCGAGGGCGAGCAGCGAGTGGCCGAACGCGACGCCGATGTTGCGCTGCGCGCTCGAGTCGGTGAGGTCGCGCTGCAGGCGAGACGTGACGAGGGTCGAGCCGAGCGAGTCGAGGAGGGCGCTCGAGATCTCGAGGTTCGCCTCCGCGTTCTCGAAGCGGATCGGGTTGATCTTGTGCGGCATCGTCGACGACCCCGTCGCGCCCGCCTGCGGGATCTGGCGGAAGACGCCGCGCGAGATGTAGGTCCACACGTCGGTGCAGAAGTTGTGGAGGATGCGGTTGAACCGCGACACGTCGGCGTACAGCTCGGCCTGCCAGTCGTGCGACTCGATCTGCGTCGTCAGCGGGTTCCAGCTGAGGCCGAGGCCCGTGACGAACTCGTCGGCGAGCTGCTCCCAGTTCGTGTCGGCGCTCGCCGCCTGGTGCGCCGCGAAGTTGCCGGTCGCGCCGGCGAACTTGCCGAGGTACTCGGTGGCGTCGACGCGCTTCAGCTGGCGGCGCAGGCGGTGCGCGAACACGGCCAGCTCCTTGCCGAGTGTCGTGGGCGTCGCGGGCTGGCCGTGCGTCAACGACAGCAGGGGCACATCCCGGAGCTCGACTGCGAGCTCGGCGATGCGGTCGGCGAGACCTGAGGCGGCCGGAAGCCAGACGTCGTTCACCGCGTCGCGGATCGTGACCGCGTACGAGAGGTTGTTGATGTCCTCGCTCGTGCAGGCGAAGTGCGTGAGCTCGGCGAGCTCGCTCAGCCCGAGCTCCTCGAGGCGGGCGCGCACGTAGTACTCGACGGCTTTCACGTCGTGGCGTGTGCGAGCCTCGACCTCGGCGAGCTCGTCGATGTCCTTCTGGCCGAAGTCGGTGACGACGGCGCGCAGCGCGGCGGCCTTGTCAGCGTCGATCTTGTGCGACCCGAACATCTCGCGGTCGGTGAGGAACAGCAGCCACTCGACCTCGACGTGCACGCGGGCACGGTTGAGGGCTGCCTCGGAGAGGTGCTCGCCGAGGCCTTCGACGCTCTTGCGGTAACGCGAGTCGAGGGGGCTCAGCATCTGGGGAGGGAGGGGGCTCATTGTGCTCCTTGGGATGAGGACGATCCGGCGCGCGACGTGAGGGCCGACCGGACGACGGGCTCGATCTGGCGAAGAAGCTCCTCGCATGCGCTCGTGATCATGTCGCGCACGTGGTCGAAGAGCTGGTCGTTGCCATAGTACGGGTCCGGGACTTCCGTGATCCCGCCGGGAGGCGCGGGATGGAACGTGAGCAGTGGTTGCACGAGCGAGCGCTGCTCGTCGTCGGAGGCCCACGCCTTGAGGATGCGCCGCTGGCCGCGATCGAAGGTCACGATGAGGTCGAACGTGTCGAACCAGTCGACCTCGAACTGCTTCGCGCGGTGGTTCTCGGCCGTGAACCCGGCCCGCTCGAGCGCCGACTGCGTGCGCGGGTCTGCTTTCTCGCCGACGTGCCACTCTCCGGTCCCGGCGGACGCGATGCTGACGGCGCTGCCGAGCCCGAGCTTCTCGACCATGTCGCGGAAGATGACCTCGGCCATCGGGGAACGGCAGATGTTGCCCGTGCAGACGAAGATGATGCGAAAGACCGCGTCCTTGCTGTTTTTCGCCATGACGCCCATTGTCACGCATTCCGAGCCCATCCGCGTGCCCGTTCATCCGCTCTTCTCCAACGCCGCTGAACCCGGCCCCACTTCGCAGACCATTCGCCTGTGGACGCGACGCTGTGCACACCGCGGCTGGTGCATCCGTTTCGGCGCGCGTTCGCGTTCGAGGATCGAAGCCTTCGAAGAACGAGAGGACGGCAGCCGATGCCAGAGACCATGCCAACCGTTCCCATTGCGGTGCCGGTGATCGGCCCCACCCTGCCGGCCGTCGACGCCGTCCGAGCGCAGATCCTCCGAGAACTGCAGCTCGTGGCGCTCGACAATGCTCGAGCACTGCAGGCGTTCGACTCCGGAGCCCGCGACATCTGTTCTGGGCTCAGACTGCTCGCGAACGCGGACACGTGGACCTCGCCCGCGCAACGGTGCCTCGCGCTGGAGGCGGAACTGCTCGCCGACGCGATCTCGCTCGTCGCCACCGCGGCCGCACTCGCGGAAGAGGACTACCGATCGGTGCACGATGCCCTCGCCCTCGAATCCGCGGCGTTGATCGCACGGTGAGCGGCGAGCTTGTTGTCGTCGGCGCGAGCGATGTCCGGGCCGTCGCCGCGCGCGCCGGCCTCTTCGCGGCGGACTTCACCGCGCTGCGCTCCATCCTCGCCGCGCAGGAGTGGATGCCCCCGAACGCCTGGTTGAGCTCATCCGGCTTGTCGTTCGCGGCCTCGTCCGCACAAGCCGAAGTGGCGTTCTACGGAGGTGCACCGCTCGAGCTGCAGCTCTCTTCGCTGAGCGCCCGCATCCTCACCGCCGCTGAGCTCTACGAACGTGCCGAGGTCCTCTCTCGGGCCGTGGTCGATGCGGTCGGTGCCAGCATCGCCAACGCGCTCGGCCGCTCGGTGCCGCTCACGGTCGCGCTCCTGGGACCAGCGGCCGGCATCGCTGCCGTCGTAGCACTGTCCGGTGATGCGCCCACGCTGAGCGATCCGCGCATCCAGGACCTCATTCGCGTGACCGTCGAGAACGCCGACGACTTCGCGCTCGGCCTCCTCGGTCTGCCGCCGGTGCCGGGCGCGGATGGCAGCAGCCTCGTCTCGTGGGCCCTCGCGGGCGCGGGTGCCCTCGGCCTCGTCCCGAGCGATCGTTTCCGGGTGACGAGCGCCGCGGTCCCGCTCGAGGGGCGGGGCGCGCCTCCCGTAGGCCTTCGCGACCTCGTCGCAGCCATCCCGCCCTCCGTCGACGGCGGGCCCCAGGTGCGCATCACGAGCTACGTCGACGCGAGCGGCGAGCATCTCCACGAGGTCGCGATCACGGGGACATCGAACCAGGCCTACGGGACGACCGAGAACCCCTTCGACCTCGCCGGCAACCTCGCCGCCTACGCGGGTATCGACGCGCAGTCGGTCTCCGCCGTGCTCGCCGTCATGGACGTCGCCGGCATCGACCCGGGCGACGCCGTCGTGTTCGCCGGCTACTCCCAGGGCGCGCTCGTCGCGGCGGCCATCGCCGGCACGGGCAAGTTCGACACCAAGGGCCTCGTCTCCATCGGCGGCCCGATCGACGCGGAGAGGCTCCGCCTGGAGCTGCAGAAGCAGGAGCGGGGCAGCGCGCGGGAGGCTCCCATCATCGAGATCCAGCACAGGGAAGACCCGATCGTCGGACTGCAGGGACTTGCGCCCGACGGCTCGGACTCGACCATCGTGGTCGGCGATGCCGACGCCGTGACCCCACTCGACTTGGACCCGCTCGCCGCGCACTCCCAGGCCAGGTACCTCGACACCGCCGGCCTCGCCGACGCGAGCGACGACCGGGCCCTTGCTTCAGTCCGGGCTGACCTGCTCGAGGCGTACGACGGGCTTCAGATCGCCGAGACGAACCTCTACACGATCGATCGGCTCGACCCGCTTCCAGGCATGGATGAGCGACCTGAGGACCTCGTCGAACGCATCGAGCAGCAGTTCGCGGCGGTCACCGAGGAGATCGAGAACGGTCCGATCGAACTCGGGGCTCAGGGTCGTCGCTCGTGACCGTGGTCGATACCAGTCACGTCACCGAGACTCCTGAGGCCGTCCCAAGCCCGGTTTCCTACCGTTGAGAACACGACAACGCGCGCTGACACATACAAGGGAGTATGCAATGCCACAACGCCGAGCCGGCGAGCACGCCGAGCACTTCTCACCCCTGCCCACCGCCAGCACAGAGACCCAGATGCGCTCCCCGGGTGAACGAGCCGAAGCCTTCTCCGGCAAGACGACCCGCAATCGCTGGCTGGGATTCGTCGGCGGCATCGCCCTCGCCGGCCTCCTCTATTGGGCCGTACCGGCCGAGGCCAGCCACGATGCGAGACTCACGGCGGCCGTTGCCGGGCTCATGGCCGTCTGGTGGATGACTGAAGCCCTCCCCATCCCCGCCACCGCACTGGTCCCGCTCGTCGCCTTCCCTCTGCTGGGCGAGGGCACCGAGGAAGCCCCCATCGATGTCTCCTCCGTCGGCGCGAGCTACGGCAACGACATCATCTTCCTGTTCATGGGCGGGTTCCTCATCGCGCTCTCGATGCAGCGTTGGAACCTCCACCGACGGATCGCACTCATGGTGCTGAAACTCATGGGGGAGCGCACCGGCGCCATCATCGCCGGGTCCATGATCGCCACCGGCTTCCTCTCCATGTGGGTGTCGAACACCGCCACCGCGGTCATGATGCTGCCCATCGGTCTCTCGGTTCTCGAGCTCGTGAGCGACACCATGGAACGCAAGGGCGTCATCGGGAAGGGCGCAGGCGCGAAGGGCGCGCTCAAGACGAAGTTCGGCGTCGGGCTCATGCTCAGCATCGCCTACGCGGCGTCCATAGGTTCGCTCGGCACCATCATCGGCACCCCGCCGAACGCGCTGCTCGTCGCCTACATGGCGCAGGAGCACGACGTTCAGATCGGCTTCGGCCAGTGGATGCTCGTCGGCCTGCCGCTCTCCATCGTGCTCCTCAGCATCGCCTGGTGGCTCCTGGTCAAGGTGCTGTTCAAGCCCGAAGTCGAGCGAATCCCAGGCGGCCGCGAAGTCATCGGCCACGAGATCAGCAAGCTGGGGCCGGTGGCGACCGGGGAGAAACTCGTCCTGGCTATCTTCGTCCTGGCCGCGGTCAGCTGGATCGCGATTCCGCTCCTCTTCGAGAGCCCTCCCATCACCGATGCCGGCATCGCGCTCGCGGCCGGCCTCCTCCTGTTCCTCATCCCCGCAGGTGCAGAGCGCGGTGTGCGCCTGCTCGACTGGGAATCAGCGGTCAAGCTTCCGTGGGGCGTGCTGCTCCTCTTCGGCGGTGGCCTGGCACTCTCGGCACAGTTCTCATCCTCCGGCCTCACCGAATGGATCGGTGATGCCTCCCAGGCGATCGGCGGCCTCCCGGTCGTGCTCATGGTCGTGATCCTTGCGGCCGCGATCCTCTTCCTCACGGAGATCACCTCGAACACGGCGACAGCCGCCACGTTCCTCCCGCTCGTGGGTGGCATCGCCGGCGGCATCGGCGTCGATCCGCTCCTGCTCACCATCCCCGTCGCCCTCGCGGCGACCTGCGCCTTCATGCTGCCCGTCGCGACCCCACCCAACGCAGTGGTCTTCGGAACCGGGTACGTCACGATCAGTCAGATGGTGAAGGGCGGACTGTGGCTCAACCTCGTCAGCATCGTGCTCATCAGCGCCACCACGATGACCCTCGCGGTGTGGGTGTTCACGATCGTGTACTAGCTAGTCCTCGCGGCGGCGCCTGTCGCTCTTGAGCTTCGAATCGGCACCACGGACCCAGGCTCCGAGGATCGACGTGATGACCGACATGATGAGCGCTGCGAGCACCGCCCACCAGAAGCCGGAGACCTCGATGCCGAAGCCGATGCTCTCGCTGATGACACCGACCAGCCAGAAGAGGAACCCGTTCACGATGAACGAGATGAGCCCGAGCGTGAGGATGTACAGGGGGAACGCGACGACCCGCACGAAGCCGCCGACCACGGCATTCACGACACCCCAGATGAGACCGAACAGCGTGAGCGTTCCGATGACGCCCCACGTCGAGTCCTCGAACGGGACCACCTGCACGTGCGACTGCAGGATGAGGGTCACAACCCAGAGGGCGACGGCGTTGATGATGATGCTCAAGAGGGCTCGCATACGCGTATTCTCCCCGATGCCGCGGGGAACGGCCTGGGTCGGCTGACACCATCCCCTCGTCCATCTCGTGCAGGGTCTGCCCGAAGTGTTGGAGGATTTCTCCTGAATCGAGGTGGGGCGGAGAACTAGACTGGCGAAATCTCGGGCAACCGCATTCGGGATCGGAACAGCAGGAAGGCGCCACACGACGTGACTCCAGGCGACGAGACCGTGCAGATCCTCACCCCAGAGGGAGAGGTGAAGCCGACGAAGGCCGCCGAGCCCTTCCTGGAGCAGCTCGAGCTGCTGGGCACCTCGGACTACCTCCGCGCGTACCGCGACATGAGCTACGTGCGAGCATTCGACCGCGAGTCGACCATGCTGCAGCGCCAGGGCCAGCTGTCGCTCTACGTCCCGGCCGAAGGCCAGGAGGCCGCGCAGATCGGCTCCGCCTACGCCATGCGTCCGCAGGACGCGGTGTTCCCCTCCTACCGCGAGCACGGCGTCGCGTTCGTGCGCGGCGTGGACCTCGTCGACGTGCTGCGCCTGCTGCGCGGCGTGACCCACAGCGGATGGTCGCCGGAAGGCCACGGCGTGCGTCCCTACACGCTCGTCATCGGCTCGCAGACCCTCCACGCCACCGGCTACGCGCTCGGCCAGAAGTTCGACGGCGCCACGGGCACCGGCGACCTCGACAAGGACGAGGCGACCGTCGTCTACTTCGGCGACGGCGCGACGAGCCAGGGCGACACCAACGAGGCCTACGTCTTCGCGACGAGCTACCAGGTGCCGCTCGTCTTCTTCCTGCAGAACAACCAGTGGGCGATCTCCGTGCCCGTCTCCGTGCAGGCGAACAACCCGCTCTACAAGCGCGCGGGCGGCTTCGGCATGCCATCGACGCACATCGACGGCAACGATGTCATGGCGAGCTTCGCCGTGACGCGTGCGCACCTCGAACGGGCGCGCGCGGGCGGCGGCCCCGGCTTCATCGAAGCTGAGACGTACCGCATCGGCGCGCACACCACGACCGACGACCCCACCAAGTACCGCACGAAGGACGAAGAGGAGTCGTGGCGTCGCCGCGACCCCATCGCCCGGCTCGGCGCCTACCTGCGCGGCCAGGGCGTCGGCGAGGACTTCTTCGCCGGTGTCGATGAGGCGGCGAAGGACTACGCGGCCGACGTGCGTCGCGGCGTCTTCGAGATCGAAGAGCCGGACAACGACTCGATGTTCGACAACGTGTACAGCGACGCGCACCCGCAGCTCGAGGAAGAGAAGCAGTGGCTGCGCCGATACGAGGCGTCCTTCGACGAGGCCGCGAACCAGGAGGCAAGCCGATGACCGACGTCGCCACGAGCACCACCCAGAGCGGGCCTGAGGCGGATGCGCCGGAGACGGTCACGATGCCGCTCGCGAAGGCCATCAACGCCGGCCTGCGCCGCGCCATGGAGGACGACGACAAGGTCGTCCAGCTGGGTGAGGACATCGGCACGCTCGGCGGCGTCTTCCGCGTCACCGAGCACCTGAAGCGCGACTTCGGGGCGAACCGCGTGCTCGACACCCCGCTCGCGGAGTCCGGCATCATCGGCACCGCCATCGGTCTCGCCATGCGCGGCTACCGGCCCGTGTGCGAGATCCAGTTCGACGGGTTCATCTTCCCCGGGTTCGACCAGATCACGACGCAGCTCGCGAAGCTCACGAACCGCAACGAGGGCCGCCTGCAGATGCCGGTTGTCATCCGCGTGCCATACGGCGGGCACATCGGCGCCGTCGAGCACCACCAGGAGAGCCCCGAGGCGTACTTCGCCCACACTGCCGGCCTGCGCCTCATCTCCCCGTCGACGCCCAACGACGCCTACTGGATGATTCAGCAGGCGATCAAGAGCAACGACCCCGTCATGTTCTTCGAGCCGAAGAGCAAGTACTGGCAGAAGGGAGAGGTCAGCCTCGGCGCTCCTGCCGCGGGGATGCACGCGAGCCGCGTGGCCCGCACCGGCACCGACGCGACGGTCGTCGCGCACGGCGCCATGACCGCCGTCGCGCTGCAGGCCGCCGCCGTGGCCGAGAACGAGGGCATCAGCATCGAGGTCATCGACCTCCGCTCGCTGAGCCCCATCGACTACGCGCCCATCGTCGAGTCCGTTCGCAAGACCGGTCACCTCGTCGTCGCACAGGAAGCGCCCTCGAACGCGAGCATCGGCTCCGAGATCGCCGCGACCGTGCAGGAGCGGGTGTTCTTCTCGCTCGAGGCCCCCGTGCTTCGCGTGTCGGGCTTCAACGTGCCCTTCCCGCCAGCCAAGCTCGAGGCGAGCTACCTGCCGGACGCGGACCGCATCCTCGAAGCCGTCGACCGCTCGCTCGAGTACTGACCTCGGCACCCGACGCCCGCACGCACCCTGACGCACAGATAGAGACCAGCACGCATATGAGCACCGAGAACTTCGAACTCCCCGACGTCGGCGAGGGTCTCACCGAGGCCGAGATCGTCTCCTGGCATGTCAAGGCCGGCGACACCGTCGAACTGAACCAGACGCTGTGTGAGATCGAGACCGCCAAGTCGATCGTCGAGCTGCCGAGCCCCTTCGAGGGTCGCGTCGTCGAGCTCTTCGCAAGCGAAGGGCAGACGGTGGACGTGGGCAAGTACATCCTCTCCATCGAGACCGCCGGCGCCAGCAGCGGCAGCGAGGCGCCCGCCGCGGCTCCCGAGGCGCCGGCAGCCGACCCCGAGTTCGACGCAGCCCAGGCGGATGCGGCCTCGACCGTCTCCACGGAGGGCGCCGAGTCCGGCGCCAACTCGGTCCTCGTCGGCTACGGCCTCGGCGACGCGCCCACGACCCGCCGCCGCAAGAAGTCGGCGGCGCCAGCTCAGCCGACGCGCCCCGCGCAGATCCCGGCTCCGGCTCAGCCCTCGCACCGCCCGCCCGCTCAGGCCCAGGCACCGGCTGCGGCAGGAGCGCAGGCGCAGGCGCAGGCGCGACCCGGGTCGGTGCCCGCCGCATCCGCATCGCCGATCATCGCGAAGCCTCCCATCCGCAAGCTCGCGAAGGACCTCGGTGTCGACCTGTCGCAGGTGGAGCCAACCGGCCTCGCTGGTGAGACGACGCGCGACGACGTCATCCGCCACGCGCAGCAGGCGAGCGTCTTCAAGAACCTCGAGACCCCCATCTGGGGCGAGGTGCGCGAGGAGAAGCACCCCGTCAAGGGCGTGCGGAAGGCGACGGCGAACGCCATGGTGTCGTCGATGTTCACGGCCCCGCACGTCACGCTGTTCACCGATGTGGACGCGACCCGCACGATGGAGTTCGTGAAGCGACTCAAGGCGTCGCCCGACTTCGCTGGCGTGAAGGTCTCGCCGCTGCTGATCGTGGCGCGCGCCGTGATGTGGGCGATCCGTCGCAACCCCATGGTGAACGCGGCGTGGACCGACGAGGAGTACACGGTCAAGCACTACGTGAACCTTGGCCTCGCCGCCGCGACCCCGCGCGGGCTCATCGTGCCGAACATCAAGGACGCGCACGCCATGACCTTGCACCAGCTGGCGCAGGCGATCGAGCAGCTCACGTACCGCGCGCGTGACGGCAAGACGCCGCCGACGGAGATGCGCGACGGAACGTTCACGATCACCAACATCGGTGTCTTCGGCATGGACACGGGCACGCCCGTCATCAACCCGGGCGAGGTCGGCATCCTCGCGCTCGGCACGATCAAGCTGAAGCCGTGGGTGTTCGAGGATGAGGTTCGCCCGCGCATGGTGACGACCCTCGGTGCGTCGTTCGACCACCGCCTCGTCGACGGCGACGTCGCGAGCCGCTTCCTCGCCGACGTGGCGACCATCGTGGAGGAGCCCGCGCTGCTGCTCGACTGACGCGGAGGCAGCAGCAGGGGTTCGAGTGAATCTGGGTAACTTAGCGGCTTTCGTCTCAGCTTGGGTGCACTAGGGGCTCCTCCTCTGAATGGAACCGCTCCGCGCAAGAAACCCACGTCACTTCCCGTAGGACGCTCCCCGCCTCCGGCTGGACGACGACGCTGGGGTCGAACCCGAACAACGCGCCCGCGGCTTGGACAACCACGGCCACTCCGAGTCCGAACGTGGGGACGCCGTTCTTCCGTGCGTTCACGGACTCGGCCGCGACGGTCTCCGGGGCGACGCTCGTCACCGGCACGGGGACCACGCGCCAGATGCTGTTCCGTGGCCACACGCAGACCGCGGCAGGCGCGAACCCAAGCGTCTTCATGAATCCGCCGGCGAGCTGCACGGTCGGCGGTCCCAGCGTGAATGCGCCCGGGTACGGCGGCGTCGCCGGTGCTGTCTGCACCACGACGGTCACGTACACGGCGGCATCGACGGGCACGGTCGAACTGCGCATGCGCTTCACCATGGCTGCAGGCAAGAACTCGGGCAACGACGACGACTGATACGTCAAGCCGACGCTGGTCTCATGCCATCGCTCTGGCGGCTGAGGCCGGACGCCGCTCCTGCACGGAGCTCAGCGTGGACCCCGCGCTCGCGGCGACGACCAGGAAGATCGCGATGATCGCGAGCAGGCCAACGTCCTGACCGAGGAGCAGCCAGCCGGAGAGCGCGGCCATCACGGGCTCCAGGCTCAGCAGCACGCCGAACACGTGCTTCGGCACGCGCCGCAGGGCTGCGAACTCGAGTGAATACGGGACAACCGACGACAGCATCGCCGTGCCGAAAGCCAAGAGGAGGAGCCAAGGAGCCGCCACTGCTGCGGCGACGCCCCCGAACCCGAGCGGCATCGTGAGCACTCCCGCCACCGCGAATGCGACCGCCAGGCCTCCCGTTCCGGGGACCGAGGCACCGACCCGGGCGCCCATGAGGATGTACCCGGCCCAGAACCCGCCAGCGATGAGCGTGAACAGCACCCCGAGCGGGTCGAGCGGCTCCCCGGAGTCGAAGCTCTCCACCCCGAGCAGCGCCATGCCCACAAGGGCCAGGCCGACCCAGGCCAAGTGCCGCGGTTTGCGAGAGAGCACGGCCGCGAGCGTCAGCGGCCCGATGAATTCGATGGCCACGGCGGGACCCAGTGGGATGAGCGCGAGGGACGCGAAGAAGAACCCGTTCATGCCCGCGATCGCGACTCCGAACAGCAGCACGTGCATCCACTGGCGTCGCGACCAGCTCAGGATGCGTGGGCGGGCCACGAGCAGCAGCACCCCGGCGGCGAGCAGCAGTCGCAAGGTGGTGACGCCCCAGCTGCCGAGTTCAGGGAAGAGCTGCATCGCGAGCGCGGCCCCGAACTGGAGGGAGATGCAGGACGCGAGGATCATCGCGACGGCTGGCGTGGTGCCGCTTGGTCGGATGCCGGGGCGTGTTCCGACGCCGACGCCGACGCCGACGCTGACGCGGACGCCGACACCGGTGGCGGCAGCGGACGGTGCGGTTGGTCGGGTCGCTGGGGTGGTCATGAGCCAACTGTCGATCCGGTACGCGTGTTTAGTCTAGTGAACGTCTCTCACGCATAACATGTAGCGCAGCTAACAGAGAAGGGGTGAAGAGCATGCTCAACCTCTCCCGCCTGCGCATGCTCCGCGAGCTGCGCCGGCTCGGCACCCTCAGTGAAGTCGCACGCTCGCTCTCGTACACGCCGTCGGCGATCTCACAGCAGCTCGCGGTGCTCGAGCGCGAGGTCGGCGTGCGGCTGCTCGAGCGCTCGGGCCGACGGGTGCTGCTCACGGCGGACGCGATCGCGCTTGTCGAGCACACCGAGGTGGTGCTCGCGCGCCTCGAGCGGGCGGAGGCCGAGCTCGCCGCGGCGCAGACCGAGGTGCGCGGCACGCTGCGGGTCGCCTCGTTCCAGAGCGTGCTGCTGTCGATCGGCCCCATTGCGCTGACGCTGCTCGCCGAGCGTCACCCCGGTCTGCAGGTCGAGATCACGCAGCGCGAGGTGACAAGCGCCTACGAGGGGCTGCTCGCGCACGACTTCGACCTGATTCTCGGCGAGGAGTACCCGGGGGTGCCCGAGCCGCACCGTGCCGGCGTCCACCGAGAAGACTTCACGACGGATGCGCTGCGTCTCGCCATGCCGACGACGGGGCCCTTCGCTGACCTCGAGAGCGACATCGCCGCCCTGTCGGGCGCATCCTGGGCCGTCGATCCGGAGGGCAGCACGACTGGGCGCTGGGAACGAGCCACCTGCAGGGCGGCGGGGTTCGAGGCAATCGTCCGCTTCGAGACCACCGACCCGCTGCTGCATGCGCACCTCGTGCGGACGGGCCATGCAGTGTCGTTCATGTCGGAGATCATCGCCACCCAGCATCTCGCCGGAATGCGCCTGGTCGCGTTGCCAGGCGACCCGCACCGTGTGCTGTTCACGGCCGTGCGCGACGGGCGGGCCCAGCATCCCGCCATCCGCGCGTTCCGCGAAGCGATCACAGAGGCGGCAACGCGGGCCTCGCCGTGAGCGTGAGTGCGAAATCGCGGGCCAGGGTTGTGGCTTGATGCAGTTCAGGTGTCGTTGAAGAGCGCTTCGCCACAACTTTGGCCGGCGGTGCTTTGGTCGGGGCGGCCGCTGCGGCAGGTGGCTGGCTGCGGCTTTGGGAGAGTTGTGGGGGGATGTTGTCGGCGCGAGCTTGAAGCGCAGATGCCCACAACTTTGTCGCAGGAGCACGCGGCAGAAGTGCGTGTGCCTGACTCAATTGACATTGATTCTCAGTACGCTTTAGACTCCACTGGTGAACCTTCGCGCACCCTCCCTCATCGCCCTCGCCGGACTCTCGACGCTCGCCCTCGCGGCGTGCTCCGGCCCGGCGGCCGGCAGCGACGCATCCGCTGCCCCCACGGCGGAGGGCGAGCCATTCACCGTCGTCGCGACGACCACGCAGGTCGCCGACTTCACGCGTGAGCTCACCGACGGCCTCAACGTCGAGGTCACGCAGCTGCTGCAGCCCGGCATGAGCGCGCACAGCTTCGAGCCCACCCCCGCCGACCTCGTTGCGCTCGGCTCAGCGGACCTCGTCGTCTCGAGCGGCGCCGGCCTCGAGGAATGGCTCGACGCGGCCGTCTCCTCGAGCGGATACGCGGGCGAAGTGGTGGATGCGTCCGCCGACGTCACCCTCTCGGGCAGCCACGAGCACGACCACGGTGAGGAAGCGCACGCCGAGGAAGGCCACGACCACACCGAGGGTGAGGAAGGCCACGACCACGCCGAGGGCGAGGAGCACGATCACGCCGAGGAGACGACAGCCGAAGCCGACGAGCACGCCGAGGGCAACCCGCACACGTGGACCTCGCCCGCCAACGCGAAGCTCATGGCGACCGAGATCGCGACGCACCTCGAGGAGCTGCCCGGCATCGACGCCGCCGCGGTGCAGGCGAACGCCGACGCGTACGACGCCGAGCTCACCGAGCTCGACACGTGGATCGCTGCGAACGTCGACGCGGTGCCCGAGGCCGATCGGGTCGTCGTCACGAACCACGATGCGCTCCACTACTACCTCGAGCAGTACGGCATCACGTTCGTCGGCTCGATCATGCCGAGCTTCGACGACAGCGCCGAGCCGAGCGCGGCCGAGATCGACGCCCTCATCGCCGAGATCAAGGAGCACGACGTGAAGGCGATCTTCACCGAGACGCAGCTTTCACCGCAGAACGCGGAGACCATCGCAGCGCAGACCGGCGCGAAGGTCTTCTCGGGCGACAAGGCGCTCGCGACGGATGCGCTCGGCGAGCCGGGCACCCCGACTGGCACGTATGTCGGTGCGACGGTGCACAATACTCAGATGATCATCGAATCCTGGGGCGCGACAGCGACCGACGTGCCTGAGGTGCTTGCCCAGCAGTGACGCAGCGCAGCCCCCTCGTCTCGTACCGCGACGCCTCCATTGCCTATGGCAGGGAGGCGCCCGCGTTGACCGGTGTGTCGTTCGAGGTGGGGCAGGGCGATGCGGTCGCGCTGCTCGGCCCCAACGGCGCTGGCAAGTCCACGCTGCTGCAGTCGCTCCTCGGGTTGCTGCCGACAACCGGCACCGCCGAGGTGCTCGGCACGACTCCCGGGGCTCGCGCTTCCGAGGTGGGCTACCTGCCGCAGTCGACGCACATCGACCCCGACTTCCCCGTCTCGCTCGGCCAGGTGGTCACGATGGGTCGCTACCGTCGTCTCGGTCTGTTCCGCTGGCCAGGGGCCGCTGATCGCGAGGTGGTTCGGCGCGCGATCGAGACGGTTGGGCTGACGGACCTCGCGAAGACCACGTTCGGCGAGCTCTCCGGAGGGCAGCGCCAGCGCGCCCTCCTCGCACGCGCGCTTGCGACGGAGCCCAAGCTCATCCTGCTCGACGAGCCCTTCAACGGCCTCGACCGCACGAACCGGGACGCGCTCATCGCGACCCTGCTTCGCCTCCGGGAGACGGGCGTCGGCATCGTCGTCTCCACGCACGACCTCGAGCTCGCCCACGAGGTGTGCTCGCATGTGCTGCTGCTGAACGGGCGGCAGATCGCGGGTGGCCCCATCTCTGAGGCGCTGACGGATGCGGCGCTCGCGGCCGCCTTCTCCGGCACGTCCGCCGACACGGAAGCGCACGGCGGTGCCCACGGCACGCTGTGCGCGCCGGGCGGCGACGACGCGGACGAGCACGAGCGGGCCCGGGTGTGACCGACCTCTCCATCCTGCTGCAGCTGCCGTTCGTGCAGAGCGCGGCCATCGCCATCATCGTGCTCGCCGTCGCGAGCGCGATCGTGGGCACGGCCCTCGCGCTGCGCGGCCTCGAGTTCCTCAGTGATGGGCTCGTGCACTCGGTGTTCCCCGGCGTGGTGATCGGCTTCATCGCCGCTGGTACGGACGGCGTCTACGTCGGAGCGGGCATCGCGGCGCTCCTCGCAACGGTTGCGCTCACGATCGCCACGTCGAGGGGTATCGGCTCGGACGCGACCATCGCGGTGGTGCTGGCGGGCGCGTTCTCGCTCGGCATCGTCATCGTCTCGCGCAGCGTCGACTACGCGTCGGGCCTCGAGCACCTGCTGTTCGGGCAGCTGCTCACCGTCTCCAGTGGCGACATCGTCGCGATCTGCGTGCTCGGCGGCGCCGCGATCCTGCTCGTGCTTGCCACCTGGAAGGAGCAGCTGCTCATCTCCTTCGACCGCAAGCAGGCGCAAGCGTCTGGCATGCGGGTGCTCGCCTACGAACTGGTCCTCAACATCGCCATAGCGCTGGTGGTCGTCGCGGCCGCTCGCGCGGTCGGCAACCTCCTCGTCCTCGCCCTGCTGATCGTGCCCGTCGCCGTCGCGCGCCTGCTCGTGCGCCGAGTGTGGGCGATCGTCGCCGTCTCGCTGCTCGTCTCGGTCGGTTGCGGACTCGCGGGTCTCTGGGCAGGGCTCTGGCTGTCGCTGGATGCGGGCATCCAGGCCTCCCCGAGCGCCGTGCTCGTGCTGGTGCTCGTCGCGCTGTACCTCGTGGTCGTGGCCGCGACGGGGCTGGCCGCGCTCGGGTCATCGCGCCGCGGTCGTGGGCGTGCAACGGCACCCCGCGTCGCGACGCCAGCACGCGCCGAGGTGGTCTCGTAGCCGTGGACTACTTCTCCCTCGCCCTCATCACCGGCGCGCTCGTCGGCCTCCTCAGCGGCCTCATCGGCGTGCTCGTGCTGCTGCGCCAGCGCGCGTTCTACACGGTCGCCCTCACCCACGCGACGTTCCCTGGCGGCGTCTTCGCGGCCGTCGCCGGCATCAACATCGTGGTGGGCGCGTCCATCTTCAGCCTGCTGCTCGTGGCCCTCATGGCGGCGCTCTCGCGCGTGCCGAGGCAGGGCAAGCAGGTCGCCGCCGGCATCGTCCTGAGCTTCGGCTACGCGCTCGGCATGCTGTTCGCGTCCCTGAACCGCGGCCAGTCGGTGCGCGTCGACTCGTACCTGACGGGGTCGATCCTCGCCATGAACCCCACCAACGTGTGGCTGCTCGGCGGCGCGCTCGTGGTGGTCGCGCTCGTCTACGCGCTCTTCGGCAAGGAGCTGCTGTTCTCCAGCTTCGACACCCGCGGCTTCCGCGCGGCAGGCTTCCGAGAGGGCACGTGGGACCTCGTCGCGCTTGCTCTCATCACGCTCACCGTCGTGGTCGCGATGCCGGCCATCGGGTCCATCCTCGCGATCGCAATGATCGCCGCTCCGGCCGCCGCCGCCCGCCTGCTCACGAAGCGCATCGGCTGGATGCTCGCGCTCGCCTGCGCGTTCGGTGTCACGGCCGCGGTCGTCGGGCTCCAGGTCTCGCGGTCGCTGTCGTTCGCGGCCGGCGGCTCGATGGCGCTTGCCGCGGTCGCGATCTTCGTGGTCGCGTTGTGCGCGAAGGCGATCACGCAGCGGTTCGCGCAGGGCGTCTCGCACCGCGCATCCGCCCCGGGTATCGTCGGCTGATATGAGCGACGAGACGAACGGCGAGAACGGCGGCGCCGCTGAAGCACCTGCGGCCCCCGTCAAGCGGAACACTCGCCAGCGCGAGGCCGTGCGTCGGGCCCTGGCCGAGTCGCCGGAGTTCGTGAGCGCGCAGGTGCTGCATCAGCGGCTGTCAGCCGCGGGGGAGCGCATCGGGCTTGCGACCGTCTATCGCACGCTCGGGGCGCTCAGCGAGAGCGAAGAGGCCGACTCGCTGCAGAACGCAGAGGGCGAGGTCGTCTATCGTGCCTGCGAGATGGGCGAGCACCACCACCACCTCATCTGCCGCAACTGCGGAGCCGCCGTCGAGATCACGGCCGATCCGGTCGAGCAGTGGGCGGCGAGCGTCGCCGCGAAGCACGGCTACACGCAGGCGAGGCACGTCGTCGACATCTTCGGCCTCTGCCCGAAGTGCACGGCGCTCGCGGAAGCGTCCGCCTAACCCTCGCGACAGCGAGGTGAGGCGTCCGCGGGGCTTGCGCTCCGCGGACGCAGATTCACCAGCGGTTGTGGACCGTCGCGCGGAAGTAGCGATCGTAGATCTCGTGCACCTCGGCGTCGAGGCCGGCCGGAAGCTCCAGCGACGCGGCGGAGGTGTTCGACTCCACCTGTGCAGGGTTGCGCGCGCCGGGGATCACGCTCGTCACGCCGTCCTGAGCCGCGATCCAGGCGATGGCCGCCGCAGCCGGCGTGACACCCTCGGGGAGGGCGGCCGCGAACGCGCGTGCGGCTTCCACGCCGGTGGCGAAGTCGACGCCGGAGAAGGTCTCCCCGACATCGAACGCGCTGCCGTCGCGGTTGTAGGTGCGGTGGTCGTCGGCCGCGAAGGTCGTGTCCTTCGTGTACTTGCCGCTCAGCAGCCCCGAGGCGAGCGGAACGCGCGCGATGATGCCGACGCCGGCTTCCCGCGCCGCCGGCAGCACCCGATCGAGCGGCTTCAGGCGGAACGCGTTGAGGATGATCTGCACCGAGGCCGTTCCCGGCCGGGCGATCGCGGCGAGCGCCTCGTCGGCCGTCTCGACGCTGACGCCGTACGCGGCGATGGCGCCCTCGTCGACGAGGGTGTCGAGCGCGTCGTACACGGCGTCGTTGGAGAACACGGGCGTCGGCGGGCAGTGCAGCTGCACCAGGTCGAGCGTGTCGACGCCGAGGTTGCTGCGCGAGCGGTCCGTCCAGGCCCTGAAGTTGTCGAGCGTGAACTCGGTCGGGTCCTGCGGGCCTCGCCGCCCCATCTTCGTGGCGACGAACACGTCCACGTCGGGGTTCTCTCGCCGGAACGTACCGATCAGCGACTCGCTGCGACCGTCACCGTAGACGTCGGCGGTGTCGAAGAACGTGACCCCGCGCTCGACGGCGGTGCCGAGCACCTCCAGGGCGGCTCGGTCGTCGACGTCACCCCAGTCGGCACCGAGCTGCCAGGTGCCGAGACCGACGATGGACACGGGGCGGCCAGTACGACCGAGGGTTCGCTGAAGCATGCCAGATGCTAACGCGCCGCACCTGACCCGGTGCCGAGTGCACGGTGCCGAGCGGCCCCGAGGCGGAGGGCAGCGACTGCTCATCGCTGCCAGTCAGAGTGCCGTTGTGGGTGTTCCAGAACGGCGACTCGACTGGCAGCGATTGCGCTCCGGCGAGGTGCGGGGAGTGGCGCGCGGGACTAGGGGCGCAGGTCCTTCAGGTACGTGTTGACCTCGCGGGCCTTCGCGACCTCGGAGGACAGGAACTCGGCGCTCAGCAGCTCAGCATCGTCGCGGCCGGCCATGGCGAGCGTGTTGCCGTAGGGGCTCGCGATGGTGCTGAGTCCCGTGAATCCGGGGCCGGAGTGGTTCGCGTAGCCGATGTAGAGCCCGTTCTCGAGGGCGCGGACGGGCACCATGTGGGTCGAGATGACCTCGGCGTTGTACGAGTGGCCCGGCTGGTCTCCTGCGACATCGCCCGTCGAGGGGACGGCGGTCGGGATGAGCAGCGCCTCGGCGCCCGCGACGGCCGCGCGGCGGGCGATCTCGGGGAACTCGATGTCGTAGCAGATTGCGAGTGCCACCCTCAGGCCGGCGAGCTCGACGACCTCGGCGGGCGCATCCCCGAGGTCGAAGACCTCCTGCTCCTCGCCGCCGAAGAGGTTCGACTTCCGGTAGCGGGTGAGCTCGTTCCCGTCGCTGCCGAAGAGCGACGCCGAGATGAAGCGGCGTTCGGTGGTCGCGTTCGCGGCGAACCCGGCCGAGCGCTCGACCGTGTGCTCGACGGTGGATGCGACGATCGCGATCCGCAGGTCGGCGGCGATCTGCGCGATCCGCTCGCGAATGGCGGAGCCGTCTTCGGCGGCGACCTTCGCCGGGGCGTAGCCGGTCGCGAAGAGCTCCGGGGTGACGAGGATGTCGGTGCCGTCACCGGCGGCCCGCTCGGCGAATGAGCGCAGCGCGCTGAGGTTGTCGTCGATCGCGCCGACGGCGCCCTGTGCCTGCAGTACGGAAATCAGCGCCATCGCCAGCCTCACATCGTCTCGGTGCCTGTCGAGTCCCACCCGGGCCGGGTGTCGGCATCATGTCCCGAGAATATCTCTTGACACGGTGGGTGACACCGCCCAAGATAGCCGAAACCGAAAGTAATTCGGTTGATCTGGTTTCGACGACGAGGGCAGGACCCCATGGATATGCGCGACCCGGAGATCACGGCCGATCTCGCGAGACGACTCGACACTATCGCGACCACCGAAGCCGGTGACGTCGCACACGACCCGCTGAGCGGTCGTGACATCGGACTCTTCGCCCTCACGTGCGTCGCCCTCGTCGCCGTCGGCGCACTCGTGGTGATCCTGTGAGCGGCGCACCCGAGCGCGGCGGCGTCGCGCGGAAGATCGAGGGCGCATCCGCCGAACTCGACCAGGCCGCGACCTTCGGCTCGCTGCCGCTCCTCAAGAAGGAGCGCATCTGGTCGGGCTGGGACTACAGCTGGGTCAACCTGAGCCTCGCGATCGCGACGTGGGCGTTCCTCGTCGGCGGTTCGACGGCCCTGCTCGTCGGATTCCAGGACGGCATCGCCGCGATGATCATCGGCAACGCCATCGGGCTCGGGATCATGGTGCCGGCCGCAACGGCCGCGAGCGCGCGCTTCGGGGTCGAGCAGTACACGATCCTCCGCCCCGTCTTCGGGCTCATCGGGGTCGGCGTGCTGGTCTTCACCGTGATCCTCGTCACGGAGATGGGATGGTCGTCGCTGCTCGCCATCATGGTCGGTCGGGCCGTCACGCAGGTCGCCAACGGCGCCGCCGGCACCGACTTCGGCTCTGGCAGCTTCCTCGTGACCGCGGTCGGACTCATCGCGATCGTCATCGCGTGGCTCATCCTCTCGCGCGGCCCCGTCACCATCGGCAAGCTCAACCGCTTCGTCGCGCCTGGCCTCGTGCTCGTGACGGTCTTCATGCTGTTCTTCCTCGTCGCGAACACCTCATGGGAGCCGCTGTTCGCCGCGGAACCGCTCGCACCGTTCGACGAATCGCAGCTCAACTTCATGCTCGCCGTGGAGTTCAACGTCGCCGTCGGCTTCTCCTGGTACCCCGTCATGGGATCGATGGCGCGCATGACCCGCTCCCCGAAGGCCGCCCTCTGGCCCGCGTTCACCGGCCTCATCGTGGGCACGCTCGTCGCGCAGATCGTCGGCATGGCGGCGGCGCTCACGCTCGGCGACTCCGACCCGACGGTGTGGATGCTGCCCCTCGGCGGTCCGATCCTCGGCGCGTTCATGCTGCTGTTCATCTCGTTCGCCAACATCACGAGCATGTCGTCGATCGTCTACTCGACGGTGCTCGCGATCAGACAGGCGAGCGGCAACCTCCTCGGGCGCGTGCCCTGGCCGCTCCTCTGCGGCGCGTTCTTCGTGCTCCCCGCGATCCTCACGTTCTTCCCCGACTTCATGTACCAGCAGTTCATGGTCTTCGTCACGATCTCCGGCGCCTTCCTCGCCGCCATGTGCGGCGCGATCCTCGCCGACTACTTCGTGCTCCGACGCCAGTGGGTTCGCCTGCCAGACCTCTACAAGCTCCGCAGCGAAAGCGCCTACCACTTCACTGGAGGCGTGAACTGGGCCGGAATCGCCTCCGTGGTCGTCGGCGCCGCCTTCTACCTGTGGATCTACAACCCGGTGACCCTCGAGACACACCCGCTCTTCCTGCTGCTCACCGCATCCGCGCCCGCCACCGTGCTCTCGGGCGGCGTCTACCTGCTGCTCGCCCAGCTCCTCTACCGGCGCCGCGGCGTCGGGGCCTTCGCGGACAAGCCGGGCGACGGCGCAACCTCTTCAACCACTCAGCACACGACCACCCGGAAAGGGGTCTGACCATGCGCGCACAGGCGGCAGTTCACTTCGAGGGAAGCAGCGAGCTCCAGATCCGCGAGATCGAGGTCGCCGAGCCAGGACCAGGGACCGTGCTCGTGAAGCTCGGCGCATCCGGCGTCTGCGGCTCTGACCGGCACGTGCTCGACGGCGACTGGCAGCTGCCCTCGCCCACCGTCATGGGCCACGAGGGTGCCGGCGAGGTCGTCGCCATCGGCGAGGGCGTCATCGACGTCGAACCAGGAGACCACGTCATCCTCAGCTGGTTCTACCCGTGCCGCCGCTGCACGGCCTGCCTCAGCGGCCGCGCGTTCGTGTGCACGGGCAGCCGCAGCGAGGAGTGCCTGCTGCCGGATGGCACGACGCCGCTCGCCCTCGACGGTGAGCCGGTATACCCGTACCTCACGGCAGGCACCATGAGCGAATACGCGGTGGTCCCGGAGTCGGCCGCCATCAAGGTGCCGAAGGAGGTGCCGTACGACGTGGCCAGCCTCATCGGCTGCTCGATCGCGACAGGCGTCGGCACGGTTGTCAACGACGCCGAAGTCGACGCGGGGGAGTCGGCGGTGGTCGTCGGCGCCGGCGGCGTCGGACTCAGCATCATCATGGGGCTGCAGCTCGTGGGCGCGAACCCGATCATCGCGGTCGACCTCAACGAGGACAAGCTCGCCGCCGCGCGCGAACTCGGCGCCACCCATACGATCGTTCCCGGCCCCGACCTCGCGGCCCAGGTGGCGGAGATCACCGGCGGTGGTGCCGAGTACGCGTTCGAGGCCATCGGCCGCGTGCAGACCATCGAGTCGCTGCCTGGCCTCATCGCGCCTGGCGGTACCGCCGTCATCGTCGGACTCCCGCCTGCGGACGCCCCCGTGTCGTTCGACGCGCTCGCCCTCGCAGAGACCGGCAAGCGCCTCCTCGGCACCAACTACGGCTCGACCGTGCCGGGACGCGACTTCCCGAAGCTCGCCGCGCTCTACCTTGCAGGGCGACTCCCCGTCGACAAGCTCATCAGCGAACGCATCCAGCTGAGCGAGGTCAACGAGGCGTTCGACGCCATGCGGAGAGGCGAGCGAGCGCGAAGCGTCATAGTCTTCTGAGATGAACGCTCGCGCAGATGTCGTGCGCTGAGAACGAGGGAGTCTGATCATGGCACGTCCGAGAATTCCGATCCTGTCTCCCGAGAAAATCTGCCTGGCCGCGCTGGAGCAGATCGATCGCAAGGGTGACTTCTCCATTCCTGTGCTTGCCAAAGAGCTCGGGGTGAGTGCGTCGTCGATGTACCACCACGTGCATGGGCGAGCCGGCATCGTGAACGGGATCCGGGCGCTCATCAGCACGGAGCTGTCCCTGGCGATCGGTCTCGAGGACGCCACCGACGAGGACCTCGCGGCCCTCGCCGCCATGAGCTGGCAGGACCAGGTGCGCCGGTGGTCGAAGGACTACACGCGAGCCCTCGCGAAGCATCCGCTCGCCCTCCCGATCATGGTGCAGGAGCCGGTCAGCGACGAGCAGACGCTCGAGGTGTACGAAGCCATCGCGATCACCTTCCGCTCGGTGGGATTCACGGACGAGCAGGCGCTCGTCGCGATCGCCGTGCTCGAGGGGCTCACCTTCGGGAGGGTGGTGGATGCGGCTTCCCCGCCCATCCCTTGGGCAGCGGACCCGGACGCGCATCCGGTGCTCCACGGCGTAACGCGGTCGCTCGAGCCGTCGCGTCGCCTCGAGCTGGCGTTCGACTTCGGACTCGAGGCGATCATCGCCCGCCTCGAGGGCGTGCTGGCGGCGAACGCTCGTGGCTGAGGCGAAGACGGTCGTCATCACGGGCGGCTCGGACGGAATCGGGGCCGCGGCTGCGCGGTCGCTTGCAGCCAAGGGGTGGCGGGTCGTCGTCATCGGGCGCAACGCCGCCAAGACGGCTGCGGTCGCGGGCGAGATCGGCGCCGAGTCGTTCGTCGCCGACTTCTCACGCCTCGGCGAGGTGCGGGAACTCGCCGCGTCGCTCGTCGCCAAGGTCGGCCCGATCGACGTGCTCGCGAACAACGCGGGCGGGATCTTCGGCGACACGACGCGAACCGTCGACGGCAACGAGCTGACGCTGCAGGTCAACCACCTCGCGCCGTTCCTGCTCACGAACCTCCTGCTGGAGGAGGTCCAGGTCGGAGCGGTCATCAACACGGCGAGCATCGCGGCACGCCTCATGGGTCGTATCGATCTCGACGACCTGAACAACGACGCCCGTTTCAGCGCGAACAAGGCCTACGGCGACGCGAAACTCGCCAACATCCTCTTCACGAAAGGGCTGCACCGTGGACTCGCGGGGCGGCCCGTCGCGAGCGTCGCGTTCCACCCCGGGGTCGTCGGCACGAACTTCTCCTCCGATTCGACGAGCCTCATGCGGCTGCTCTACCGCACCCCGCTCGCGAAGCTCTTCACCATCAGCGCTGCGAAGGGCGGCGAGACGCTGGAGTGGTTCATCGCAGGCACGCCGGGTGTCACCTGGCAGGCGGGCGAGTACTACGACGAACGCCACCACGCGACGAACGTGAACCCGCAGATCTTCGATGAGGACCTCATCGAGGGGCTGTGGAATCGCAGCGCGGAGCTCGTCGGGCTCGACGCATCCTGAGGCGCGGACTGCTCCGCGGCGGGCTCAGCCCGCGGCGAGCTCGACGGCGCGCCGCACGTTGCCGTCGGCCTCGCGCAGGAGAGCGGCGGCCGCTTCTGCGTCGCAGTCGGCGAGCAGCATGACCACGGCGGTCTTCGCGTGATCGCCCGCCGAGGCGAGCGCCGCGTCGGCGTCAGGGCGTGCGGCCCCGGTGGCCTCGGCGACGATGCGCTGCGCGCGGTCGACGAGCTTCGCGTTCGACGGGCGCACGTCGACCATGAGGTTGCCGTAGGCCTTGCCGCCGCGCACCATGCTCGCGGTCGACAGCATGTTGCACACGAGCTTCTGGGCGGTGCCAGCCTTGAGGCGCGTCGACCCGGTGAGCACCTCCGGCCCGGTCACGACCTCGATGGCGATGTCGGCCTCCGCGCTGATCGGGGCGTTCGCGTTGCACGCGATGGAAACGGTGGATGCGCCGCGGGCACGGGCGGCTCGGAGGCCGCCGATGACGTACGGGGTGCGACCGCTCGCCGCCAGGCCGACGACGACGTCGCTTGCCTGCAGGCCGATCGCGTCCAGCTCGCGCCCCGCCAGCTCGGGGTCGTCCTCGGCGCCTTCCACCGCACGGACGAACGCCTGGGGCCCGCCGGCCATGACGCCCAGCACGTCCTCTGGCGAGGTCCCGAACGTCGGCGGGCACTCGACGGCGTCCAGGAGGCCGATGCGGCCGCTCGTCCCGGCACCGAGGTAGATCAGGCGGCCACCAGCGCGCCTGGCCTCCGCGATGCGGTCTGCCGCCCGCGCGATGGAGGGGAGTGCCGCGCGAACGGCGCCGGCGACCGTCGCATCCTCGTCGTTCATGAGTGCCAGGATCTGCATGGTGTCGAGCGTGTCGAGGTCCTGAGTTCGGGGGTTTCGCCCCTCGGTCGAGAGGGCTGCGAGCGTCGAGATCTCTTCGTTGGGCATGCGCGTCTCCGATCCTCGGGTCGCCACCGTGCGAACCTGAGTTATGAAAGTACACGAATTGCACAAGGGAAGTAAATAAACTTCCGAGGCGTGTCTGTGCGCCTGCTCGCTACGCTAGCTCCGGAAAGCAGGTGGATCTTGGGCACACGTGACGCAGAGGCGAGTTCTCGCACTGTACTGGTCGAGCTGCGGGCACTGCTGCCCTCGCTGAGGCCGTCGGAGCGGCGCATCGCCGAAGCGCTCCTCGCCGACCCAGAGGGCTTCGCGACGAGGTCCATGGCGGAGATCGCGGACCTCGCCGGCACGTCCACCACCACGGTCGTTCGCTTCACGAGGCGTGCCGGGTACAGCAGGTTCCGCGATCTGCGGCACGACCTCACCGAGCAGAACCTTCGTGAGCGTCTCGCCTCCAGGGGAGGTGTCGCCCCGGCGGCAGACATCTCCCCGGGTGACTCGCTGTCCGACGTGGTTGCCAAGATCGCGATGAACGAGACGCTCTCGATCGCAGATACCGCCGAGGTTCTGGACATCGATGCCCTGGCGGCCGCTGTCGAGGCCATTGCCGGCGCTGCTCGCGTCGACATCCACGGGATCGGTGCGAGTTCCGTCGTCGGTGTCGACCTGCAGCGCAAGCTGTCGCGGATCGGACGCATCGCGCTCGAATGGCCGGAAGCCCACGCGGCGTGGACCGCCGCCGCAGTGCTCGACGATCGGGCCGTCGCGATCGCCATCTCGCATTCCGGCGCGACCGCCGGGGTGGTCGAGTTCCTCCGCATCGCAAAGGCGACCGGGGCCACGACGATCGCGATCACGAACCACGAGCGGTCGCCGCTCGCCGAGCTCGCAGATATCGTCCTCCGCACTGCGGCGCGGGAGACACCGTTGCGTTCTGCTGCTCTTGGAAGCCGCATCGCGCAGCTCATGGTCGTGGACTGCGTCTTCACGGGAGTCGCGCAGGCTGACTACGAGGCGTCCGTCGCTGCCATCGAGAAGACGCACCAGGCGGTTTCTGGGGGCTGAGGCCTCCGGGCACGATGGGTTCGCTCGGGGGCGGTCTTGCTGGTCCCGCGCTTGTCGCGCGTTTCCGTCGCGCGCGGAGGGCCTTCGGTGTGGAACCTTGCAGTGGGGAACTTTTTTACCCATTTGTCTCAAATCCTGGTACTGTTCTTCAAAATTCGAGCAATGTCGCGAGAAGAGGATGCCCATGAGCGCAAACGACGAACTCGCCAGCGAGCTGCTGCGGTTGCTCGGTGGCCCCGGCAACGTTGCCGGTGTCGAGAACTGCATGACGCGGATGCGCGTCAGCCCCGTCGACCGCGACCTGATCGACGAGACCGCGATCAAGTCCCTTCCGGGCGTGCTCGGCGTCGTCGATGACGACACGTATCAGGTCGTGCTCGGCCCGGGGAAGGTTACCAAGGTGACCGATGCCTTCCGCCAGCAGCTCGGCGCGGCGGGTGCCGACGCCGATGCGCTCGCGGCTCGCGGAGCGGCCATCAAGGCGGGACAGAAGCAGCGCAACAACACCCCGTTCAAGAACTTCATCCGCAAGATCGCGAACATCTTCGTGCCGCTCATCCCGGCCCTTATCGGCGCCGGCATCGTCGCGGCCGTTCGCGGCCTCCTGGTGAACTGGGTCACCGTCGGGACGGCTCCGGAGTTCGTCGAGGCGATCGTGCCGGCCCTGACCGTCATCGGGTCGGCGTTCTTCGCGTTCCTGCCCATCTTCGCGGGCATCAACGCCGCGAAGGAGTTCGGCGGCACACCCGCACTCGGCGGCGCCGTCGCCGCGATCATCGTCTTCGCCGGCATCAGTGACGTGCAGTACAGCCTCCCCGTCCTGGGGGACATCGTGCTCGCGCCGGGGCAGGGAGGCGTTATCGGGGCGATCTTCGCCGCGGGCCTCTGCGCTTGGATCGAGCGAAGCCTGCGCGGGAAGATCCCGGATGCCATCGACATCCTCGTCACGCCGACGCTCGCGCTCCTCATCTCCGGCCTCGCCACGATCTTCGTGTTCATGTTCGTCGCGGGCAACATCGCGAGCGCGATCGGGGCCGGCGCGATCTGGCTGCTCAGCAACTCCGGGCTCCTCGCGGGGTTCGTGCTCGGCGGGCTCTTCCTGCCGCTTGTCATGCTCGGCCTCCACCAGGCGCTCATCCCCATCCACGCGACGCTCATCGAGCAGGTGGGCTTCACGCCGCTGCTCACGATCCTCGCGATGGCGGGGGCCGGCCAGGTCGGCGCCGCCCTGGCGATCTACTTCAAGCTGAACCGGAACAAGTCCCTGCGGACAACGATCAAGGGTGCGCTGCCGGTTGGCATCCTGGGGGTCGGGGAGCCGCTGATCTACGCGGTCACGCTCCCGCTGGGTCGCCCCTTCCTCACTGCCTGCCTCGGCGGCGCGGTCGGTGGTGCAGTTGCGGGTGCCTTCAATCAGTTCGCCGGTGCGTTCGGGGCGACGGCGATCGGCCCGTCCGGGTGGGCGCTGCTGCCGCTGCTGCAGAGCGACAACGGCCAGGGGTACGCGATCCTCGCCTACGTCGTCGGGCTGCTTGCCGGGTACGTCTCCGGCTTCCTGATCACCTACTTCTGGGGCTTCACCCCAGCGCTGCTCGCCGAGCACAACGCGGATCAGGACGAGTACGGAGCGCCGAGAGGCGAGGATGCGGACCCTGCGAGGGCAGCGGCGCCGGCGTCGGCAGTCGCCTCCGGGGCCCGGGCCGTCGCGGGGCAGCGCATCGATATCCTCGCTCCGGTCGAAGGAACGGTGATTCGCCTCTCCGATGTCGAGGACGAGGCGTTCTCCGCGGGAACCATGGGTGACGGCTTCGCCGTCGAGCCGACGTCCGGTGACTTCCGGAGCCCCGTATCCGGAACTATCACGGCACTGTTCCCGACTGGCCACGCGTTCGGCGTGACGACCGCCGAAGGGCTTGAGGTGCTCGTGCACATCGGTCTCGGCACCGTCGACCTGCACGGGGAGGGCTTCGACCTCAAGCGGGCGGAGGGTGACGTCGTCGAGGCTGGCGACGTGGTCGTCGCCGTGGATCTCGAGGCCGTGCGCGGCAGGGTTCGCTCGCTTGCCACTCCGGTGGTCGTGCTGAACGGCGCTGCGTTCCCGATCGTCGAGCGTCGCACGCAGGACGGGCCTCCGCTCACGGTCGAAGCAGTCGGGGTGGCTACCTCGACGCGGAGTTGAGGCGCGGGCGGTCGGTGCTCAGTGCTGACCGCCCACCTCGAAAGGCAGGGTGTCGGCGCCGATGGGCCAGCAGGGCGTCAGGTGTTCCCTGGGCGTTCGGACCTGCGCACGTTAGCGTGGTGGGCATGGGCGACGAACGGGGGCGGCACCATGGCTGATGTGGAGAGCGGTAGGTTCCAGAGCCTCCCCGAACGGGTCGATCCGCGTGACTATTCGATCGACGTGCCGGCGTCCGAGCCGGCGAGCGGGACCGAGCAGCTCCCGCCGGCCGGTTCGCCGGAGCTCATCGCCGCGACGCAGCTCGCGCAGACGTCAGGTGGCATCGGCTCCCGCCGCCGTCCGCAGATGCGCATCGGCGTCACCGTGCTCGCGGCGGTCGTGGGCGGGATCGCGCTGCTCGCGGTGCTTCAGGTCTTCCTCTAGATCGCCTCAGCTTTCTCAGCCGGTCACGGCGTCGACGACGGCGGCCGCGAGTTCGTCCGGCTTCGTGAGCTGTGGCCAGTGCCCGGTCGGGAGCTCGACGATGCGCACGGATCGCGCACGGGCGAGCTCGGCGACGTAGGGGTGGCCGTCGTCCATGAACTGTCGAAGCATCGGCTCGGGCATGGTGCTCGTGATGACCACCGCCGGCACGTCGTAGCGGCGCTCGTCGCTGAGGTGCTGCGTCTCCGTGGCGACGCCGACGGGCTCTGGCACGGCGATGTCCTCGAGTCGCTTCCAGACCTCGTCGGTCATGTCGACGAGTTCGGGCTCCTCGAAGACGCTGCGGTCTGGCAATGGCACCGCGCCGCCGGAAGACTCGAAGCCGTCGTTGATCAGGCCGCCGTCGGCGAGCGGCCCGGAGTCGACGTAGACGACCCGCGAGACGCGGTCGGGGCGTGCATCCACCGCCCCGTAAGCGACCGCGCCACCGCCGCTGTGGCCGACAAGCACCACGTCGCCGTCGAGGGTGTCGATGAGCGCGGCGACCGCGTCGATGTGGGTGCGCAGGCCAACGCCCGCCGCATCTTCACCCGGGGCCTTGCCCGGCAGGGTGAGGGGGTGCGCGGTGTGCCCCGCGTCTTCGAGAGCTCGCGTGACCGGGGCCCACGAGTCGCCGGTGAGCCAGAAGCCGGGGATGAGGATGATGTCCACGGCACTGACGCTACCCACGGCCGCCGACATTCCACCGCGAGTCGGTGGTGGCCTCACCGACTGGATCGCTGAGACGTCCACGTTCTCCGCGGAACGACGCTGTTCTCCGGCGGCGCCTCGCCTAGATAGCCCCGAGTGCTGCGAGGAAGCGGTCGACGAGCTCCGTCGCGTCGCGCTCGTCGGCGATGCGCAAGAGCATGTCTCCGGCTGTGCCGGTGAGAACGGAGAGCAGGAGTGCCGCGTCTTGGGCCCCACCGGGGAGGTCGCGCTGCAGCATCTCGAGCAGCAGGTTGTATCGCTTCCGGAACTCCGCGGCGAGGGGTTCGTCGTCGACGGCGAGCTGCTCGAAGGCGGCGAGCAGGCGAGCCTCGCGAACCCGCTGCTCGTCGAGCGGCAGCAGCTCGAACGCCGCCGCTCTCAGGCGCGGGAGGCCACCTTCCGGGTGGCGGTCGGCGACGTCGGAGAGCCGCTGCACAAGCGCTTCGGTCTGACGGTCGATGGCAGCGAGCAGGAGCCCTCGGCGGTTGCCGAAGTGGTGCTGCACGGCGCCTGTGGTGACGCCGGCGGCGGCGGCTACCTCGCGGAGCGGCATGGCCGGCGGCCTGGGGGTCCCGAGCGTGTCTATGGCGGCTCGGATGAGCGCTTCGCGGGCGTCGGCGTGCGGCACGTCGCATCACCTCCCAGGTGTGTATCTCCTGCATGACAGTACCAACATAACAAGTGTTATGTACGGTGGTCGCATGACGACTACCCACTCCGCGCCTGCCCGGGTCCTCGCCCCCGACATAGCTCGCGGCCTCATGCTTCTGCTCATCGCGCTCGCCAACATGCCCTGGCACCTCTCCAGCTACGAGACCGACGGGCTATCCATGCACGACCCCAACGGGGGCGTCCTCGATCGGGCTTGGCAGGCCGTCGCCATCATCGCGATCGACGGGCGCAGCTACCCGCTGTTCGCGTTCCTCTTCGGCTACGGCATCTGGCAGCTCTACCGGCGACAGGTCTCAGCGGGAGCCTCCCGCGAGGAAGCGCGTCGCCTCCTGAGGCGCAGGCATTGGTGGATGCTGGCCTTCGGCGCTGTGCACGCCCTGCTGCTGTGGGGTGGGGACATCATCGGCGCATACGGTCTCGTCGGGCTTCTCGCATGCTGGCTGTTTCTGGATCGGAGCGACCGGACACTGGCCATCTGGGCCGGAGCGCTCACCGGGCTCTTGGTCGTCGGGGCAGTGTCGTCGTGGATCGGGGGCGCCGCTCTTGGTCTTGCCGGTGATGCGGGCGGAAGCGTGAGTGTCCCGACCGCGGCCGAATCCGACACGTTCCTGCACTCCGTCCCCATTCGGCTCGCCACCTGGGCGACGGTTCTTCTCGGACAGGGGCTCCTGACGTTGGCGGTGCCGGTCGCGGTGCTGCTCGCGTTGCTGGCCGCCCGGCACTCGGTGCTTGAGCGAGCGGATGAACATCGGCGACTGCTGACGGCGACCGCGCTCGTCGGTGTGGGGATCGGCTGGGCGGGAGGGGCGGTAGCGTTCGCGCACTTCGTCGGCGCACTCCCCGACCTGCCTTCCTGGACCTTCCAGATGCTGTCCATCGCGACGGGCTTGGCCGGAGGTATCGGGTATGCCGCCGCGTTCGGGCTCATCGGCGTCGCCTGGCAGCGCCGGGGCGTCGGCGTCGTCGGACGTGCTCTCGTTGCGACCGGGAAGCGGTCGATGACGAGCTACCTGCTGCAATCCGTGCTCTTCGTGCCGGTGCTCTCAATCTGGGGGCTCGGCCTCGGCGGGGTCCTCACCGAGTGGCAGGGCGCCCTCTACGCGGTCGGTGTGTGGCTGACGACGGTGCTCATCGCGACGGCGATGGAACGTCGCGGACAGCGCGGCCCTTTCGAGCGGCTCCTGCGCCACCTTGCCTACCCGAAGAGCGTCCCGTCGAAGGCGAGCTCGTGAATGCGCCAGGAGAGGAACTGGTCGGCGCGGAACAGTCTCCGTTCTGCTGGACATGCCCCGTTTCTCCGGGAGCTGAGACCGTAAGGTGAGCGCATGGGCAGCGGCGCGTTCATCCCGAGACGCGGGGGATCCGCGCGTGCGCTCGTCGCGGGGGCGGTGGCCACGCTCGTTGTCGGATTGACGGGATGCGGCACCGCCGATCAGCCAGCGCCCGTCCCCACGCCGACCGTCAGTCCGGCGGCACTTGTCGAAGAGGCTGCTCAGGTTCTGGAGGAGAACGGCCTGTATTCGGGCGGAGATTGGTCGGCTGAACGGGATGCGCTCCTCGCCGCGGGCGTGTCGGCCACAACCCTCGAGGAGGCGCACGACCTGATCGCGGCGGCGGCCTTCGATGCCGGTGGCCGGCATGCGAGGTTCCTTCCCGCCGATGAGCGGAAAGCAGCGTACACGGAGGCACCGAGCGCCCCGCCGACGGTCGAAGCGACGCAGGGCCGCACCGTCACGATCACGGTGTCGGCGATCGGACACGAAGGCCCCCTCGCCGAGGAGTATGCACGGACTGGAGTCGAGGGGTTGTCGGCGCTCGCGGATGCGAACACGTGCGGCTTCGTCGTCGACCTGCGCGGCAACTGGGGCGGCAATGCGTTCCCGATGCTCGGGGCCGTCTCGCCGCTCTTCGACACGAGCGAGGTTGCGGGATTCGTGGACCGCGATGGCAGACACGACGCGATCACGGTATCCACGGAGAGTGCGACCTCGACCGACGGCTACGAGTTGCGCTTCGACTCTGGTGTCGACGTTCTAGCGAGCTTCTTCGCGGGCAAGCCCATCGCCGTCCTGCAGGACTTCTACACGGCCTCCGCCGCCGAGATGGTGCTCGCGGGGTTCTCGGGGCAGGACGGCGTCCGCACGTTCGGGGAGAAGAGCAACGGGCTCGCGACCGGTGTCGAGGGCTTCCTGCTCTCCGACGGATCGGAGATCCTGCTCACAACGTCGCGCTTCACGGACCGGACGGGCGCGGTCATGCCGGAGCCCATCCAACCCGACGTTTCCGCACTCACGAGCGATGCCCCTCAGCTGGCTCATGCCTGGCTGGCCGAGCAGTGCGCGGCGGCTTGACACCGGTTGGATCGCGGCGCGTGAACAGCAGGCCAATGGCCACGATCAGCATGAGGTGAACAACCGAGGCGGTGCCGCCCCTGGTCAGCCAGCCCTCGACCCACGGCGCCGGTCCGGTGTCGAGGTCCAGGACCTCGAAGCGCTGCGACAGGATGGCGAAAGCGGCGACGACCTGCGCCGTGGTGGTGACGGCGAAACCAAGCCGCAGCGAGAACCGGCTTGTGGAATCCGCGCGTCGTGTCGTCCAGGTGAGTCCGAGGAGCACTCCGCCGCTGGCCGCGGCTATCCCGCCCAGTTGGACGAGGCCCGGACCCGGCCTCGTCACGGCCGTCAGCTGGTTGTCGATACCGCGCACCGCGCCCGCTGCGAGACCGATCACCTGCAGTGTCAGGTAGCCGACGAGGAGCACGTACACGATGCTCATAGCGATGCCGCCTGCGAACCAGAGCGTCCTGCGCACGGTGGCCCCCTCTGAGTTGGCTATGCAGTGACCCAATCAGGCGGACCTCCGTGCTGCCTCAACGCACGGGAATCTCAGCGGCTATGAGCGGGGTTGCTCGGCGGTGATCCGGTCGCCTGCGACCTGACCGCGCCCCGCCGCGATGCGCCGCTCCCGCATCGCGAGGAACAGTGGCAGGGCGAACGCGAACGCGACGCCGAAGCAAAGGATGTAGACCCACAGCCGCCGCATCCCCTGCCGCCGCCCTTCGGCGATGATGAACACCGCGCCGACCGTCGCGGCGACCAGCACGTCGATCACGATCGACGTGACGGCGGGTCCGCTGCCGAAGTAGTCACCGATGAAGGCGCTGCCTTCCATGCCGGCCATGACGTTGAACGTCCAGGTAACGGCCCCGCCGACGATGGCGAGCACGAGGTAGAAGATCGCGAGGGGAGTCCAGGTGGATGCGCGCATGCGGCAAGGTTCGCACGCTCGGCCCCGCGCATCCCGAGTCCGTGCCCTGCCTTGCCGCCGCGCGGCGCCCCGCCCCGCCCTGCCGCCGCGCGGCGCCCTGCCGTCCGAGGGCGGAGTTGTGGTCGTCAAAACTCGCTGGAAGCGACCACAAGTGCGCTCCCGGCGCGCTGGTCGTGACGGGGCGCGAAACGGGCGCCTGCTCCCGGATGCCCCGCGTGGGGTTCCGAGGGCAAGCGCCCGTTGACTGCTTGAGCCGAGGCTAGCTTCGGCGTTCCGCGTCCTGCAGGGTCGCGCCTTCGAAGGCGTCCTGCTCGCGGTCGTTCTGCGAGCCGGTGGAGCGCTGGATGGTCTCCTCCACTTCCTCGTCGGTCTCGTCGGAGAAGGCGACGTCGCCGCGGGGCGCGTTGTAGAGCTTCTCGTTGAGGATGCCCTCGCGCTTCGCGACGATCATCGGCACGAGCGCCTGGCCGGCCACGTTGGTCGCGGTGCGGCCCATGTCGAGGATCGGGTCGATGGCGAGCAGCAGGCCGACACCCTCGAGTGGGAGGCCGAGCGTCGACAGGGTCAGCGTGAGCATGACCGTGGCACCCGTCGTACCGGCCGTCGCGGCGGAGCCGACGACGGACACGATGACGATGAGGATGTACTGCATGATCGACAGCTCGATGCCGAAGAACTGGGCGACGAAGATCGCGGAGATCGCCGGGTAGATCGCGGCGCATCCATCCATCTTCGTGGTCGCGCCGAACGGCACGGCGAACGACGCGTACTCGCGGGGCACGCCGAGGTTGCGCTCGGTCACGCGCTGCGTGAGGGGGAGCGTGCCGATGGAGGAGCGGCTCACGAACGCGAGCTGCACTGCCGGCCACACGCCGGAGAAGAAACGGCCGATGGACAGGCCGTGCGCCTTCACGAGGATCGGGTAGACGACGAACAGCACCAGCGCGAGGCCGATGTAGATGGCGATCGCGAACCAGGCGAGGCTCGTGAGCTTCTCCCAGCCGTAGTTGACGACGGCGCTCGCGATGAGGCCCAGCGTGCCGAGCGGGGCGATGCGGATGATCCACCACAGCACCTTCTGGATGACCGCGAGGGCGGACGCCGTGAACTCGAGGAACGGCTCGGCGCGCTTGCCGAGGCGGAGTGCCGCGATGCCGATGACGACGGCGATGACGATGACCTGCAGCACGTTGAACGCGATCGTCGAGTTCACGTCGCCGGTGTCTGCGTCCACGCGCGAGCGCACGCCCATGCCGAGGAAGTTCTGCGGCACGAGTCCGGTGAGGAAGTTCCACCAGGTGCCGACCGAGGAGGGCTCACCGGTCTCGAGCTGCGACTGGTCGACGCGGTTGCCCGGCTGGATGGTGACGCCGAGCACGATGCCGATCGTCACCGCGATGAGCGCGGTGATGCCGAACCACAGGAGCGTCTGGCCCGCGAGCCTGGCCGCGTTCGTCACGAGGCGCAGCTGCGCGATGCTCGAGATGACGGCGGTGAGGATGAGCGGAACGACGGCGGCGGTCAGGATGGTGACGTACGAGCTGCCGATGGTGGCGAGCGTCGCGGCGAGCCCGTTGGGGTTGCCTTCCGCGTCGTCGCCCAGGTTGCGGGCGACCAGTCCGAGCACGACGCCCAGGACGAGGGCGGCAAGGATCTGGAATCCGAACGACGTGAGGAGCTTGCGCGCGCGGCTTTTGGGGCGCGGCGTCACCTCAGCTTCGGATGCTCCGGCTGTTGTGGGGGTGTTGGCCGACATGGAAGATCTCCCGATGCGATTTCTCATTTCGCGGGATATTCCGCGAACTGAGCGAGGCTACGCCTGACCCGGGGGAGTGTCACGGGTGTGACGGTTCATGACACGCAACAAATGGTGTGCTCGGGGACGTCACGAACCGTCAGGGCGGGAATGGAACGGTGAGACCACAACTCAGGCGCGTCCCACCCAAAGTAATTAAACGATTGAGCGAAATCGCAAGCAATGAGGCGTACCCTCACCACGTCGTCCCGTCCCCTGCCGAGAAGTTGGAGCATCATGGCTGAGTCAGCACGTCGTCGGTGGGTTGGTCTGGTCTTCATCAGCGTCGCGGTGGCGCTCATCATCGTCGACTCGACGATCGTGAACGTCGCCGTCCCGTCGATCGTCACCGAGCTCGGCATCACGTCGACCGAGGTGCAGTGGGTCCAGGAGGCCTACACCCTCGTCTTCGCGTCGCTGCTGCTCCTCTTCGGAAGCCTCGCCGATCGCGTCGGCCGCCGCCGCCTGATGCTCATCGGTGTCGTGATCTTCGCCATCGCCTCCGTGGCAGCGGCACTCGCTCCGACGGGTGGGCTGCTCATCCTCGCCCGCCTCGTGCAGGGCGTCGGTGGGGCGATGATCCTCCCGACGACGCTCTCGCTCATCAACGCGACCTTCCGGGGTCGAGAGCGGGGCATCGCGTTCGCCGTCTGGGGTTCGACGATCGGCGGCATGGCCGCGGTCGGTCCGCTGCTCGGCGGGTGGCTCACGACGGAGTTCTCGTGGCGTTGGGCGTTCGGCATCAACGTGCCGCTCGGCATCATCATCGTCATCGGCGTGCTCCTCTTCGTCAACGAGTCGAGAGAGCCCGCGCAGCAGCGACTCGACCTCGTCGGTGCGGTGCTCTCCGTGGTCACCTTCGGGGCCCTCGTCTTCGGTCTCATCGAAGGCCGCACCTACGGCTGGTGGGCCGTCAACGAGACCTTCACGATCGGCTCGTTCGAGTGGCCCCTCTCCATCTCGCCCGTGCCCGTCGCGTTCGGCGTCGCAGCGCTCGCCCTCGTCACGTTCATCGTCCGCGGCGTGCGGCGGTCTCGCCGGGGCGAGTCGTCCCTGCTTGAGTTCTCCCTCTTCCGCATCTCGTCGTTCCGCAACGGCAACATCGCGGCGATGGTGGTCGCGCTCGGCGAGTTCGGCATCATCCTGTCGCTGCCGCTGTGGCTGCAGTTCGTGCTCGGCTTCGACGCCCTGCAGACCGGGTTCGTGCTGCTGGCCCTCGCCGCGGGTTCGTTCGTCGCGAGCGGATTCGCGGGCGCGAGCAGCGGGAAGGTCAACGCGGTCACGATCGTGCGCGTCGGCATCCTCGCGGAGATCGTCGGCATCGCGTGGGCGGGGTTCATCATCGCCCCGGATGCGCAGTGGGGTTGGCTCATCCCCGCCTTGTTCGTCTACGGCTTCGGGGTCGGCCTGGCTACCGCGCAGCTCACGGGAGTCGTGCTGCAGGATGTCCCGGTCGAGCTCTCTGGTCAGGGTTCCGGGACGCAGTCCACGTCCAGGCAGGTGGGGTCGGCGCTTGGCGTCGCCATCCTCGGAACGATCCTCTTCACGATCACCGGCGCATCCCTCGGCGCCTCGCTCGACGACGCCCAGGTGCCCGCCGAGCCGCGAGATCAGGTGGTCTCGGCGGTGGTCGACTCGGCCGGCGGCGCCATCGCCGGCCTCGGCGAGAACCCCGCGACGGCTGATTTCGCGGACGACGCGAAGGCGGCGCTCTCCGATGGCACCCGCGCATCGGCGTTCACGGCCGCCGCGTTCCTCGCGCTCGGCCTCGCCGCGACGCTTCGCCTCGGCTCCGGGAAACGCGAGGAGGAGGCGGCCGCAGAGGCTACTCCGGCGTCACGTAGCTGAGGTCGCGGATGCGCCTCCCGGCCTTCGCGGCCTTCCGCTCGAAGACGGTGAGCGTACGACCGTCGAACCGAGGGGCCCAATCGCCCGGATGCTCGCTCGTGAACTCGGGAGCCGCATCCAGCACCTCGCGCATCTGGAACGCATAGTCCTCCCAGTCGGTGGCAAGCCGCATGCGGCCGCCTGGGCGCAGGGCGTGCGCGGCGACAGCGCCGAAGCCCTCGCGCACGAGCCGCCGCTTCGTGTGCTTCGCCTTGTGCCAGGGGTCGGGGAAGAAGATCCACAGTTCCTCGATGCTGCCGGCAGGGAGCATGTGCTCGAGCACCTCGACGGCGTTCGCCTCGACGAGACGCACGTTCGACAGGCCGGCGTCCTCGATGCGGCGCAGCGTGCGGGCGAGGCCGGCGACGAAGACCTCGACGGCGAGGAAGTTCCATTCCGGATGCTCGGCGGCCGCCGCGACCACGGCCTCACCCGTGCCGGATCCGACCTCGACGATGAGCGGCGCGTCCCTGCCGAACAGCTCGGCAGGGTCGACCCGGAACGAAGGGCTCACGGAGAAGTCGAGCTCGGCGCGTTCGACGTCGACGAGGTACTTCGGGCCGAGCGTGTTCCACGAGTTCAGCTGACCCTCCGTGAGGCGGCCGCTGCGGCGCGAGAACGAGAAGATCGGACGATGCGAGGGGTGCTGCTCCGGCTGGGCGGTTTCTGCGTCTGACACCCGACAAACCTAGGCGATGCTCGACTCGGTGGGGCGAAGCCGCAGCCGGCAGGCAAGAGTGTTCGAGAAACTGCCCCGGATGAGGGATGCTGGACGTCGTAAGCCGTCACCCCCGGTCGGAGGCCAGAATGCCGTATCGAAGTAAAGAAGTCCTCGAGTCGTGGGCGCGTGAGTTCGAGAGCCTCGGCTACGCCGGGCCCGGGGTCGTCAAGGTCATCGTGCAGGACGGCGACGAGGGTCATGACACGGGGCTCGTGCGGGTGCAGCTGACGGACGTTCCCACCGAGCTCTACCTGCAGCCGGGAACTCGCGAGAGCCCGAAGTGGTCGGTGACGATGGAGCCACGCGAGCACACGCTGCATCTCTCAGCGGCGGGCGTGCATTCCCTTGCGCAGGAGCTGGCGGTCATCTCGGCGTTGTGCACCTTCCTGCAGGCGAAGTCGATCGTGCTGCTCGCCGAGCTGCACTCGCCTCCAGAGGAGCAGCCGGCGGTCGGCAACCCCCGCCCCTAACCGGTCTGGGTTGACTCGGCCCCTTCGGGCGACTGTGTCGTGACGCTCAACGCGTGCGTCAACAGCGCGGCGATTCGCTGCAGCGTCGCAGGGTCCGCCTCCGCGGCGAGCGCCGCCTCGAGGCTCCGGTCGAATGCGTTGAGGCGGTTCCACGGACTCGACGAGAGGTCGACGGTGACCGTGAGGAGGCTCGCGCGCCGGTCGCTCGGGTCGGTGTCGCGATGGATCGTGCCGCGTTCGATGAGCCGGTCGCAGAGGGTCGAGACACCCGCGGAGGTGAGACCCAGGTGTGCGCGGAGGGCGCTGGGCCTGGAGCCGGGGTTCTGCGCCAGGAACGCGAGGGCTCGCGCATCCATCTCGCCGATGCCGAGCGACCGCCTCGCTTCATGCTGCGACGCCTGTCTTGCTTCCGCGAGCGCGATGAGAGCGGGGCTCAGCGCGGATGCATGGGGCGGGCCGTCAGCGGAGGGGACATTCGTCACTGCGGAACTCACCTCGATCTCGGTTGTGCCGCCCAGAGTACACGCCGGGCTCCCGCGCCTCAGGCGTGTCCAGCCGCCTCCCATTCGAGGGCGAGCAACGCGAGCTGCACGCGGTTGGTGACGTGCAGCTTCGAGAAGAGGCTCGCCAGGTGCGTCTTCACCGTCGCCTGACTGACGAACAGGGCCGAGGCGATCTCGGCGTTCGTCATGCCCTGCGCGACGTACCGCGCGATCTCCCGCTCGCGACTCGTGACGCTGGCGAGCAACCCGTCGTCGCGGGTCGCGCCCGGCTCGCGCTGCCGCTTGCCGCTGCTCTCGAGGGGGCGAGCTTCGTCGGTGCTTCCGCCTGCGGCGGCGCGAACGAGGCGGTCGAGTGCGCTCGGCGAGAAGGCGGACTTGCCCTGTGCCGCGTCGAGCACGGCCCCGACGATGTCCTCCGGCGGGGCGTCCTTCAGCAGGAACGAGACGGCACCCGCCCGGAGCGCATCCAGCAGGAACTCCTCCGTGTCGAACGCGGTGAGCATCACGACCTTCGCGCGGGACCCGGTGTCGGTGAGTCGCTGCACCGCGTCGATGCCGGTGAGGCCGGGCATGCGAACGTCCATGAGGATGACGTCGGGGTCGTGGTGTGCGGCGAGGGCGAGCGCCTCGTCGCCGTTGACGCCTTCTCCGACGACGCGAATGCGTTCCGCACCGTCGATGAGGAGCCTGAGCCCCATCCGGATCCCCACCTCGTCGTCGATGATGAGCACGCTGATGCTGTCCTGCCCGGGAGTCACCACGGAAGCGTCACCTCCACCACGAAATCGCCGCTCTCGGCGGGACCCGCCTCGAAGGTGCCCCCGACGAGATGCATGCGCTCGCGGGCACCGAGGAGGCCGTAGCCGGTGCCGAGGGCCGGGGCCGCCGGTGGCTGGAAGGTGTTCGAGACGGTGACGCTGAGATGAGCGTCGCCACCCGCGAGGACGACGTGCACCCCCGCGTCCGGGGCATGCTTGCCAACGTTGACGAGGAGCTCCGAGAGGGTGCGGTGGAGGGCCCGGATGCGCTCCGCGGAAAGCCGCGAGAGGTCACCCGGCTCGATGTCGCGCCAGGTCACCGACGGGGGATTCTGGTGGGGCGCACCCTCGGTGAGGAGCGACTCGAAAGCTCGCAGGTCGGGGAGGGGGGCGTCGCCTCGACCGGTGCCGTCTGGCTCGCGCATGCCCGTGAGCACTTCGCGGAGACGAGTGTTGGCGCGTGCCGCCGACTCCCGCACCGTGGCGGCCGTCTCCCGCACGATCTCCGGCGACAGGTCGCTGCGATACGCGAGCGCTCCTGCCTGCGTTGCGACGACGGCCAGGTCGTGCGAGATCGAATCGTGCATGTCACGGGCTATCGCGGCCCGTTCCTCGGCCCGGGCGCGCTCGAGGTCGGAGACCCGGCTCTGCGCGAGCGCGGCCCGCTCGCGTTCCGCCGACGCGGCTTGCGCGCGCAACGAGGTGATGAGTGCGGCGCGAGTTCCACGGGAACGTCCGAAGAGGAGCGCGATGATCGTCGACAGGGCGACGAGGATGATGTAGAAGAGCGGGGCGTCGATGGGCGCACGGCCGGTCACGCTGGACTGGAACCCGTCCCACAGGACCCCGCCGCCGACGACGAGGGCCACGACCAGCGCATCCAACGGCAGCGAACGGCGCGCGCCGAGCCGCATCACAGCGATCAGCCATGCCCCGACGGCCAGGGAGCTGGTCATGCCGATGACGACGACCCACAGGTTCCCCGCGCGAGAACCGCGGATCGGGCCGATGGCGATGCACGCGAGAAGCCCGCCGACCACGTTCACGATGAGGAACCCGTAGAACGCCCCCGACTCCGTATCAGACGCGGGATCCTCGATCTCCACGGCGAGTACCAGGGTGAAGACCACCGCGCCCGCGAGGAATGACCCGAGCGAGACCGCGACGGCCCGCATCCACGGACGCCAGCGGCGACTGCCTCCCCAGGACTCCGCGGAGCGGAGGTCGCGCTCGGTCAGTCCGACGCCGTGCGGCTCCCCGTCGAGGGCCAGCTCGTCCACGAGGTGCGGGGCCTTCGGGAGAGGAGCGGTCATGCGCTGAGTCTAGGAACACGCACCGACATTCGGATCGGCCGTTCGGTTGAACTCGGCGAGAAGCAGAACTCCATGTTCGACAGGGAGATCCACTGCTGGCGGTCGCGACGCTCAGGTTCCGCAGAAGGTGACGTAGTCTCCGAAATCCTGCGGTGCTCCGGTCGCGTAGCGGTCGAGGCCGGGCCGTTCGTCGAACGGGGCGGTCACGGCTGCGAGCAGGCGCCTCGTCGGTTCGAGCTCGTCATCGAGGGCCGCCTCGAGTGCTTCCTCGACGAGGTGGTTGCGCGGGATGTAGATGGGGTTGGCGGCATCCATTGCGCTCGCGTTCGGGGAGAGCGCGAGCCAGGCCTGCGCCCAGGTGCGGAACGCGGGACCCGCCTCCCCGAAGATGTCGAGCGCTGGGGCGCGGTTGCCGCGAGCGTAGGCACCCAGCGCCCGGAAGGTCGAAGTGTAGTCGGCGCCGCTGCGCTGCATGAGGGGCAGAAGCTCACCGAGCAGGCGCTCGAACGTGTCCGGGGCGACGTCGTCGGGAAGCCCGAGCTTGCTTCGCATGCCAGAGACCCACGCTTCCTGGTAGACCGGCCCGAACCCGGAGACCGACTGCTCGGCCAGGGCGACGGCCTCGTCTTCGTCGGCCGCGAAGAGCGGGAGGAGCGTCTCCGCGAACCGCGCGAGGTTCCACCCCGCGGCATGCGGCTGGTTGCGGAACGAGTAGCGGCCCTGGATGTCGATGGAGCTGAAGACGGCGTCCGGGTCGAACGCATCAAGGAACGCGCACGGTCCGTAGTCGATGGTCTCGCCCGAGATCGTCATGTTGTCCGTGTTCATGACCCCGTGCACGAAGCCCACGAGCATCCACTGCGCAACGAGCTTCGCCTGGGCGGACACGACGCGCTCGAAGAAGGCGAGGTACGGATTCACCGCCTCCGCGGCAGACGGGTAGTGGCGGGCGATGGCGTGGTCCGCGAGACGCCGCAGCAGTTCGAGGTCGCCGGTGGCTCGGGCGAACTGGAACGAGCCGACGCGCAGGTGGCTGCTCGCGACTCTGGTGAGGACCGCGCCCGGGAGCACGTCGTCGCGCTGCACCTGGCGACCCGTCGCGACCACGCTCAACGATCGGGTGGTGGGAATGCCGAGGGCATGCATGGCCTCGCTGACGATGAACTCCCGCAGCATGGGGCCGAGGACCGCGCGCCCGTCACCGCCGCGGGCGAATGCCGTGCGGCCCGAACCCTTGAGGTGGATGTCCCGCAGTCGTCCGCGCGTATCCGTCACCTCCCCCAGCAGGAGCGCGCGCCCGTCGCCCAGGCGCGGCGAGTACTGCCCGAACTGGTGCCCCGCGTAGGCCTGCGCGACGGGGGTCGCGCCTTCAGGGACGGATGCGCCCAGGAGGACGGAGACGCCGTCGCTCGACCGCAGGAACTCGGCGTCGAAGCCGAGCTCGTCGGCGAGGGCCTCGTTCAGCAGCACGAGGTGCGGGGCGGGCGCGGGCTCGGCCGCCCACGGCGCCGACAGCTCGGGCAGCTCCCGAGCGAAACGGTTTCCGAACGTGACACCTGCATGCGTGGTCGCAGTCATGCTGGACAGGGTAGGCGCGCCGGCGGGAAGTCCAGTGAGAACTGCGCAGCACCAGCACCGACAGCAGCACCAGCACCGACAGCAGTCGCTCTGGCCTGAACTCGCCGACATTCCGCGGGCTGGGTGTCCGTCCTCGGCCCCGCCACGGCCCAGGAATGCCGCGTCACCCTCGCCGCTGAGCGGAAGGAACGAGAGCTCGAATCTCGACGGGCGCCTACTGAACTTCCTCCAACTCGAAGATTCCATCCGGACCGGTCTCGCGGATCTCGCTGACGCCAGCGTCGCTGAGCACGCCGGATTCGACCCCCGCGATGAGGCGATTGGATTCGACGTCCATCCGAACGGACTGCAGGCCCAGGCTCGGGTCCGCCCACAACGGAAGAGCGAAAACCGCCAGCTGCGTCGTGCACAGCTCTGCGTAGGAGAAGTCCACGAGCCTCGCAACGAACGACGCTCCTTCCGCTTCGATGCCCACCGCCGCGGCGTCGACCTCCGGCGTCGCGTCGCGCAGCGCCTGCCACGAGGCCGCGGCGTCGTCCCCCAGTTCAGCGGATCCGACGATGGACACGCTGACCGTGCCCCGCGGGCCAGGGCCAGCCGCGACCTCGACGTTGTCGAAGCCGCCGACCTCGTCTGGGAGCAGGAACAGCAGCTCCTGCTCGTGCGCGGCGATGCGGGTGTACAGGTCCGACGACGTCTTCCCCGCGGGCAGGTCGATCCACTTCGCCTGCTGCGTGAGGCACTGCGTCATCTGCACCGGCACGGGCTGATGCGTCATCTCCTCGATCGGGATGCCATCGAGCGCGTCCTGCGAGGGAAGCTCGTCGGCCACCGGCCCGCCCGCGCTCGCGGAGGGTGCCACGCTGGCAGCGGGCTGCGCGACAGCCGCCGATTCGGGCGAGGCGCATCCGGCGAGCAGCAGGAGGGCGCCGCAGAGCATCGACGCTGGGGCGAGGCGACGGAGGGACATGCACCGACCCTAGGGACCGGACGTCCCGCATCCGGTCACGGAACGATATCGACACTTGTCGCGCGCATCACGATTCGGAGTCGCCGCGTGGCGTCGAACGCGCGCAGGCGGCTAGATTCGGAGCACCGCGCCCGCCCGCCGACTGGGGAGACCACCGTGATCCTGACGTTCCAGTTCCAGCCCGTCGAAGACCTGGGGGCGGCCGTGCAGCACTACCTCGACCTGGGTTGGGAGGAGGCGTGGCGCGAGGGCGAGCACACCGTGTCGATGCAGATGCCGGAGCTCGAGATCGAGCTGATGCTCGACGACGAGCCCGGCTGGGGCCCCGCCGGCCCCATGTACTTCGTCGACGACGTGGATGCGTGGCGGGCGGAGCATCCGAACGTCACGACGGGCGAGCCCCGCGATATCCCGGGCGGCAGGGTCGTCGAGGTCACGGCCCCCGGCCACACCTACTACGTGTTCTCCGTGGAGGAGATCGAAGGCTAACGGCGCCAGGGGGCGGGGATGACCAGTGCCGCTGGCCACCCCCGCGGAGCGCCGTGGCTAACCGGCGACCTTGGTCCGCATGGCGGAGCGGAAGTCGGGAAACGCCGGCTCGACGAGGTCGATGCCCCGGGACGCGGACATCCGATAGGCGAGCACCTGGTAGGGAACGATGAGCAGGAGCGGGGAAAGCTCCTCCGCGACCTGCTCGTCGAGTGCCAGCTCTCGCGTGGCGCCCGTGCTCGCACCCGACGTCACGATGTGCACGTGGTCGCAGTGTCCTGACGCGAAGTCCGCGAACTGACGGAGGCGCTCAGCCGACGTGGTCCCGGGCACTTCGGTGAGGAAGAGGGTGTACTCGGGGCGCAGCTCGAAGAGAGGCCCGTGCATGTACGCCTCGAGCTCCATGCCCTGGACGGGGACGCGAACCGTCTCGATGATCTTCGTCTCGGCTTCCACGGCGGTGCCCACGTTCGGTCCGAATCCGAGGATCGAGATGCGGGTTGCGGCCTCGAGCTCCTCCCGGTGCGCGTCGTAGTACTGCTCCGCGTGCTGGATGACGCCACCCATGGAGGCCACCGCCGCGGCGATTCCGGGCCGCGCGAGCTCGGCGGGGATCTCACGGCGTCCGTGCTCCGCGAGTCGAACCGACAGGAGCAGCAGGCTCAGGACGGTGGCCGTGACTCCCTTCGTCGAGTAGCGGACGGCCTCGTCACCGCAGCCGATGTCCAGACGGCAGTCGCCGAGGGCAGCGAGTGGACTCCGCATGTCGGCGGTCACGATGAGGATGGGAGCCGCGACCCGGTCCCGGGCGGCCTTCACCGCGTCGATCGTCGATGAGCTGGTCCCGCGCTGGGAGACCGCGATGACCAGGTCGAAGTCGTTGTCCAGACTCTCGTACTCCGAGTATGTGAACGGTTCGACGACCTTGGTCACGATGCCGCCGACCACCTCGAGGTGGCGCTCGGCGGCGTGCACGGCGTTGAGGGATGACCCCGTCGCGAGGACGAGGACGCGGTTCACCTGGCGGTCTTCGATGAGGCGGTCGAACTCCGAGAAGCTGGTGGCCTCGTCGGCGAGGATCTGCTCGCAGACGCGGGGTTGTTCGTTGATGCAGTCCAGCATCGTCGTCATGATGTGATTCCTTCGAGTTCGTGGGTCGATCAGTCAGTGGGTGGTCACGGCGCGGTGCCGAGCACGCCGGTCAGCGCGCCGAGGAGCCCGACGGCGAAGATGGCGAGCAGAACCCAGGTCGTCTTCCATCCCTTGCCGAGAAGCCAGTACACGAGCCAGAAGGCGCCGAGACCGAGGATGCCCGGCATGATGCCGTCGAGCACGTCCGTCTGGATGGAGCTGACTCCCTCGCCGACCTCGAACTGCAGCGGCACGTAGACCGACACCATCGAGGCGGTCAACCCACCGATGACCATGAGCCCGACGATCCCGGCACCGTAGGTGAGGCTCGACATGGCGTCGCTGCCGGAGATGCGCTGCAGGAGCTTCGTCCCGAACTTGTATCCGGATCTCAGGTACAGGTAGGACAGCAGCTGCACGGGCAGGTTGAAGCCGAGGAGGAAGATGATCGGCCCGAGGATGTTCCCCGCCATCGCCAGCGACACCCCTATGCCGGTGACGAGGAGCCGGATGGTGCCCCAGTAGAGCGAGTCGCCGATGCCCGCGAGAGGACCCATGAGGGCGGCCTTGACGCTGTTCGCGGTGGATGGCGCGAGGCTCGGGTCCTGACTGAGCTGCTCCTCGACGGCGGTGGAGACGCCGACGATCGCGCCGGCGACGTATGGGGTGGTGTTGAAGAACTCGAGGTGCTTCTTGAGCGCCGCGGCCTGGTCTGACTCCTTCTCGTAGAGCGCCCGGACGGCGGGGATCATGGAGTAGGCGAACCCGAGGCCCTGCTGTCGTTCGTAGTTGAACGACGCTTCGATGCTCAGCGCCCTCACGTACATGCGGTTCAGGACCGCGGTGGTGATCCTGCCGGTCTGCGTCGTCGGTGCTTCAGGGCTGACCTCGTCGAGGTGCGTGCCTGGTGCTGTCGTGTCAGAAGTCATCGTCTGCTGCTCCGTTCATGGCGAGTGCTGGCTGCTGCGCGCTGGTGCGGCGGCGTTCTGCGTCCACGAGGACCCAGGCGATCATGGCCGCGCCGGCGGCGAGGCCGACGATCGGGATGCCTCCGTACGTGACGAGCAGGAAGCCGATGAAGAAGAAGGGCATGACCCTCTTGTTGATGAGCATCCGGCCGAGGAGCGCGAAGCCGAGGGCTGGGAGGATGCCCGTCGCCACCTGCAGTCCGACCGTCACTGGTTCTGGGATGGCGGCGACGAGCGCCCCGATGGCGTCGCTGCCGACTGCGTAGGAGACGCCGACCACGCATGCGAGCCAGAAGATCCAGAGGAACCCGGAGAGGATGTGCATGGCGCTGACGCCGCGGATCGAGCCTCGCTCGACGTAGGTGTCGGCTCGGTGGAGCAGCGCGGGGGCCACGAAGACGAAGTGGAGGTTCTTCACGATGAGGCCGAGGGCGGCGATCGGGAAGGCGAGCACGAGCGCTGTCTCCGGTCCGGCTCCGGCGTTGATCGCGAGAGCTGTGGCCAGCATGCCGCCGGTGAGGATCTCGGGCGGCATCGCGCCGCCGACGGTGAAGAGGCCGATGAACGCGAGCTCGAGGGTCGCTCCGATGGCCATGCCGGTGACGGGGTCGCCGAGGATGAACCCCACGACGGTTCCGGTGACGATGGGGCGGATGGCGAGGTTGCGGCCGAGGAAGAGGTCGATGAGCCCGAGCCCCAGCGCGGCGATGAAGAGCGTGAGCGCGGTCATCATGCGGGTGCGCTCCCACTGCCGCTGAGCGGCACCTTCCGGTCTGTGGCGATGGCGCGCGCTTCGACCTCGACGCCGCGGGAGGCCAGCCTGGTCAGGCCGGCGGTCTCGTCTTCGGTCAGGTTGACGGTGTTGGTGAGGGGAGTGGTCCCCTCGAGTCGCTTCGTGCCGCCGAGGTTGACGTGCTGCACGGTCGGGCAGCCGTCGGCGAGGCGGATGGCGTCTGCGACGTTGTCGGTCAGGATCAGCAGGCGGTAGCTGTCGGTCTTGCCTGAGTTGATCGCCTCGATCGAGTCGGCGACCGTCTTGATGACGAGCTTCACGTCGGCGGGCTTCGCGAGCTTCAGCGTGCTCTTGCGCAGCTCGTCGGAGGGGACGTCGTCGTTGGCGATGAGGATGGCGGTCGGGTCCAGGGTGCGCACCCACGACATGACCACTTGGCCGTGGATGAGCCGGTGGTCGACTCGGAGCAGTTGGATCATCAGAAGTCGTCTTCCTGGTCGGTGTGGGGGAGGGGCAGGACGCTCACGGTGGCGCGGATGCGGTCGATCAGCGCCGGGTCTATGGAGGCGCTTGCGGTGATGGGCTGCGTCGTGAGCAACTCGAGCACGAGTGAGAGCGTCATGCCGGTGATCTGGTGCACCCGGGGGTCCTGCTGGTACTCGAGGAGCGTGTTGCTGACGCTGCCGCCGACGAGGTCGCTGACGAGGATGAGCGTGCCGGTGCTGCCCACCTCGCTGAGGAGGGCCTCGACGTGGCGTCGGACGGCGTCCACGTCACCGCTGTATGGCGGGAACGCGCGGAGGTCGTCTCGCTCCCCGAGGATGAGCGATGCGGCGCTTCGCATGCCGGCTGCGATGTCGCCGTGGCCGGCGAGGGCTACGAGCTGTCTGGTCATGCACTGGTCCTTTCCGTATGCATGATTGGTCTTTCTTGGTCGCTTGAACTGCCTCGGAGTCTAGGCAGGCGCAGAGACCCTGCGGAATGCTTGCGCACACTTCGGGCCAATTGGATTGCTTTGGTCTGTATGGTTGCCGCATGGGAGACCGTGAGCAGACCGCACAGATCGGGCGCGCGCCAGGGGTGTCGCCATCGCTCCTGACGCAGACCGTCGCAGGCCGACTCCGGGAGTACATCCGCTCCCAGGACGTGGGTCCCTCCGGACGCCTGCCCCCGGAGCGGGTCCTGAGCGAGCAGTTCGAGGTGAGCCGCTCGACGCTGCGCAAGGCGCTCACCCTGCTCGCCACGCAGGGCGAGGTCACGCCCGCAGCGCAGTCGGGATGGTTCATCACGAACGTTCCGTACGGTCCGCCCCCGCGTCAGCTGCTCAGCTTCACGGAGATGGCCAGGCGCCGCGGGCTCATCGTCCAGACCCGGGTCACGCATCAGCTGACGCGCTTCGCGAGCCACGAAGAGCGCCAGCGGCTCCAGCCACGCGATTCGGACCGGGTCCTGGAGCTCGAGCGAGTCCGCCTCCTGGAGGGCGAGCCGATCTGCGTGGAGCGATCGATCATCGCGCTGTGGCTGACCCCTGGGCTCGATGATGAGTCGTTCGTCGATCGTTCCCTCTACGAGCTGATGAGCAGCCACGGGGCGACGCCATCACGCAGCGACTTCATCGTCTCGGCCGCGCTCGCGGGCAGCATCGCTCCGGCCCTCGACATCGATGCCAGCGACCCGGTTCTCGTCGGCGAGGAGCTGAGCTACAACCAGCATGGAGCACCCCTCCACTTGAGCACGTCGAACTACCGGGCCAGCGCATACCGGTTCCAGGCGACGCTCACCGCCGCGCGAGGGGGCGCTCGGGAGTCGCACCCGCTGTCCTGATCCGCCATGCGGGCCGCGGTCGGTCGAGCGACGAGTCTCGCGACCGGGCAGACGCGTCCGTCTGTTCTGCGGCGCGGGCGGCGGGCCCTGCCCGTTCGGGTCTCGGATCCCCTCGTGTCCACGACGCCTGCAAGTCGGCACGATAATCGGACGGTGATCATCGGGTCAGGGACGCTAGTGAACGTCGCGCTCATCCTCGTCGGCGGCGTGCTCGGCATCCTCCTCGGCGACCGCCTGAAGGAGCGCACGAAGACGACGGTGACCGCGGTGCTCGGCCTGTTCGTCATCGTGCTCGGCGGCATGAGCGTCGCCGACATGGGGTCTGCGGCGCTCGCGGATGCGGCCGGCCCGTTCGCGATGATCGTCATCCTGCTGTCGCTCGTGTTCGGCGCGCTGCTCGGGTCGTGGTTGCGCATCGAGGATCGCCTCGAGGGGCTGGCGGTCTGGGTGCGTGGTCGACTGAAGTCCGAATCCGATGGCGACGGCCGCTTCGTCGATGGCATGGTCACGGCCACGCTCCTCTTCTGCGTCGGCCCGCTTGCCATCCTCGGCCCCATCTCCGACGGCCTGGGGCTCGGCGCCGACCAGCTCTACGTCAAGGCGGTGCTCGACGGCTTCGCGGCGATGGCCTTCGCCTCGACCTTCGGCAAGGGGGTGCTGTTCGCCGCGGTCCCGGTCGGGATCATCCAGGGCGCCTTCACGCTGGTCGGATTCCTGGCGGGCGATGTCTTCAGCGACGCCCAGATCGACGGGCTCTCGGCTGTGGGCGGGCTCATCCTGATCGCCCTCGGCGTGCGACTCGTCCCGCTCAGGGCGATCCCGGTCGGTGACCTGCTGCCCGCGCTGATCATCGCGCCCGTGGCGCTCGCGTTCCTGGCCTAGCGGCACCCCTGCGTTCGCGAGTCGCCTCACACGGTTGAACGCGGTCCGCGAGTTGCCTCAAACGGTCGTTCTGGCCGGCTCTTCGCGACCGTTTCCGGCGACTCGCGAATGGGAGGCGCGCGGAGCGGGGCGAGAAGGCAGGCGTGGGGCAGCGGAGCGGCGACGCTCAGCCACGGCGACGGAAGCTCGCGGCGCCCGGGATGCTGTCGGCTTCGGCGGGCAGGGTGCCGCGCGCGAACTCGCCCCAGACGGCACGCATCCGCCTGCCAACACGGTTGATCTCAGTCCAGCTAGCGCCTCGCACGAGCGGGGCACGACTCCATGTCCGTTCGCTGCCGAAGAGCAGGGGCAGATCGATCATGTGGCACGCGCCCCACATGTTGTGCGGCGCGCGCCAGCTCACGACATACGTGGATGCGCGCCCACCGGCCCGCACGTGCCGCCTCGCGAACCGTGCCGCGTCGCGCCGGTAGACGACCCAGGTGAGCGCGCTCACGACCGCCTTCGTCAGCGGCCTCCCGACGACCGGCAGCTCGCTGAGCCGCTTGGTCGCGGGGATGCGCGGCACGAACAGCAGCGCTTCCTCCGACGTGTAACCGATGAGCACATCGATCGCGGGCGCGTTCGAATCGCGACCCGCGAGCACGCCCGCAGTGTCCGGCAGCGGGTCCGCGCCGTGCTGTGGGCTGAACGACATCGCGCCCTGCAGGCCGTACTCGGCGGATGCGCGCGACGCCGCGGCCTGCGCGCGGACCACTGCTGCCACGGGACTCTCGGCAGTGAGCTCGGCGGTCGCCTCGAGCATCCTGCCCTGCATCTCCTCGCGGCCACCCTCCACGTTGAGTGGAGCGCTCTGGATGATCGCGCGCCGGAACAGGCTCGGGGCCTCCGGCAGCGCCATCAGCTGCGCGATCGCGTGCGCACCGGCAGACTGCCCGTACGCCGTGACCCGGGCCGGGTCGCCGCCGAACGCCGAGATATTGCGCTGCACCCAGCGGAACGCCTCGAGGATGTCGAGCAGCCCCAGGTTGGCGGGACGCGCATCCGACCCACCCAGGAACCCGAACAAGCCGAGCCGGAACGTCACGTTCACCGCGACCACGCGCTGCTCCGCGACCAGGGGAGCTGGATCCATGACCGCGGCGTCACCGGCGGCCGAGACGTACGAGCCGCCGTGGATCCACACCATCACCGGCAGCTGCTCGCCCGGAGCGAGGTCGCCGGGCAGCGTGATCGAGAGTCGCTGGCAGTCCTCGTCCACGCCGAGCTCGCCGATGCCACCGCCGAGCACCTCCTCGAGCACGGGCATGGGGGCCTGCGGGCAGGCCGGCGACCAGCTCGTCGCCTCGAACACCTCGGTGCGGTCGGGAGCTGGCAGCGGGGCCTCGAACCTGCGGGCCGCGGCGTACCGGATGCCCGTGGCTCGCACCAACGGCACCTCGCCTGGCCACTCCTCGGTCCATCCCGTGACGGGACCGCAGGGAGGAGAGAACGTGGGGGAGGAGGCCATGCTCGAGTCTTTCACCCCGCTCGCGCGCCTTCGTACGGCCCAAGCTTGCGCTCTCCCGGGCGTGTCGCCTAAGCTCGACCCTTGGTGCGCCGGGGTTCCCCTCTGGCGCGACCGTGTTGGTGTGCAACCGCCACCGACGCAGACAAGAGATCTTGGGCGGGGCCTTCTGGTTCCCGCGGTATCTACGGAGGAAACAATGGCAGCAGTGTGCCAGGTGACCGGGGCGGTTCCCGGATTCGGTCACAACATCTCGCACTCGCACCGACGGACCAACCGTCGGTTCGACCCGAACATCCAGAAGAAGAAGTACTTCGTGCCTTCCATGAAGCGCACGATCACGCTGACGCTTTCGGCTAAGGGCATCAAGGTCATCGACGCACGCGGCATCGAGTCCGTCGTCGCTGAGCTTCGTGCGAAGGGAGTCAAGTTCTAATGGCGAAGAAGAGCCAGGACGTACGTCCGATCATCAAGCTCCGCTCCACCGCTGGAACGGGCTACACCTACGTGACGAAGAAGAACCGTCGCAACACGCCTGACCGCCTCGTGCTCAAGAAGTACGACCCGGTCATCCGCAAGCACGTCGAATTCCGAGAGGAGCGCTAAACATGGCCAAGAAGAGCAAGATCGCCAAGAACGAGCAGCGCAAGGTCATCGTCGAGCGCTACGCGGAACGCCGCGCAGAGCTGAAGAAGGCTCTTGTCGACCCGAACGGCACCGACGAGTCGCGCGAGGCAGCTCGCGTCGGCCTGCAGAAGCTTCCCCGCAACGCTTCGCCGGTCCGCGTCCGCAACCGCGACAGCATCGACGGACGCCCCCGCGGCCACGTCTCGAAGTTCGGCATCTCGCGTGTCCGCTTCCGCGACATGGCTCACCGCGGTGAGCTTCCAGGAATCACGAAGTCGAGCTGGTAGCCACCAGCCCGCCAGTGATGGCGTAGTGCTTCCCCGAAACCCCCGAGCGTCTTCGCTCGGGGGTTTCGTGCGTTCCGTCGCGCCACTTTCGGGATGGGTTGCACGCTTCCGGATGGGTTGCAAGGCATCCGGAAGCGTGGAAGCCATCCCGAAACGGGATGCGAGCCAGGGGTTGCGCATCCGGCCATATCGTTTATCGTTATGCATAACGAGAAACGATATGGAGGAAGACCATGAACGCACGACAGAATCCAGCAGGCACCGACCGCGAAGCGAAGGAGCTCGGCTACCTCTGGCCGCTCGGCATCGTCGCAGCAGGCCTCGTCGTCCTGAAGCCCCTCGAGAACGTCATCGGCTACTTCGTCGACGGCAGCGTGCGCGTCAACGCGTCGTTCGAGGGAACATCCGTCTCCCTGCCGACCCCCGTCGGGGCCGACGTTCCGCTCGATGGTGCCTCGACGATCCTCGTCGCCGGGGATCTCCTGCCAACCGGCGCGCTCGTGCTGCTCCTCATCGGACAGATCATCGGCGCCGTCCTGAGCCTCGCCGCAGTCTGGATGCTCCTCCTCTTCGCCAGGAACCTCGCGAAGGGTGACTTCTTCGGACGCAAGAGCATCCGCCTCCTCGACTGGTCGTCTGGGCTGGTCGTCGCTTCCCTCGCGGCCCCGGGCTTCTTCGAGCTCCTCGGTACGAACTGGACGATCGCGAAGCTCGGGTGGAGCGGGTCCGACGCGCCTGAGCCGACCATCCTCGACCAGACGTGGACGTTCCTCCTCATCCTCGTGATCCTGCTCGTCGTGAACCTCATCATGCGCCGTGGCGCGCGCCTGGAGCAGGACCAGGAAGGCCTCGTCTGATGGTGCCGGAGCCCCTCGAGGAGCCGCACTACATCGTGTGCCACCTTGGCGAGATCATGGCGAGGCGCGGCATCACCCTCGTCGACCTGTCCGAACGTGTCGGCATCAGCGTCGTCAACCTGTCGGTGCTCAAGAACAACCGCGCCAAGGCGGTGCGCTTCGAGACGCTCGCGAGGCTCTGCGCCGTGCTCGAATGCAAGCCGGGCGAGCTCCTCGACTACCTGCCGCCTCGCTGATCGTTGCGCCGACCTGCCCGCGAGCATTCCGATCGGCGGCGCGATGTCGGTGGCGTGCGTGAGAATGGCACGCATGTCAGATGTTCGTGAAGTTTCCGCCTTCCGCAGCGCACGCGACCAGCTGCTCGCCCTCCGCACGGATGCGGAGCGGGCGCGCCGTGAGTTCGAGTGGCCAGACGTCGGCGACCGCTTCAACTGGGCCCTCGACTGGTTCGACGAGATCGCCGAGGGCAACGACCGCACAGCGCTGTGGATCGTGGAAGCCGACGGCAGCGAGGCGAAGTACAGCTTCGACGACCTCCGCCGCCGCTCCAACCGGGTCGCGAACTGGCTCGAAGCCCAGGGCATCCGCCGCGGCGACGTCGTGATGCTCATGCTCGGCAACCGTCGGGAGCTGTGGGAGGCGATGCTCGGCGCACTGAAGCTCGGCGCCGTGATCCTGCCCACCTCCGTCGTGCTCGGCCCGCACGACCTCGACGACCGCGTCGAGCGAGCCAGGGTTCGGCTCGTCATCGCAGAGGAAGCCGACGCGGCGAAGTTCGACAACGTCATCGGCAGCTACCGCATCGTGCAGGTGGGTGCCGGGCTCGACGGCGCAGCTCGCGACTCGTGGCTCGACTTCAACGACATCTACGACGCACCGGATGCGCCGGTCGTGAAGCAGACGGCAAGCGACGACGCCGCGCTCATCTACTTCACGTCAGGCACGACGAGTCACCCGAAGATCGTGGTCCACTCGCACCGCTCGTACCCCGTCGGGCACCTCTCGACGATGTACTGGATCGGCGTGGAGCCTGGCGGGGTGCATCTCGCCATCAGCGCCGCCGGCTGGGGCAAGCACGCCTGGAGCAGCTTCTTCGCGCCCTGGAACGCGGAGGCCACCGTGTTCGTCGTCAACTACGAGCGGTTCGATGCGCAGCTGCTGCTCGAGCAGCTCGACAAGGCCGGTGCGACCTCGTTCTGCGCGCCGCCGACGGTCTGGCGCATCCTCGTGCAGCACGGCAAGAGCGAGAAGCCGCGGGCCATGCGTGAACTGCTCTCCGCCGGCGAACCCCTCAATCCCGAGGTCATCGCGCGCATCGACGACTGGTGGGGACTCGAGATCCGCGACGGCTACGGACAGACCGAGACCACGGCTCTCATCGCGAACGCGCCGGGGTCCGTCATCAAGCCAGGCGCGATGGGGCATCCGCTGCCGGGCATGGACGTCGTGCTGCTCGACCCCGTCACGGGAACGGCGGGCGACGAGGGCGAGATCTGCCTCGACATGCGCGGCCAGCGCCCAGTGAACCTCATGACCGAGTACCTGGGCTCGCCCGCGGCGACCGACAACGCGGTGCGCGGCGGCTTCTTCCACACGGGCGACGTCGCGACTCGGGACGAGAACGGATGCATCACCTTCGTCGGACGCACCGACGACGTCTTCAAGTCCTCCGACTTCAAGGTGTCGCCGTTCGAGGTCGAGAGTCTCCTGCTCGAGCACGACGCCGTCGCCGAGGCGGGTGTCGTCGGAGCGCCGGACGCGACGAAGCTCAACATCACGAAGGCCTACGTGACGCTCGCGGCGGGCTGGGAGGCCAACCGGCAGACTGCCCTCGAGGTGCTCCGGCATGCTCGCGCCGTCATGCCGCCGTACATGCGAGTCCGGCGTCTCGAGTTCTTCGAGTTGCCGAAGACCGCGTCAGGCAAGATCCGCCGCGTCGAACTCCGAAACCGGGAGATCGAGGCTGAGGGCGCGCGGCTCGACGGCGAATGGCGCGACGATGACTTCCCGGAGATCAAGCGGCGCTGAGTGAGGGTCGACGCCGCCGAGCGCAGTCCTCGCGGCTCCGGCGATTCAGCGCCGATCCGGGGATCGATCCGGTCCAGAAAGGCCCCAAACCGGTGAATTGGGTGGCAAGACGCGGCGTGTCAGGCGAATCTGCATGCCAGGGGCCCGGGTTTTGGTAGGTTGACGAAGGTCCTGCCGCGGAATCCCGCGGAACTGCAGGACTTCTGAACCCAACATGCTGCACTCGCAAGGGCGGGGCTGCGTCCTAAGGAGGACATATGGCAGACAAGACTGTGAACAAGACCGAACTCGTTGCCGCGATCGCGACTGAGACCGGCCAGAGCCAGGCTGTTGTTGGAAGCGTCCTCGACGCACTCTTCAGCGAGCTCGCCTCGAACGTTGCCAAGGGCACCAAGGTCACGATCCCGGGCTGGCTCTCCGTTGAGCAGACCGCTCGTGCCGCACGCACCGGCCGCAACCCTCAGACGGGTGAAGCCATCCAGATCGCCGCCTCGAAGGGCGTCAAGATCTCGGCTGGCTCGAAGCTCAAGGCCGCAGCTAAGTAGTCTTCGCGCCTGAACGCACGCGGGGTCGCTTCCACTCGGGAGCGGCCCCGCGTTCGTGTGCGCGGCTCGCACCGCATCCGTGCCGCCATCGCAGGCCCCATCCGATGTGCTCGATTCCGGTGCGCTGGATTCCGCCGAGTTGCCGCCACTGCCAGATTTCGGGATGGCTTCCACGCACGCGGATGGGTTGCAAGCCATCCGCGTGCGTGAAGGCCACCCGGAGATCGCCGCGGCGCCCCGCCCCCGCGGTGCCCGGCGTGTGCATCCGCTTGTGGATGAAGAGCCCGTCCGGCGGCGACGATCTACACTTGATGATCATGCCTACGCCCCTCGTCCCCGGTTCCAGAGACGAGAAGACGGCGGCAGCCGCAGGCAAGACCGCCAGCAAGGCTGAGCGCAATCGCGCGAACGCGGACTCCTGGTCGCTCCACACGAAGCGGATGGTTGTCCTCGGCCCCGCGCTCTTCCTCCTCGCCGCCCTCGCCGCGGTCGTCTGGGGCCTCGCCTACGGCGGCGGTGCGAAGGCACTGATCGTCTCCGACCCGGGCCCCGTCGTCATGTGGGGTGTGCCGATCGCCCGCCTGGCCCTGAACCTGTCCGCGTCGGTCACGATCGGCGCGTTGGTGCTCGCCGCGTGGGCGGCCAGCCGAAAGCAGCCGGAGTTCGAGCGCGCGATGACGATCGCGTCGTCTGGTGCCGCCGCCTGGGTTGTCTCCACGTTCTCCGCGGCGTTCCTCACGTACCTGCAGATCTCCAACGCCGCGTTCTCGTTCGACGCGGCGTTCGGCCAGGGCCTCCTGTTCTTCTTCACGTCGCTGGAGCTCGGCCAGGCCTGGGTGCTCGCGGTCGGCATGGTCCTCCTGCTGTCGATCGTCGTGTTCGCGAGCCGTAGCCCCTGGATGATCGGCCTGTCCGCGGCATTCTCGTTCTTCTGCCTGTGGCCGCTCGGAGCGCAGGGGCACGCCGCGGGCGCCGCGAACCACGAGACCGTCGTCGGCGGCATCACCCTGCACTACATGGGTGCGGCGCTCTGGCTCGGAGGGCTGCTCGTCGTGGCGATCCTCGCCCCGCGCCTGCCCGACGTCCGTCGTCTGGCGGTGCTCGAACGCTATTCGACGCTCGCACTCATCGCCTTCATCGTGGTCGCCGCGTCCGGGGTCGTCGCGAGCGTCGCGAACATCGGCTCGTTCGCCGAACTCGTCACGCCATACGGGGTCATCGTCATCGTGAAGGCGGTCGTGCTGATCGTGCTCGGCTTCATCGGCTGGGCGCAGCGGCGCGGACTCATCAACCGGATGCGCGCTGCGGTCGAGCAGGGCACATCCACTCGCAAGCCGCTCGTGTGGCTCGTGTCGCTCGAACTCGCCTTCATGGGTATCGCCTCCGGTGCGGCGGCGGCCCTGGGCCGTACGCCGTCGCCCGTCACCGAGGTCACGGCAGACCAGCTCGCGTCGCCGTCACCGGCCCAGTTGCTGACGGGCGACCCGCTTCCGCCCGAGTTCGAGCCTTTCCGCCTGCTCACCGAGTGGCGCCTCGACCCCATGTGGACAACTCTGTGCCTCTTCGCGCTGTTCTTCTACATCGCCGGTGTGCTGCGCCTCCGCCGCCGCGGCGACGAGTGGCCGCTGGGACGCACGATCTCGTTTGTCCTCGGCATCCTCATCCTGCTCTACCTCGTCAACGGCTCGCTCATCGTCTACGGCAAGTTCGTCTTCAGCTTCCACATGACGCAGCACATGTTCCTCACCATGCTGGTGCCGATCATGTTCGTGCTGTCAGCGCCCATGACGCTGCTGCTTCGCGCCGTGCACGCGCGCCACGACGGCAGCATGGGGACCCGCGAGTGGGCGCTGAAGTTCGTGCACTCGAAGTGGGCGAAGTTCTTCTCGCACCCCATCGTCTCCGCCGTCGTCTTCGCTGGCTCGCTGCTCGTCTTCTATTACACGCCGCTGTTCCGCTGGGCGGTGACCGACCACGTCGGGCACATGTGGATGATCGCCGACTTCCTCATCGTCGGCTACCTGTTCGCGAACGCGCTCATCGGCATCGACCCGATCGGCACACGCGCTCCCTACCCGATGCGCCTCATCGCACTGGTGCTCGTCATGACGTTCCACGCGTTCTTCGGCCTCAGCATCATGAGCGGAACGGGGCTGCTGCTCGCCGACTGGTACGGGGCGATGGGCAGGCCGTGGGGTGCGGATGCGATCACCGACCAGCAGATCGGCGGCGCGATCGCCTGGGGTGTCGGCGAGGTGCCGACGGTCATCCTCGCCATGCTGGTGGCGTTCTCGTGGTCTCGCTCCGACGATCGGGAGGCCAAGCGGCGCGACCGGAAGGCGGACCGGGACGGCGACGCGGAGCTCGAGGCGTACAACGCGCAGCTGAAGGTGATGGCCGACCGCACTGCGGCGCTCGAGAAGCGCAAGCAGGACCGGCGCGAGCAGGAGGCGCAGCTCGAGCGTGACGCAGAGCAGGGGGCGAAGCAGTGACGATCGTCCTCACCCCGGAGCAGCAGGGTGTGTTCGACGCGATCGAGCACACGCGCGACCACCTCTTCGTGACGGGTCGCGCCGGGACCGGCAAGTCGACGCTGCTCAACCACCTCGCGTGGCACACCTCGAAGCAGCTCGTCATCGCGGCGCCTACGGGAGTCGCGGCCCTCAACGTGGGCGGGCAGACCATCCACTCGCTCTTCAAGCTGCCGATCGGTGTCATCGGGGATGCGCCGATCGAACAGAACGGCGACGTCCGCAAGCTGCTCAACAAGATCGACACCCTGGTCATCGACGAGGTGTCGATGGTGAGCGCCGACCTCATGGACGCCATCGACCGGTCGCTGCGGCAGGCGAGGCAGCGGGGGAACGAGGCGTTCGGCGGCGTGCAGCTCGTCATGTTCGGGGACCCGTTCCAGCTGGCACCCGTGCCGCCGTCCGACCCGGACGAGCGTGCGTACTTCCGCGACCACTACCGTTCGCTCTGGTTCTTCGACGCGAAGGTGTGGCAGGAGGCGGAGCTGCGCATCCACGCGCTGCGTGAGATCCACCGGCAGCACGAGGACGAGTTCAAGAACATCCTCACCGCCGTCAGGTACGGGCAGGTCACGGCCGACATGGCGAACCGTCTCAACACGGTCGGCGCCAGGCCTGCCCCAGCCGACGGCACCATCACGCTCGCGTCCCGCAACGCTCAGGTGTCGCGTATCAACGCGCAGAACCTCGAGCGCCTGCCGGGCGCGTCGATGACCGCCAACGCCGACATCTCCGGCGAGTTCGGCGGGCGCAACTTCCCCGCCGACGAGCGCCTCGACCTGAAGGTCGGCGCGCAGGTCATGTTCCTGCGCAACGACTCCGACGGGCGCTGGGTGAATGGCTCCATCGGCGAGGTCACGCGCATCGACAAGACCGTCTACGTCGAGATCGACGGTGACGAGCACGAGGTCGAACCGCTTGTGTGGGAGAAGCTGAAGTACTCGTACTCGCCGGATACGCGTGAGCTGTCGCGGGACGTCGTCGGGGAGTTCACGCAGTTCCCGCTGCGTCTCGCGTGGGCAGTCACGATCCACAAGTCGCAGGGCAAGACCTACGATCGCGCGGTGGTCGACCTCGGCGCGCGGGCCTTCTCGCCCGGTCAGACCTACGTGGCGCTGTCACGCATCCGCGCCCTCGACGGGCTGCACCTGTCGCGCCCGCTGCAGCCGAACGACATCTTCGTCGACGACAACGTGCTGCGCTTCATGAAGTCGGTGAGTGCGGCAGCGAAGCAGCAGCAGGCCTAGCTGCTTGCCGCGTTCGGTGGGGTCGTCGACGAGTTCACCGAAGTTTCTCCTGCCGGTCGGAATACCGTCACATCTCTATGCGTTTGAATAACTTGTATCCGCAACAATGTGTTACGTTGTCCAGGACTTGACCGAGACAACACCCGAGCCTTCAGGAGAAGACATGAGCATCAGCGCAGCAGACATCAACGGCTGGACCGCCGGCACCTGGAACATCGACCCCACCCACACGGAGGTCGGCTTCGTCGTCCGCCACCTCGCCATCAGCAAGGTCCGTGGCGGCTTCGAGACCTTCTCGGGTGTCATCACGACCGGCGAGACCATCGAGGAGTCCACGGTCAACGCCGAGGTCGAGGTCGCATCCGTCAACACGAAGCAGCCCGCACGCGACCAGCACCTCGCGACCTCCGACTTCTTCCTCGCCGAGGAGTTCCCGACCTTCACGTTCGCCTCCTCCGCCACGCGTGTCGAGGGCGACTCGGTCAAGGTCGACGGCGAGCTCACGCTGCGCGGCGTCACCAAGCCCGTCACGTTCGATGTCGAGTTCGGCGGCATCACGACCGACGGCTACGGCCAGAAGAAGCTCGGCTTCGAAGCGGTCACGAAGATCAACCGCAAGGACTTCGGCGTCAACTGGAACGCACCGACCGAGGCCGGTGGCCTCACGCTCGGCGACACCGTCACGATCAACCTCGACGTGCAGGCGACGCTCGCCCAGTAGTCCCAACCCTGGTCGCTTCGGCGACCGAGGCACGATCTCCCCCGATCGTGTCGCGCGTTTCCCCCGAACGCGCACGAGAAGGCCGGATGCCACGCATCCGGCCTTCTCCGCGTCGGCACCACCGCGGGGCGCAGGGCGGCGCGCACCCAGCGAATGACATGGGAGGAGCGCGCCGCGCGTGATGTCGTGCGGCCGCGGCCCCCGGTAGGTCGTGCCGCTCGGGCTCATCTCATGCTCCGCGAAGCCCGAACATCTGTGCTGCGTCCAGTCGTCCGGACCCGTTGGTGCGGGCTCGCCGTAGAGGGCGAGCAGCTCATCCTCGCCGTACTGCTCGTTCGCCTCGCTCCGGTCGTCGGGGTGCAGCTGCCAGGGGAGCCGGAAGCGGTACTCGATGCCCTTCTCGCGCATGCACTGCGAGATCAGGAACTTCTCCTCGACCCACAGCTGCTGGTCGGCAACGGTCATCCCCAACGCGCCCTCCTCGTAGCTGACGGCGCTCCGGTCAGACTCGGAACTCCGGAACCGCACGCCATAGGTGTCGCTCTCGAAGCTCGCCTCCGGTACAACCGGTCACGCTTGCGATGCTGCGCGCAGTTCGCTCGTCTGGTCCCTGGCGCCGCGGACCCGTAGGCTCTGCCCATGGGGACGACGAACTACACCAGCACGTTCATCCAGATCGCCGACGACTGCCCCGTCGATGAGGCGGAGGCACCGCCGGAGTCGGCGAAGGGGCCGACCGTCGCGAGCCTGCAGCACAAGCTCGTCAGCGAGCATCCGTACGAGTACACGTCAGACGACGTGCTCTTCGAGACCTACGCCGTCCGCAACGCGATCCCGGATGAGGAGCGCGAGGCGGCGCGGGCAGCGTTCTTCGCGAAGGACCAGGCGTGCCTGCGCGCTTCGCCGCTCGGGAAGCGCTGGGGCTGGGGCATCCACTCCGACGGGGAGGCGCGCATCGCGCTTGTTCCGCTGGGTACCGACGAGTATGAGGAGAAGGCGGGCGACGAGTCGCTCAAGCAGCTCAAGGCGATGCGCTCGAAGCGCGCATGAGCGGCTTGGAACGAGCCGGGGTGCTTGTCGTCGGCAGTGTGTCCGCCGACCTCACCGCCTTCTCGACGCGCGCGCCGGGGCACGGTGAGACCCTCCGCGGTGAGAGCTTCAGCCTCGCGCTCGGCGGCAAGGGCGCGAACCAGGCCGTCGCGGCCGCTCGGGCAGGAGCACCGACTGCATTCATCGGGTGCGTTGGTGAGGACGCCTTCGGTGAGATGGTCGTGCGGGAACTGCGGTCCGCCGGGGTTGCCGTCGGCGGCGTGCGCGCCGTGGCTCGGGAGACCGGGATCGCGCACATCCGCGTGGACGCGACCGGCGAGAACTCGATCGTCATCGTGCCGGGCGCCAACGACGCCCTCGAGGAGTCCATGGTGCTGCAGGGCATCGGCGACGCCGCTGCGACGAGCTCGGTGCTGCTCACCCAGCTGGAGACGCCCGAGCGGCTGACCGACTGCATCCTGCGCACGGCGCGGGATGCGGGGCTCACGACCATCCTGGACCCGGCCCCCGCCGTCGCCCTCGACGGGAAGGTGTGGGCGTCGGTCGACATCGTCACACCGAACGAGACGGAGGCGCGCATGCTCACGGGTGTCGTCGTCGAGAGCGAGGCGAGCGCCGCGCAAGCGGGGCGCTGGTTCCTCGACCGCGGTGTCGGCGCAGCGCTCATCACGCGGGGAGGAGCTGGGACGACGCTTGTGACCACGGACCACGTGGAGACGTTCCCCGTGGTCCAGGTTGAGGTTGTCGACACGACGGCTGCGGGTGATGCCTTCGCGGGCGCGCTCGGGGCAGCACTCGCAGGCGGGCAGCCCCTCGAGGCCGCGATCCGTTACGGAGCGGCGGCCGGCGCCCTCGCCGTCTCGAGGCGCGGCGCCTCGCCGAGCATCCCCACCGCAGCCGCGATTGAGGCGCTGCTCGCCCGCTGACGCGGCCAACTCGCTGGACGAATCGACGCTCGCCGCGCCGGATCGAGGACGTGCTGCGGACTCGCTGACCAACATCAGTGCAATATCGGGCCAGTCGGGGCCGAAGCGGCACGTTCGGGCCAATATTGCACTGAAGTTGGTCAGGCGAGCTGTCGAGCTGGGGGTCTACGCGGTCAGTTCGGCGCTGCGGTCCTGCACGTGCCACGGCGAACCGTAGCCGGCCGGCTCTGCGCCGCCGAGGAGCTCGAGGAACGGCTTCGCGTCGAACGCCTCCGGTGCGAGCACGCCGGCGCCCGACCAGGCACCCGTCGCGAGGAGCTCGAGCGCGATGACGGGGTTGATGGCGGTCTGCCAGACGACGGCCTGCGAGTTGTCCCTCGCCATCGTCTCCTCGTTGTCGGCGACGTGGTACAGGTACACCTGCTTGGGCTCGCCGTCCTTGCCCTTGCCGGTCACGAGGAGTCCGGCGCAGGTCTTGCCGCGCATCCGGTCTCCGAGCTTGGCCGGGTCGGGGAGGACCGCAGCGACGACGTCGCGGGGCGACACCTGCTGGCCCTTGACGCTCACGGGGTCGGTGCTGTCGAGGCCGAGCATGTGCAGCGTCTTGAGGACGTCGATGAACTCCTGGCCGAGCCCGTACTTGAAGGTGACGCGCTTCGCGTCGGTCCACCGCGGCATGAGCAGCACTTCTTCGTGCTCGACGTTGACGCACTCGACGGGGCCGATGCCTTCGGGGAAGTCGAAGACCTCTGCCTCGCTGAATGGTGGTGTCGTGTACCAGCCGCGCTCTCGCTCGTAGATGACCGGTGGGTTGAGGCACTCCTCGATCGTCGTCCAGATCGAGAAGGACGGGGCGAAGTCATAGCCCTCGACGGTCAGGTTGGCGCCGTCGCGCACGCCGAGCTCGTCGATCTCGGAGAACAGCTCGTCTTCGGCGTAGCGGGCGAACACGTCGGAGAGGCCGGGCTCGACGCCGATGCCGCAGAGGGCGAGCACGCCACGCTCCTTGAGTGCGGCGTCGTGCTCGAACTGCTCGTCGCCGAGCTTCACGCCCGTCTGCTCGTGCGGGTGCTCGGGGTGCGGCTTGGAGAGGCTCATCGCCATGTCGAGGTAGGTCGCGCCGGCTGCGGTGACGCCTGTGAAGATGGGCATCACGAAGCGTGGGTCGACGGCGTTGAGGACGTGGGTGATGTCGTTGTCGCGCACGAGGGCGTCGACGGCTGCGGGGTCGGATGCGTCGACCTGCGCCGCCTGGAAGCGGGAGTCAGCCAGCTCGGCGATGAGGTCTTCGGGCCGGGTGGGGTCGTAGTCGGCGATGAGGCAGGAGTCGAAGAAGCTGCGGCGCTTCGCGATGCGGGCGGCGGCTGCGCCGACGCCTCCTGCACCGATGATGAGGATGTGCACGATGGGCCTTTCGTTGATCACGTGCGATGGATGGCGTCCGGCTCGCGGGGGAGAACCGTGCGGTTGGTAGGTGGCGGTGAGCAAGCGAGGCGCCCCGCGGAATCGCAGGGCGCCTCACGCAGGGAATCAGTCCTCGGGGGCGAGGATCGCCGAGTGGCGGTTGATGGTGCGCTTCTCGAAGTAGTCCTTCGATCCGGGCATCGCGGCCCAGACGAACATGAGGATGAAGCCGATGACGAACGAGCCGATGCCGATGACGAACGCGCTGCCGAGGCCGAAGAAGGTCGTGTAGCCGTACTCGGGGTTCGCCATGTCGATTGCCGACTGGATGAACGCCCACACCATGAACACGCCGCCGAGCAGCGGGAACAGGAAGCGGTACGCGAAGTTGCGCGCCGACGAGAAGAGGCTCGTGCGGAAGTACCAGATGCAGGCGAAGCTCGCGATGCCGTAGAAGAACGCGATGGCGAGGCCGATGGAGAGGATGGAGTCCTGGAGGACGCTGTTCGAGACGAAGCTCATGCCGACGTAGTAGAGGATCGCGACGATGCCCATCAGGAGGGTCGAGAAGGTCGGGGTCTTCGACTTCTCGCTGACGACGGCGAAGCGTGCGGGCAGGGCCTTGTAGACGCCCATCGCGAAGGTGCCGCGCGCGGTGGGGAGGATCGTCGTCTGGGAGGACGACAGTGACGAGACGGCGACGGCGAGCACGAGGAACCAGCCCCACGGCCCCATCGCCAGGTCGGTGAGCACGGAGAAGACGTCGTCGGCGTTCTCCTCGTTCGCGAGGCCGGTGCCGGTCTCGCCGAGGCCGGCGTACATCATGACGACGATCGTGATGCCGACGTAGGTGATGAGGAGCAGCACGGTCGAGAGCACGGCTGCCCGGCCCGGCGTCTTCTTGGGGTCCTTGGTCTCCTCGGTCAGGGCGAGGCAGGTGTCCCATCCCCAGTAGATGAAGAGGGCGAGGATGATGGCCTGCACCATGCCGTGTCCGTCGGCGAGGAGCGGGTTGAACCAGTCGATGCTGATGGGGGTCGGGTCGGGGGCGGTGCCGTTGGCGTAGCCGATGAGGCAGCCGACGACGAACGCGGCCATGGCGGCGTACTGGATGATCAGCAGCACGACCTGCATCTTCTCGCCGAGCTCGATGCCGCGCATCGAGATCCAGGTCATGACCGCGATGATGAGCGCCCCGAAGAGGGTGACGACCACGCGATTCTCGGCGAGGGAGCCATCGCCGATGAGCAGCAGGATGTAGACGGAGGCGATCTCGGCGAGGTTCGCCATGACGAGGATGCCGGCGACCGCGAGGGCCCAGCCGGACATCCATCCGGTGCGGGGGCCGAAGGCCTTGGCCGCCCAGGTGAAGACGGTGCCGCAGTCGTTGAGCTCGTTGTTGAGCTCGCGGTAGGCGAAGGCGGTGAACATCATCGGGATGAACGCGAGGATGAACGCGATCGGCGCCTGCTCGCCGACGGCGATGACGACGAAGCCGAGGGTCGCGGCGAGGGAGAAGAGCGGGGCGGTCGAGGCGAGGCCGATGACGGTCGACCCCCAGATGCCGAGTCGTGCCGGGGCGAGGCCCTTACCGATTGGCGTCTGCGTCGCCAGTGCTTCGGTGATCGGGCCGGGTTGTGCGTTGGTCATCATTGTCTCCCGCATCAAAGGGCCTGCCGCGTTCGCGGAGTGAGCACGAACTTACCATTCGGTTGGTGATGCGCCGAGGGATTTCACGCATCCCGTCGTAACGGTTGTGTTTCCAGACGTGAGCGGACGCCCGGGGAGGATGCCTGGACGGCGGGCTACGCGCGAAGCTTCTCGATGGCGCCGAGGATCTCCGCGGTGGACTCCGCGTTGATGAACTTCTCGTTGACCCCTCCGACGCTGAGCAGCGCGTTGTGGTTCATGCCGTCTCCCACGAACAGCACGAGGCGCGCGACCGCGGGGTCTCCGATGGCGCGGACGAGCGCGTCGAACCAACCCTCACGACACTCGCGCAGCACGTCCAGCGCATCCGTGTCACCGGTCTGCGCAAGGCGGTAGACAGCTTCGACGAGGCGCTCGAGGAGGCTGTCGCGATCCTGCGAGGACACGATGTAGTACGACACGGCGCTGTCGAGGTCGCCGAGCATGTTGTCGGCGTCTACCCGGGCCTGTGCCTGCAGTTCGGCGAGGAGCGCCGCGCCGAGGGCCTGCTTCGACGCGAAGTGGTGCAGGACACCGGCCTTCGACAGCTTGCAGGTGGTGCCCACGGCTTCGAGCGTCGTCCCGCGCACGCCGGAGTCGACGAGCAGGTTCATGTACGCGGTGAGAATCTTCTCCCGCTGACCGGAGACGGTGAGCATTCGGCAATGGTACCCAGGAAGTGACCCGGGTGAGTGCGAGTAGCGTTGCGTCATGACTGACGTTGACGTGCTCATCATCGGCGGCGGAGCGATGGGGCTATCGACCGCTTGGCAGCTGGCGAGGCGCGGCAGGAGTGTCCGGCTGCTCGAGCAGTTCCAGCCCGGCCACCACCAGGGTGCGTCCCACGGTGCGACCCGGAACTTCAACACCTCGTACACGCAGCCTGACCTCGTCGCGATGCTGCACGAGTCGCGTGCGCTGTGGACCGAGCTGCAGCTCGACTCCGGCCGGCAGATCCTCGACCTCGTCGGCCTCGTCAATCACGGGCCTGGAGCTGCGAGCCCGGACGTCCACGCCGCCATCTCCGCGGGAGGGGAGGCGGCCGAGCTGCTCTCGACGAAGGATGCTGGTGAGCGGTGGCCGGGCATCCGCTTCGACACCGAGGTGCTGCACCTGCCGAGGGCGGGCCGGGTCCGAGCCGCTGATGCGCTCACGAGCATGGCTGAGCTGGCGGCGGCGAGTGGGGCGGAGCTGAGCTGGGGCAGGCGCGCCGTGAGCGTCGTGGAGGAGGCCGGTCGGGTCGTCGTCGAGGCCCACTCGTGGGGTGAGGCGCCGGAGCACCGCGGCCACGCACGCGAGACGATCACGGCGAAGGTCGTCGTCTCGGCGGTCAACGCGTGGACCCGCACGCTGCTCGCCGGAACCGTCGAGCTGCCGCGGATGCGGGTCACGCAGGAAGCGCCCGTGCACTTCCGCGAGTTCAACGGCTACATCGACTGGCCGAGCTTCAACCACCTCCCTGCCTTCGGCCGCCCCGGGTACGAGGGCTGGCTTTCCCCCGTCTACGGGATGCTCACGCCGGGCGAGGGAATCAAGGCGGGCTGGCACGGCGTGGGTCCCGTCGTCGACCCCGACGCCCGCGACTTCCTGCCGGTGCCTGCGCAGCTCGACGCGATCAAGCAGTACGCCCGGGACTGGCTGCCCGGCGTCGACGCCGACAGCGCCGAACCGATCAGCTGCACCTACACGACCACCGACGACGCCAGGTTCGTGGTCGACAGGGTCGGCCGCATCGTCGTGCTCGCCGGATTCGCGGGGGAGGGCTTCAAGTTCGTGCCGTCGATCGGGCGACTCGGGGCTGACCTGGCCGAGAACGGCCCTGGTGCGGCGCCCGAGCTGTTCTCGTTGAGCCGGCCGCGGTCGCTCGCCGCGCAGCCCTTGCGGTAGCCGCTTCGCGCATCCGCTGGCGCTCGCTCGCTCGCCCCGCCCCCGGGGTCGTCTCGGGATGGGAACGTCGCTTCGTGCGGGGAAGTTTCCGCAACGAGGTGAGTTTGCCAGCCCGAGTCGGGCGTTGCGTGCGTGCCCGCCTTGACCGGCTCGCTTGTTCCCCGGGTCGTCTCGGGATGGGGAGGTCGCTTCGTGCGGGGAAAGTTCCCGCAACGAGGTGAGTTCTCCATCCCGAGTGGGGCGATGCGTGCGTGCCCGCCTTACCGGCTCGCCTGGTCTTGCGGGACCTGCGGCGGGCTGCACGGTGTCGCCTCGGCATGCTGCCGCCTGTGCCCGTTCTGCTGCCACTTCGGTTTCGGGATGGCTTTCGCGCACGCGGATGCTTTACAACCCATCCGCGTGCGTGGAACCCATCCCGAAAGCCGAGGGCCGGAGCCGAAAGCCGAGAGCCGAAAGCCGAGAGCCGAAAGCCGAGAGCCGCGGCAGGACGGCGGTGCGCTGAGCGCCGAGCTCGAGGCCCTATGCGGTGAGCGTGCGGAGCGTCTCGGCGAGGGGGGTCGTCGGTCGTCCGGAGACGCGGGAGAGGTCTCCGGTCGTGAGGCCGAGTGCGCCGTCGCGGATGTTCGTGTCGAGTCCGGTGATGAAGTCGATCGCGCGCTCGTCGACGCCGTTGGAGGTGAGCGCGGCCCGGTGTTCCTGGGTTGTCAGGGCGCGGTACTCGACGTCGCGGCCGATGGCGTCGGCGAGGGTCTTCGCGAATTCGTCAAAGTCCCAGGCCTTGTCGCCGGAGAACTCGTAGACCTTGCCCTCGTGACCGTCTTCGAGGGCGACCGCGGCGATGCCAGACGCGTAGTCGGCGCGGGATGCGCTCGCGACGCGGCCTGTGCCTGCGCTGTTCGCGATGACGCCCGTGGTCTCTCCCTGGGCGATGTCGGCAACGTAGTTCTCGGTGTACCAACCGTTGCGGACGACGGTCGCGGGCAGGCCGGACTCGCGGATGAGGGACTCGGTGGCCACGTGCTCCGGGGCGAGGATGAGGGCGTCTGGGTCGCCGCCGAGGACGCTCGTGTAGATGATGCGGGCCGCACCCGCGGCCTTCGCCGCGTCGATGATGGTCTCGTGCTGCGCGACCCGGGTTCCGACCTCGTTGCCGGAGATGAGCACCACGGTGTCGTCGGCGCTGATCGCGTCTGCGGCTGTCTCGGGGCGGGCGTAGTCGATGACGGCAGTGCGGACGCCCTTCGAGGCGAGCTGCTCGAGGCGCTCGACGTTGCGCCCGCCCGCGACGATGTCGGCGGGGGCCGCGCCTCGTTCGAGCATGCTGTCGATGACGAGGGTGCCGAGCTGTCCGGTCGCGCCGGTGATGACGATTGCCATGCTGTGCTGTTCCTTCCGAGGGGGGTGCTTGCAGCTACAACAACCACGGGATCGTCGCGGCTATTCCGGGCGGACAGGTGGAAACGTCGCGGTCGGTCACGCAGACATGCGCCTGTGCATCCACCCCTCATCCGCCCCTGATCCTGGCGCGGCGTGGCGGTGGACCATAGCCTCGAAACACTGCGTAACAGAGACGTTCGCAGGGCTGCGCGTTCGCGCGCACCGCACGCAGCATCCGCTCAACTCAAAGGAGAGATCATGGCGAGCAACAGAGCTGTCGCGTACAAGGGGCCGAACGAGGTCGAGGTCATCGACATCCCGTACCCCGAGTTCGAGTTGAAGGACGGGCCGGGCGTGAACCCGGCGAACGTGGGACGGCAGGTGCGGCACGGCGCCATCCTCCGCACCGTGACCACGAACATCTGCGGGTCCGACCAGCACATGGTGCGCGGCCGCACAACGGCGCCGGTCGACCTCGTGCTCGGCCACGAGATCACGGGCGAGGTCATCGAGGTGGGGCCCGACGTCGAGTTCATCAAGGTCGGCGACATCGTGTCGGTGCCGTTCAACATCGCCTGCGGTCGCTGTCGCAATTGCAAGGCGGGCAAGACGGGCATCTGTCTCAACGTCAATCCCGACCGTCCCGGCAGTGCGTACGGCTACGTCGACATGGGCGGCTGGGTCGGCGGGCAGGCTGAGTACGTGCTCGTGCCGTACGCCGACTGGAACCTCCTCAAGTTCCCCGACCGCGACCAGGCGCTCGAGAAGATCCTCGACCTGACGATGCTCTCGGACATCTTCCCGACCGGGTTCCACGGTGCGTACACGGCGGGTGTCGGCCCAGGGTCGACCGTCTACATCGCGGGTGCTGGACCCGTCGGCCTCGCGGCGGCGGTGAGCGCCCAGCTGCTTGGCGCTGCGTGTGTCATCGTCGGCGACCTCAACGAGGATCGTCTCGCGCAGGCGAGATCCTTCGGCTGCGAGACGGTTGATGTCTCGAAGGGCGACCCGGGCGAGCAGATCGAGCAGATCCTGGGGGTGCCGGAGGTCGAGTGCGGCGTGGATGCGGTCGGGTTCGAGGCGCGCGGCCACGGCTCGGACGCCGGGCACGAGGCGCCAGCGACGGTGCTCAACTCGCTCATGACGGTGACGGAGGCCGGTGGAGCGCTTGGCATCCCGGGTCTGTATGTGACGGGCGACCCGGGTGGGGTCGACGAAGCCGCGAAGGTCGGCTCGCTGTCGATTCGTCTCGGCCTCGGCTGGGCGAAGTCGCTGTCGTTCACGACCGGGCAGTGCCCGGTCATGAAGTACAACCGGCAGCTCATGCAGGCGATCCTCTTCGACAAGGTGAAGATCGCGGATGCAGTGCAGGCGACCCCCATCACGCTCGACGAGGCGCCGAAGGGCTACGCGGACTTCGATGCAGGCGCGCCCAAGAAGTACGTGCTCAACCCGAATGGCTACGTGAAGTAGCTCTGCGCGGGGGAGAATCAGACCGCGACAGAGCGTGGATGGCGTCGGGCCTCGTGCTGCAGGGATGGACTGCAGCGCGGGGCTCGATGTATTCGTCGGAGCTTTCGCGTCGTTTTGTCGGTGGCCGGGTGCAGACTGTGGTCGTAGTCGAGTGCGGGCACCGAGGCCGGCACTCGCAGGGGCAGGGGAGCAGGAACATGGTTGCAGCAGAGCAGAGCGACGTCGGTGGGGTCCGCGTCGACCGCGAGGTCGCTGACTCCGCCGACGGGACTCGCATCGCGTACGAGATCCGCGGGGAAGGGCCCGTGGTGGTCATCGTCAACGGCGCCTTCTCGACGGCGCGCGATGTGACGGAGTTCGCGAGAGCGCTTGTCGGGGCGGGTTTCGCGGCTGTCTCCTACGACCGTCGCGCTCGCGGGGACAGCGGCGACACGAAACCCTCGGCGCCAGAGCGCGAGGCTGAAGACCTGGCGGCCGTCATCGACGCGGTCGGCGGTCGAGTGAGTGTCATCGGGCACTCCTCGGGTGCAGTGCTCGCGCTCTTCGCCGCGTCGCTGGGCGTGCCCGTGCAGCATCTGTTCCTCTCCGAGCCGCCGTTCCGCTTCGGGCAGCACGAGCCCGCCGCTGACCTCGTCGAGCGTCTGCAGCGCCTCGTCGACGACGGTGACGAGGCGACGGCGGTCTCCACCTTCCAGCTCGAAGGCGTGGGCCTCGACCCTGCTCTCGTGGAGCAGATCAAGCAGAGCCCCATCTTCCCTGGGCTCGTGCCGCTCGCGCAGTCGACCGTCTACGACGCGCAGCTCGTGCGGCAGGTGTCGACGCCTACGGAGGCGATGGTCGCCGTGCAAGCACCCGTGACGATCGTCGTGGGCGGCGACACGTTCCCGTTTCTCGCGAGCGCCGCGAAGCTGCTTGCCGAGACCCTGCCTGGCGCCGAGCTCGTCGAGGTCGCCGAGTCGGTTGGCCACCGCGTGCATCCGGAGGCCACGGCGAAGGTGCTGGCGGAGCGGCTGCTGTGAGCGCCGCAGGCGCCGCCAAGGGTGGGCGCCCCCGGGGCCGCGCTGGCGATGAGCTCGAGCGGGTGATCCTCGACCTCCTGGACAACCGTGCGAAGGGGGCGACGATCTGCCCATCGGAGGCGGCGCGTGCCGTCGGCGGCGACGAATGGCGAGACGACATGGACGCGGCGAGGGCCGCCGCGCAACGCCTTGTCGACGCAGGCGAGGTCGACATCACGCAGGGCGGTGAGGTGATCGACGGTGCGACGGCCAAGGGGCCCATCCGCATCCGCCGCCGCTGAGGTCTCAGGGCGACGACCGAAGTTCAGCTCCGGCGTGTGATCGTGCGGCGGGGGATCGCCTCAGGACTGCACCTTCTCCAACCGCACGATGACCGACTTCGACGTCGGGGTGTTGCTGACGTCGGCCGTCGAGTCGAGCGGCACGAGCACGTTCGTCTCGGGGTAGTACGCGGCGACGCAGCCGCGGGGCGTCGAGTAGAACACGATGCGGTGTCGCTCGCTGCGGCGCTCCTCGAGCGTGCCGTCGCGGCCGGGCCACTCCGAGACGATGTCGACGTGGTCCCCATCCGCGAGGCCAAGGTCGCGCGCATCCGCCTCGTTGACGAACACGACTCGCCGCGCGCTCTTCACACCCCGGTACCGGTCGTCCTTGCCGTAGATGGTGGTGTTGAACTGGTCGTGTGAGCGCAGCGTCTGCAGCAGGAGGCGGCCCTCCGGCACCAACGGGAACTCGAGCTCGTTGACGGTGAACTTCGCGGTGCCGCCGATGTTCGAGAAGTCGCGGCCGTCGCGCGGACCGTTCGGCAGGATGAACCCGCCCGGCTCGTCGATCCTCGCTTCGAAGTCCTCGAAGCCAGGGATGACCCGGGAGATGGACGCGCGCACGTTCGCGTAGTCGGCGCGCAGCTCGGCCCAGTTCACCTGCGGCACGTTCGGCCGCGAGCGCGTGAGGACCCGCTCGGCGAGCATCGTCACGATCGCGACCTCGCTGAGCAGCTCATCGCTCGCCGGCTCGAGCCGCCCGCGCGACGCGTGGACCGCGCTCATGGAGTCCTCGACCGTCACGCGCTGCGTGCCCCCGGCCTGGCGGTCGCGTTCGGTGCGGCCGAGGGTGGGGAGGATGAGGGCCCGGCGTCCCGTCGCGACGTGCGATCGGTTGAGCTTCGTCGACACCTGCACGGTGAGGGCGAGCGACTCCATGGCGGCCTCGGTCACGGCCGTGTCCGGCGTCGCCCGGGAGAAGTTGCCGCCCATCGCCATGAAGACTCTGGCCTTGCCGTCGCGCATGGCGCGAATCGCCTCGACCGTGTCGTAGCCGTGCTTGCGGGGGGAGGCGAACGAGAACTCGGCGTCGAGCTTGTCGTGGAACGACTCGGGCATCTTCTCGAAGATGCCCATCGTGCGGTCGCCCTGCACGTTGGAGTGCCCGCGCACGGGGCAGACGCCCGCACCCGGCTTGCCGATGTTGCCCTGCAGGAGCAGCAGGTTGACGCAGTCGCGGAGGGTCGGCACGGAGTGCTTGTGCTGCGTCAGGCCCATGGCCCAGCAGACGATCGTGGACTTCGACGCGAGCAGCATCTCGCCGGCCTCGCGGATCTCAGCCTCGGCGAGTCCCGTGGCGGTCTCGACCTCCGACCAGTCGAGCCGCCGGAGCGACTCGAGGTACGCATCCACCCCCTCCGTCTTGGCGGCGATGAACTCGGCGTCGAACACGGTGCCAGGGTTCGCCTCCTCGGCGTCGAGCAGGATGCGCCCGAGCGCCTGGAAGAGCGCCTGGTCGCCGCCGAGCTTGATCTGCAGGAAGAGGTCGTTCAGGGCGGTGCCGCCGAGCACCATGCCGCGCACGGTCTGCGGGTTCTCGTACCGCATGAGCGCCGCCTCCGGCAGTGGGTTCACGGCGATGATCTTGCCGCCGTTGATCTTCGCCTTCTCGAGCGCGGTCAGCATGCGGGGGTGGTTGGTGCCGGGGTTCTGGCCGGCGATGATGATGAGGTCGGCCTCGTGGATGTCCTCGAGGCTCACGGAGCCCTTGCCGATGCCGAGTGTCTCGCCGAGGGCCGAGCCGCTCGACTCGTGGCACATGTTCGAGCAGTCCGGGAGGTTGTTGGTGCCGAGGCCGCGCACGAACAGCTGGTAGACGAACGCGGCCTCGTTGGAGGTGCGGCCCGACGTGTAGAAGATCGCCTCATCAGGGGTCGACATCTGCGCGAACTCGTCGGCGATGATGTCGAAGGCCTCGTCCCAGCTGACGGCGCGGTAATGGGTGCCGCCCTCGTCGAGCAGCATGGGGTGCGTGAGGCGGCCCTGCTGGCCGAGCGAGTAGTCGTCCCATGTGCGCAGCTCCTCGATGGAGTGCTCGGCGAAGAAGCTCGGCGGGATGCGCCGTTTCGTGGCCTCCTCGGCGACGGCCTTCGCGCCGTTCTCGCAGAACTCCGCGGGGCTGCGGTGCTTGCCTTCCGGCCACGCGCATCCGGGGCAGTCGAAGCCGTCTTTCTGGTTGATGCGCAGCAGGGTGCGGGCCGTGCGGGTCGGGCCCATCTGCGCCGTCGTGACCTTGAGCGAGTTCAGCACAGCTGGGATGCCGACGGCCGTGATCTTGGGCTCCGAGAACATCGCTGCGGTCTCGTCGATGTTCTCCACGATGCGCGCAACACCGTCGACCGGCTTCATGTGCTTCTCTGGATGCTTCGGTTCGGGCATCGTTGCTCCTCCCGGGGGAATGCGGTCAGTCTACGCGCGGAGTGCTGGTGTCGATCGCTGCCTGTGTTCCCAACGCCCCGGGCTCGCAGGCGGTTGGGAACACAGGCGGCGATCACCCGGATGCAGCTACCTCACGCGCGCACTGGCATCCGGTGCGAGGTCGACGCGGCGCAGCAGTTGCGCATTGGCGGCGACGACGATCGTCGAGAGCGACATGAGCACCGCACCGACCGACATGGGCAGGATGAACCCGACGGGTGCGAGGATGCCCGCCGCGAGCGGCACAGACACCAGGTTGTAGCCGGCCGCCCACCACAGGTTCTGCTTCATCTTGCGGTAGCTCGCTCGCGACAGCGCGATGACGGAGAGCACGGAGCGGGGGTCGTCGCTCGCGAGGATCACCCCGGCGGACGCGATGGCCACGTCCGTGCCCGCGCCGATGGCGATGCCGACGTCGGCACGCGCGAGGGCAGGGGCGTCGTTGACGCCGTCGCCGACCATCGCGACCTTCTTGCCCTCGGCCTGCAGCTCGGCGACCTTCGCCGACTTGTCCTCGGGCCGTACGCCGGCGTAGACGCGGTCGACGCCGAGCTCCTCGCCGACCGCGCGGGCGACGGCTTCGGCGTCACCCGTGATCAGGACGACCTCGATACCCAGGCGGTGGAGAGCATCCACTGCATCGCGCGACTCGGGACGGATCTCGTCGGCCAGCTTGAGGCCGCCCACAACCGCGCCGTCTCGCACGACGTGCAGGATGATCGCCCCATCTGCGCGCCACGCATCCGCTTCGCTGATCTCGGACGCGTCAAGCGCCTCGAGGAGGCGTGGCCCGCCGACACGAACCTCGCGGCCGTCGACGGTCGCCGTGACGCCGACTGCCGGCGATGAGCTGAAGTTCGATGCCGTGGGCACGGTGAGGCCGCGCGTCGAAGCCGCTCGGACGATGGCCTTGGCAAGCGGATGCTCGCTGTCGGTCTCCGCGGCGGCCGCGATCGCGAGTACCGCGTCGGCCGTGGGTGCATTTGTCGAGCCGCCTGCGATCGCGATCTCGGTGAGCGTCGGCTCGCCCATCGTGAGGGTGCCGGTCTTGTCGAAGAGGACGGCGTCGACGGTGCGGGTGCTCTCGAGCGCGAGTCGGTCCTTGATGAGGACGCCGCTGCGCGCCGCCTTCTCCGTCGCGATCGACACGACGAGTGGGATCGCGAGGCCCAGAGCGTGGGGGCAGGCGATGACGAGGACCGTGACGGTGCGCATGACGGCGGCGTCCGGGTTGCCGACGAGCGTCCAGACGACGGCCGTGACGGCGGCGGCAACGAGGGCGAACCAGAACAGCCAGGCGGCAGCTCGATCGGCGATCCGCTGCGCTCGCGACGTTGAGCTCTGCGCGTCGGCGACGAGTCGCTGGATGCCGGCGAGGGCCGTGTTGTCGCCAGTCGCCGTGACGCGGATGCGCAGGCCGGAGTCGGTCGCGACCGTCCCCGCCGTAACTGTGTCGCCGACGCCGCGGGACACGGGCCTGGACTCGCCGGTCACCATCGACTCGTCGACGTCGGCCCGCCCCTCGGTGATCCTGCCGTCCGCCGGCATGCTCGCACCTGGGCGAACCACGACGATGTCGCCCACCGCCAGCTCGGCGGGGGAGACCTGCACGATGCGATCACCCTCGACCCGCTCGGCGCTGTCCGGCAGCAGCGCAGCGAGGGAGTCGAGCGCCGACGTCGTCTGCGCGAGCGAGCGCATCTCTATCCAGTGGCCGAGCAGCATGATGACGATCAGCAGCGCGAGCTCCCACCAGAACTCGAGGTCGTGATGCAGAAGGCCGAGGCTCGCACCCCACGACGCGGCGAACGCGACGGTGATCGCGAGCGCGATCAGCAGCATCATGCCGGGCTTGCGGGCCCTGAGCTCACTGACCGCGCCGGTCAGGAAGGGGCGGCCACCCCAGACGTACATGACGGTGCCGAGGATGGGCGCGACGAGGCCCGCGCCCGCGAAGCCGGGGATCTCGTAGCCGAGCAGCATCGCGAACATGCTCGAGAAGCCGACGACGGGCACGGCGATGACGAGGTTGATCCAGAAGAGGCGCCGGAACTGGGCGACGTGATCCGCGCCGTGGCCGGCGTGGCCGCCATGGCCGGCGTGACCCGCGTGGCCTGCCTGGTTCGCGGTAGTCGCGTGTCCTTCCTGGCCGTGCTCGTGGGCGTGCGGTTCGTGCTGGGTGCTCATGTGGTTCTCCTCGGCATGCGCGACGTGGTGCATCCATCTGTGATACCCCGTGGGGGTACATGGGTCAACGGGGCACGGCGCCGATGCATTCCCGAACTTGACTCTCCCGTTAGGGGAGGCGGCAGGCTTGAGGCATGCTCACCATCGGGGAGTTCGCGACGACAACCGGCATCAGCGTCAAGGCGCTGCGGCATTACGACGAGACGAAGGCGCTCGTCCCGTTCGAGGTGGATGCGGCGACCGGGTACCGCAGATACGCCGAATCGCAGGTGCGCGACGGTGCCCTCCTGCAGACGCTGAGGGTCGCCGGCGTGCCGTTGCCTGCCGCCGCGAAGGCTGTTCGAGACGGCGACACGGCCGAGGTGCTGCTTCGCCATCGGGCGGAAGTGCTGCAACAACGTGACGCCGAGGATGCGGTCATGACGGCAGCGGATGCAGTGCTCACCGCATTTGCGCGCCCGGTTGTCGTCGAGGAGCGGCATCTTGGCGCCACACCTTTCGTGGCGCTCGTCATTTCGCTGCCCGCCGACCTGGGTGCAGCTGGCGCTGACCTCGGGGGCGGCCGCGCGGTGCCGACTGACGAGGACGCCAACCGGGGATTCGTCGAACTGCATGGGCGCATCGTCGAGGCTGGGCTCGAGCCGGGGTCCGGGTTCTGGACGACCTTCCGGGAGGCCCCGGGCAGCACGGCGAGAGCATCTGAGCTGCAGATGCTGCTCTGCTGGCCGATCGCGCGCATCCCGCAACCGGGCGACGCGTCGTGGGACGACGAGCGCACGCTCGTCGGCGAGCTGCCGCCACGGACCGAGCTTGTTGCCGTGTGGCGGTCGGACGGTGCTGATCTGCCCGAGGGTTCCGTGCATCCTGCCGCTGTCGCTCTCTTCGACGCGCTCGCGGAGCGCGGGATGGCACTCACGTCGCCGGAGGTGCGCCAGAGTGTCGTCGGCGAAGATGCACAGAACTTCGTCGTGGAGGTCGCCGTCACGCTGCCGTGACGCTGCCCCGCGTCGCCCCAATGTCCGGCGTCGCCGCGCATCCGCCCGATCGCTGCCAGTCAAGTGGCCCGTATGGCCGAGGCTTAAGGGCGACTTGGCTGGCAGCGACCGAGGCGTGCGGTGGCTCAGGGGCCACTTGGCTGGCAGCGATCGCCCTCGAAGCATGTTGCAGCTCGGGACTGCGGAAACGGTGGCAGCGATCGGGTGGCGGATGCGCGGGCACGGGGCACGGGTGCAGGGTGAGTGGGTGCGGGGTGAACGGGCGGGCGTTCGCGTGGGTGCGCGGGCGCGGGCGCGGCCCCGCCTACTACCATTGCGAGTTCGGAGGTCACCATGGCGAGAGCATCGCTTGTTCAGTCGGTCAGCGACCGGCTCCTCGACGACATCATCTCGGGGGAGCTGCCACAGGGCGCGCCGCTGCCGCGCGAGATCGACCTCGCCGAGCGGCTCGGCGTCAACCGTCTGACGCTTCGCGAGGCGCTCAAGACGTTGCAGGCGCAGGGCGTCGTGCAGCCGGTTCCCGGCACTCGCGGCCGCGTGCTCCCGATGGAGGACTGGACGGGCATCGAGCCGCTGCTGCGTGCCGCGACGTCGACCGAAGGCAAGGCGCAGGCGTCGGTGCAGCTCGTGCAGCTCCGGCGGATGATCGAGACCGGTGCGTGCGAGCTCGCGGCGCCCCTGCGCACGGATGACGACCTCGAGCGGCTCGAGGCGTGCCTCGAGGAGATGCGCGCCGCATCCGCCGCCGACGACGTGCACACGTTCGTGACGGCCGACATCGCGTTCCATGACGTGGTGCTGCGGGCCAGCGGCAACCCGTTCCTGCGCGTGCTGCTCGAACCGCTCGGTCGCTTCCTGTACGAGCGTCGGTACGAGACCTCGGCCGTGCCGCAGGTGCAGGTGAACGCGATCCGCGAGCACGCAGCGATCCTCGAGGCGCTCCGCTCGGGCGAGGCGGCAGCGTCGCGCGCGGCGATGGAGTCGCACATGCAGCAGACGGCGGATGATCTCCAGCAGTACGTGTTGAGGCCTCGCGCCTGAGCGCACGCATGACCCCGCGCCTGGCCGCTCGCCGTCTTCCAGCACGGCCAAGTCTCCTGGCCTGGCGGGGGTCAGCTGTCACGACGGGCGCGCTGGTTCTCCGCTCATCCGTGCCCCCATGATCCGGGATATCAGATATCTCCTTGACAACCCCCTCTGGCGGGCGCAAGATATCTGATATCCGATTACAAGGGAGTTCTCTGATGGATGAAACCCGACTGCTCGAGCAGTACCCCGCACCAGTGCGCGTCGATGCCGCGGAGGTCGCCGACCGGGTCCGCGAGTCCGGAGTGACCCTCATCGTCCTCGACGACGACCCGACCGGGACGCAGTCGGTCGCCGACCTCCCCGTCCTCACCCGCTGGGAGCAGGACGACCTCGTCTGGGCGCTCGAACAGGGCCGCGACGCCGTCTACGTGCTGACCAACACCCGAAGCCTGGACGCCGAGTCCGCCGCAGCGCGCAACCGCGAGATCGTCACCGCGGCCCTCGCCGCAGCGGAGCGCCTCGAGCGCCGCGTCGCCTTCGTGAGCCGCGGCGACAGCACGCTGCGCGGCCACTACCCGCTCGAGACCGACGTCATCGCGGCGACGCTCGAAGAGCTCGGCGGCCCGGTTCCCGACGGCGTCCTCATCGTCCCCGCCTTCCCCGACGCCGGCAGGGTCACCATCGGGGGCATCCACTACTACCGCCAGAACGGCGCGCTCGTGCCCGTCGCCGAGACGGAGTTCGCGAAGGATGCGACGTTCGGGTTCCGCAGCTCCGCTCTCCCCGAATGGGTCGAGGAGAAGACGAAGGGCCGCTGGGCGGCCGCCGACGTCACCGTGCTCTCGCTCGACATCATCCGCCGCGGGCCGGAAGCGGTCGCCGCCACGCTGCAGGATGCGCGCGGCGGCCAGCCAATCGTCGTCGACGTGGTCATCGAGGACGACATCCGCATCGTCGCCCTCGGGCTCGAGCTCGCAGAGGCCGACGGCAAGCAGTTCCTGTACCGCGTCGGGCCGCCGTTCGTGCGCGCCCGCATCGGTCAGGAGATCGCCACGCCCCTCGAGCCGGCCCAGCTCGCTCGCGACAGTGCGGACGCGTCAGCCGCCGGTGGCCTCATCGTCGTCGGCTCGCACGTCGACCTCACGACCCGGCAGCTCGCGGCCCTGCACCGGGAGCACCCCGACCTCCCGACCGTCGAGCTCTCCGTCTCGGCGATCATCGACGCCGACCGTCGCGACGCGCACCTCGACCACGCCAAGGCGCGCGTCATCGAGGCGCTCGCGACAGGCGACGTCATCCTCCACACGAGCCGCGAGCTCGTGAAGACCGACGACGCGGATGCGTCGCTCGCGATCTCGAGGAACGTCTCGGCCGCCGTCTGCGAGGTCGTCGCCCACGCGCTGCGTGAGACGCCGCCGAGCTTCGTCATCGCGAAGGGTGGCATCACCTCGAGCGACGTCGCCACCAACGGCCTCGAGATCCGCCACGCGGTCGTGCGCGGCCCCATGCTGCCCGGCATCGTCTCCCTCTGGCAGGCGGTCGGGGGGCCGGCCGACGGCATCCCCTACGTCGTGTTCGCCGGCAACGTCGGCGACGAGGACTCGCTCGCGCGAGTCGTCGAGAAGTTCCACGCGAGCGCCGAGACCGGCGTCGGCCCCGCGGCCGGCGCGGCAGCATCCGCATCCGCACCCGTAGCCAACTGATCAGCAACAGCGCTGAGACCTCAACACGCACCGAGAAACGAGCAACCATGACTTCCACTTCCACCTCCACCTCCACCTCCACCTCCACCTCCACCTCCTACTCCGTCGCCGTCCTCGGACTCGGCGCCATGGGCCTGCCGATGGCGACGCGCCTCAGCAGCCAGCTGACCGTCAACGGCTTCGACATCGCGCAGCCGCGCCTGGACCTCGCGGCCGCCGCGGGCATCGCGCCGCACGACTCGGCGGCCAGCGCCGTCGCGGGCGTCGACGCGGTCCTCCTCGCTGTCCGCAACGGCGAGCAGCTGCACGACGTGCTCTTCGGCGCGAACGGCATCGCCGACAAGCTCGACGAGGGAGCCGTCGTCATCCTCACGAGCACTGTCGGCACCGACGGCATCGCCGACGTCGTCGCCCGCCTCGAGCAGCACTCCGTCGAGCTCGTGGATGCGCCCCTGTCGGGCGGCCCCGTCCGCGCGGGCCAGGGTGACCTCCTCATCGTCGTCGGCGCGACGCCCGCCGCCCGCGAGAAGGCGCAGCCCGTGCTCGAGCTGCTCGCATCCACGCTCACCGTCGTGGGCGACCGCCCCGGCGACGGGCAGGCGCTCAAGACCGTCAACCAGCTGCTGTGCGGCGTGCACATCGCGGCCGCGGCGGAGGCGCTCGCCCTCGCCGAGCGCCTCGGGCTCGACCCCGAGAAGACCCTCGAGACGCTCGGGGCGGGAGCCGCCGGCTCGTTCATGCTCGCGAACCGCGGGCCGCGCATCCTGCAGGCCTACGACGAGGACGGCGCCGAAGTGCTCAGCCGACTCGATATCTTCGTCAAGGACATGGGCATCGTCGGCAAGGCGAGCCGCTCCGTCGGACTCCCCACGCCGGTCGCCGCGGCCGCCGAGCAGCTGTACCTCCTCGGCCAGGCGCAGGGTCTCGGCGCATCCGACGACTCAGCCGTCATCCTCGCCCTCGCCCCCAAGGCCACCGACTAGGACTCAGACGGCCCCAGACACCCCGCCGGCGAGAGTCCTGCTCTCGCCGACCCCGCTCTCGTCACACCCACGCTCTCGTCAAAGGAGACGGACTTGTCCACCCTGCTGCTGCTCACCATCGGCGTCGGAGGAATCGCATTCCTCCTGCTGCTGATCATCAAACTCAAGGTCCACGCCTTCCTGGCGCTGCTCATCGTCAGCATCCTCGTCGGTCTCGCGACGGGACTGCCGCTCGTCACGATCCCCGAAACCGACCTTGAACCGGCGAGGCTCGGCATCATCGAATCGATCATCGCCGGGATGGGCGGAGTGCTCGGCTCGGTCGCCATCCTCGTCGCACTCGGTGCGATGCTCGGCAAGATCATCGAGATCTCCGGCGGCGCGTCGAGCCTCGCCGGCCGGTTCACGAAGATCCTCGGCCCGAAGCGCGTCGCCGGCGCACTCACCGCGGCGGCGCTCGTCCTCGCGATCCCCGTGTTCTTCGACGTCGGCTTCATCATCCTCGTGCCGATCATCTACGGCTTCTGCAAGGCCGCCGGCGTCAACCCCGTGAAGTTCGGCCTCCCCATCGGCGGCATCATGCTCGCCGTGCACGTGTCCGTCCCACCGCACCCGGGCATCGTCGGCGGCTCCGGCATCCTCGGGGCCGACCTCGGCTGGGTGACCATCCTGGGCCTCGCCGTGTGCCTGCCCCTAGCCGTGGTGGCGCACTTCCTCTCGAAGTGGCTCAACCGTCGCGACTTCACGATGCTGCCGAGCACCGCTGCCTCCTTCGCGGCGTTCGGAACCGAGAAAGGCGCTGAGTCGGTCGTCGACGGATCTGGCGCGCTGACGTCCCCTGTCGCAACCTCGACGAAGACCGGCACCGTCGCACCCCCGAGCTCGGGAATGATCATGGCGCTCATCCTGACCCCGCTGGTCATGATCGCCCTCGGCACGGTCGGCGCCACGCTGCTCCCATCGGGCGACCCCGTCCGCAACGTGCTCGGCTTCATCGGCGCGCCCCTGTTCGCGCTGCTCGTGACAGTGCTGCTCGCGAGCTTTTTCCTCGGATTCCGCCGAGGATGGAACGCAACCCAGCTTGGCGAGGTCATCGAATCGGCCCTGCCGCCCGTCGCGATCGTCATCCTCGTATCCGGAGCCGGTGGGTCGTTCGCCCGCGTGCTCACGGAGAGCGGCATCGGAACGGCGCTCAGCGAGACGCTCCTCGAGACGGGAATGCCGCTCATGCTCATGGCCTTCCTGATCTCGCTCGCGCTGCGAGCCGCCCAAGGGTCGGCGACCGTGGCGATCCTCACGACGGCCGGGCTGCTCAGCGCGTCGGTCCTCGGCGGCGACTACTCCACGATCCAGGTCGCGCTCCTCGCACTTGCGATGTCCTTCGGCGCCCTCGGCCTGTCGCACGTCAACGACTCCGGCTTCTGGGTCGTGACGCGCTATCTCGGCCTGAGCGTCGCGGATGGCCTCCGCACCTGGACGGTCCTCACAACGGTGCTCGGCCTCGTCGGCTTCCTGCTCTGCTCCGTCGTCTGGCTGATCGTGGGCATCGCGTAGCCCCACCCCACCCGACCCGCGCACGCATCCGCCGCCGCACTCGATCGCTGCCAGTCAAGTAGCCCCTATGGCAGAGGCTGAAGGGCCACCTGGCTGGCAGCGATGGAGTCGTGCGGCGGCAATTGGGCCACTTGGCTGGCAGCGACTGCCGAACGGATGCTGCGGGCGCGGGCGTGGGGACGGATACCGGGTGGGTACCGCGGGCGCCACAACCCCGCAGCTAGGCTCGGGCCGTGGTCGAGTTCGTCGTGTTCTGCCTCCCCGGGCTGGTGTACGTCCTGGTGCAGTCGCGTGGGGAGCACCGAACGCTGCGCTCAGCGCTCGAGAGGCTCGGCGCATCCTGGGGCTCAGCTTCCGCCTACCGCTGGGCGGCGCTGCTCCTCTTGCCGCTGCTCCTCACCGGTTGGCTCGCGATAGTGCTCATCCCGGAGGAGGCGCTCGCCGCGCCTGGAGTCACCGTCGCTCGGGTCACGTCGGTCGGCGTCGCGGCGTCAGTGGTGCTGCGCGCGGTCGGTGAGGAAGTCCTCTTCCGGGGTCTGCTCGGGGGAATCTTCGTTCGGCGGCTCGGTTTCGCCGTCGGGAACCTCGTTCAGGCGACGCTGTTCGTACTCCCGCACTCTGCACTGCTGCTCATCGACGTCCGCCTGTGGCCGATCATCCCAGTGCAGTTCGCGGCGGGGTGGATGCTCGGCTGGCTGCGCGAGAAGACGGGCACGTTCGGTCCAGGTGCCGTCGTGCATGTCGTAGCCAACCTCGCGGCTGGCTTCATCGCAGGATGATCCCGTCGGCAGGTCCTCAGTAGCCCGAGTTGTTGCCCTGGTCGAAGCGGATGCGCGTCGGGGGAGGCCCCGGGTTCTCGGCCCGGCGCCGGCGCTCGTCGGGGGAGAGTTCTGAGTCGCGAGGCGGACGAGGTGCTGCGCGAACCATCCACACGACGAGGAAGGTGACCGCCAGGAAACCGAGCGCGATCACAGCGACCACTAGCAGGGGGTTCTCGGCCACGGGATACTCCGCTCGCTCGGGCGCTGGGCGCGCGTCTTCCGGCGATCCTCGCACGCCAGCCCGACGGGGGCTCCTGCATCCGCGCCATCCCAGGCGCGATCACAGCCAGTCAAGTGGCCCTCTGGAGGTGGTCTGAAGGGCCATTTGGCTGGCAGCGATCGAGGGCGAGGTCGCGGTAGGGGCCATTTGGCTGGCAGCGATACGCGAGTGGGCCGTGTCTAGCGCATGGACGCATCCACTCGGAACCGCGGCCGCGAGCATGCGCCCGCGGCCCGGGGCAGACCTACGGCGCCTGCGGCCCCTTCTGCACGGGGATGACGCCCGTGCGGGCCGGCGGGTTCGGGAAGAACCAGAGGATGGCGCCGGAGAGGATCCAGATGATGGCCATGCCGGCGACGAGCCAACCAGCGTCGAACCCGGCGATGAGGCCTGCGACCGCTGCGCCGATCGCGGCGGCGGTGACGCGCAGTCCTGCCCCGATGGTGAAGACCTGGGAGCGCACGTTCGGCTTGCTCTCCTTGTCGCGCAGCAGCATCATGGCGGCGTTCGCGGGCGCCGCGAAGAGGCCGGCGACGAAGACGGCGGCGAACGTGAAGCCGACCGGGAGCGCAGGGACGGCGATGAGGAGGAACGCGCCCGTCGCGACGAAGCCCATGCCCATGACCCACACGGGGCCACGCGTGGTCCAGGTCCTGATGGCCATGAAGAGCGCGCCGGCGAGGCCGCCGATGGCGTAGGCCGTGACGATCCAGGCGGCGGATGCTTCGGAGCCGGTGCGTTCCAGGGAGATGGCGATCGCTGCGATGCCGAGCGCGCCACCGGCGATCTGGCTGACGGTGCCGGCCGTGGTGACGATCGCGATCGGCTTGTGCCGCACGAGGTAGGTCATGCCGCGGGCGATGGTGCGGCCGAGCCCTTCGACGGCGCCTTCCTTGGGGTGCATCCGGATGCCGAATCCGGCCATCGCCCCGATGAACGCGAGGGCTGCGAGGAGCACCATCGCGAGCCGAGCGGACCCGGCGAGCGGGATCGCGAGCGCGGCCAGTGCGGGCCCGCCGACCGAAGCGATCGTGTAGGACAGGGCGTCCTGCGCATACGCCTTCCGAACGGGTTCGATGTTGTCCGGCGCGAAGCTCGAGAGGCCGCCCATGTATGCGGGGGTCACGAAGCCGGCAACCGCGAGGATGAGCGCGATCACGCCGATCGGCAGGGTGCCGAGCTGCGACGCGAACAGGTACGCGGCGGCGGTGATGGCACCGCCGATGATGAGGAGCAGGCGGGGTCGGCGCATCCGGTCGAGGAGCGCGCCGACGAGCGGCGCCGCGATGACGCTCGGGAAGAGGGCGACGGCGACGAGGAACCCGCCGACCGCGACATCTCCGAGCTGTTCGACGGCGAGGAGGGGAAGAGCGACGACCGCTCCGGCGTTCGCCAGTCTGAGGGGGATCGAAGTCGACTGGTACCGCCAGATGCCGCTCATCTGAGAACTGAACTCCTCACTGCAACGCCGTCAGAGACGCGGCAGACGATGCCGCGGAAACCCAGCCTACGTCTCGCGGGAGGCGTGGGGCGGCGCTGCGAAACGTGCCGCAACGAGTCGAGGCGGGGGTTGTGAGGGGCGGTTCGCGCGGTCCGGTTTCGTCTCGTTCGGCGTTCAGTCGCCGAGCTTCTGGTCGAAGTCCTTCGGCGCGAGGGCGAGCGCTTCGGCTTCCTCACGGCTCAGCTGCTGAGCTTCGCGCCGCGACTTCCGTGCGTTGAGGAGGTAGTGGATGCTCGTGGGCACGACGGTCGCGAGGACGGCGAGGATCAGGATCACGTCGATGTACTCGCGGATGAAGTCGCCGAGCACGGGCACGTAGCCGAGGAGGTAACCGGCGAAGGTGAGGCCGGACCCCCAGATGAGGGCGCCGATGAGGTTGTAGATCGTGTACTTGCGGTAGTCCATCTTGCCGACGCCGGCCGCGACTGGAGCGAACGTGCGGACGATGGGCACGAAGCGGGCGACGATGACGGCGAGGCCTCCGAAGCGCTCGAAGAACGCGTTGGTGCGTTCGACGTTCTTCATGCTGAAGAGGCCGCTCTCCTTGCGTTCGAAGATCCTCGGGCCGGCCTTACGGCCTATCAGGTAGCCGACCTCGCCTCCGAGGAACGCGGCGAAGCCGATGGCGAGGCACACCCACCAGATGTCGAAGCCGATGCCGGGGTAGAAGGCGAGGAGGCCGGTGATGAGGAGCAGTGTGTCGCCGGGCAGCAGGAATCCGACGAGGAGGCCGGTCTCCGAGAACACGATGAGGCAGACGACGAGCAGCGCCCAGGGGCCCGCGCCGTGAATGATCGTTTCGGGGTCGAGCCAGGGGAAGAGTGTGGGAACCACGGAAGATGCATCCAGTCGCAGAATTCTTGAGGTGAACGAAGGGTATCCCCTGCGGATGGGCGAAGAGGGGGCGATTCCGCCAAGCGCGGGCGTCGATCGTGGTGCAGCTCGCGGTCTGGACGTCCAGGCAGGGGGAATCGCTCGCCAACGTGCGCGGGTGTCTCCCCGTCGCCGACCTCGTCGACTGGGCGTGTGTCGACGTCGAGGACGTGCCGCCGGGGCCGTGGCTCAGGCTGGTCACCACCTCCGCGGTGCAGTAGGCGGGCCGCGAGTGGCACCGCGGGGTCGGGATGTCGGCGGTGGGTCGTAGCTTGAGGAGGCGGCGGTGAGTGCGTCGGCGCTCCTGCGCGTGGGGCCGCGTCGGAGAGAATCTACTGTGGATATCTCGTAGATATATTCGAGAAAATAGTAGAGTGGAGCTGGATCTTGGGGGAGGTCGAGATGAGAGATGAAACGCAGAATCTGCGCGGCGACGAGGCCTCGTGCTCGGGCGCGCTCGGTGGTTCTCCTGCTTCGGCTGTTCGTCCTTGCTCCGATGCCCCGGGGGAGGCCGGAGTCGGACCCCGGATGAGTGACGTGCCGTTTCCGGCAGGTGTTGCGGCGTCTGTTCGCGAGACCGCTGTCAACGCGACTCCGGGAATCGAGGCGCTCATCGACGGGCGCCGTCCCGTCGCATCCCTCCTCGACGCCGAGTTCTTCGCCGCATTCGAAGAGCTCGCCGCTCGCAAGCGGATGTTGGACGCGACCCTCCTCGAGATGACTGCCGAGCTGCTCGGGCGCGACGAGGTCACCCCCCTGGCGTTCTCGGGGTCGCTGGTGCGGCGCGGCGGCTTCCGGTCGGTGCACGAGGCCGTGCAGCAGACGCTCGGGCTCCGTCGAGGTGAGGCGGGCGTCCTGCGAGAGCTCGCGGACGCGACTCGCGAGACGATCAGCATGACGGGTGAGCCGCTGCAGCCGACGCGGGGCCACGTCGCGGTCGCCGTCGCAGAAGGGCGAGTGACCCTCTCACAGGCATCAGCGATCGTCAGAGGGCTCCGTGAGGCCTATGGTCGCGCTGATGCCTCCGGTCTCGATCGTGCGGAGTACGAGCTCGTGCAGGCAGCCTGTGGACTCACGCCAGAAGACGACGAGCCCGCCTCGCCGGAGCGCCTCGCCAAGCAGGCGGCCGTGTGGGTTGCCTTCCTCGACCCCGACGGTGCGGAGCCGAACGCGGAGCGCCAAGCCGAGAAGCGCGGTCTCTCCTTCACGCGCCGCTCCGACGGTATGGTGCAGGGGCGACTCCTCGCGACGCCCGAGCAGGGCGAGATCCTGCAGCGAGTCCTCGACGCGTACCTCTCGTCGAGGCGCGATCACGCCTGCGACGAGGAAGACGCCGGCCATGACGCCACGCTTCGTGCGTCCGGTGCAGTCGGTGCGTCCGGTGCAGTCGGTGTGCCCGATGCGTCCGGTGTGCACGAGCCTGAGGCGCCGATCCAAAACGAGCGCAGCCCATCCCAACGGCGCATCGACGCGCTCGTGTCGGTGTTCGCGCAGCATGCTGAGTCCCCGGGCGCGCCGCGCACGGGCGGCGAGGCTCCGACCCTGGTCGTCTCGGTCACTCGCACAGGGCTCCTCGGAGCCATCGACAGCCTGACCGATGGGCCGCGCTTCGAGCACTCCGGCGAACCGGCCCCGATCGAAGTCGCAAGGCGCATCCTGTGCGACGGAATCGTCCGGGCCGCCCTCGTCGACGACGACGGAGAAGTGCTCAAGCTGGGTCGCAAGCGACGACTCTTCAGCCCCGCTCAGCGAAGAGCGATCTTCGCCAGAGACGGCTGGTGTCGGGCACCCGGGTGCGAGTTCCCCGACGACATGGTCGAATTCCACCACGTCAGACCCTGGTGGCAGGGCGGTCTCACCGACACCCGCAACGGCATCGCGTTGTGCAGCTTCCACCACCACGAAGTCCACCTGGAGAGGCTTGCCATCGTGCCCTCGACCGACCGCGCATGGAACGTCGAACCCGCAACGGGGCCACGGAACAGGCGCAGCCAGATTCGCGCGCGTGACAGCGCGGCGCGCGCCGTGGAGTTCAGTACCTCCGTACCCGAGCTCGTCGCCGGCACCGCCGCCAACGCCGCCGCCGGCACCGTCGCCGGCACCGCCGCCAACGCCGTCGCCGGCACCGCCGCCAACGCCGTCGCCGGCACCGCCGCCAACCCCGCCGCCAACCCCGTCGCCGGCACCGCCGCCCAGGCGCTGTCGACCGGCGGCTTGCGAGACTAGGCGCATGCCACGAATCCGCGAACTGCACTTCCCACCCCTCGAAGTGATGAAAGGTCGTTGGGCACTGGCGGCCGCCATAGAGACGGCGATTCTCGGTGAGAACAGCCAGAACGCGCGCGCCGACCGCCACGGCTGGTTCTACTCGGACGGCGGCGGCAGCTGGGCTCGCCTCACTCCACTCGCCGACGGCCGCGCCGTGCTCAGCGGCATCGACCGCGACCACTCCGAGACGCATCAGACGGGCATCGACCCCACCGCCGGCCTCCCCGACTGGGTGATCGAGCACGTCGAGGCCGCGGTTCGCGATGAATCGGGTCGCGAGTGGACCAGGGGTGACGAGCAGCCCTGGCTCGGGTTCGTCTCCTGGCTCGACCGCGGCGAAGCCAACTGGCACACCGTCGACCACGGCGTCGCCGACGGCCTCGACCGGCACCTGCTGCCCGTGCTCACCGAACAGCGGACGCTCGACGCCGCAGACGACTGGTTCCAAGGCGCCGCCATGGAACTCGACGACCCGGAATCAGCACCAGAACGCGTGGACGCAGAAGCCGTTCTCCGCGCCGCACAGCTAGGCCCAGACCTCACGTGCGACGCGCTCGCCGCCGTCCTGCCCTTCGAGGGGATGCACGTGGAGGCCGCGCTCCGAGCAGCCAGGACGTTCGCCAACGGGCCAGCCGCCTGAGCAGGGCAGAAGCCCTCGGCGAGCCGGCCCGTGACGGAGGAACGCTAGTCGCGTTGCGTCGAGGTGCCCGCAACCTGATCGGACCCCTCTGCGGCCGAGGTGACCGGGGCCGAGGTAACCGGGGCCGAAGCAACCGTCGTCGACGCGCCCGTCGCCGACGCCGCGCCGACCCCTGGCGTCTCTGCGACACCGTCACGCCCTGCACGAGCGCCCCGGGCCGCCGCATCCAGCTCCTCAGCCTCATCGCCGCCAACCGCCTCACCGCGGGCGACCAGCCCGGCGACATCCGACAACGGGATCTGCTTCAGGAACAGCGACAGCAGGAACGCGAGCGCGATGAACGGCACGAGATACCAGAACACGGGAGCCAGCGCATCCGCATACGCCGTGACGATGCCATCTCGAACCCCGTCGGGCAGCTGCGACAGCGTCTGCGGGTCGATCGACGACGTCGCCGCCGCCGCATCCGCCGGGCTCGCCCCGCTCGCCGTGAACACCGACGTCAGGTTCTCGGTGAGGCGCGTCGTGAAGATCGCGCCGAACACCGCCGTGCCGAGTGCGGCACCCACCTCGCGGAAGTAGTTGTTGGTGCTCGTCGCCGTGCCGATCTCCGCAGCCGGAACCGCGTTCTGCACCACCAGCACCACCACCTGCATGATGAGACCGAGCCCCGCCCCGAAGAAGAACAGGAACACGCAGATCAACCACACCGGCGTCTCCGCGGTCAGCGTCGTCATGGCGACCATCGCGAGCCCGGTCAGGACCGTGCCGACGATCGGGTAGATGCGGTACCTGCCCGTCTTCGAGATCAGGATCCCCGACGCGATCGACGTGCCCATGAGTCCCGCCATCATGGGCAGCATGAGCAGACCAGACGCCGCCGCCGAGGTGCCGGACGACATCTGCAGGAACGTCGGCACGAACCCGATCGCCGCGAACATGCCGATACCCAGCGTCAGCCCGATAGCCGTCGCGTTCACGAAGATCGGGTTCTTGAAGAGGCCGAGGGGGATGATCGGATCCTCGGCACGCGACTCGACGAAGACGAACAGTGCCGCCGCGACGAGCAGGCCCAGGCCCCACGCCCACGTGACCATCGAGCCCCAGCCATGCTCAGCATCCGCACCGAAGTCGGTGAAGAAGATGAGGCACGTCGTCGCGGCCGACAGGAAGATGACGCCGAGGTAGTCGATGCGCTTCGTCGCCTTCTTGCTCGGCAGCTTCAGCGCGACGACCGCGATGACGAACGCGGCGATGCCGACGGGGATGTTGATGTAGAACGCCCACTGCCACGTCAGGTGGTCGACGAAGTAGCCGCCGAGTAGGGGGCCACCGACGGCGGACAGGCCGAAGACCGCGCCGAGCGGGCCGAGGTACTTGCCGCGTTCGCTGGCCGGCACGATGTCGGCGATGATCGCCTGCGACAAGATGATGAGGCCACCGCCGCCGAGCCCCTGGAGGGCACGGAACACGACGAACGCCCAGAAGCTGTCCGCGAAGGCGCACCCGACCGAGGCCAGCGTGAAGATCGCGATGGCGATGAGGAACAGGTTCCGTCGCCCGAGCACATCGCCGAACTTGCCGTAGATCGGCATGACGATGGTCGTCGCGAGCAGGTATGCGGTGGTGATCCACACCTGGTGGTCGACACCGCCGAGCTCACCGACGATCGTGGGCATCGCGGTCGAGACGATCGTCTGGTCGAGGCTCGAGAGGAGCATCCCGGCGATCAGGGCGCCGAAGATCGTCCAGATCCTGCGCTTCGTCAGCAGGAACTGCGGCTCGGCAGGCGCGTGTGCGGTGGAGGTCATGCGTTGGTCCGTTCGAAGAGTGATGGGGAATGCGGCGAACCGCGGGGATGGCAGAAGGTCAGCCGTGCAGCACGGCGCGCACGGCGTCGACGCGCCTGCCGACAACCGTCTCCATGTCGTCGGCGTTGTCGGTCGTGAAGAACTCGAACGCACTCGCCCGCATGACCGACATGAGGATCTGCACCGCCGCGGAGGCGCGGAGGTCACCTGCAGGAAGCCCCTCGCGGCGCTCGACGAGGGCCACGTCGCGCTTCTCGTCGCTCGACATGTGCTCGAGCACCCGCTTGAAGAGGCGCGGCTCCTGGTCGATGACAGCCATGACCTCGCGCACCCGCTCCGGGTCGGGCTCAGGGTCGTCCATCCGCCACCGCTCGAGGGCGAGACGCGTGAGCGCCTCCAGGAGGTCGGGGCTCAGGTGCTTGCTGTGCGGGTCGCCGCCAGCTGCGAAGTCCTCGTCGAGGTGCGCCGTGTCGCGCCGGGCGGAGATGCCGAGAACTGCGTCTTCCTTCGACGCGAAGTAGTTGAAGAACGTCCGCCGGGAGATCCCGACCTGCTCGCACAGCTCCTCGATCGTGAAGCCGGCGAGTCCCGCATCAAGGGCTCGCCTGCGGGCGGCCGCCGCGAGGTCGCGGCTCGTTCGCGCCATCTTGCGGGCACGCAGGCTCATTGCACTCTCTGTCACTAGTGCAGTATTGCACTTTTCGTGGAAAGTGCAACGGGCTCTGCGAGGAGATGTGGGGCCTCCCCGTGCGCATCCGTTGCCCTACGCTGTCCCCGAGTACCCAAGGAGACCAGATGGCCGAGATTCCGCACATCACGATCAGCGCCGGCTTCATCTTCGCGATCATCGACCTGATCATTCGCGTCATCGCGATCATCGTCGTGCCCCGCAACCGCAAGCCGAGCGTCGGCATCGCCTGGCTCATGGCCATCTTCCTCATCCCGTACGTCGGTGTCGTCGCGTTCCTCCTGCTCGGCAGCTTCCGCCTCCCCGCCAAGCGCATGGAGCGCCAGCAGGAGGTCACGACCTTCATCAACATGGCCGTCTCGAGCGTGGAGGTCGAACCCACCGAGCACACCGACCCGCCGTGGTTCGACTCCGTCGTCGCCCTCAATCGCACGTACACGGCGATGCCGCTCATCAGCGACAACGAGGTGGTACTGCAGGGCGGCTACGAGGAGACGATCCAGGCGATGGCCGCCGAGATCGACACGGCCGAGAAGTGGGTGCACATCGAGTTCTACATCCTCGCCTGCGACCACACCACTCTCCCCATCTTCGACGCCCTCGACCGGGCAGCCGCTCGTGGCGTGAGCGTGCGCATCCTGCTCGACCACATCGCGTCCATCCGAGTGCCCGGATACCGCAAGCACACGCTGTCCCGCCTCAAGGCCCTCGAGCGGGCAGGCGCCGAGTGGCACTACATGCTGCCCGTGCGTCCGTGGCGCGGCGAGTACCAGCGGCCCGACCTGCGCAACCACCGCAAGCTGCTCATCGTCGACGGCAACTCCGCCTACCTCGGCTCGCAGAACGTCGTCGACTCCACATACAACAAGCGCGGCAACATCCGCCGCGGGCTCCACTGGCACGACCTCATGGTGCGCCTCGAGGGTCCAGCCGTGCACGCCGTCAGCGCCGTCTTCATCACCGACTGGTACTCGGAATCGGGCACGATCATCCCCGAGGACCTCACCGACGTCGAGACCATGCCGCAGGAAGCGCGGATGGACTGCCAGATCGTACCGAGCGGCCCCGGCTACCCCAGCGAGAACAACCTCCGCCTCTTCCTCAACCTGCTCTACGTCGCCCAGAAGTCGATCATCATCACGAGCCCCTACTTCGTGCCAGACGAGTCGATGCTCTACGCGATCACCACCGCAACGGCCCGCGGCGTGGTCGTCGAGCTGTTCGTCTCCGAGATCGGCGACCAGGCGATGGTCTACCACGCGCAGCGCTCCTACTACGAGGCGCTCCTGCTCGCGGGGGTGCGTATCTGGATGTACAAGTCGCCGACGATCCTGCACGCCAAGCACTTCACGATCGACGACGAGGTCGCCGTCATCGGGTCCTCGAACATGGACATGCGCTCGTTCTCCCTCAACTTCGAGGTGTCGCTCATGGTGCGCAGCGCCGACTTCGTCGAGGACCTCCGCGAGGTGCAGCAGGACTACCGCGAGCACTCGCGCGAGCTCACGATGTTCGAGTGGCGCAAGCAGCCGATGCGCTCGACCGTGCTCGACAACCTGGCGCGGCTCACGGCGGGACTGCAGTAGGCGCAGCCTGGGTGTTCTCCCCGACTGGGGTCCGGGCGCGCGGCCGATGTCGGTAGTCGGGAGTAACTTTGCCAGTGGGTTCAACTGAGCCCAGAACTACCGACGCGTGCAGGAGTAACGAGTCATGCAGAAGATCATCCCGAACCTGTGGTTCAACAAGAACGCTGAAGAAGCTGGCGAGTTCTACGCTTCCATCTTCCCGAAGACGACGACGTCCGTGGAGGCCAGATATCCCGAGACCGACCTCCTCGACTTCCAGAAGGAGTTCGCCGGTCTTCCGCTCGTCGTGGGCGTGGACATCGGCGAGTACCGGTTCACGCTCATCAACGCGGGCGACCAGTTCAGGCCCAATCCGTCGATCTCGTTCATGCTCAACTTCGACCCCCGCGTGCTCGGTGAAGACGCGGCGTCGGCACGCGAGGAGATCGACCGGGTCTGGGCAGGGCTCAGCGAGGGCGGCAAGGCCCTCATGCCGCTGCAGGAGTACCCGTTCAGTCCGCACTACGGCTGGATCGAAGACCGGTACGGCGTGAGCTGGCAGCTCATGCTCGTCGACTCCGACGGGCTGAGCACGGCTGACGAGCCCCGTCCCTTCATCGTGCCGAGCCTCATGTTCGGTCGCGAGGCGCAGAACAGGGCGCGCGAGGCCATCGACCTCTACGTGTCCCTGTTCCCAGAGTCCCGTGTCGGCACCATCGCCGAGTATCCGGCACCATCTGGCCCGGCCGTGGCCGGGGCGATCATGTACGCCGACTTCCAGCTCGCGGGTCAGTGGTTCGCCGCCATGGACAACGGTGCCGGGCAGGAGTTCGGCTTCGACTGCGGTGTCTCGCTCGAGGTCGGCTGCTCCGACCAGGCAGAGATCGACCGCTACTGGGACGCGCTGAGCGCCGTCCCCGAGGCGGAGCAGTGCGGATGGCTGGCCGACAAGTTCGGTGTCAGCTGGCAGATCGTGCCACAGAACATGGGCGAGCTGATGGCGAGGCCCGGGGGGTACGAGCACATGATGCAGATGAAGAAGCTGGTCATCGCCGACTTCTGATTCCTAGCATTCCGAGGTGTGCTCGCCGCCGGGATTCGAACACATATTCCCAGCATTCGTCGGGCCATCGGCCAGGAGCGCCGCCTACTGTCGCGGACATGGCAGAGACACACGAAGGCGAAATGCTCGGCGCGACCGAGCCCGGCGAGAACGGTACGGAGAAGGACCCGTCGACGTGGGTCACCGGCGATGAGCCGATGACCGGCGCGCAGCGCAGCTACCTCGACACGCTCGCTCGCGAGGCGGGCGAGGAGATACCTGCGGACATCACGAAGGCGGAGGCGTCGGAGCACATCGACCGTCTGCAGCACGAGACCGGTCGCGGCGAGAGCTGACCCCTGACGGGCTCGCCGACGAGAAGAAGGCCGGGGCGGTGCAGAATCTGCGCCGTCCCGGCCTTCGTCGTGGAGCGGATGACGGGAATCGAACCCGCGCTATCAGCTTGGGAAGCCGATCAGGGCGTGGGGAGTCGTCCGAGTGGTGCGGAATCATGCGGAAGTGGTGAGCGTTGGTAGCGACGAGTCCATGGCGTTCCAGAGCGTTTGTGACATATCTGAGGGATCTCGTGACACAGTCCACGCGTAGCCTGCCCGCATGACTCAGTCCTGCGATTGCAACTGCCAGCCCGTTCAGCGCTACTTGACCGTGAGCCAGGTGGCTGAGCGCATCGGCTACACGCCGAAGACGCTCTACAACTGGCGCGGACTCCACAAAGGCCCGCCCGCGGTCCTCCTCGACGGCTCGCTGCGGTACGAGAGCATCCGACTCGAGGCGTGGATCAAGAACAATGTGGTGCCCGCGTGATGGAACGGCTGCTCACCGAAAAGGAGACAGCCGAGCTACTCCAGCTGCGGCAGCAGCTCCTCCGAGAGTGGCGCGACCTCGACAAGAAAGATGCTGGTCGTCGCGGTCCGCCGTTCAAGAAGCTCGGACGAGCCGTCAGGTACCGAGCGACCGAGGTCTCGGCATGGATCGACGCGGCAGGTGACATCGATGTGTGACGTTGAGCTCCTCTCGCCGGAGCAGCTGTGCGAGCGAGTCCCCGGCCTCACTGTCGAGTCGCTCAAGAAGTCCCGCTACCGCGGAACCGGCCCACCGTTCATGAAAGCCAACGCCAAGGTCGTGCTCTACGACTGGCACTCGTACATCGAGTGGCTCCGACAGACCGAGACGACGAAGAGCAACAGGCGTCATCGCTGACGTGATGTCCTTGCGCGCACTCTATGGGATCACGCAAAGTGCATCCCTCGTTTGGGATGCGAGCTGATGCAAGTGCATCACCTAGCTCGGATCTGAAATCGAAGCTCGAGGCCGTCCACGCGGCGGACACCCCGTTCCGGTCCCGGGACCGGAGGCGTTCCCTCTAGCCGCGCCCACGCCAGAAGGTTCCCGGAGGCGGGAGGGGTCGTTAAGTTTGACCCCTCGTTTCGTAGCAGAAGTGGCACGATACAGCGCATGAGCGATGTCGCAGGAGCTTTCGATCGTGCAGAGTCGCGCGAGCAGTTCGAGGAGGCCGGTCGACGCTTCGGCGCAGCCTTCGAGCGGCTACAGAAGTACGTTGAGCAGATCGATTCGCTCGGCGTATCCACGTCCTCATCGCTCAGTGCCGACGACCGTGCGACGGCTCGGGACCCCATCTCGCATCAAGTCCAAGGCGCGCTCGTTGTCGCGACGGACCATATGGGCGCACTGCAGGGTCTCATCGCCCACGGCAAGACCTTGCCCACGTTCGGCGCATACTCGATCACACGTCCAGCACTGGAAGCAGTCGGCAGCGCGCTGTGGCAACTGCTCCCGCCATCACGAGACCTACGCGTCATGCAGTCCCTCCAGGTCATGTACGAGTCGGAACGCGACCTGAGAGTCGCAGCTGCGGAGATGACCGGGAGTAGGCCCAAGGCGAATGACACGATCCCCACTGATGACCCGCTCCGCGGACGCATCGAAGAGCTTCGCGATGCCCGACCCGCGCTCGTTGGGCGCAGATACGAATCGGTCGCCTCGATCACTCAACGGCTCCAGTACGTGGACGACCACTACGGCAGCCATGGCATGGACCGCATCACCGGGATGTGGCGGGTCGCCAGTGGCCTCGCGCACGGGCGCAGGTCGATGAGCACGAACGCGCTGGACAGGCGGATCTCGGGGGCCAGTGAAGGTCGAGTCAACGTCGTGCTCTCGGCGTCGCTCTCTTCTGTCTGGAACATCTACGATTGCGCAGAGAAGCATCTGGTCCGGCTCATGAACCTGTTCGAGCAGCGAGGACAGCCGAGGGTCAGCAGCGAGGAGAAGATGGAGCTGCCTCTGTGGTTGAGTGCCCCCGTGTGCAGTCCTAGCCGGCATCAGTAGGCCGGCGCCATGCGCGAGTCTCATCACCATCTCGGTCGGCACACGTTTCGCAACATCAGATATGCGGGGGAGTGTGACACGGGCCGCCGACAAAAACGGCGTCACCAACGGAAAATCTGTCCCGACGAATATGTTGGTGACATGGACTCGGTGGTTACGTAGTGGGCAGACGCCGTGTATCGTTGGTGGCGGTAGCGGGTGATGCAATAGGCACCAGAGCGCCACTTCGAGAAGCCCACGCCATGTGCGTGGGTTTCTGCGTTAACGGCATAATCGTTGCATGCTGCTTGCCTACATCGACGAGATCGGCGAGACGGGCGCGTTCGTCTCCAAGACTGACAAAAAGTTCAAGACCAGCCCGGCGTTCGGCTACGCCGGGTTCATCGTGCCGGAGAAGCACGCGCGTTCGTTCGCGCAGAGATTCACTCACGACAAGCGCACCTTGTTCGCTGAGGAGGTCGCGGAAGCGGAGCACCCGGGCCGGTGGGAGAAGAAGGGCTCAGAAGTCTTCCACCACTACACCGCTGCGAACTACCCGGAACAGATTCGCCTCTTCACTGGCCTCACACGGCAGTTGCGCGAGTGGTACGGCGGGCGGCTGTTCTACTACGCGAACGAGAAGCCCATCGGAACGCCAAATCAGACCAAGCTCGACAAGGACGCGCGGGAGACCGCTGGTATGCGCGAGGCACTGAACCGCCTGTGTACCTACGCGGAGAGCAAGGACCAGCAGTTGATGGTCATGATCGACCAGATCAACGAGAAGGAGCGCGCCAAGAGGCTCCCACTGATGTACGGGCACATCTTCGGGCGATCATCTGAGCATCCGGAGATGAAGCGCATCATCGAGCCGCCCATGCACATCGACAGTGCCCTCAGCGCCAACGTGCAGTTCGCTGACTGGGTTGCGGCGGCAACGACACGAGCTATTGAACGCCAGCTGCTTGCCAGCGAGCAGGAGCGAAGCTCATGGGTTCCGCCCGTGCTGGCTGATCCGATGCGACGGGCGTTCACTGCCGAGTCGAAGCTGCATCTTTTCAAGAACCCGCTCCCTGACATTCACGGCGGTGCGGCGTTCCAGAAGTCCCGACCCATTGCTGGTCGCGACGGGGCCAACCGCGTGATGGACGTGGTCACGCCCGCACAGTTCCAAGCTATGAAGGCAGCCGCTGAGCGCGCGAAGGTTCGCTGAGCCGCACCTCAGATTATCGGTGGTCTATGCGACCATCCCGTCATGACGATAAACGCGCTGCCACTCAGGGACGACCACCGCCTCCTCTGCCCGAACTGCGGTGACGAGCACACATGGGTCAACAAAGTCGACGTGTCGAGCTCCTCAGGCAGTGGCCTGCGAGTCATTGCCTCGGGTGAAGACGACGCGTCGATCGTGAAGGCACAACCCCTCCGCGCGACCGCCAACGGGCGACGCTACGAGGTGGTCCTCTATATCGGATGTGAGATGTGTGAGCAGGAGAGCAGCCTCGCCCTGATCCAACACAAGGGTGAGACGGAAGTCGTCAGAAGCTGGGACGACGAGGCCTAGGGGCACCCGCCCCGCCCCTCCCGTCCCGGCGCCCAGCGCCTTCCCCGGCGTAGTCGCGTTTTTTGCACACGGAGTTCTTGCGGTCTGTCATTACGGCATCTGACGTTGGTTTGGCCTGTCCGAAAATCCCCGGTTCGTTGCAGCCCTTGACCCCTGATGCAACTCTGTGTGCATCACACCCCCGCGTAACCGACGAACGGAGCCCACGTGTCCGACGACGCACAGGAGCTAGACAAGAACACCGCCATGCAGTTGTTCGAGCACTTCGCGTGCAACAACCAGTGGAATCAGCACACCGAGGACGCCTCATACAAGCGCGTGTACTCATCCATCGCATTCGCCCTGCGAGGCAGTGAGATCCGAGCCGCCCTCGTCGCACCAGGGGACAAAGTGCACAAGTTCTTTGTCCTCACCGACAAGCTCGTGTTGGTGGCCCAGTACGAGCGGCGGCAAGACCCCGCGGCCAGGCCGTTCGTTGAGGTTCGTAGCCTACGAGACCTCAAGCGACTGAAGGTGGCGACCGCTGGTTCGCTGTTCTCCACGGAGTTCGGCTTGCCCGCTTGGCCCCGAAGCCTGGAGATCGAAGCCGATTTCGGGGACGGGTGGTTCAAGTTCGAGCCGTACTTGAAAGACATCAACTCGAGCTACCGAGCCAGCATCACCACGACCGTCTACGAGACGCTGTCGAGCCATCTCTGACGCTGAGACGAACGACGCGGCCCTGGTCACATGACCAGGGCCGCGTTTCGCATCAGTGCTGCTACGGAACGTCGCTACCGGAGGTCGCCCGGCACCCGGGACACGAAGTTGTCCCACCCGATCGTCTTGGGAGCAGTCGGCGAGCTGAACGCCAAGCCCACTCCGCAGCGCGTGCCGGTCGTTAGAAACTGAGTGTCAGAGGCAGTCGTCAGCAGAGTTCCATTGAGGTACGCGGAGAACGTGCCGTCCGACTTGGCCAAGGCTGACAGCTTGTCGCCGACAGCTACGACCCCGGTCGGTGCCAGCGAGAGCGTGCTTCCCGAGCCTCCCGACCGCTTCACGATCTGCACCCGCCCTGTAGCAGTCACAGACAGGCCGACACAGTTCTCACTATTCGTGCCGCGGATGACGAGGATCGGAGCGTTCGCCCAATCACCCGTGTACGCACCGATCTCCGCTTCGACGATGAAGTCCGGCGCGGTCGCCGTCACCAGAACGAACGCGCGCCCGAACTCTCCTGAGAGTTGCACGGTATCCGCCACAGTGTGGCTACGACGATGCTGAAAGCGAAGGTGCCGGTGCACGTCGTCGCCGGGCTGCTCGGGCACACGCCGGCTGTTCTGATGAAGGTCTACGCGCATGTCATCGGCGACGACCGCGTCGAGGGAATCGAGGCACTAAGGCGCGCGCTGGTGCACGTTTAGTGCACGTTTTCCCAACGCTTTGTGACAAATTGGGCACCTGCTCGTGACAAAGAAAAAGGCCCGGCCGGCGCATTCTCTGCTCCGGACCGGGCCTTTCTCGTGGAGCGGATGACGGGAATCGAACCCGCGCTATCAGCTTGGGAAGCTGAAGTTCTGCCATTGAACTACATCCGCGCACTCACAGGACCGCCTGCGAACTCGACCATCGTACATCGAAGCGACGTGAGGTCAGTAGCGTGCACCCGGTGACCCGGGAGCGTCAATCGCGCTTGGAGACGAGCGCGCGGATCACGAAGAACACGACGACCGCGACAATCGCGACGATGCTGAGCCTGGCCACGAACCAGGCAAGGTGGAAGAGCACATCCACGAGCCACCAGGCGACCACGACCGCGACGACGACCCCGACGATGCTCCACACGTTTCTGCTCACGCATCGAGGGTAGACCCACGGCCGTCGAATGCAGGTGCCCGTCGAACTCCCCGCCATGTTGCAGTAGCAACGCAAAGCGTGGAATTCTGGACCGGTACCAGGTCGTGGGCGCTGGGGGGAACCGCGCCGCGACTTCCATGAACTCCGGGGGGAAATCATGAGCGATTCACCGCGCTCCGAAACGAATCTGCTGAACCGTCGAGCCGTCGTGAAGGCGGCAGCCTGGGCGGCGCCCACCATCGCGTTGGCCGTCGCCTCTCCAGCGCACGCAGCATCGCCGGGTCAGCAGCCAGCCGGGCTCCAGGGGTGGATCGCCTTCGCTCACCCAGATGCCGACACGACCTCCAGCTACACGGTGCACGGGTACGACACCGGAGCCCACGCGTACGGAACCTACGGGCTCTGGGTGACCAACACCAAGGCGACATCGACGATCACCGGCATCAGGATCTACCTGCACTACCAGCCCGGACCGGCGGCGTGGTCGCCTCGTGCAGAGAGCTCGAGCTGGAGCGACCTCAAGCCCGACGGAACGACCACGATCGACGGAGTCGTCCACCAGACGTATCGCATGGACTACGTCGGGTCCGTCACGCCGGCGAACGGCGTCACCAAGATCCGGAACGACATGTTCTTCGAGTCCGACGAGATGTCGTTCGACAAGCGACCCTCCTTCTACATCGACCGGTACGTGATCGTCGACGGAGTCGAGCTCGCCTTCCGCCGCGGACGCGACCAGAGCGACTACACGCCGCTCAACGACAACACCCCGCCCAACCTTCCGTCCACGGAGCCCAGCGGGCGACTCTCGCGCATGACGGGGGACACGTCCGCCGGGATCGACTCGTCACTCGCGCCCGCGTAAGCAGGAGACGACGACACGCTCGCGGCAAGCGCGTGGGCGCGGCCCCTCCCGAGCGACGTGCTGCGCATCCACGCCTGCCGCGAGCAACCATCGAGCAACTAGGCTGGCCACGTGCTTCTCAGTGATCGGGACATCAAGCAGGGCGTCGAGACGGGCCGAATCGGCCTCGAGCCGTACGAGCCAGGGCTCATCCAGCCATCGAGCATCGACGTGCGCCTCGACCGGTACTTCCGGCTGTTCGACAACCACCGGTACCCGTTCATCGACCCGTCGGAGGAGCAGCCAGAGCTGACCCGACTCGTGGAGTCGAAGCCCGACGAGCCGTTCGTGCTGCATCCCGGTGAGTTCGTCCTCGCCTCGACGTTCGAGCGGGTCACGCTCGGCGACGACGTCGCCGCCCGCCTCGAAGGCAAGAGCTCACTCGGTCGACTGGGGCTCCTCACCCACTCGACGGCGGGATTCATCGACCCCGGCTTCACCGGCCACGTGACCCTGGAGCTCTCCAACGTGGCGACCCTGCCGATCAAGCTCTGGCCCGGGATGAAGATCGGGCAGCTCTGCTTCTTCCAGCTCTCGAGCGCCGCAGAGCACCCCTACGGGTCAGCGATCTACAGCTCCAGGTACCTCGGGCAGCGCGGACCGACCGCATCCCGCTCCTTCATGAACTTCACACGCGCGGACGTCTCCGTGACCGAGGCCGGCGCTCCCGGACAGTGAGTTCGACTCCGCTCAGGTGCGCCGAACATCTGCGCGAGGTTGCGGAAACCAGGAGGCGCGCGCGTAGCGTTGGCTGAACGTTGCCAACGATGCCCGTGCTCCACTGGGCTCGAGGCATCCGCACGAAGGATGCACGGCCATGCCACAGACACCACCGCCAGTTCCGGGGACCGGGGATCTCACACGGGAACCCACCTCCGCGGACATCCGCCGCTGGCGTCGCTACCTCGCCGATGAACGCGCCGAGGGGTCCGTGTACCGGGACCTCGCCGCGAAGCGTGACGGTGAGGAGAGAGAGATTCTTCTCGGCCTCGCGAACGCCGAAGTGCGCCACGAAGAGCACTGGCTGCGGCTCCTCGGGCCCGCCGGTGACGGCGGCGTCCGCGCTCACCTCGGCACGCGCCTCTTCGGCTGGTTCGCTCGCCGCTTCGGCTCGCTGTTCGTGCTTGCCCTCATCCAGCGCGCCGAGTCGAGGTCCCCGTACGAGCGGGAAGCGGATGCGACGCCGGAGATGGCCGCCGACGAGCGCATCCACGAAGAGGTCGTGCGCGGGCTCGCGATGCGCAGCCGGTCCCGCATGTCCGGCATGTTCAGGGCCGCCGTGTTCGGAGCGAACGACGGCCTGGTCTCGAACCTGGCCCTGGTACTCGGCATCGGCGCGACCGGAGCGTCGACCGTCATCATCCTCGCGACCGGGCTCTCCGGTCTGCTCGCCGGTGCCCTCTCGATGGCGGCCGGAGAGTACGTGTCGGTGCGGTCGCAGCGCGAGCTGCTGCAGGCATCCACGCCCAGTCCGGACACGCCGCAGACCATTCAGCGGCTCGACGTCAACGCGAACGAGCTGGAGCTCGTGTACCGCGCGCGCGGCATGGACGAGGCCGAGGCGCGCAGGTACGCGCATCGTGTGTTCGCGCTGCAGGGAGCTGACCCCGCCTCCGGCCCCATCGCCCTGCAAGCGGCGGATGAGGAACACGAAGAGCTCGGCACGGCGTGGACGGCGGCGCTCTCGAGCTTCGGCTTCTTCGCCGCCGGCGCACTCCTGCCAGTGCTGCCCTACATCTTCGGCCTGAGCGGGCTGACGGCCGTCATCGTCTCCGCGATCATCGTCGGCATCGCGCTGCTCACGACCGGAGCCATCGTCGGCGTGCTCTCCGGCGGCCCGCCGTGGCGTCGCGCTGGACGCCAGCTGCTCATCGGATACGGGGCAGCCGCCGTCACCTACGTCCTGGGCCTCATCTTCGGCGTTGCGGTTGGATAGGCCCCATGCCGATTCCTGAATTCGTCGCCGACCTGCGCGCCAAGATCGGGCCGGAGCATCCGCTCTGGCTTGCCGGTGCGACCGCTGTCATCATTCGTCCCCGTGCAGGCTCCGGCGCGATGCCGTTCGAAGGGGCTCGGACGCCTGCCGAGTCTGTGCGGACCGGTGAGACTGTGCCCGCCGGTGAAGAAGTGCTGCTGGTTCGCCGTTCAGACAACGGAGTGTGGAGTCCCGTGACGGGCATCGTCGACCCCGGTGAGCATCCCGCCACGGCGGCCGTGCGGGAGAGCCTTGAGGAGGCGATGGTCGAGGTGCGCGTCGACCGGCTCGTGCGGTTGAGCGTCTCGCCGAAGATCGTGCACGCGACGGGCGACCGGGCTCAGTACTGCGACCTCGTCTTCCGATGCACGTGGGTCTCCGGAGAGGCTGCCGTTGGCGACGACGAGTCGGTGGACGTCGCCTGGTTCCCGGTGGATGCGCTCCCCGACATGCCCGAGCACCTCGCGTCGCGCGTCGCAGTCGCGGTTGCCGACCGCCCCGAGTGCGAGCTGCTCGTCCATGGCGTCGCGCTGCCGATCGTCGCGCCGAACGGAACCGCGTAGCGCCTTCGAGTCACGACCGTGGGCATGATGGGCTGCCCACGGCTGTGACAGGCCCGACTCGGAGCGCGCCGTGTCCAAGATGAGTGCGATTTCCAGCCAATCGAGGCCTGGAGGGGCTCAACGCACTGATATTGCACTGATGTTGGACAGCTTCCTGGCGGCGCCGGGAGTCACGCGGACGGGCGGGACGCGGGACTCGGCATGCCGAGTCGGAGCTGTTGCCGGGAGAGGTGGCGGCGCGGGGGTGAGCGACCGTCTCCAGCGTGCAACGCCACGGTGTCGCCCACGAAGATGTGGTGCGCGTGCTGCGCGCGTACCGGCAGGCATGACCGGACTCATGGCTTGCCTTCAGCCGAGCATTCCGGTGACCCGCGTCCGCTTTGCTCCGTGCCCGGTGGCGTCTACTCCGGCGCGCCGACGACGACCTGGCCGTCGGCGGAAGAGACCGTGACCGTCACCGACTGGTCCTGCTCCGCGTAGGTGAACGTGCACTGGAACTCGGCGCCCTGGTCGGCCTTCACCTGCTCCGGGCAGGCGACGTCGCTCACCTCGACGAGGCCAAAGTCCTCCTGCAGCACGCGCGTCACCTCCGCTTGCAGGGGCTCCGCCGCGAGGACACTGCCGTTGCTCTCACCGATGAAGTAGCCGCCGAGACCAGCGATGAGCGCCGCCGCTGGAATGGCGAGGATCAGCAGGAGACGAGAGCTGCGACGCGGCTTGCCGTTCTGAGCGGAGCCGGCCGCGTCGAAACCGGAGCCCGGTGCCCCTGGCGTCGCGTACCCCGTCGACTGCTGGTACCCGAACCCCTGAGTCGGCGGGACCCCGGCAGGCGGGGCCCCGACCGAAGACCCGTACCCCGACCCCCGCGGTCCGTACCCGGTGCTCGGCGTCGCGGAGCCGGAACCCGTCGCCGCAGGCGCACCGTAGCTGGAGTTCGAGCTCCCGCCGTAACCGGACCCATAGCCAGCACCCGCCGCCGTGGAAGCGCTCGCCGCGGCTGCGCCAGTCGAGGGCGACCCGAAACCGTACGCAGAAGGTGTGCTGTGGCCCAATGAAGAGCCCTGCGTTGAACTCGGAGAGAAGTTCGAGCCGCCGCCCCAAGCCGCGTTCTGGCCCGCGCCACCTGGCGGCGTGGCCGAAGCGCCGGGATACGTGGGGCGACCAGACGCCTGGCCGGGCTGGCCTACTTGGCTCGCCTGTCCTGCTTGGCCCGGCTGCCCTGGGCGGCTTTGCTGCGCGCCGGCGGCGCCGGCTGCACCGGTCGGAGTACCGTGCTGCCCCGGTTGCGGGTTCTGCCCGTGTTGCCCCTGCTGCGGGTTCTGCCCGTGCTGCCCGTGCTGCGGCGGGTGAGCATTGGGCGTCCCGTGCCCTTGCCCTGCCCCACCCGGCTGTCCGTTCGGCTGCGCCTGTCCAGGATGCTGGCTGCGCGGATCGTTCTGGCTGCGCGGATCGTTCTGGCTGCGCGGATCGTTCTGGTTGCGCGGATCGTGTGGCCGCTGCGGGCCGCCCTGCGGTGGGAAGGTCATCGTGCTGCCTCCAGCTTGCTTGCTGCTGCGTTCATGAGCTCGGCCGACCCCTAGCCGGTCCTTGCATTTCCGATGGCATCCCAGAAGGCACTCGCCTGGTCTGCGGTGACGTTCGTCACGTATTGCGGCGCGAGCGACGCGGGGTCGTCCGGCAGGTCGTCCGCGGTCGGCGTGCCGGTGATCTCGAAGCCGAACTGCACCTCCACGTCGAGGGAAGCCGCGTCCATCGTGCCGTTGACCTCGATCTTCTGCACGATGCCGTCGGTGCCCACCCACACGTGCAGGGGGAGGAGCGTGCCGAGCTCGTCCTCGCTGAGCTGCGATCGCAGGTCGTCCCCCAACGTGTACAGGCCGGCCTCCTCGAGCGAGTCGAAGGTCACAGCGGACGTGAAGTGCTTGCTGCCGTCTGCGGACACCTCGAGCTTCTCGGGCAGCTCCTCGCCGTTGCTCTCCTTCGAGAGCTGCCAGGCTTCGACGAGGTTGCACATGAAGATGACGGTGCCGAGGATGCACGTGCGCTGCGGGTCGTTCGCCCGGTCGAGGTCGCCCATCGGCAGCCGGGCCCACGGCGTCGCCACGACCGTCGTGTACGCGCTGCCGAACAGGTAGTAGGTGAAGCCGCTGCCCGCCATGTGGACCTCGTCGATCGACGTTCCCGGCTCGGCCGTCGACTCCTTCGTGACGTAGGAGGCGCCGACGACGGTCGTCTCGTGCTGCGTGCTGAGCGTCGCCCCGGTCGAGGCCTTGCCGTGCGTGTAAGCGGTCGCGGAGAAGTTCTCGACACCCGCGAGCCCTTCGACGAGGGAGTCGCCGAGCAGCTCCGCGCCGGTGTCCGCGTGGTACTCGAGCTTGGCCTCGTGGTTCGCGACCGCGGTGGGCGTCGTCGTCGCGCATCCTGTCAGCACGAGCCCGACGAGCAGCGCCGTCATGCCTGCCACCAGCCGTCGCGTGCTCATCAGGCTCCTCCGCCGAGCTCGTCGTACAGGGAGAGCGCGGTCTGGCCGAGCACCGAACCCTCCCAGCGGAACGGGGGATTCGCTGACGATAGGACGGTCGAGGAGGTCGCGGCGACGTAGCCTGCCCCGACGCTCTTGTCGTAGTAGACGAGCCACGCTCCGCCGGACCCTCCCGGCGTCATGCTGCACATGTGCGTGTACCCGCCGGCCGAGCCTTCCTTCCACTGGCTTGAGGCGCACATGTACTCCTCCGACCCGTCGTAAGGGCTCGCGCTCGGATACCCGACCTGCGTGATCGCCTTCGCTGGCACGCCGAACGCGATGCCCTGGCCGCCCGTCACGTCCTGGATGCGCTGCCCGTCCTTCTCCTCCATCACGAGGAACGCGAAGTCGTTGTTCCACCCGTCGCCATACACGCCCTGGTCGCCGTAGTTGGCGTTGTCGAGGAAGTGCTGCGGGATGCTGTAGTCGGTCGCCGCCCAGCGCCCGTATGGCTGCTCGGCGCCGTCGCCGCGATCGCCCGGGATGAAGACGACGTTGCTCGCGACGGCCTTGTTGCTCTCGAAGTCGACGAGGCAGTGCGCCGCCGTGACCACGATGTTGCGCTCGCCCGAGTTCACGACCGTCGCCGAGCAGACGGCGAGCCCGCTGGCGAACGACATGTAGAGGCGGCCGAAGGTGGATGCGCCGAGCCCAGCCCGGTCGAACGGCACGGCCTCCGTGACGTCGCCGTAGCCATTCGGTGACTCGGCGGCAGGCACCGCCGTCGTCGGGGCGACGAATGCGCCCGTCGCGGGGTCGCCGACACCGACCGTGATGCCGTTGTCTGGAGAGGTGTAGTCGAAGCCCTCGGCGTTCTTGAACATGTCGGGGTCTGACCAGAAGTCGTGGGACTCCTGGGGGGACGACTCGAACGAGTCGCGGAGGCTGACCGTTCCACCCTCGATGGGGGCGTCCACCGCGTCGTAGCCATTGGCCGAGGGCACCGCGGTCGCACTCACCGAGCATCCTGCGAGTAACACGACCGCGGCGAGCGCGCCGATGCTCGCGAGCAGCGCCCGCGGTCGGCGACGGTGTCGAGTCATGGGGTCTCCTTCGGCACGCTGGGTATGCCGTTCCTGGTCATGCTACGCAGGGCCACCGACAGTCGGGCCGCGAACTGGCCGAAAACCCAGGTGACGGGGAGTTCTCCCCTGGAGTCCGCCGAGGCCACCCAGGAATAGCGGCGGGGTGGCACACGTTGCCCATGCCATGCCAGGAACGACCAAGCTCTCCGTGCTCGACCTCATCCCGGTCTCCGAGGGGCAGACGAGCGCCGACGCGATCGCCGCATCACGTCGTCTCGTGCAGCGTGCCGACGAGCTCGGCTACCACCGGTACTGGGTCGCCGAGCACCACAACACGGAGCTCGTCGCCTCGACCACCCCGCCGGTGCTGCTCGCGGCGCTCGGGGCGGGGACCAGCCGGATCCGGCTCGGTTCGGGTGGCGTGATGCTGCCCAACCATGCACCCTTCGTGGTGGCCGAGCAGTTCGCGGCCCTCGAATCCGTCTATCCCGGTCGCATCGACCTCGGCTTGGGGCGTGCCCCAGGCACCGACCCGTTCACGGCCGCCGCCCTGCGCCGCGATCTCTCGCGCGACCGCGTCGACGAGTTCCCGAACGACGTGCTCGAGCTGATGGGGTTTCTCGGCGATGTGCGCGACGAGCACGACCGCGAGGTGCTCGCCCGCCTCCGCGTGACGCCAGGCGCCGACACCCACCCGCAGATCTGGCTGCTCGGCTCGAGCCTCTACGGGGCCGAGCTCGCCGCCGCCTTCGGTCTGCCATACACGTTCGCCCACCACTTCGCGATGCACGCCGACCCGAAGGCTGCGGCCGATCACTACCGCGAGCACTTCGTGCCGTCTCCGGTGCTGGCAGAGCCGCACTTCATGGTGTCGGTGTCCGCGATCTCCGCCGACACCGTCGAGGAGGCCACGCATCTCGCGCTCCCGAGCCGCGCCGCGATGCATCAGATCCGCTTCGGTCGACCCACCCGGGTCCTCACGCCAGACGGCGCCGCGGCGTACGCCGCGCGCATGCAGGACCGCTCGCTCTTCGACGCGACGACCGGCACGCAGCTGGTCGGGACGCCCGAGATGGTGGCGGACGGTATCGACCGGCTCGTCGAGCGAACGGGGGCCGACGAGGTCATCCTCGCCGCCACGACCCACGACGTCGACGTGCGCATCCGCACCATCGAGGCGCTCGCCGGGCTTCGGGACCCCGCTGCCTGGGAGGCGCGCACGAGTGTCGGTGCGCATCCGCATAATTGACGGGTGACTTCCCACGCGCGCCATGCCAGCTCAGCCTCCTCTCGAGACGCCTTCACCTTCGACGACCCGAGCGACGCTCCCGACAGCACCGACGAGGCCCTCCTCCGCGCGCTCGCGGTGACGTTCGCCGAGGTCGGCTTCACGGTCGACGGCGTCGAGTCGCGCCTCGGCGCGGAGGCGGCGGATGCGCTGCACCGGGACCTGCTCGAGCCCGCATCGTTCGCGCTGTCACGCGAGCCAGACGACGCGCTCGCAGCGCTCATCCGCCTGTTCGTGCTCGCCGAGCCCGTCGAGGCAGGCGACGTGCCCGCCCTCGAGGAGCTGCTGGCGGCCCGCCTCGTCGAACGCCTGCCGCGTGTGGCACCGGCGGATGCGGGCGTCGATGGTTCCGGCGAGCAGCTCGCCGAGGGGCTCGTGGCCGCGCTGGTCGATGTGCGTCCGTACGCGAGCGAGGGCGTCAACGGCGACGTCGAGATGTGGGTCGCGTCCGACCTCGGCGGCGTGCAGCTGGGAAGAGACCAGCCGTTGCGCCGCGACCACGTCGTCGGCATCGGCCCGGCGACGACCCTGCTCGCGCAGCTCACCCCTCGCGAACCGGTCGCCCGGGCGCTGGATCTGGGCGTCGGCATGGGCGTGCAGACGATGCACCTGCTCGCGCACACCCGGCACGTCGTCGCCACCGACATCTCCGAGCGCGCCCTCGCCTTCGCGAAGTTCAACCTGCTGCTCAACGCCGCCGCGCTGGGCATCGCGCCAGGCGGTCTGGACGACCGGGTCAGCCTGCGCCTCGGCAACATGCTCGAGCCCGTGGCCGGCGAGCAGTTCGACCTGTTCGTGTCGAACCCCCCGTTCGTCATCACGCCCCGCCGCGAGGGCGAGGAGGGCAGCGACCAGTACACGTACCGTGACGGCGGCAAGCCAGGCGACAGCATCGTCGAGGGGCTCGTCCGCGAGCTCGGCGCGGTGCTCGCACCCGGTGGCGTCGCCTGCATGCTCGGCAACTGGGAGGTGCGCGCCGGCGACGCCAACTGGCACGCGCGCCTCGAGACGTGGCCGGCGAGCGACGTCGACCTGTGGGTCGTGCAGCGCGAGGACGCGACGCCCGTCGAGTACGCGGACATGTGGCTGAAGGATGCGGCCGAGAACGCCGAGCTGTCGAGCTGGCAGCACGCCTTCCGCCGCTACCTGCAGGACTTCGCGAGCCGCGACGTCGAGCGCATCGGCATGGGCATGTTCTTCCTCCGCCGCACGCACGAGGGCGCCGTCGGCGGCCCGCTGCGGCGCTTCGAGCACCTCACGCACGCCCTCGGCCACCCGCTCGCCGAGCACATCCGCGACGGCTTCGAGGCCCTCACCTGGCTTCGCGGGCTCGACGACGCCGAGCTGTTCGACGAGCCGCTCATCGTCGCTGGCGACGTCACCGAGGAGCGCCACTCGCGGCCAGGAGACGAGGACCCGAGCATCATCATGCTGCGCCAGGGCGCCGGGTTCCGCCGCACGATGTCGATGTCGACCGAGCTCACGGGCTTCGTGTCGGTGTGCGACGGCGAGCTGGTCGGCTCGCAGATCGTCACCGCCATCGCCTCGCTCGTCGATGTCGAGGAGAAGGCGCTGCGCGAGAGCCTCGTCCCCGACGTGCGCGAGCTCGTCGCGCTCGGCTTCCTCGCGCCGCGCTGGCGGTAGGGGCGGAGCCGCCACCGTGCTTGGCGGTCAGCGGTGCCTGGCGGTCAGCTTCGCGTCACGACGACGCCACGATGTTCTCGGGAGTCTCCCCGTTCAGGAGCGCACGAACCTGCCGTTCGATGAGGGCGACCATGCGAGGGTGCATGGCCGAGGAAGCGCCCCCGACATGCGGCGTGATGAGCGCGCCGTCGAGGCTCCAGAGCGGGTGGCCTGACGGCAGCGGTTCCGGGTCGGTGACGTCGAGGGCGGCGCGGACGTGGCCGGCCTCGAGGGCACGGACGAGCGCGTCCGTATCGACGACGGGGCCGCGCGCGACGTTCACGAGCAGCGCGCCGGGGCGCATGGCCGCCAGGAAGGCGTCGTCGACGAGGTGCCTGGTCTCCCAGGTGAGGGGAACCGTGAGGATCACCACGTCGATCTCCGGCAGCAGGCCTGTCAGGTCTGAGATCTCGCGGACGCGGCCCGCGCCGTCGGGCCCGCCGGAGCGGGCGGTGCGCCCGAAGCGGAGCACTCGCGCCTCGAATCCGTTCAAGCGCTGCTCGATGGCCTGTCCGACACCGCCGTAGCCGACGAGGGCGACGGTGCGGTCGGCGAGGCTCTGGCCGGGGAGCTGCTGCCACTGTCCTCCCTGCGCGGCGAGTGTGTACTCCGGGAAGCGTCGCAGTGAGGCGAGCGCGAGTCCGAGGGCGAGCTCTGCCGTCGAAGCCTCGTGCACCGAGCGGGCGTTGGCGACCGTGTGGCCGGGCGGCAGATTGGCGAGCACATCCTCGTACCCGATGGTCTGCGCCTGGACGAGCTGGGTTGCCGTCGCCCCGAGATTGGCGGCACGGCGCGGGTCCTGCTGGTAGGGGAGGACGACGAGGTCGATGTGCGCGGAGGGTGACGGCGTCGTCAGATCCCAGGCGATGGACTCCACGCGGTCGGCGAGGTCGAGGTCCGCGACGGCCGCCGCGAGTGCCGGTGTCGGCAGGGAGATGCTGACCCGCGAATCACACATCACGATGTGAGCCCTTGCTTACATTCTGAGTTCATGCACATAATGTAAACCAGACGCGGCCTCAGGCCAAGACCTCAACCGCTTCCCCTCGAACCGGCCAGGGCACCGCGCGAGACCCACCACGATTGGACGACAATGACGTCAGAGATCATCACCATCATCCACACGGCGATCGCCATCCTCGGCGTCGTCGTGCTCATCACCCGCTTCCGCCTGAACCCCGCGGTCGCGCTGGTCATCGGCTCCCTCTACCTCGGGCTCGCGACGGGGAACTCCCCGACCGACACCATCGGCACCATTACCGGCGGCTTCGGCGAGATCATGGCCGAGGTCGGCCTCCTCATCACCTTCGGCGTGCTGCTCGGGTCGATGCTCAGCGAGATGAACGCCATCCAGCGCCTCGTCTCGCACCTGCTGCGCATCTTCGGCCCCAAGGGGCTGCCGTACGCGATGGGGCTCACGATCGGCACCGTGCTCCAGTCGATCTTCCTCGACGTGCTCCTCGTCATCTCCGCGCCGCTCGCCCGCAAGATGGCGCCCCTCATCGGCAAGCACGGCACACCGCGCATCGCGACCGCCCTCGCCATCAGTCTCGAGTGCGGCATCGTCTTCATGGTGCCGGGTGTCGCGGCCCTCGCGCTTGCTGGCGTCCTCGGCGTCCCGCTCGGCCAGATGCTGCTCTTCGGCCTCATCGTCATCGTCCCGACCATCGTCATCTCGATCTTCATCATGACGCTGCTGTTCCGAATCGGACTCTGGAACGAGCAGCTCGACGAGACGCAGCCCGTCGACGGTGCAGACGCGGCTGACGACAGCATCGACGGTTCCCGCGAGCCCGTCGGGCCGCTCAAGACCGAGAGCATCCCGGTCGGCGACCGCCTCAGCAAGGTCGGCGGAGTGCCCCGAGGCGTCGCGGTCGCCGAGCGAACCACCACCTCCGAGCCGAAGCTGATCCTGCTCTTCGCGCCCCTCCTCCTCTGCCTCGGCCTCATCGCGACCGGCGCGATCCTGCAGATCGCCGGCGTCGAGATCGACGCCCTGGTCCTCATCACCGACCCAGTCTTCGCCCTTCTCCTCGCCGTGCTCGGCACGAGTGTGATCGGTCGGCTCACGGTCGGCGGCAAGGCCGTCGAGAAGTCGGTCGTCGCCGGCTTCCGCGAGAGCGGCCAGATCCTCATCCTCACGGGGGTGGGCGGGTCGCTCGCCGCGACGGTCGCGGCGACCGGTCTCGGCGACATCCTCGGGCAGGCGTTCAACGCCAACAGCTTCGCGCCACTGCTCATCGTGTGGGCCATCGCCGCCGTCCTGCATATCGCCGTCGGCTCGGTCACGATCTCCGCCATCACCGCCGCGGGCATCCTCGCGCCCATCGCCTCGGTCATCGGCCTCGACCCGATCCTCATCGCCCTCGCGGCCGGTGCCGGTTCACTGTTCGCCGTGCACGTCACGAGCAACACCTTCTGGCTGCTGCAATCGCTGCTCGGGCAGACGACACGAGGCACACTGAAGACCTGCACCGTCGGTGTCTCCGTCGCCTCGATCGTCGCGCTGCTCGTCACGCTCGTCCTCAGCATCTTCCTCTGACCCGCAGGCCTCGACCGATCACTCGTCCGGAAAGGACCGACATGCACACCAACGCCAAGATCGCCCCGCTCAAGGGAGTCCGCGTGCTCGAGCTCGGGAACTTCATCGCGGCCCCCACGGCAGGGCGGATGCTCGCCGACTTCGGCGCCGAGGTCATCAAGGTCGAGCGGCCCGGAACGGGGGACGAGCTGCGCTCGTGGCGACTGCATCCCGGCTCGACGACGTCGATGCTGTTCCACACCATCAACCGCAACAAGAAGTCGATCACCCTCGACCTCCGCACGGAGGAGGGGAGGGATGCGGTGCGCGCGCTCGCCGCCGACTGCGACGTCATCCTCGAGAACTTCCGGCCAGGCACGATCGAGCGGTGGGGCATCGGACCCGACGTGCTCAACGAGATCAACCCCGGGATCGTCATCGGCCGCATCTCCGCGTTCGGGCAGACGGGACCGCTCTCGAGCAGGCCCGGGTTCGCGGCGGTCGCCGAGGCGATGGGCGGGTTCAGGAACCTCGTCGGCGACCCGGACCGCGCCCCCGTGCGCGTCGGCGTCTCCATCGGCGACTCCATCGCGGGCGTGTACGCCGCCTACGGCGTGATGATGGCGCTGTTCCAGCGCGAGCAGCGCCGCGGTGCCGGCCTCGAACCCGCGCCGCTCGAGGAGCGGGTCATCGACGTCGCCCTCAACGAGGCAATGTTCTCCATGATGGAGTCGCTCATCCCCGACTACCAGGCCCACGGCGTGGTCCGCGAGCGGGTCGGCGGACGCATGGAGGGCATCGCCCCGACGAACGCCTACGTGTGCGGTGACGGCAAGAGCGTCGTCATCGCAGGCAACGCGGATGCGATCTTCGTGCGCTTCATGGGCATCATCGGCCGCGACGATCTCGCGGGCGACCCTGGGCTCGCGACGAACAACCTCCGCTGGGAGCGCCGCGATGAGCTCGACGCGGCGATCGGCGCGTGGACGGCCACCCTGCACGCCGAGGAGGTCCTCGACATCCTCGACGACGCGGGCGTCCCATCCGGCCCCATCTACACGGCCGAGGACATCAGCGAGAGCCCGCAGTACGCGGCCCGCGACATGATCCAGAAGTTCGACGTGGCCGACGGCGATCAGACGGTCGAGGGGGTCGGGTTCCCCGGCATCGTCCCGGTGCTCGGCGGCGCGTCCCTCCCCATTCGCACACTCGCGCCCCAGCTGGGCCAGGACACCGAGGCGGTGCTCGCCGCCTACGCCGGCCACGCGCAGCGGGAGCCGCGCGACGACAACAGGACCCAGCTCGACGACGACAGCAAGGTGGAGACACGATGACCCAGACCCCGATCACCGCCGCGCGCCTGCGCGACGTCACGTTGCGCGACGGCCTGCAGCTCACCGGCAAGCTCCTGTCGACGGACCGCAAGGTCGCCCTCGCTCGCCAGCTCTTCGCCGCCGGGGTGCCAGAGCTCGAGATCGGCTCGATGGCGCGCGGCGACCTCGTCCCGCCCATGGCCAACACGCTCGAGGTGATCGAGGCGCTCACGCCTCAGGAGCTCGAGCGCAGCTGGGTGTGGGTCGCGACCCCGCGGCATATCGAGAAGGCCGCGGCCGCCGGGGCGAAGAACTTCCAGTACTGCCTCTCCGTCTCCGACGCCCACAACCAGGCGAACATCGGCCGCACCACCGACACGAGCCTCGCAGCGATGCCGGATGCCGTCGCCCTGACCCGTGAGGCCGGCGGGCGCATCCAGCTGTGCCTCGCCACGTCTTTCACGTGCCCGTTCGATGGGCAGGTCGACCCTGACCGGGTCATCCAGATCGCCAACGACCCCCGAGCGGAGGGCGCTGCGGACATCGTGATCTGCGACACCCTCGGGCAGGCGCATCCCGGGCAGGTGTCGTCGCTCATCTCGCGGGTCGCGGCCGAGACCCCTCGGCGCGAGATCGTCTTCCACGGCCACGACACGTGGGGTGCCGGTGTAACGAACTCGATCGCAGCAGTGCTCGCGGGCGCGGGCGTCGTCGACGGCGCTCTCGGCGGCCTGGGTGGCTGCCCCTTCGCCCCCGGCGCCAGCGGCAACACGGCCACGGAGGACCTGCTCTTCGCCATGCGCCCCGACTGGCTCACTCCGGCGGCGTTCGCTCAGATCGTCCGCGAGTCGGAGGCGCTGCTCGACGACCTCGGCGAACCCAACCGATCGAAGGCGAGGCAGGGCGCCCGTTCGAAGGCTCCGGCGTTCGAGTGGGTCCTGCCGGCCTCGCTCTGACGGCTGCCAGCGGGGTGCCCCCCTGTCAGGCTGCGGCGGGGGCGCGCCCGCCGATCAGGCGAGTCGCGCGTTCAGCCATCTCGACGAGCATCGGGGCCCACTCCTCCAGCATGTGTGGCTGGATGCGGGCGGCGGGCCCGCTCACGCCCATGGCCATGCGCACTCGCCCGCTCGGCTCGAACACCGGGGCCGCGAGGCCCACGAGGCCGTCGATGCGCTCATTGCGCGTGATCGCGAATCCGTCCCGCCGCGTCTGATCGAGCACGGTCCGGAGTTCGGCGGGGTCGGTGATGGTGCTGGCCGCGAGGTCGGGGATCGGCTGGGCGAGGATGCTCTCGCGCAGGTCATCGTTCCAGGCGAGAAGGACACGCCCCGCGGAACCGACCGTGAGCGGCGCGACCTTGCCGACGTGCACGTCCTGCTTCAGCTCGTGGCGGGTCTCGTCGACGGCGATGCAGACGCGGTAGTCGTCGTCCGCTCTGAACAGGGTCGCGCTCTCGCCGGTCGCCTGCCGCAGCTCGCGGAGCAGCGGTGCGAGCAGGTCGATGGCCTTGATGCCTCGCACGGCTGGCGCCGACCAGTACGCCATCTTCAACCCGATCCGGAAGCGATCCTCATCCCGGTCGAGGAAGCCCTGCGCGACGAGATTCGTGACGAGGCGCTGCGTGGTGGAGGTTGGGAGCCCCGTCCTCGTCCTGATCTCCGCGAGTGACAGCGACGGCGACTCGAGCGTGAAGCTGTCGAGGATGTCGGTGATCTTGCCGAGCACGAGCAGCGGGGCGACCCCGGAGGTTCCGGTGGCGGGCGAGGCTGCGCTGCCGGGATCTGTCATAGGAGAAATCTAGAGCATCCGCCTCCGGCGGAACGGCTGCAGGAGCTCGCGACGGTCGCGCCACGCGCCCGTCGACCAGAGCGCGAGTGCGACGAGGAGCACCTGGAAGGGCAACCGGATGAGCCGCTTCAGGTCCGTGTCCAGGCCGAACGCGTCCGTGCCCGTCACGTATTGCGAGACGTTGCCGGGGAAGACGGCCACGAAGAACGCAGCGACCGTGAAGCCGACCGCGACGCGCCAGCGCCAGGCCGCGATGAGCGCCGCCCCGAGCAGCACCTCGACGACACCGGATGCGAGCACCACGAGGTCAGCATCCAACGGCACCCACGTGGGCACCTGCGCCTGGAACTCCTCGCGGGCCAAGCTCAGGTGCGCGACGCCGGCGAACAGCAGGAACGCGCCAAGGACTACACGGCCGATGGTCCGAGGCGGGGACGTGCGTCGGGGCTTGGCTGGGGGAGTTGTCTGGGCCACCGGACCAGTCTGCGCCCTCCCGGTGGACCGTCCGCTCAGCAGGCCTCGTGCAGGGCGCGCAACGCGTGCGGGCCACCCTCGAGGTGGCGCTGCCGTTGCCTCGCGGCCCCGGTGCCGTGGCGGAAGAGCCGATCGATGCCCGAACGGATCTCATCGCCGTCGCCGAGCGCTTCCGCCGCCGGCCCGAGATGCGCGAGGAGCGCGTCGGCAACCGCGCGCGCTCCCGACAGCTCACCCGTGACCGGATCGAGGAGGCGCGCATCGATTCCATCGCGGGCCGCCTGCCAGAGCGAGGCCTCGAGCAGCTCGGGAGGCAGGTCGGCGAGCGCCCCGCCCGCATCCCCCGCCACGGTCGCCGTCACGAGCGCCCGGCAGATGAGCGCGAGCAGCACCGTCTCCCGCGCCTCGAGCTGCGCGTCGAAGACTCGGAACTCGATCGTCGGATGGTTCGCGGACAGGCGCAGGTTCCAGGCCACGGTGCCGGCGTCGATCGTGCCGCCCACACCCACGAGACGTTCGATGCGCCGCTGGTAGTCGTCCGCGTCCGCGAACGCCGGCGGGCAGTCGTGGGTCGTCCACCGACGCATCTGGATGGTCCGCCAGCTGTCGAACCCGGAGTCCTGGCCGCGCCAGTGCGGCGAGTTCGCGCTCAGGGCGAGCAGCACCGGCGTCCACCCCCTGACGGCGTTCATGACCTGCACGCCGACCTCTCGCGACGGGATGCCCACGTGCACGTGAATGGCGTTGATCTGATGTTCGCGAACGAGCCCCCGGTACTCACTCGCGATCTCCGTGTACCTGGGGGTGGGTGATGCCTGCGGTTCACCGTGGACGAAGGGGACCGCACCATGCCACCGGGTCACCCCGACCTCGCTGGCCGCGTCGTCGAGCGCGCGGCGGTGCCTGGTGAGCTGTGCGTGCGCCTCCTGAGCGGAACGCAGCACGGGCGAGCAGTACTCGACCTGCGAACGCAGGTACTCGCGGGTCACGAACGGGCGCAGCTCCGCGTCGCGGCGCAGGATGCGCAGCACGGTCTCCGCGACGGGTCGCGGCTCGAGCGTGTCCGAGTCGACGAGCATCGCTTCCTCTTCGATACCGAACGTCTCCATTGAGGTCCCCTTCCCCGTCCCCTGGCGCCCGCGCTGGCGCTGTGCAGGTCAGCCCGCAGCGGGTGGCTCTTCGTGGCTGCATCAAAGCAGAGAGGGCCTGAGGTTCGTCAGGGGGTTGACGAGGGGGATGCTGAGTGCGGCTGTGCCGGCTGGCCCGGTAGCTGGCCCGGCATGTCAGCCGGCAGCTCGACGGGTTTCGGGGGCGAGAACTGCTTCGTCACGAGCAGCACGCCGACGAGGATGAGCGGCACGATCCACCCCGTCCAGCCGAGGATCGTGGCCTGCGTCGTGTCGACCCGCTCGCCAGCCGCGGCGAAGAGCAGGTACGAACCGGCGGCCGCGTTGAACGCTCCGTGAGCGAGGGCCGCGGGCCACACCGACTCGGAGCGGATGCGCAGCCAGGCGAACACGGCACCGACGAGGACGCACATGCCCGTCATCATGGTCAGCGCGAGCCAGCCAGGCGCATCCACGTAGTTGTAGCCGAGGAGGATCAACGGTGCATGCCAGAGTCCCCAGATGACCCCGGAGATGAGGAGCGCGGGAACGGTGCCGAGCCGGAGGAGCTTCGGGAGCAGCCACCCGCGCCAGCCCAGCTCCTCGCCGAGGGCGGGGATCAGGTTGAGGAACGCGCCGAGCGGGATGCTCGCGAGCTGCAGCAGCACGAGCAGGGCGACCGGGATGGGGAGCTCCAGGTTGCCGACCCCCTCGGCTGCGAGCTGCTCGTCGAGCATCGCCTGGAAGCCGGAGAAGTTCACGAGGTCCATCGAGTAGACGCCGAAGAGGGCACCGATGGGCAACGCGAGGAACACGAGCGCCACCGGGACGACGACGGCGAGGGCGAGGTAGGCGATGAGCCGCCCGACGGGCTTCAGCGGGACGATCCCGAGCGCCCGCCATGGCCTCACCGGACGCTCGATGGCGAAGACGGAGACCAGCGCGGCGATGGCCGGCGTCATCATCATGGCGACGGAGATGACCGGGAACCAGGGGTGCGCGAGACCGTCGCCCAACCACAGGGGCAGGGTCACAAGCCAGGGCAAGCCGAAGGCCAGGGCGAGGAAGACGCCGATCGAGAGCCGCTCCCGTCCGCTCGCAGTGGTGGTGGTCTGGGCGGTCTGCGGGATGGGCTGCACGGCACCAGCCTCTCGTTTCGCCATGTGGGCTGTCAACGAGCGGAGGTGGATGCGTGCGAAACGGGGGATGCCCCCGCCCGTTTCCGGGCGGGGGCATCCCCCTGCTTCGTTCGAACGCGTCGCCTACGCGGCAGCGGCGGTCGCGTTGACCTCGCCGACCAGCACCTCGAGGACATCCTCGAGGAACAGGAGCCCGGTGACGTTGCCCTCTGAGTCGAGCGCCTTCGCGACGTGCGCACCGCGGTCGCGGAGCACCGCCATGGCGTCCTCGAGCTCCGCATCCCGCGACACGGAGACGAGGCTCCGCAGTCGCTTCTGCGGGATCGGGGCCGTGAACGCGTCTGGGGCCATGAGGTCCATGACGTCCTTCATGTGGATGTAGCTCGTCGGCTCGCCGCGCTCGTCGGTGACGACGTAGCGCGAGAAGCCGTGCTCGGCGACTGCTTTCTGCACGTCGATGGGGCGCGCGCCCGCAGGCAGGAGCACCATCTCGGCGATCGGCACGTCCACGTCGCTGACCCGCTTCTCGGTGAACTCGAACGCGCCCGCGAGCGTGCCTGAGGTGTCGTTCAGCGTTCCCTCACGGGTCGACTGCTCGACGATCCCGGCCACCTCCTCGAGCGTGTAGGTGCTTGTCGCCTCGTCCTTCGGCTCGACCTTGAAGAGGCGCAGCACGCCGTTCGCGATCGTGTTGAGGCTCCAGATGATCGGGTTGAAGATCTTGGAGACCACGACGAGGGGCGGGGCGAGGAGGAGGGATGCACGGTCTGGCACCGAGAACGCGAGGTTCTTCGGGATCATCTCGCCGAAGACGACGTGCAGGAACGTGACGAGCACAAGCGCCACCGCGAACGCGATCACGCTGATGAGCTCGGCTGACAGCGCGGTGAGCCCGAGCGGGATCTCGAGGAGGTGGTGGATGGCTGGCTCGGAGACGTTCAGGATGAGCAGTGAGCACACGGTGATGCCGAGCTGGCTTGTCGCCAGCATGAGCGTCGCGTGCTCCATCGCCCAGAGCGTCGTCTTCGCGGCGCGGCTGCCTCGCTCGGCGAGGGGCTCGATCTGCGACCGCTTCGCCGAGATCACGGCGAATTCCGCGCCGACGAAGAAGGCGTTGCCGATGAGGAGGACGAACAGCCACAGGATGCCTGGCAGGTACTCACTCATGGATCATCGCCTCCTTCACTCGCTCGTGGGCTCTGTCGTGCGCGAGCTCCTGATTGCTCATGAGGCTCTGGTCTCCGTCTGGCTCGTTCGGCAGGTAGCGGACCCGCACGATGCGGGTGCCGTCGATGCGCTCGACGCGCAGGGTGCCGGCCTCGATCTCGACCTCGTCGCCCAGTTCGGGGAGGCGCTCGAGGGTGTCGGTGATGAAGCCGCCGACGGTGTCGTAGTCGCCGTCTTCCGGAACCTCGATGGCGAGGCGGTCGAGTACTTCGTCGGGACGCCAGGAGGCGTCGAACGTGACCGAGCGGCCGCGCCGGATGAAGCCGGTCTGGTGCCGATCGTGTTCGTCTTCGAGTTCCCCGACGATCTCCTCGACGAGGTCTTCGAGCGTGACGATGCCCGCCGTGCCGCCGTGCTCATCCACGACGACGGCCACCTGGTGGCGCTCGGCGCGCAGCAGGGTGAGCAGGGCGGAGGCGCCCATCGACTCCGGAACGCGTAGCGCCTCCGTCTGCAGTTCGCTGGCGAGGACCCGCTCCTGCTTGTCGACGGCGACCGCGAACGCCTGCTTGGCGTGCACGAAGCCCGTGATGTTGTCTGGCGTTCCGTCGACGACCGGGAACCGGGAGAACCCGGTCTCGATGGCGAGGGCGATGATGGCCTGCGCCGTGCCGTCGACTTCGACGCTCGCCATGCGCACGCGGGGTGTCATGACGTCGGATGCGTCGTGCTCGGAGAACTTGAGGGTGCGGCGCAGCAGGGCCGCGTCGTCTTCTTCGAGGAGGCCGGAGAGTGCGGAGTGGCGGATGAGGTAGGAGAGCTCGTCGGCGCTTCTGGCGCCCGAGAGCTCCTCTTTGGGCTCGATGCCCATGGAGCGGATGATGGCGTTCGCCGTGTTGTTCAGGAGCAGGATCACGGGCTTGAACACCGTCGTGAAGAGCGCCTGGAACGGAATGACGACCTTCGCTGTCGCCCGTGGGAGGGCGAGCGCGAAGTTCTTGGGGACGAGCTCGCCGATGATCATCGAGAACAGCGTCGCGAGGACGATGCCGACGATGGCTCCGACGACGGGCACGAGGCCCTCGGCTACCCCGAGGCCCTCGAGGGGCTCTGCGAGGAGGGAGCTGACGGCCGGCTCGAACGTGTATCCCGTGAGCAGGGTCGTGAGCGTGATTCCGAGCTGCGCGCTGGAGAGGTGTGTCGACGTGATCTTCAGGGCCTTGATGGTGGGCCCGAGTCGTCTCTCTCCGCGGCTCTGCCGGTTTTCGAGATCGTTTCGGTCGAGGTTGACGAGCGCGAATTCACTCGCGACGAACAACCCGGTTCCTACTGTGAGAACGAGGCCGATGCCGAGCATCATCCATTCGTTCATGCGTGGTGCCTCCAGACTGTGGCGGCCGAAGATGCGGCCGGAACGTCAAGAGGCTTGGGACTATGACTGGGAGGGTCTTCCATGGGTGGAGATTGTAGTTGCACTTCGTTTGACCGCAACTTGGAATGCTGGGGATCCGCCGGATCAGGATGCTGCGAGCGCCGCCTCTTCGCGCCCCTGGGACGTCCAGGCGGGGTCTGCCGAGCGGTTCCCGACGACTCGTTCGGCGATCGATTCGAGTCGGAGCAGCTGCTCGCCGCTCAGCTCGAGGCCGAGTGCTCGAAGGTTCTCGTCGATGCGCTCGGGGCTGCGGGTTCCCGGGATGGGGGAGACGCGCACCCCGAACTCGGCCGATTTCGCGGAGACCCACGCGAGGGCGACCTCGGCGACGGAGACGTGGCGGCCGTGCTGTTCTCCGAGCTGCTGCGCGACGGCAGCGACTTCGCCCGCGAGGGCACGGTTTGCCGGCAGGTTCTCGGGGAAGAAGCGGGGGAAGTTGGCGCGCACGTTGGGCTTCTCGGCGGCGAGCTCCGCCCACGAGTCGGTGAGCAGGCCGCGGCTGACGGGGGAGTAGGGCACGAAGCCTGCTCCGACCTCGCGGATGGCGGGGATGACGTGGGCCTCGAGGTCGCGGCTGAAGATGCTGTACTCGCTCTGGACGGCCGCGATGGGATGCACGGCCGCGGCGCGGATGATCTCGGCGCCCGTCGGCTCGCTCAGGCCGATGTGCCGCACCTTGCCCTCGGCGACGAGCTCGGCGACGAAGCCGACCGTGTCCTCGATGGGCACGTTCGGGTCGACGCGGTGCTGGTAGTAGAGGTCGATGTAGTCGGTGCCGAGGCGCGTGAGCGAGGCCTCGACCTGCTCGCGCACGTGCGCGCGGTCACCGCGCACGCCCCGCTTGCCGACCCCGTCGCCCTTGGTGATGCCGAACTTCGTGGCGAGCTGGATGCGCTCGCGCTGCGCCGGGAAGATCTTCGCGATCGTGCGCTCGCTGCGGCCGTCGCCGTAGATGTTTGCCGTGTCGATGAACGTGATGCCCGCATCCACCGCGTGCTGCAGCGTGCGCAGCGCCTGCTCGTCGTCGATGGGGCCGTACGCGTCGCTGAGGCTCATAGCGCCGTACCCCTGCACGGTCGTCACGAGGCCGTCACCGAGGAGGGTCGTGGGGAGCTGCGCTGCGGTGCCGTTCGTCTCGTGCGTCATGGCATCAAGTGTCGTCCGCACCACCGACATTCCGCCAGCGGGCCTGGCCTTGGGAGTAACAGTCGCGAGGCGTGCCGCTACGCGCTCGCCTGCTTCACCTTGCTCGGCACGGGAAGCATCATGAGGAACCCGACGGCGAGCACGATGCCGATGCCGATGATGCCCATCTTCGGGTTGCCGGAGAGGAACACGAAGAGGCTGAACAGGGCGGGCGTGATGAAGCTCGCGACGCGGTTCGTGGTGGCGTAGAGGCCGAACAGCTCGCCCTCGCGCCCGGGAGGCGTCGCGCGCGACAGGTAGGAGCGACTCGCCGCCTGCGCGGGCCCCACGAAGAGGCAGAGCGCGAGGCCGAAGATCCAGAACACGGTCTTCTCGGAGGGGAGGAAGATGAGCACCACGGAGAACGCCGTGAGCGAGACGAGCGAGGCCATGATCACGAGCTTCGGGCCGAAGCGGTCGTCGAACCACCCGGCCGCGAGCGTGCCGAGGCCCGCGACGAGGTTCGCAGCGACCGCGAAGTAGATGACTTCGCTGGGCGCGAAGCCGTACACCTGCGCCGCGAGGATCGCGCCGAACGCGAAGATCGCCTGCAGCCCGTCGCGGAACACGGCGCTCGCGGCGAGGAAGAGGAGCAGCTTCGGGTCGCTCTTCGCGAGCTTCCCGATGACCCGGAACAGCACGCCATACGACGCGAAGAAGCTCACCTTGGGGCGGTTCTCGTCCTTCGGGATCTCGGGCACCTTGAACATGACGGGCAGCGCGAAGACCACGTACCAGACCGCGGCGAGCACGATCGCGAAGCGGATGTCCAGCGCACCCCCATCCGCCCCGCTCGGCACCCCGAGGACGCCGTTCCGGCCCTCCGCGCCGAACGACTGGATGAAGAGCACCAGCAGCAGCACCAGCAGCACGATGCTGCCCAGGTAGCCGAGGCCCCAGCCGATGCCCGAGATACGGCCCACGTTCTTGGGCGTCGACACCTGCGACAGCATCGCGTTGTAGTTGACGCCGCTCAGCTCAGCGAAGATCGTGCCGACTGCGAGCAGCAGCGCACCCCAGAACAGGTACTCCTCGCCGGGCTGGATGAAGAACATCGCGAGCATGATGAGCACGGTGATGCCGGTGAAGATGCCGAGCCACAGCTTGCGCCGGCCGGAGCCGTCGGAGCGCTGCCCGAGCACCGGAGCGATGAGGGCGACGAGGAGGCCCGCGACGGTGCTCAGGTTGGCGATGACGTTGGTGGATGCGGCCTGGGCGGCCAGATACTGCGGGTCGAGCGGGTTCGCTTCGCCGAGCGCTGCGACCTGCGGGTCGATGAAGAGGTCGCTCGCGAGGTAGGTGGCGAAGACGAAGGTGACGACGACCGCCTGGAACGCGGAGTTGCCGACGTCCCACAGCGCCCAGGCGGTTGCGCGCTTCTTCAGCTCCTTCGGCGTGACCGCAGCGCCGCCGTCGACGGTCTCGACTCGTCCGCTCGGAGTCGGGTCGCTGGGTGAGGGGGCGCCGTCGTCGGCGCGGCCGGGGAGTGCCATGCGCGGATTCTATGCGCGGGAGGCGGCGCGGAGGGGAACGGCCCTGCGCGAGGTCCTGGCCGTCGGCGTTCGCTCGCCGTTCGTCTCCCGTGAACCGCACGGTGACCTGTGCGTGGCACCCTGGCCCGGAAAGCGGTCGGCGCAGCGCGCGGCTGCGGGAGGGGAGGCAGCACGTGCGACTCCGAACTCGGGTGTGGCTCGCCGCCATCGTGATCGCGCTCCTCGGCGTCCTGCTCGGCGCCGCGACGCTCTTCAGCTGGATGGTCAACGAGACCCGCTTCGACCGCCCGACCGCGGCGTTCGACACCTTCGTCGAGGAGGTCGAGGCGCTCGCGGGCGTGACCGAGGTGTCGGGACAACGCTGGGTTGAAGCGCCCATCTTCGTCGACCCCATCTCGCAGATCGACCTCGACGTCGAGCAGGAGCACCTGCCCGCCCTGCTCGACGTACTCTGCGCGTCTGCGCATCCCGAGGGTGTCAGCTGGTCTCTCGAGGTGCCCGCGGCCGCGGGTGGCGTGATGTCGCTGCACAGCCAGACCGACTCCTCGGGCCGAGCGCTGTCGGGAGGCACCTGCCCGAGCTTCGGCTTCGACGCCGTTCCGCTCGTCGACGCGCTCGACAGTGCTGTGCCTGGCCTGGCCGTGCAGCCGGCGATCTGGGAGAACGACCGCTTCGCTCTCGTCTCCATCGAAGAGACCAGAGACGGCTACCTCCACCTGCTGCCGCTCGTCCAGAACGCCGAGGTGCTGCTTGCCGCCGCGGGCTTGGACCCCGACAGGGAGGTCGAGATCAACTCCACGACGCTCGGTGCCACGATCCTGCCCGGGCAGCAGGAGCCCTACCTCGCGCTGCTCACCGACCTCGCCGAAGATCACGAGGTCGGCGCCTTCTGGGCCGACGGCGGGAGCGCCCCGACGGGCGCCCGAGACCACGTGAACGTCACCGCGCGCGCCGCCCAGCACGCCGCGATCAAGAGCAGGATCGGCGCATCCGGTCTGCACATCACGGACTTTCCGGTGACGTTCCACGAGCCGTGAGGCGGGCAGCCGCCAAACTCCGGTGACAACCTGGTCCAGCGCGCCCGAGACGGGCGGAATAGGCCGAACAGTCACCGAAGTTCGACGCGAAGGGATGCGCCTTCCCGGTTCCGGGCCGACGCCCTGCGGCTACTGCGCGAGCCAGGTGTCGTAGAAGTACGGGCGGCCGACGGCGTTGGTCTCGATGCCTGACACGTTGGGGCTCGTGACGAACACCTGGTAGTTGTCGACCAGCGGCACCGTGTAGGCCTCCTCGAGGACCGTCTCCTGCAGCTCGGCGAGGTTCGCGGCGCGCTCGTCGGTGCCGTTCGCGGTCTCCGAGACGCCGAGCAGCTGCTCCTCGAGCTCGCCGTTCTTCAGCTGGAACTGATTCGTGTAGTCCTGGCCCCAGTACTGGCGCAGGGTCGTCGCATCGAGGAAGGAGTTGGCGACCGGGAAGATGGGTGTGCCTCCCGCGGCGAAGATGTCGCTGTAGGTGCTCGCATCCGACTGGCGGATCTCCAGCTCGATGCCGACGGCTTTGAGCTGCTGCTTCGCGAGCTCGAGGATCTGGCCTGAACCGTTGACGAACGGGGACGTGTACGCGGGGATCGTGAGGCGCGTGCCGTCCTTCACCCGGTAGCCGTCACTGTCCGTCTCTGTCCAGCCGGATTCGTCGAGCAGCGTGTTCGAGAGGTCCTGGTCGAAGGCGAGATTCTCGCTCAGGTCGACCCAGCCGGGCGTCGCGGCCTGCACCGAGGAGGTGGCGGGCTTCCAGTTGGAGTTGAAGACCGTGTCGACGATCTCCTGGCGGTCCACGCCGTGCTGGATGGCCTGGCGTATCTTCACGTCGTCGGTGATCGCCGCGTGAGGGCGCAGCACGAAGTTGATGGGTGTGCCGAGGTACTCGCCGTAGATGACGTTGAAGCCGTCGTCGCTGAGGCGCTGCTCCTCGCTTGGCTGCACGAAGTGCACCGAGTCGACTTGGCCGGCTTCGAGCGCTCCCTGGCGTGCGGAATCCTCCTCGAGCACGTTGAAGGTGATGGAGTCGAGGTACGCAGGCCCCTCGTGGTCGAACGCCTCGCTCGCCCAGTCGTAGTCGTCGCGTTTCGTGACGACGATCTCGCGCTCCGGCACCTGCGACTCGAAGACGAAGGGGCCAGTGCCGACGACGTTCTCGAGCTTCGCCTGCTCTTCCAGCGGCAGGTCGATCGTGCTCTCGCCGAGGATTCCGGCGGCGAAGAACCCGAGGCTCGGGATGAAGCCGCGGTTCGGGGAGCTGAGGGTCACGAGCACGGTCGTGTCGTCGACGGCTTCGGCGCTCCCGAACTCGCCGGGCACGATGGGCGAGCGGGTGATGCCCTTGCTCTCGTCGCCGAGGCCGAGCACTTCGAGGTTCTTCGCGACGACGTCCGCGGTCAGCGGCGTGCCGTCCGAGAAGGTGACGTCGTCGCGCAGTTTCAGCGTGTACTGGAGTCCGTCCTCGCTCTCCGCCCATGACTCGGCGAGCCACGGATGCACTTCGCCCGTGCTGTCGACGTAGACGAGCGTCTCGACGAGCTGAGTCCACACCTGGCTCTTGTGCCAGTTGTTCGACTGCTGCTGCTGCCAGCCGTCGGCGATCGCGGTGACGGCGTGCACGAGGTCACCGCCCTGCACGGGGGTGTCCGAGCCCTGGCTCGCAGTGCTCTGCCCGATCGCGCATCCGCTGAGGAGGAGGGAGGTGAGGGTCGCGCCGATGACGGCGGCGGAGAGGATGGAGCGGCGTCTGGTCATGACGGTCCTGTCGTGAATGCATGCATGGGAGGGATGCACTGGGCGCCCGGAGGCGGCGCGCTCGGAGTGGCGGGCTGGCGAGAGCGTCGCAGGTAGCCCGGGTGGCGTCCAGGATGCGCGTAACAGAGGGCCGGGGGCGGTCGCTCGGTGACGCTCCGCGCAGAAACCTGACGTGGCGTTACCGGACTCGCCGCTTGACCCTGTGGCGACCACACGGTGTCCGATGGATGCATGCAATCCCACGAAGGAGCATCCACCGTGACCACCAGCACCGGCCAGAGACATGAACCCGGCCCAGCGCCGGCGCCGGGGCACGCGCCAGCCCCGACCCCGGTCTCCGAGCGCGCCATCGCCCCTGACCTCGCGCGGGGCATGATGCTGCTGCTCATCGCGCTCGCCCACACGCCGTGGTTCCTGTTCACGTCCGAGATCGGCGCGACGCTCATGCATCCCGCCGACGGCAACCTCGCCGACCGGATCGCTCAGGCGTTCACCATCGTCGTCGTCGACACCCGCACGCACACCATGTTCGGCTTCCTCTTCGCCTACGGCATCTGGCAGCTGTACTCGCGGCAGGTGGCGAAGGGGCTGCCGGTCAAGGATGCGCGTCGGCTGCTGCGCACGCGCCACTGGTGGCTGCTCGCGTTCGGCCTCGTGCACGCGGTCCTGCTGTGGCAGGGCGACATCCTCGGCACGTACGGGCTCATCGGACTCATCATGGTGCCCCTCTTCTTCAACCGCAGCGACCGGACGCTGAAGGTCTGGATCGGCGTCTTGCTTGCGGTCGGCTTCGTCTTCGCCGTCGGATCGTTCGCCGCCATGCAGCTCCTCCCGCCCCTGCCCTCCGCTCCGAACGCGCAGCAGCCGATCCTCGCCGAGACCGATGTCCTCGCGGCCCTGGTGCTGCGGGTGGCTGCCTGGTTCCCCGGTCTGTTGAGCGGCGTGGCCTCGCTTGCGCTTCCGACCGCGTTCCTCTTCGGTCTGCTCGCCGCCCGTCACCGCATCCTCGAGGAGCCAGCGAAGCATCTGCGACTGCTGCGCACCGCGGCGATCGGTGGCATCGGCGTCGGCTGGTCGGCCGGTCTCGTCCAGGTGATGGTGCACTTCGACATGCTCGACCTTCCCAACCCGGCGGGGTTCGGGTCAGTGCACTTTTTCACCGGCATCTTCGCGGGCGTGGGCTACGCCGCGGCGTTCGGCCTCATCGCGCACCACGTGCAGACGCGAGGGTCGGGCCTGCGCCTCCCGGGGAGGGCGCTGCTGGCGCTCGGGCGACGGTCGCTGAGCGGCTATCTCATGCAATCCCTGCTGTTCGTCCCGCTGCTCGCGGCCTGGGGGTTCGGTCTGGGGGCGCACCTGTCGAGCTGGTCTGCGATGGTCGTCGCGATCGGCGCGTGGATGATCACGGTCGCTGTCGCTTACCTGTTGGATCGTCGCAACGTGCGAGGCCCGGCCGAGGTCGCGCTGCGGAAGCTCAGCTATCGCACGCTCCGCAAGCGCGCATGAAGCGCGGATGGCGGGGTCCGCCCGAACCGGCCCTCGACGGAGATTGTCGGTAGCCGCTGTGATACTCGGCGCAGGGAGGAAACGCATGGTCTGGAGCACGAGCCAGCTCGCGCAGTTGGCGGGAACCACGGTGAACACGGTCCGTCACTACCATTCGATCGGGTTGCTGGCGGAGCCGGAGCGGCAGGCGAACGGCTACAAGCGGTACGGGGTCGAGCACCTGGTCCGGGTGCTGCAGGTGCGACGGCTGAGCGACCTCGGGGTGTCGCTCTCGAAGATCCCGGATGCGGTGGCCGGAGGCGACCAGCGCGAGCTGCTGCGTGAGCTGCACGCAGAGCTCGAGGCGAGCATCCGGCGCCTCGGGCGGGTTCGAGACGAGGTCGGCTCGCTGCTCGCCCACGGGGCACCGCTTGACACACCCACGGGGTTCGAGGGCATCGCCGAGGGCATGACGCCCACAGATCGCTCGCTCGCCTCGATCTTCGCGCAGGTCTATGACGACGCGGCGATGGCCGACGTGAAGGAGATGTTCGAGGACGGCCAGCAGCGGTACCAGGACCTCGACGCGGCGTTCGAGGCGCTACCCGCCGATGCCGACGAGGAGGAACGGGTCGCGCTCGTGAGCCAGATGCTGCCGGCGCTTCGCGAGAACCTCGACCGCTACCCGTGGCTGCTCACCGAGCCGCGCATCCGGCAGGCACAGCCGCTCGCGGAGAGCGCCATGGTCGAGTCGATGCGTGCGCTCTACAACGAGGCTCAGCTCGACGTGCTCGCGAGATCCATGCTCCGGGTGAGGGCGGAGATCGGCCATTCGATCTCGGTCAACCCCGGCCCCGATGGTGCAGCACCGCCGTAGGACTCGCGCACTGGTCCGGTTGTCGCGCACACCTGAAGACTTGAGTCGCTCCCACTCAACTCTCAACCTGCTGGCTTGACGCAAGGTCGGTGTCGAGTAAACTTGAGCGCATACGGCTCAGGTCTGCTCGCACCTCGACGAAGCGTTTGATCGAGACAGCAGGCCGGGCCGACTCAGACTCACACAAGCAGCTCTACAAAAGGAGAACCACACATGTCACGTGCTGTTGGAATCGACCTCGGAACCACGAACTCCTGCGTCGCAGTCCTCGAGGGTGGCGAGCCGAAGGTCATCGCAAACGCCGAGGGCTTCCGCACCACCCCGTCCATCGTCGCCTTCACCAAGGACGGCGACGTGCTCGTCGGCGAGACCGCCAAGCGCCAGGCAGTCACCAACGTCGACCGCACCATCGGCTCCGTCAAGCGCCACATGGGCACCACCTGGACCCAGGGCATCGACGACAAGAAGTACACCGCGCAGGAGATCTCGGCGCGCATCCTCGGCAAGCTCAAGCGCGACGCCGAGCAGTACCTGGGCGACAAGGTGACCGACGCCGTCATCACCGTCCCCGCGTACTTCAACGACGCTGAGCGTCAGGCCACGAAGGAAGCCGGCGAGATCGCGGGCCTCAACGTGCTCCGCATCATCAACGAGCCCACGGCGGCCGCGCTCGCATATGGCCTCGACAAGGGCAAGGAAGACGAGCTCATTCTCGTCTTCGACCTCGGTGGAGGAACGTTCGACGTCTCCCTCCTCGAAGTGGGCAAGGACGACGACTTCTCGACCATCCAGGTCCGCTCCACCGCCGGTGACAACCGCCTCGGTGGCGACGACTGGGACGACCGCCTCGTCAAGTACCTCATCACGGAGTTCAAGTCGCAGACCGGCGTCGACGTCGCGAACGACAAGATCGCCCTCCAGCGTCTGAAGGAAGCGGCCGAGCAGGCGAAGAAGGAGCTCTCCAGCTCCACGAGCGCCAGCATCCAGCTGCCCTACCTCTCCCTCACGGAGAACGGCCCCGCGAACCTCGACACGAGCATCACTCGCGCCAAGTTCGAGGACCTCACGAAGGACCTCCTCGAGCGCACCCGCAAGCCCTTCGAGGATGTCATCCGCGAAGCCGGCATCAAGGTCGACCAGATCGACCACGTCGTGCTCGTCGGTGGCTCCACCCGCATGCCGGCAGTCGCCGAGCTCGTCAAGAAGCTCAGCGGCAAGGAAGCGAACAAGGGTGTCAACCCGGATGAGGTCGTCGCCGTCGGCGCCGCTCTCCAGGCCGGCGTGCTGAAGGGCGAGCGCAAGGACGTCCTCCTCATCGACGTCACGCCCCTCTCCCTCGGCATCGAGACCAAGGGCGGCATCATGACCAAGCTCATCGAGCGCAACACGGCCATCCCGACCAAGCGCAGCGAGACCTTCACGACGGCCGACGACAACCAGCCGTCGGTTCAGATCCAGGTCTTCCAGGGCGAGCGCGAGTTCACCCGCGACAACAAGAACCTCGGCACGTTCGAGCTCACCGGCATCGCACCGGCCCCCCGTGGCATGCCGCAGATCGAGGTCACGTTCGACATCGACGCCAACGGCATCGTGCACGTCTCCGCGAAGGACAAGGGCACGGGCAAGGAGCAGTCGATGACGATCACCGGTGGCTCCAGCCTCGGCAAGGAAGACATCGAGCGCATGGTCCGCGAGGCCGAAGAGCACGCGGAAGAGGACAAGAAGCGCCGCGAGGGCGCCGAGCAGCGCAACATCGCCGAGACCACGGTCTACCAGGTCGAGAAGGTGCTCACCGAGAACGACGACAAGCTCCCCGCCGACGTCAAGAACGAGGTCCAGGGCGACGTCGACGCCCTCAAGACGGCCCTCGCAGGCGACGACGACGCAGCAGTGAAGTCGGCGCTCGACAAGCTCAACACCAGCCAGACGAAGCTCGGCGAAGCTATCTACGCCGCAGCACAGGCTGAGCAGGCAGCGGAGGCCCCCACGGCTGACGCACCCGCCGGAGACCAGGCTGCCGACGATGACATCGTCGACGCCGAGGTCGTGGATGACGAGGACGACAAGGACAACAAGTAGTCATGGCTGAAGAGCGAAACGAGTCAGAAGCACGCGGTCCCGAGAACTCGGGAGAAGCAAACGAGCCGATCATCAACGACAAGCGTCGGATCGACCCGGAGACTGGCGAAGTTCGCGACCTCGGCAAGGCTGCTGGCGCCGAGTCGGCGGAGTCCACCACGGACGACGCCGACCCGGCGACCGGCGAGGCTGCTGAAGCCGCGGCTGAAGGCCTGAGCGTTGAGGATCTCGAGAAGCTCCTCAGTGGCGAAGGCGCGGAGGACGCACCAACCGAGGGCACCCCTGGTGAGAGCGATCTCGCCCAGGAGCGCCTCCAGGATCTGCAGCGCGTCCAGGCGGAGTACGCCAACTACCGCCGCCGCACCGACCGGGAGAAGACCGAAGCATACGACGCCACCAAGGCTGAGGTGCTCCGCTCCCTCCTCCCCGTGCTCGACGACTTCGACCGCGCCCAGAAGCACGGCGACCTCGTCGAGGACACGCCTATGGCCGTCATCGCCAACAAGCTCCGCACAGCGGTCGAGCGCCTCGGCCTCACCGCGTACGGCGAGGCCGGCGAGGCCTTCGACCCGCAGCGCTACGAGGCGATCGCGCAGCTGCCGAACCCGAGCGTCACGACCGACACCATCGCCGATGTTGTCGAGCGCGGCTACACGGTCGGAGACCGCGTGGTCCGCGTCGCGAAGGCAGCGGTGTTCGTACCCGCTTCGTAAGCACCGCGATCGGCGCACCCGCACCGATCGAACACGGGAGGGGGCACCGCAGAAGCGGGCCCCCTCTCGTGTTCATCCAGAAGACATGCTCATTCCTAGGAACAGAAGGACCATATGGCCAGTCAGGATTGGTTTGACAAGGACTTCTACGCGGTGCTCGGCGTATCGAAGGACGTAGACGAAAAAGACCTCAAGAAGCAGTACCGGAAGCTCGCGCGTCAGTACCACCCTGACTCGCACCCGGGAGACACCGCTGCAGAGGCGAAGTTCAAGGAGATCTCCGAGGCCTACTCAGTGATCTCCGACCCAGAGCACCGCGCAGAGTACGACCAGATGCGCGCGATGGGCTCAGGCGCCCGATTCCAGCAGGGGCCAGGCGGCCCCGGAGGCGCGGGCTTCGAGGACGTGTTCGGCGGGATGTTCAACGGCGGCGGTGCCCGCCGCGGTGCGTCGAACGCCGACTTCGAGGACCTCCTCGGCTCCATGTTCGGTGGAGGTGGCGGCGGATTCGGCGCCGGCAGCTTCGGCGGCGGTGCCGGTCGCCCCGCCGGGTTCCAGACCGGGCCGCAGAAGGGTCGCGACCAGAGCGCATCCACGACCCTCGGCTTCATGACCGCCATCAAGGGCGACACCGTGGAGCTGCAGGGGCAGGACGGACGGGTCGTGAAGGTGCGCGTTCCGGCGGGCGTCGAGGACGGGCAGAAGATCCGCCTCCGCGGCAAGGGCGGTCAGAGCCCGAACGGCGGCGAGGCGGGCGACCTGATCCTCACCGTCACCGTGCGTCCCGACCCGGTGTTCACGCGTTCCGGCCTGAACCTCGAGGTCACCGTGCCCGTCTCCTTCGCGGAGGCCGTGCTCGGCGCCACGATCGAGGTGCCCACCGTCGACGGCGGCACCGTGCGCGTGAAGGTCGCGCCCGGCACCCCGAACGGCAAGACGCTGCGCGTCAAGGGCCGCGGCATCGAGACGAAAAAAGGCAAGGGCGACCTGCTCGTGCACCTGGAGGTCGCCGTTCCGAACCATCTCTCGAGCGCGCAGGAGAAGGCGCTCGCTGACTTCGTCGCGGCGTCCGGCGATGAGAGCCCGCGCGAAGATCTCCTCCGCCTCGCCCGCCAGGGCCGGTAGGGACGCTCATGGCATTCCCCTCCGACCTCGACGAGGACGCCCCGATCTTCGCGATCGCCATGGCCGCCGAGCTCGCGAACATGCACCCGCAGACCCTGCGGCAGTACGACCGGATGGGGCTCGTCACTCCGCAGCGCACGGCGGGCCGCGTGCGGCGCTACTCGCTCCGCGACGTGGCGCAGCTGCGCGAGATCGCAGTGCTCTCCAACGAGGGCGTGAGCCTCGAAGGCATCGCGCGCGTGCTCGAGCTGCAGCGTGAGGTGCTCGGGTTGCGGCGGCGCGTGCGGGCGCTTGAGGCGGAGCTGGCCGACGAGCGGCTCACTCGCCTCGGTGGCCGCATCTTCGCGGCTGGCGAGCGAGGCGACGTCGTGCCGCTCGCGCACGGACGCCGCACGGCACGCCGTACCGAGGTCGTCGTCTGGCGGCCGGCACGCGTGCACGAGGCGGAGGTCGACGCCGACGAGCGCCCGCGCCCCGTGCGCAGACGCCGCCCCTCCGCGAAGAAGCCGGCGAGCGACTAGCCAGGCCGCGGAACGGGTCGTGACGTGAGCATCCGTGCATTCAGGTCCCAGCGGTTCCCGATCACCCACAGGTCGCTGGAGGAGGTGTGGCGGTCGGAGACCCCATTCGGCGCGGCTGCGCTCGTGTATTCGGCTGATCCCTGGCGCGCGACGGCCTCCGGCGACGGCCTCCCGGCCGCCGAGCTCATCGCCGACGAGAAGCACCACCGCGGGGCGGCGTGGGTCGCACCCGAGGGTACGTTCCGGTTTCCGATGCAGCTCGTCGTCGGCGGTGTCGCCGGCGAGGTGACGCAGCCGCATGCTCGGGGATTCGACCTTCAGCTCACTCGCCGCTCGCGCACGGTGCGGGCTCGCGTCGACGGCACCGAGTGGACGATGCGCGGCGTCGGCCTCTCGAGCGTTCAGCTCTCCCGCAATGGGGCGCCGGTCGTGACGAGCGGGGCGTCGTTCACGTCACATCGGCTCGAGGCCGGGTGCACGCCTCGCGACCTCGCGGTCGCCATCGCCCTCTCGCCGCTGCGCGCGACGCTGTTCGTGCTGACGAGCCTCGCCTGAAGGGCGGCGCGAGTGCGGCCGGAGGTCAGCGACCAGGGGCCAGGCGTCGGCTGGTGAGGCCCTGCAGCGCGAAGAGTTGTGGCCCGTTGTCGTTCCCGCTTGCGGGAGCGACAACGGGCCACAACTTTGCCTGCGTGGTGGCGGGTGGGGGGCCGCGGGTGCCGCGGGTGCCGCGGGAGGGCGGTACCCGTGCGTGAGGCGCCCAGGTGAGCCGCGAGCACCGCAGAGTTGTGGCCCGGTGCTGTTCCCGTTCTCGGGAGCAGCATCGGGCCACAACTTTGTCTGCGTGCCTCTGCGTGCAGATCAGGCGCGGTGCCACGACTGGTGCGGGTGATCCGACTGGCCTGCGCTCCCGCGCTGTGCGGAGGGTGCTCCGGTCAGCGGGCGCCGTTGCCGCCGTCGACGCGCCACTGCGCGCCGGTCACGAACGACGCCTCATCCGAGCCGAGGAACACGACGACGCGCGCGATGTCGAGCGGCTCCGCATACCGGCCCATCGGGATCGCGGCCTGGAATCCGGCCTTCGCGGCCTCGACGTCCCCGCCGCCGAAGCCCTCCTCGAGGCGGCGGACCATCTGCGTGTTCACGCCAGAGGGATGGATGCTGTTGACCCGCACCCCGGTCGGTGCGACCTCGAGCGCGGCCGACTTCGTGAAGCCGACGACGGCGTGCTTCGACGCGACGTAGGCGGAGACGCCCGGCGACCCGTCGAGGCCGGCCTCCGACGAGGTGTTGATGATGCTGCCGCTGCCGCGCTCGGTCATGACCTTGAGGACGTGCTTCATGCCGAGGAAGACTCCGCGGACGTTGACGGCGAACACCTTCTCGTAGTTGTCGACGCTCGCCTCCGTGAGCGGGCCGACGGCGCCCTCGATGCCGGCGTTGTTGAAGAACACGTCGATCGTGCCGAACGCCTCGACGGTCTCGGCGACGTAGCGCTCGACGTCTGCCTCATTGGTGACGTCGGCCGTGATCGTGATGACGTCGCCGTGTGCCGCGAGGCGCTCGCGCGTGGCCTCGAGCGGCTCGGCGAACAGGTCGACGAGCGCCACGCGGGCACCGAGCTTGAGGAACTCCTCGGCGGTCGCGGCGCCGATGCCGCCCGCGCCGCCGGTGATGAGCACTGAGCGTCCGGTGAAATCTGTCATGTTGCAACTCCCTTGTCGTCGGTACCCGCGTGACGCCGATCGCCCGCGGCAGTCGTCAACCGCCTGGGCCGTGCCTCGGGCGGCGCCCCCAGGCTAGGGGCGGCCCATGCGCATCCACTGTGTACTGACACAGCGGATGTGCCTGGCGGGCCAGGATGCTCGTCCGCCACGGATGCGCGCGAGGCCCCGGCCCCGGCCCCGGTGGCCGCGGCCTCGCGGCGCAGAGTTGTGGCGACTTGTCGTTGGGAAGTGATGAAGCAGCACAACGCCACAACTTCAGGGCCCGGTCGGGGGGGTGAATGCGGTCGCGCTCGCTGTCGTGCCGCGGTCGCGGGGGTGGTCGCGGCTTCAGGCGTCGGCGGTCAGGCGCTGCGTGCCGAGCACGGAGAGCAGCTGCAGTCGGTTGTGGCTCTCGGTGCCGGGCGTGGCTGTCAGTACCAGCAGCGTCTGGCCCTGCGCAGGGTCGACGAGGAACTGGCATTGCACCGTGATGACACCCGTCTCGGGATGCTGCACCCGCTTCTCGAGCTCGTGCGTCGCGTTGATCTCGTGGTCGGCCCAGATCTCGGCGAACTCCGGGCTCTCGGCGAGGAGCGCATCCACGACCCGCTGCGCACGCGAGTTCGGACCCTGCTGGGCTGCGAAGCCGCGCGCATCCGCCGCGAACGCCCGCCCCAGCTTCTGGTGGTCGCTGTCTGGGTAGACGTCGCGCGCGCTCGGGTCGGTGAACCAGCGGTAGACGACGCTGCGGGCGTTGCCGCTGAAGCGGGTCTCATCGCCGAACAGCGCCCGTGCCGCCGGTGTCTGCACGAGCGTCTCGCCCATGGCGGTCATGACCTGCGCTGGGGTGTCGGCGAGCCGGTCGAGGATGCGCATGAGTCCCGGCGCGACGTGCTCGCCGCTGATCGCGCGCTTCGGCGGCTGCTGGCCTGCGAGGTGGAAGAGGTGGTCCCGTTCTGCCACGGTGAGGCGCAGTCCGCGGGCGATGGCGGCGAGCATCTGCTCGGATGGCTGCGGCCCGCGACTCTGCTCGAGTCGGCTGTAGTAGTCGACGGACATGTCGCTGAGCGAGGCCACCTCCTCGCGCCGCAGGCCCGCCGTGCGGCGGCGCGGACCCTTGGGCAGTCCGACGTCCTCGGGTTGCAGCACCTCGCGGCGGTTGCGGAGGAAATCGGCAAGCTGGGCTCTGTCCATGAGGTGACGCTAGCTGGCCACGTGCTCGGCGACGAGCTGCTCGGACAGCTCCCACAGGCGGCGCGCATCCGCTTCGCTGGTGACTCGCGAGTAGAGCTTCTGCTCGGCCGGGCGGCCGCCGACGTGACCGGGCCCCTTCGGCCCGTACAGGCGCCCGCCCTTCGCGTCCGGGCTCGTGGCCGCGAGGACCGCGGGGAGGGCGGCGCTCTGCGGGGTGCCGGCGATGCCGATGCGGGAGAGCACGCGGATGACCTTCACCTCGGTGGTGTCGCTGGCGCGGCCTATGCCGGGCTGCGCCGCGAGGAGGTTCGTGGGGGAGATGCCGGGATGAGAGAGGTTGCTCTGGATGCCCCAGCCGTTCGCCTCGTTGAGGCGGTGCAAGTGCATCCCGAGGAGGCCGGTGGCGATCTTCGACGAGCTGTACGAGCCCATGCTGCTGTAGCCGCGCTCCCAATTGAGGTCGTCCCAGTTCACGGCGCCTTGGTTGGCGGCGACGCTGATCTGCGTGGTGACGCGCGCCTTGCCCTCCTTGAGCAGGGGGAGGAGGCCGGTGGTGAGCGCGAAGTGGCCGAGGTGGTTGGTGCCGAACTGCAGCTCGAGGCCGTCTCTGGTCTCGCGACGCTCTGGCGGCGTCATGACGCCGGCGTTGTTGATGAGGATGTTGATGGGGTGTCCCTCGGTGACGAGCTCGTCCGTGAGGGCCGCGACCGAGGTGAGCGACGACAGGTCGAGGTCGCGCAGCTCGAGCTTCGCGCTCGGGTTCGAGGTCCTGATGCGCGCGGCGGCCTTCTCGCCCTTCTCTCGGTTGCGGACGGGCATGACGACTTCGGCGCCAGCGCGGGCGAGGCGGGCGGCGATATGGAAGCCGATGCCGTCGCTCGCGCCGGTGACGAGGGCGAGTTTGCCGTTGAGGGATGGAACTTGGATGTCGAGGTTCTTCGGCACGGGATTCTCCTGAGTCCTGTGGGCGCTGGGCCCGCTGACGGTGATGAAGCGAATGCGCAGTCTGGCTGCTTGGCCCAGTCTGTTGCCTCGATCCTCGTCGATTCAGGGCTCGCTCATCCAGGGATCGGCGGTCCCTGGCTAGCTCCGCTGGCAGGCGTCGATCATCGAGTGCGCGATTGTCGGTGGTCGGCGAGAGACTGGCGGCAACGATAGAGGGGGACACCATGATCGGATTCCACACGCATCTCCGGTGGACGGACGGAGCCAGTGAGGACCACCGCTTGCCAGGCTGGGACAGTCGCCTGCACACGATCGGCGATGAGGACATCTCGTCGTGCGAGTCCCGATTCGTCGGCGGTGCCTGCGCTTGCGGTGAGCCGCATCCTTGGCGAGGGATGGTCGAGCGGGAGGGGGTCATCAGCTCCCGCGGTGATGGCTACCCGACGCGGTACGAGCTGCACGTCGAGAGCGTGATCGACCTGTATGGACGCGCGGAGCGCTACGGTCTCCGCGATCTCACGCTCGAGAGTGCACCGGTCGATGCCGCGGCACGGATCACGGAGCTGCGGGCGTTGCCACCGGGGACGGTCATCGTCGCCAGCGAGTGGGACCAGAGCTGACTCGGGGCTCATGGGGGCGAGCGGGGTGCCGCGGTGAGGTGCTCATGGTTCGGTGCGCTCAGCGGCACACGAACGAGACCTCGTCGCATCCCGGGGGAGTAGTGCACCCGAGGCTGCCGTGCCTTGCCACTGGGGAGACCTTGACAGAGTTACTGAGGCGACTCAGAATTGAGTACGCTCGGCATTTGCCAGGCGATCAAGCGGCACAACCCCGGAGTCTCACCCATGCGAGCGTTCACCTTCCCCACGTACAAGACGCCCCTGCGCGAAGTCGATGCCGCCGAACCGGCCGTGGGTGACAACGACGTGCTCGTTCAGGTGCAGGCTGCCGGCGTGAACCAGCTCGACGAGAAGATCCGCATCGGCGAGTTCAAGCAGATCCTGCCGTACAAGCTGCCACTCACCCTCGGCCACGACGTCGCCGGAACGGTCCTCCGCGTCGGTGGCGCCGTCCGCGCGTTCCGCCCTGGCGACGAGGTCTACGCGAGGCCCCGCGACCACCGCATCGGCACGTTCGCCGAGCGCATCGCCATCGATGAGGCGGATGTGGCGCCTAAGCCGTCGTCCATCTCCATGGATGAGGCGGGCTCGCTCCCGCTCGTCGCGCTCACCGCGTGGCAGGCGCTCGTCGAGATCGGTCAGGTGCAGCCCGGGCAGAAGGTCCTGATCCACGCCGGTGCGGGCGGCGTCGGGTCCATCGCGATCCAGCTCGCCAAGCACCTCGGTGCCGAGGTCGCCACCACGGCGAGCGCGGCCAATGCCGAGTTCGTCCGTGGGCTCGGCGCCGACCGCGCGATCGACTACCGAGCCGACGACTTCGAGCGGCTGCTCAGCGGCTACGACTTCGTGCTCGACAGCCTGGGCGGCGAGAACCTCGAGAAATCCCTGCGCATCCTGAAGCCCGGTGGAATCGCCGTCGGCATCTCGGGGCCGCCCACCCCTGACTTCGCGCGGAGCGCCGGGCTGAACCCGTTGCTGCGCCTCGCGATCGCCGGGCTCAGCGGCAAGGTACGCAAGCAGGCGAAGCGGCTCGGCGTCGACTACCGCTTCCTCTTCATGCGAGCGAGCGGTGAGCAGCTGCGTGAGATCACCGCGCTCGTCGAGCGTGGAGCGGTCAAGCCCATATTGGGGCGAGTCTTCCCCTTCGACGAGACCGTGCAGGCGCTCGAATCGCTGAGGGGCGGCGGCATTCGCGGAAAGGCAGTCATCAGCAAACGCTGACCAGCAGCGGTCACACCCCCACTCACTCCCTCAACGTTCCAAGAGAGAACAGCATGAGCACTGCAGCCAATGAACCCGTCGTCACCTCCTACGCGCTCGCCCCGGCGAAGAACATCGCCGTGGGCGGCATCAGCTACGCCTACCGCGAGCTCGGCCCCAAGGGGGACATCCCCGTCATCTTCTTCGTGCACCTCGCCGCAACGCTCGACAACTGGGACCCCCGCATCGTCGACCCCATCGCCGAGAAGCGCCACGTCATCACCTTCGACCAGCGGGGGGTCGGCGCCTCAACGGGAACCGTCCCGAGAACCATCGAGGAAGCCGCCGACCACGCGTACGAGTTCATCACCGCCCTCGGCTACGACAAGGTCGACATCTTCTCCTTCTCCATGGGCGGGATGATCGCTCAGGACCTCGTCGTCAAGCACCCCAACCTCGTGCGTCGGCTCGTGCTTACGGGCACCGGCCCGCGCGGCGGGAAGGACATGGACAAGGTCGTCGGCGTCACCTACCTCGACCTCGTGCGCTCCATCCTCACCCGCTCCGATATCAAGGAGTTTCTCTTCTTCAACCGAGACGACCGTGGCAAACGCGCCGCGAAAGCGTTCGTGGCCCGGTTGTCCGAACGCACGGTCGACCGTGACACGTCGATCAGCTTGAAAGCGTTCCAGACGCAGCTGGGGGCCATCCAGCGCTACGGCCGCTCCGCGCCCTCCGACCTCTCGAAGCTCACGCAGCCGACCCTCATCGCCAACGGCGACAACGACCGCATGGTTCCATCGGTGCTCTCCAGCGACCTGCACAGGCGCATCGCCGGCTCCGAGTTCGTCATGTACTCCGACTCGGGCCACGGCGGCATCTTCCAGTATCACCACCAGTTCGCCCCGGTCGCCGTCGAGTTCCTCACCCGGTAGCGCTGGTGGGCCCGGTCAGATGTCCGCAGGAATGGCGCGGCTTCCAGAGAGCTCTGTGAGCCGCGCCACTCTGTATTCGGGGGTCTGCTGCTAGCTGGTCGCCCTACCGAGCTGCGGGTAGACCGCCTCGAGCGGCGCGCTGAGTCCGGCCTTCAACTGCACGGAGGTCTCGTCGGCGAGCACCTCGTAGTCGCCAGCTTCGGTCGCGTCGAAGACCTTCGAGGCCAGCACGGCCGGGTCGGTCTTCGGGTCGTCCGTGTGCGCGGCCATGGCCGTGTCGACCCAGCCCACGTGGACGCCAACCACGTGGACGCCAACGGGGAGCAGTTCGAGGCGCAACGAGTTCGTCGCCGACCAGAGCGCAGCCTTCGTGGCGCTGTAGATGCCATTGACTGCGTACCAGCTGAGGGCCGAATGCACGTCGATGATGGCGGCACCCTCACGGTTCGCGAGGAGCGGCGCGTAGGCGCGCGCGAGGAAGACGGGTCCGAGGAAGTTGGTCGCGACGTTCGCCCGAATCTCTTCATCGCTGTGCGACAGAATGCCCGGGGATGAGACCGAGGCACCGGCGTTGTTGATGAGCACCGTCACGTCCGGCGCCGCCTCGACGACGGCCGCGATGGATGCCGAGTCGGTGACGTCGAGGGTGAGCGGCACGACCCGCTCGTCGTCCCAGGTGCGTGGCGTGCGGGCTGTGGCGTAGACCTTGGCGGCGCCGCGGGCGAGAGCCTCGCGCACGAAGTTCGTGCCGATGCCCCCGTTCGCGCCGGTGACGAGGACAACTGCTCCGTTGAGTGAGGGCACGGGTGGTCTTTCTGTTACTCGGGTCGTCTGGTCAATGGTGATGACGGGCCCTGGGGCGGCGTGGAAGAATCGGCGTGAGTACCGGTCCTCTGTCGATAGCGACTAAACTCATAACTGAGTCTGCTCAATATCTATTCCCGGAGGAGATCCGATGACCACCGACGCCCGTCCGATGGGTCGCCGTGAGCGGAACAAGCTCGACAAGCTCGAGCGCATCATGGCCGCCGCCGGCGAGCTCTTCGCTGAGCGCGGGGTTGACGATGTCACGACGCAGGAGATCGCGGACCGGGCCGACATCGGCACCGGCACGCTGTTCCTCTACGCCAAGACCAAGGGTGAGTTGCTGCTCCTCGTGCAGAACTCGCTCTACGAAAGTGCGCTCGAGGAGGGCCGAGCGGCCTCAGCTGAGGCGAGTGGCGCCCTCGACGGAGTGCTCGCCGTGCTTCGCCCCGTCGTGGCCTGCAATCGCAAGCAGGTCGACAACGGCCGCACCTACCTTCGGGAGATGGTCTTCGGCGACCCGCAGGAGCCGCGGCACGCTGAGGCGCTGACGCTGACGAGCCAGACGCAGGACCTCGTCGCTGAGGTCATCGCGCGCGAGACCGTGGCGACAGGCGACACCGCCCGCGTCCTCGCGCAGGTCGTCTCCGCGATCATGTTCACCACCATGGCCGCGTCGATCAACGCCGCGCTCTCGGTCGATGAGATCGTCGAGCAGGTCCGAACGCAGGTCGCCGCGATCCTGCCCGCCTGACCCCGCGCCGGTCCGGCGGCAGTGAACCGGACCGGGCGCGGAGGCCGGCGCCTAGTGCTTGGCGCTCCGCACGAGCTCGTAGAGCCCCGCCTCGTCGAGCGGACTTCCCGGGAACGCGGCCACCCGGCCGAGCGGCATCGAGCCGAGCATCTTGAGCATCTCCGGGTCGGCCAGCATCCCGGACAGGCCGCTCTCGCCGTCGAGCAGGGTGGAGCGGAGCAGCGGCCCACCACGCTCGTCGTCCAGCCATTCCGCGATGGTCGAGGTCTCGTCCAAGGTCAGTGCGAGGTCGTCACCCGCGACGCTCACGTGCGTGGAGACGCGGATGTCCCGGCTCGAGGCGCCGACCTCGACGCGGTACTCGCCGCCTTCGACCGTCCACTGCCCGGCGACGGGGTGGAAGTAGGCGAGCTCGGAACGCGGGACGTCGACGGTGGCGGTGGCCGTCGAGCCTGCAGCCACGTCGACGACCGTGAACGCGGCCAGCGAGCGAGTCGCGCGCGGCACGGCCGAGTCGGGGAGTCCCGTGTAGACCTGCACGATCTCCCGCCCGTCCCGGCTGCCCGTGTTGGTGACCTCCACCTGGATGCGCAGGCTTGCGTCCTGGACGTCGACGGCAAGGTTGTCGTAGGCGAAGCTCGTGTACGACATCCCGTGGCCGAACGGGAACGAAACCTCCGTGCTCCGCGCGTCGTAGCCGCGGTAGCCGACGAAGATGTCCTCGCCGTAGCGGACGTGGCCGAACGCGCCGGGGAACCCGAGGTGGGCCGGGGAGTCCTCGAGGCGCACCGGGATGGTCTCGGCGAGGCGCCCAGAGGGATTGACGACGCCGAAGAGCACGTCGGCGGTCGCGCCGCCGCCGGCCTGGCCGAGCAGCCAGCCCTCGACGATCGAGGGAGCGAGGTGCTGCCAGGTCGAGGTGCGCACGATGCCGCCGTTGGAGAGCACGACGACCACGTTCTCGTTCGCGGCCTGGACCGCGGCGAGGAGCTCGAGCTGGTCGGCCGGGAGGTCGATGTGCTCACGGTCGAAGCCCTCGGATTCCTCGTGGGCGGGGAGGCCGAGGAAGAGCACGGCGACGGATGCGCTTGCGGCGGTGCTGGCTGCCTCCGCACGCATCGATGCAGCGTCGCCGGAGCCGTCGAGCGTGAAGCCTGGCGCGAATCGCACCCGGTCTCCGGCGATCTTGGTCAGCGCGCTGAGCGCGTCATCGAGTCGGGTGGGGTTGATGAGCGAGCTGCCGGCGCCCTGGTAGCGGGGCGTGCGCGCGAACTCGCCGATGACCGCGAGGGTGTCGTCGGAGCCGGGGTCGAGGGGCAGCAGGTTGCCGTCGTTCTTGAGCAGCACGATGCTGCGTCCAGCCGCCTCGCGGGAGAGTGCGTGGTGCTCGTCGACGTCGTAGCTCGCGGATGCGTCTGCGCCCGCCACGATCTTGTCGACGAGCTCCAGGGCGTGGCGGGCGGCCGTGGTCACGTGCTGCTCGTCGAGGTCACCGGAGCGCACGGCCTTCACCAGCTCCGCATCCGTGCGACCACCGCTTGCCGGCATCTCGAGGTCGAGCCCAGCGGCGACGCCGGTGACCCGGTTGTCGACGGCGCCCCAGTCGGAGACGACGAGGCCCTCGTATCCCCACTCCTCCCGCAGCACGGTCGTGAGGAGCCAGTGGTTCTCGGAGGCGTAGACGCCGTTGATCTTGTTGTACGAGCACATGACCGTCCACGGCTGCTGCTCGGTGACGACCCGCTGGAAGGCGCGCAGGTAGATCTCGCGCAGCGGGCGCTCGTCGACGTCGGCGCTGATCCGCAGGCGGTCGGTCTCCTGGTTGTTCGCGGCGAAGTGCTTGAGCGACGAGCCGACGCCCTGGCTCTGCAGTCCACCCACGAGCGCCGAGCCCATGACGCCGCTCACGAGCGGGTCCTCCGAGAAGTACTCGAAGTTGCGGCCGCAGAGCGGGGAGCGTTTGATGTTGATGCCCGGCCCGAGCAGCACGCCGACGCCCTCCGCCTTGGCCTCTTCGCCGAGCGCGACTCCCACGCGGCGAGCGAGGTCCGCGTCCCAGCTCGCACCGAGCGCCACGGCGGGCGGGAAGCAGGTGGCTGGCACGCTGTCGGCGAGCCCGAGGTGGTCACCGCCCTGACGCTGCAAGCGCACGCCGTGCGGGCCATCCGTCAGCGTCACCGCCGGGATACCAACTCGATCGACCGCCTTCGTCGACCAGAAGCTGCCACCACTCGTCAGGGACGCCTTCTCCTCGATGGTCAGATCGTCGAGGTGCTCCGCGTGGGTCATCGTGATGCTCCGATCGGTCATGCGGGGGAGTGCTCGCGGCCCGGAGATCAGGGCGCGTGCCGTTCCAGATAAGCGTAGATCTCGCTGTCGTCGACGCCTGGGAAGCGGCCTGCTGGGAGGGATGCGAGGATCTGCGCGTGCAGTCGCGCGCTCGGCCACGCGCGTCCCGCCCAGCGGGCCGCGAGCGCCGGGTCGGGTCGCCGGCAGCAGGTCTCGTCGGGACAGCGCGAGACCTGGCGGTTGTCGGTGTCGCGCCCGCGGAAGTACTTGGCGTCGTCGAAGGGCACCCCGAAGGTGATCGAGAACACCCCCTCGGCGGACTTGCCGGTCTGGATGGTGCTCCAGAACGTTCCGGCCGGGGTGTCCGTGTACTGCCAGAACTCGGTGGTGCGGTGCTCGATCTCCGTCGCCCGGCGTGCACCCCACTTGCGGCAGACGATCTGCCCTTCGACGGCGCCCGTCACGTCGAGCGGCAGCGGCAGGTCGTCGTTCTCGTAGGCCTTGTAGACCTCGCCGACGGAACCGACGCGGAGGAAGTGCACGCGCATCCCGAGGTGCTCGGTCATGAGGTTCGTCATGCGCAGGGCTGCGGCTTCGTGGGTGACGCCGAACGCGTCACGGAAGTCCTCGACGGCGAGGTCGCGGTCCTTCTTGCGGGCGCTCAGGAAGTCGACGGCCTGCGTGCGCGGGATGAGGCAGGCGGCGGCGAAGTAGTTGATCTCAAGGCGCTGGCGCAGGAAGTCGGCGTACGAGTCCGGCGGCGTGTGGCCCAGGATGCGGTGGGCGACGGCCTGCAGGGCGATCGAGCGCAGCCCGTGGCCGCCCGGGATCGACTCCGGCGGCAGATAGATGCGTCCGTTCTCGAGGTCGGTGATGCTGCGCGTCGAGCGGGGCAGGTCGTCGGCGTAGACGATCTCGAGGCCGAGCTGCTCGACCATGAGGTGCACCTCGCGGTGTGTGAGCGCTCCGGCGACGTGCCCGACCTGGCTGAGGCGCTCCTCGGCCACCGCCTCGATCTCGGGCAGGTAGTTGTTCCGCTCCCGCATCCACGCCCGCTGCTCGGTGTTGCGGATGCGCGCCTCCTCTGGTGTCGCAGATGCGGTCTGTGCGCGACGCTCGAGTTCACGGTGGAGGCCGACGAGCGTCTCGAGGGTGTCGTCGGGCATGCCCTTGCCGCCGCGCAGCTTCGGCAGGCCGAGGCCCGCGAACAGCGGGGAGGCCTGGGCGCGCTTCAGCTCAAGCTCGAGCGCGGCTCGGCTGTTCGGAGCTTCGGCGCGCACGAGGTCCTCCACCGTCACCCCGAGCGCCCTCGCGAAGGAGGGCAGCTCTGACGGCTTCGGCTCGCGCCGTCCGTTCTCGATGAGCGAGATGCGGCTGGGGCTCGTCTCGAGCAGTGCCGCGAGGTCGTCGAGCGTGAGCTTCGCGAGCGAGCGGTAGTGGCGGATGCGGGCTCCGAGCACGGAGGCGGTGTACACGTCGGCGGGCATGGCATGACGCTAGCGCAAGAACAGAATTTCTTTACGCACATTTCTTTGAAAGAGCACGCGAAATGCGCCGAATACTGGGGTCACCCGTCAATACCCGTCAACGACGACACCAGAAGGACCCACCATGACTCTGCTCCACGAACCCCCGCTCTCCGCAGACTCCGGCGCAGACGCATCCGCCCGCGACGACGTCTACGTGCTCCCCTTCAGTGCCGTGCGGCTCGGCGATATTCCTGAGGTGGGCGGCAAGAACGCCTCGCTCGGCGAGCTCATCGCCAACCTGCAGGACGCCGGAGTGCGCGTGCCGAACGGCTTCGCGACGACGGCGAGCGCCTTCAACCGTCACCTGCGCGAGACGGGCATCGACTCGTGGATCCGCGGAGAGATCGTGGGCCTCGACGTCGACGACGTGGCGCGCCTCGCGATCGTCGGGGCCCGCATCCGCGCTCGTATCGAAGCCGCACCGCTCGCGCCCGAGCTGGAGGCCGCCATCCGGAAGGCGTTCGCGGCGCTGGAGGCCGAGACCGACGGCGAGCTCCTCGTCGCGGTGCGCTCAAGCGCGACCGCCGAGGACCTGCCGGACGCGTCGTTCGCGGGGCAGCAGGAGACGTTCCTCAACATCGCCGGCATCGACAACGTGCTTGCCGCCACCCGCAAGGTCTTCGCGTCGCTCTTCACCGATCGGGCCATCGCCTACCGCGTGCACCAGGGCTACGCGCACACCGGGGTCGCGATCTCGGTCGGCGTTCAGCGCATGGTGCGCTCCGATGAGGGCGCGGCCGGAGTCATGTTCAGCATCGACACCGAGTCGGGCTACGACGGCGCGGTGTTTGTGACGAGCGCCTACGGGCTCGGCGAGGGCGTTGTGCAGGGCGCGGTGAACCCCGACGAGTTCACGGTGCACAAGCGCACCCTCCGCGAGGGGCTGCCCGCGGTGCTCTCTCGTCGGGTCGGCAGCAAGGCGACGCGCATGGTCTTCACGGAGGACACCCGAGTCGGCCGCACCACCGAGTTCGTCGAGACGCCGGTGGATGCGCAACGGCGGTTCTCCGTGACCGACGCGGAGGTCACCGAGCTGGCCCAGGCGGCCCTCGCGATCGAGGAGCACTACGGCCGCCCCATGGATATCGAGTGGGGCAAGGACGGCATCGACGGGCGCATCTACATCCTGCAGGCGCGACCCGAAACCGTCGTCTCCCAGCGGGCCGCCGGCACCCTCGAGCGGCACAGTCTGCTAGAGCGCGGCGCGACGCTCGTCGAGGGCCGAGCGATCGGGCAGCGCATCGGCGCCGGCGTCGTCCGCCTGCTCACCTCGCCGTCGCAGATGAGCGAGTTCCAGCAGGGCGACGTGCTGGTCGCCGACATGACCGACCCCGACTGGGAGCCGATCATGAAGCGCGCATCCGCTATCGTCACGAACCGGGGCGGCCGCACCTGCCACGCCGCGATCATCGCCCGCGAGCTCGGCGTGCCTGCGGTGGTCGGGGCGGGGGATGCGACTGAGCGGCTCGCGGACGGCGACGAGGTCACCGTGACGTGCGCAGATGGGGAGACCGGGGCGGTGCTCGAGGGCATCCTGCCCATCGAGGTGGAGCGCATCGAGCTCGACTCGTTCCCGGAGCTGCCGGGCAAGATCATGCTCAACGTCGGGAATCCCGATGCCGCGTTCACGCTCGCCGCGCTCCCCAACGACGGCGTGGGGCTCGCCCGCATGGAGTTCGTCATCTCGGGCCAGATCGGTGTGCACCCCCGAGCCCTGCTCGAGCTCGGCGACCAGGAGGAGAGCATCCGCGCCGCCATCGACGAGCGCATCGCCGCGTACGATTCCCCGGCCGACTTCTTCGTGCGTCGCCTGGCCGAGGGGGTCTCGACGCTCGCGGCGGCCTTCGATGGGAAGCCCGTCATCGTGCGACTCTCCGATTTCAAGTCGAACGAGTACGCCGGACTGCTCGGAGGCTCCCGCTACGAGCCGGTCGAAGAGAACCCGATGCTCGGCTTCCGCGGCGCATCCCGATACATCTCCGACGAGTTCGCCGAAGCGTTCGCGCTCGAATGCGAGGCGATCAGGCTCGTTCGGGATGACATGGGGCTCACGAACGTGAAGGTCATGATCCCGTTCGTGCGCACGGTCGAGGAGGCACGCGCCGTCGTCGAGCGCCTCGCCGAGAACGGACTGCGCCGGGGGCAGAACGGCCTGGAGGTGATCATGATGTGCGAGGTTCCCTCGAATGCACTCCTCGCGGAGCAGTTCCTCGAGGTCGTCGATGGCTTCTCGATCGGCTCGAACGACCTCACGCAGCTCACCCTCGGCATCGACCGCGACTCGGCGCTCATCGCGGACAGCTTCGACGAGCGCAACCCCGCCGTCCTTCGGCTCATCGACCTCGCCATCGAGGCCTGCACGAAGCACGGCCGGTACGTCGGCATCTGCGGGCAGGCGCCGAGCGACCACCCGGAACTCGCCCAGTACCTCTTCGACCGCGGCATCTCCTCGCTGTCGCTCAACCCCGACACGGTCGTCGAGACGTGGACGAGGCTCGCCGCGAAGGACTGAGGCGCGTCTCGACCACCCCCTGAGACCGGTGCCCTGCCTGCGGGCTGTGCACCGGTCTCGTCCTCGCGGTCGCACTGCGGTCGACTGGCGCGCCGACCACGGATGACACAATCGTCGGATGCAGATCGACGAGTCCTTAACGCATGTGCTCGCCTGGCGTGGCCGGTCCGTCCACTGGCAGAGCTTCGGTGAAGGGCCCGCCCTCGTGCTCCTGCACGGCACACCCTGGTCGTCGGCACTGTGGCGGCCCATCGCGGAGGCGCTGTCGACGCAGTTCACCGTCTACCTGTGGGACATGCCCGGCTACGGCTCCTCGTCGAAGGACCCGTCGCATCCTGTCGACCTGGGGCTGCAGGGCGAGCTGTTCGCGGAGCTGCTCGACTTGTGGGGCCTCGAACGACCGCACGTCGTCGCCCACGACTTCGGCGGCGCGGTGGCGTTGCGTGCGCGCCTGCTCCACGGTGCGGCGTACGCGTCGCTGTGCCTCGTCGACGTCGTCGCCCTGTCGCCGTGGGGGTCGCCGTTCTTCACCCTCGTCAAAGAGCACGCCGCTGTCTTCGAGCAGCTGCCGGCCGCCGTGCATCGAGGCGCCATCGAGGCATACATCCGCGGGGCCAGCCACGCGGGCCTGGGCGCGGATGACCTCGCCATGCTCATCGAGCCGTGGGCTGACTCGGAGGGGCAGGCGGCGTTCTACCGGCAGATCGCGCAGGCCGACGAGCGCTTCACGGACGAGGTCGAACCGCTGTACGGCACGATCACCGAACCCGTGCACATCGTCTGGGGGAACGAGGACACCTGGATCCCGAGCGACCGCGCGCAACGGCTCAGCGACTCCATCCCGCACGCCACCGTCACCCTCATCGGCGGCGCCGGCCACCTGATCCAGCTGGACGCTCCCGCCGCGCTCGCGGCAGAGCTCACGCGGTGGCTGTCGGCCGTCTGAACGGATCGCGGCGCGTCGTTCGGGACTGGCGCGTATTCCGGGTGAAGTGGCGCTCGAAGCGGTGACAACAGCGAGAGCTCATGTCTAGCGTTGCTGACGAATCATCACTGGTCGAGCTTCATCCTCGGCCGACACGATTCGGCCCACGTCGGGGCGCCCAGCCCTGAGGACTTCAATGGAGAAGCTGAGGACGATGAACGATCTCGAAGGCACATCGAAGAACGACCCGCGAGCTGTGGTCGACGGAGTCGTCGAGCACGGCGACAAGCGCGGACGCCTGCTCGGGTTTCCGACGGCGAACGTGACAGCTGAGGTCGCCGCCGCCGAGGACGGAGTCTGGGCCGGCACCATCCAGCTCGCACCGGACGCGGGCGGTGCTGTGCACGTCGCCGCCATCTCTCTGGGGACGCGACCCACCTACTACGGGGCGGACGGCGCCCGGCTGCTCGAGGTCTTCCTGCTCGACTTCGCCGGCGACCTCTACGGTGAGCCGGTCCGAGTCGCGTTCCACCAGCGAATCCGCCCGCAGGAGCGCTTCGAGAGCGAGGCGGCGCTCGTCGAGCAGCTGTCCAGGGACGTCGAGGCCGTCCGCGCCTGGTCGCGCCGGGAGGCGGACGAGAGCGCCTCGACTCGGCCGGATCGCCGTGGCTGGGGGCCCTCGCAGCGCCGTCGCCCGAGAGACCGGAGCGAAGCGCTCGTGCGAAGAGAGCGGCGCCGAGCCGCGTCCGTTCTCGAGGCGATCGTCGCGTGCCCGGCAGAGCACCTCCTGAGCTTCGAGTGGGTGTCCTCGTGGACGGGACTCAGGACGGAGTACCTGCGCTGGCGCTACCCGACGCTCGACGATCTCAGGTCGCTTCGGCAGGGACGCTTCGACGCCGCGCGTGATCCTTCGGCGCTCACCGAAGCCGGCTGATCGGCGGCGGTCAGCTGGCGGTGCCGTCATAGCGTGCGGCCTCGCGAAACGCTGACGGAGGTACCCCCGTCCATCGCTTGAACGCGATGGTGAAGCTGGCCGGATCGGAGTACCCGAGCGTCTGGGATATCTGCGCGATGGACTGATCGGTGTTGGAGAGTAGGTCCCCCGCGAGATCGTTCAGCGCCTTGTCGCGGATCTCCCCGAACTCGTGACCGACACTGTCGAGGCGTCGTTGCAGCGTCCGCGGGGAGACGCGGAGCACGGCGGCCACATTGGCGAGCTTTCGCGTGAGCTCCGGCCTGGACCTCACGACCTGCGCGACGGTCGCGGGCCAATCACCCGCTTCTCGGAACGCGGTGATGACCTGCTGGTCCGCTTGGACCCAGGCGGCGTGCTGGAAGGCGTTGCCGTATGGCAGCGCCTGCTGGGAGACGTCCGGGTCCCACCAGAGGCGGAGCGCATCCGACCGGGTGTCGATTCGGCAGCCGACGTCGGCGAGCTGATGCGCCGCGATCGCGGGGATGGGGACTTCCACGCGAGTGAACGGGAACGGGCTGGCGTGCAGCCAGGCCAGTGAGCGCGAGGCGATGGTGAGGTCCCGGTACACGCTGAACGGGATGAGCTCGCTCGGCGTCTCTGAGTAGTTGAACTCGATGCCCGTCACCACCCCAGTCGGCGTGCGCAGCGGCGAGATGATGAGCATCCCCGGGGCGTAGTCGGTGCTGCTTGCCACCTCGGTCCACGCCGCGACGGTGGGTGCCGTCGCGAGCGCCATCCCCCTCGCACCGGTTGTGCTCGACGCGTAGGCGCGAGCCGCGCGAAGCCAGAGATCGACGCGATCAGGGGTGAGCGAGACGAACTCCCGCTGGAACGCGAGCTCCTTGTGCGCCGGGATCGTCCCTCCCGCGCGCTCGACCACGGTCGGAGCGATGTCCGCCCGCGCGAGCGCCCCGCGCCAGTCGAGGCCCGCTTCCTCGAGGATCTCCCGGAGGAGATGGACGCTGAAGTTGGGAACGCTGAGGTTCCGATACGAATCCAGCCTCACCCTGACCTCCCTGTCGACGGATGCGATGCTCACCACCATCTTGCGTCGCAGTTCCTCACGCGCGGAGATCCTGGCGCGATTTCCGGCCGAGATGTCGTGGTTGTCCGGGGACGGGTGGCGCTCCCGCTCGTAGCGTTGTGGATGTACCGATACGAGCAACGCAGCCGTCGGACATCCCAGAACCTCGGACCCTTCACAGCTGATGGAGCCGAGGCTTCCGACCCGAGCATCACCGCTCGGTCTTCGCTGCGCGCTCGCCACCTCCGCGAAGCGCATCCCACGCTCGCGAACTCGACTTGGAGATCAACGATGACTGTTGTCGAACCGAATCCGACCACCGCGCCCCGCGACTACGTCGCAGACAAGACGGTGCAACGCGACGCTTCCCCCATGATCGGCGGTGACAACGCCTTCAAGGTGGCCGTCTTCGGCGCGAACGTCTCCACCGGGCAGGGCGGCCTGAACCTCGCCGAGAACACCATCAGCCTCGGCAACTGGGGTGAGATCGAGGCCCTCGCGAAGAAGGCAGACGCCTACGGGGTGGACGGGTTCATCCCGATCGCCCGATGGATGGGGCTGTCCGGGCCCGACCGGCCCTGGGGGCGGCAGTACGAGACGTTCACGTGGGCGGCGGGACTCGCGGCCGTCACGCAGAACATCCAGATCTTCGCCACGTGCCTCATCCCCTTCATCCACCCGATCATGGCGGCGAAGATGATGGCGACCGTCGATCACATCAGCGGCGGCCGGATGGGGTTGAACGCGACGGCGGGGTACTTCAAGCCCGAGTACGCGATGTTCGGCGTCGACGTGCCAGAGCACGACGTCCGCTACGAGCTCGCCGACGAGTGGATGACGCTGGTCGAACGACTCTGGGCGAGTGACGAGGACGAATTCGACTTCAATGGGAACTTCTTCAACCTGCAGGGTGCGCAGTCGCACCCGAAGCCGGTGCAGACGCCCGGCCCGATGGTGATGAGCGCGGGCTCCAGCCCTGCAGGCCAGCAGTTCGCCTTCAAGCACGCGAACATCCTGTTCGCGGCTATCAGCAGCGTCGACCAGAGCGCGCACGTCACCCCGAAGCTCCGCGCGAACGCGAATGCCGCCGGCCGGGAGGACCTCGGGCTGTGGTCCGGGGCGCACATCATCTGCAAGGACACGGAGAAGGAAGCCCGCGAGTACGCCGAGTACATCGAGGAGAAGGGCGACTACGAGAGCGCACTGAAGTACAAGCACATCATCGTCAACGGGGACTCGCGGGGGTGGAGCTGGGATCACTACAAGCAGTCCTCCGACCCGAAGCAGGACGAGACGATCAAGACGTTCTTCAGAGCAGGGCTCGTCCCGCTCGTCGGCACCCCCGAGATGATCGTCGATGGCCTCCTCAAGCTGCAGGAGTCGGGGATCACCGGCATCTGCACCGGGCTCGTCGACTACGACGAGGGTCTCGACCGGATGAACGAGCAGATCTTCCCGCTCATGCGCGATGCGGGCCTGCGCGCCTAGGCGCGGTCACGGACAGAGAGGACTGGACACCATGACCTTCCCCGACCCACAGCAGTTCCGTCTGACCGTCGCCGGCCCGACGGCGAACGGCGAGGCAGACTTCCTCGACGTTCCAGGGCCCGCCCTCATCGACATCCCCGGCGTCGCGGCTGGCGCGTTCTACTGGGCTGTCGATGGCGGGCACAGCACCGAGAACTTCGGCGGCGTGCCGAGCGCCGTCCGGCTCGCCGGCCCCGGCGGGTCGACGTTCGGAGTGAACAGCTTCCCCGCTCGATCGGCCGGCAATGCCGCAGACCCCGACGACCTCGGCGACAGCATGACGGTCACCGGCGACGGCGGAGATCCGGCCATGCATGCGAGCGACACGATCGACTACGAGGTCATCATCTCCGGCAAGGTCGATCTCGAGCTTCCGGGAGGACGGTCGCGAACGCTCCGCCCCGGGGACCTGCTCGTGATGGCAGGAGTTCCTCATGCGTGGAAGAACCCGTACGGCGAGGACTGCGTCTACGCCGTCGTCACGGTCGGCTTCACCGCGAACGGGGGTCGGTGAAGATGGCTGTCACTTCCCCCGGTTCCGCGTTGCGGCAGATCTTCGAGAGCGCCGAGACGAGCATCGTGCCCTTCGGCTCACTGCCCATCCACGCGCAGATGGCGCAGCATGCAAGGTTCGACGCCTTTCAGCTCTCCGGTGGCATGTCGGCGTGGTGGCAGGGAGTGTCGGACACGGGCTGGCTGACTCTCACCGAGGTCGTCGAGCATGCGCGGCGCACCGCGCGTGCCGTCGACATCCCGATCTATTGCGACGCAGACACCGGTTTCGGCGCCCCGATCAACGTGCAGCGCACCGTCGCGGAGTTCATCGACGCCGGCGTCGGCGGCATCCACATCGAGGACCAGCGCGAGCCGAAGAAATCAGGTGGCGTGTCCGGAATCGAACTGGTCTCGGACGCGGAGGCCATCGGCCGCTTGAACTCGGCGACGGATGAGCGCGACCGGCGAGACGAGGACTTCGTCATCGTCGCCCGCACTGACGGCTACGGGGCGGCCGGAGGCGGGATCGACGAGGCCATCCGCCGCGGGCAGCTCTACAAGGCCGAGACCGGAGCCGATGTCATCTTCTACGAGGGCTTCCACACCTGGGAGCAGGCGGAACTCGCCCTCAAGGAGACACCAGGGCCCGCCTACGCGATCGGCGTCCCCATGATCGGCCGAAAGACCGTCGCGGAGATGACTGCGCTCGGCCAGGCCATCATGCCCGCCGCGTTTGTGCTCCCAGGCATCAACGAAGTCTGGCGCCTGCTCATGCAGGTCAAGGAGAGCGGCGAGGTCACCCCCGTCGCCGAGTACATCGACCGGATGAACGCGGAACCTGACTTCCCGGGGTGGGGCGCCAGGTTCGGGCTCCCATCCACCGACTCGGTTCGCGAAGCCGAGGAGCAGTACCTGCCTGCGAGCGCGCAGCGCGACTACCTGAACAACGCCCACATCGGAGAGAGCTACTCATGACACACCTCGTAGAAGGAAAAGCCGGACTCGTCACAGGCGCGGGATCCGGGATCGGACGCGCCAGCGCGCTGGCGCTGGCGTCGAGCGGGGCCAAGGTGATGGTCTCCGACATTGATGAGACGGCCGGCGGCGAGACTGTCGAGCTGATCAGGGAAGCAGGCTGCACCGCGGAGTTCTTCCGCTGCAACGTCGCCGAAGAGACCCAGGTCGCCGCGCTTGTCGACGCCACCGTGACCGCGTTCGGGAAGCTGGACTTCGCCTTCAACAACGCGGGCATGAACGGAGTGTTCGCGCCGCTCGACGAGATCGATTCCGCGACCTGGGACCGGGTCATCAGCGTCAATCTCACCAGCGTCTTCTACTGCTTGAAGTACGAGCTCGCGGCCATGAAGAAACAGGGTGGCGGCTCCATCGTCAACACCTCGTCCGGTGCGGGGCTCACGGGGATCTTCAACAACGGTCCATACAACGCCTCCAAGTTCGGCGTGGTCGGCCTCACCCGCAATGCGGCCATGGACTACGGGCAGTTCGGCATCAGAGTCAACGCGCTCGCCCCAGGGTCGACGGCGACGCCCATGATGATGAACGCGTTCGAGCAGAACACCGAGGAGTTCAAGGCGCAGATCCTCAACTCCATCCCGATGCGTTCGCTGGTCGAGCCTGCTGATCAGGGCGCCGCCGTCGTGTGGCTCTGCTCCGACGCGTCGAAGATGGTGTCTGGAATCGCCCTCCCGGTCGACGGCGGATGGCTGGCCGGCAAATGAGCGCGGACCTTCGACGTGACGCCGCGCCGGACGCGGCTGCAGCCGACTTCGACTTCGACGGGCGCGTCGCGATCGTCACCGGGGCAGGCCAGGGGATGGGCCGAGAGCACGCTCTGATGCTCGCATCTCGGGGTGCGAGGGTCGTCGTCAACGATCTCAACGCCGCCAATGCGGAGCAGGTCGTCGCGGAGATCACCGCTCGAGGGGGCGTGGCCGCGGTCGACACCAACAACGTGGTGAGCGGAGCCGAGCACATCGTCGCCACGGCCGTGCAGAGCTACGGTCGACTGGACATCGTCGTCAACAACGCTGGCATCAACGCCTTCGGACGGTTCTGGGAGATGGATTCCGCGCTGTGGTGGCGGATCTTCGATGTCGCCGTGAAGGGGGTCGTCGAGGTCTCACGCGCAGCGATGCCGCACCTCATCGCCTCCGGCAGCGGACGCCTCATCAACATCTCCTCCAATGGGGTCATGGGAGTTCCCCTCGATTCCGCATACAACGCGGCGAAGGCGGCGATCTGGGGTCTTGGCCTGACGCTTGCCGAGGAAGCACGCGAGGTGGGGGTGCAGGTCACCACGCTCATGCCCGTCGCGTGGACCCCCATGACGGAGAACGCGTTCCCGAATCCGGTGATCCAGGACGCCATGCGGCGCACGGTCCCGGCGAGTGCGGTGTCGGCGTTCGTGGCCTTCCTCGCTCACCAGGACACCACGGTGTTCGGCGACACCTTCGAGATCGCCGGCACCGCGGCAGGAAGGATCGCCATCTCCGGCAGGCCGAGGGTCCGCGTTGAAGCGCCGACCCCGGAGAGCTGGGCTCGCCACTCGGAGGACCTCGGGGTCGGCGGCGAGCTTCGAGCGTTCCGCAACGCGAGCGAGTCGTTCCGCGATCAGATGGTCTTCCTCGCCCCCGAGCTCGATGCAGTGCTGCCCGCCGACGCGGCAGACGTCTCCCGATGACCCCTCAACCCAGTACTAGGAAAGGAACCCACGTGTCCACCAGCAAAGTCAGAGACATCAGTGCGGATGCAATGGCCGTGCGGCAGGCATTCGCGCAGTTTCCCTCAGGAGTGGCGGTCCTCGCCGCAGACGTGAACGGAGAGAAGCACGCGCTTGTCGCCTCGTCCTTCATGGTGGGGGTCTCCTTGACTCCCACGCTTGTCGCCGTCGCAGTGCAGAAGAGCTCGAGCACCTGGGACCTCATCAGGGGTGCGGCCTCGATCGGCGTGTCGATCTTCGGGCGGGGACAAGGCGACCTGACCCGGAAGCTCGCGAGCAAAGATCGAGCGTCGCGGTTCGAGCAGGTCGCTGTCGAGGTTGGCGACGACGGCGCCGTCTTGATCGATGACGCCGCGCTCTGGCTGGAGTGCTCCATCCATCGCGTCTCGGACGCTGGCGACCACTGGATGGCTCTGCTTGAAGTCGAGCGCCTCGGGGTCGGCGACAACGAGCCGCTCATCTGGCACGGCTCGAAGTTCCGCGAGCTCACCGACGCCCGGTCGGTCGACGTGGCGTAAGTGAAGATTCCAGTGCCACGCGGAGTGAACCCTTGCTCATCTCGCGGCGTTGTTTACGGAGCGAGCTCCGAAGAACGCTTTCGTTCACGCATCAGACCGCCAACACACATCAGCCCCATCGTGCGTCGGTGGGTACTACGGAGGAGGAGCGCATGGGCCGTCTAGACAACAAGATCGCGATCATCACGGGAGCGGCAGGGGGACAGGGCAAGGTCGAGGCTCGACTCTTCGCGCAGCAAGGCGCGCGGGTGATCGCAACCGATCTCAATGAGGCGCTGCTCACAACAGCTGTCGCAGAGATAAACGCTGAACTCGGGGTGGATGCGGTCATCGGGATCAAGCACAACATCGCTCTGGAGAGCGACTGGGTCGACGTCGTCGCGAAAGCGCACGAACTGTTCGGCAGGATCGACATCCTCATCAACAACGCCGCCATCCCAGGAAAGACGCGTGATGAGGTGTGGGACGTCGACACAGAGGAGACTTCCAGAATCCTGAACGTTAACATCCTCGGCTCGATGCTCGGCATCAAGGCAGTCATGCCAGGCATGAAGGCGAACGGTCGCGGTTCCATCGTCAACATCTCGTCCGCGGCAGGTCTCGTGGGCGGTATCAGCGGCGGCTCAGTTGCGTACTCCGCAACCAAGGGAGCGCTGCGTGCGATCACGAAGGAAGTCGCGCTTGGCGTCGCGCGATCTGGCGTCCGCGTGAACACGGTCTACCCGGGCCTGATCAAGACACCGATCATGGAGGCTTTTTCGCAAGAGGTCACAGACGCGGTACTGGCAAAGATTCCGGCGGGATTTGCTGCTGACCCCATCGAGATCGCTTACGGCGTGCTCTACCTTGCATCGGATGAATCTAGGTTCGTGACCGGGACCGATCTCATCATCGATGGCGGTTACACCGCTCAGTAGAAGACGATCTTTCGACCCACAAGGGCCCCAACGCTCCGGTTGGGGCCCTTGTACTGCTGCGAGCTGTTCGACACCGCGAGAGCATCCGATGGGGGCGCCCGGGGGGCGAGGCGGGGATCACCGGGCGCGGCACGACAGAGAGCGACCAGACGACGTTCGAGATGGCCGAATCGAGTTCGGCTACCGCTCCCTCAGAACTGGCGAGCGCCCACGTCCGCGCGATGCGCGGTGGCCAGTACCTCGATGAGGCGGTCCGCAGGCAGCGGGGCTCCCGGGTCGCTGAGGTAGTCCGCGCGGAACGCGTCCAGGTCGGCTGCGTAGATCTGCGTGTACCCGCCGGACTCGGGTTCGAAGCGCCACGACTCGGCGAGGGTGCCTGCGTCGACGGTGTCGAAGCCGAGCGTGTCGACGAGCTTCGAGACGCGGGCCTTGGCATCGCTGTCGTCACCGGCGATCGGCAGTGCCGTCCGGGGCGTCGAACCGGCGAGGTTGGGGATGTGCGTGAAGAGGATGCTGTTGAACGCCTTGACGATGCGCGTGTCCGGCAGGAGCGACTGCTCGTACTCGGCGGTCGTGACGGCGAGGCTGTCGAGCTGCTCGATCCGGCCGTCGCGGTGCGGGTAGTAGTTGCCGGTCGAGAGGATGGTCTTGCCGGCGAAGGCGTCTTGCGGCAGGTTCGGGTATGCCGCGAGCGGAACCGCGAGGACCGGGATCTCGCCGAAGTCGACGGCTTCGCGGACGTCACTCGCCCGTGCCAGCGGGCCGAGCTCCTCGACGAGTTCCGAGAGGGAGGCGGGCCCACGCGAGTTCGCGATGAGCACCTCCCAGCCCGCGGCGACCGCCAGGCGGGCGACCGCTGCTCCGATGGATCCGCTGCCGATGATTCCGATGCGCTTCATGCTGTTCTCCTGGTGTTCGAGTGGTCGGGGGCCTGTTCCCATCCGCTTCTCGTGAGCGCCGCCAGTGCGGCACCCGAGGCTGCATCTGCCATGGCGGCCCCTCGCACCCAGCTGGTGGCGAGGGCTGCGAGGAAGAGGTCGAGCGCGCGGATGTCGGTCCGCGCGCGTCCTTCGCCCTGAGCGGCCCGGAGGAACTCGTCGGTGGTCGTGATGAAGCCCTGGCAGGCCAGCGCGAGGGGGGAATGGTCGGTGGTCGTGGCAACGCGCAGCGGCTCGGGGAGACCGTCGAACGCGCATGCCCACTCGGTCACCGCGTTCAGCCAGCCATCGAGTGCCTCGGCGGCGTTTGTCGCTGAGGAGCGGAGCTCATCCCGGCGGGCCACGAGCTGTTCGTCGCGTGCGGCGAGGAGCGACGCGAGGAGTGCCTCGCGGTTGGGGAAATGGCGGTAGAGCGTGCCGGCGCCGATGCCGGCACGTTTGGCGATCGCGTCCAGTGACCCGGTGACGCCGTGTTCCGAGAAGTACTGCTCTGCGGTGTCGAGGATGTGGTCTCGGTTGCGTCGTGCGTCTGCGCGCGGCGCGCGGCGCTTGCTCGCGGTGGATTCGGTCATGGTGCCCCTCGGTTGACAAAGTGGAGAGCATCTCCGTATCGTCCCTCGAAGAGGAGAGTATCTCCATTTCGTCGCGAGTGCCAGTGCTCCGACAGCAACAGGAAGCGGAACGATGACCGGCAACAGCAAGATGATCCTCGGGTTGCACATCGGCAGCGGATACGGCTCGCAGAGCTCCGCCTGGCGAGCGCCAGGTGTCGACCCCGCCAACTACACGAGCTTCGACGCGCAGGTCCGGTACGCCCAGTCCGCCGAGCGGGGGAAGTTCGCGTTCCTGTTCTTCCCCGACTTCCCGGGCGAGCAGGTCGACCTCACCCGCGAGTCGTTCATGATCTCCATCGACCCTCTGATGACGCTTGCCGCGATCGCGCGGGAGACCGACAGCATCGGCCTCGTCGCGACCGCATCCACGACCTTCAACGAGCCGTTCACGATCGCCCGACAGTTCAAGGCGCTCGACATCATGAGCCACGGCCGCGCCGGCTGGAACGCCGTCACGACCAGCGACCCGGGAGCGGCCGCCAACTTCGGCCGCACGGTCGCGCCGCGCCCCGAGCGATACCAGCGCGCACACGAGACGATCCAGATCGTCGAGGCGCTCTGGGGGAGCTGGCAGCAGGACGCGTGGGTGAAGGACACGGCGACGGGCCGCTTCGCCGATCGGGACAAGATCAGACCCATCAACCTGCAGGGCGAGTACGTCGCCTCCCGCGGCCCCCTCAACATCCCACCCTCGGAGCAGGGGCAGCCCGTGATCTTCTCGGCCGGTGGCGGCGCGAACGGAGCTGAGATCGCCGGCCGTCACGCCAGCGGAGTCATCGGGGCGGTGTTCACGATCGAGGATGCGCGGCAGCAGCGCGAGGCGCTGCGGGAGGCTGCGCGTGCGGCCGGACGCGACCCGGACGACGTGAAGTTCTTCGCGGGTGTCATGCCAGCCCTCGGTGCGACCAAGCGGGAGGCGCTCGACCGTCGGGTGGCCCTCGGTGAGCTCGCTGCGCCTGACCGCGTCGGCTATCTGGGGCAGATGCTGAACCTGCCCTCGGCTCTGGACCCCTCCCAGCTCGACAAGCCGCTCACCGCGAGCCAGCTGGCCAGCGCCAGCCCGAACCCGTACGATCCCCGTTCCGCGCGCGCCCTCGAGATCGCTCGCGAGGGGTGGACGATCCGCGACATCCTCGCCCACGGGGTCATCGACTACCACCCCACGCCGGTCGGTCCGGCGAGCGTGATCGCCGACCATATGCAGGAGTGGTTCGAGGCCGGCGCGTGCGACGGCTTCTGGGTGTCGGTCGACGTCAACGAGGATGGCATCGACACGTTCGTCGACGAGGTGATCCCGCTCCTGCAGGAGCGCGGCATCTACCACGACGACTACGAGGGGTCGACGCTTCGGGATCACCTCGGTGCGCCGGCCCAGTACGGTCGGGACCCGCGCGTGGTCTGAGCCGACGCGCCGCGACCCTGGCGTTGCTCTGCGGACACGCTCACCAGGTACTCCGCCACCGTTCAGCGCACGTTCCTACGATGCTGCAATGGCACAGCTCAGTGACGAGAACCTCATCGAGACCATCGCCGAACGACTCGCGGAGACGGGCCGCACCCTGAGTGTGGCGGAGTCTCTGACCTGCGGGAGGGTCGCCTCCACGCTCGGCAGCGGACCTGACACGAAGACGTGGTTGCGCGGCGGAGTCGTCGCCTACCAGACGGAGGTGAAGCAGCGCGTCCTCGGTGTGACGCCGGGCCCGGTCGTCTCGGCCCGGTGCGCGGAGGAGCTCGCGGTCGGCGTCGCGAGCCTGCTCGGCTCCGACGTCTCGATCGCGACGACCGGCGCGGGCGGCCCCGGACCGGAAGAGGGCGAACCGGAAGGCACCGTGTTCCTGGGATGGAGTGTCGACGGCGTCGTGGGCAGCGAACGTCACGACTTCGACGGGGAGCCTGCGGAGATCCTCGACCAGACCGTCCGTCAGGTGCTGGAGCGACTGGAACAGCTCCTGACCGCTGGGAAGCACTAGCCGGCACCGAAACGACGGCGTACGACAAGCGGCAGCCGGCCCGAAGGTCGACTGCCGCTGCGCGGTGCTGATGAGAGCTACTTCTTGAAGGCGTCCTTGACGTCTTCGCCCGCCTGCTTCACGTTGGCCTTGGCCTGGTCGGCCTTGCCTTCGGCGACGAGCTGCTCGTTGTCGGTGACCTTGCCAACTGCTTCCTTGGCCTTGCCGCCGAACTCTTCAGCTGCGTTCTTGATCTTGTCTCCTGCGCTCATGGCAGTTCCTTTCTGTTGGGGGTTGCGGTGCCGTCGAATCGCGGTGCCGCGGTGGGGAGTTGTGGTGGCGAGTCCTACTGGAGCCGCGTCGACTGCTGCACTCGGGAGCGGAAGCCGCCGCTGAGCTGGAGCAGCACGGGGACCTGCCGGCCGAGGAGTGCATCCAGTGCCTCGAGGTTCTGCTCGACGATCGCGGTCGCGTCTCGCGGCGAGACGCCGCGGCGGCAGGTGGCCGAGACCTTCAGCACAGGGGTGCGCTTCACGTCGTAGGCGGAGACGCTTGTCGTGAGGAACTCGTCGCGGGTGCCGAGCGCGTCCGAGAGAGCGTCGCGGGCTACCGACACGTCGACGATGGTGCGCCCCGTGTCCGGGGTGCGGTCGTGCACGATCGTGCCGGTTCGTCCCTGTCCTTGGCGGAGGGCGAAGACGAGCAGCAGGATGATGCCGATCGCCAGGGCGGCGACGGCGGCGATGAGGAGCCAGCTGAAGTCGGCGCCGGGGAACGGGGTCTGCTGGAGCCAGCCCGTGACGTTGGTGTTGACGCCTTCGGAGATGGGGGTCCAGGTGTCTTTCGCTCCTGGCAGCCACGCGCCGATGGTTGCGGCGGTGCCGATGGCGAGGAGGAGGAGGCCTGTGGCGGTGATGAGGAGCCGGTTGAGGCCTCGGTTGGTGCTGTTCATGCGCCGACCTTCCCGTTCTCTGCGACGCGCACCTTGGCGGTGACGCGGGGGGTGAGTTCGTACTGCTGGAGCTGCTGGTTGACGGCGGCCGTGATGGCGGCTGCGTCGACGGGGAGCCCGGATGCGGGGGTGAGGTGCACGTCGGCGCGTCGGTGGGAGACCGACACGGTGACGTTGTCGGGGCTCACGTTCCCGGCGTGCGCTGCGTGGCGGGCGAGGGCGGAGGCGATGACCGCGTTGTCGGCGACGGTCGCGGTGCGGGCGGACGTGAGGGTGTGCCGTGCTCGTCGTCCGGGGGCGAGGCCCGCGATGAGCAGCACGAGGCCGATGATCGCGACGACCACGCCAGCGATGCCGACGTACTGGGCGGGTTGCTCGAGCACGCCGAGCGCGGAGCTGAACATGTCCGCGGGGGCGACGAGCAGCGCCGGGAGGGCGAGCAGCGATAGCACGATCTCGGTGCCGATCCAGGCCGCGACGAGGATGAGGAGCACGGCGAGGGTGATCGCGAGCGCGGAGCGGGGCGAGTGCGTCTCTCGCCGGGAGAGGCGCGAGTACAGGGAGGTGTTAGTGCTCATCTGACTCGCTCCTCTGCCTTGATGTTGAGCCCGGTCACGCGGATGGTGACGAGGCCGACCTGCGACCCGCTGAGGGTCTGCACGCGGTCCCGGATGGTGGTCTTCGCGGTCTCGACTCGCTCGAGGAGTGAGCCGCCGCTGCGCTCGAGTGCGCTTGGCTGCTCGCGAATTCGGGCGAGCGAGGGGACCCGGATGGGGGTCTTCACGCGCAGTGCGAGCTTGCCGTTGTGGTCGTCGAGGTCGACGCTGACGCTGCCAGCGTCGACCCCGAGCGCGTCACCGGCGACAGCTGACGCAAGACGGGTCAGGGCTTTCGCGGTGAGTCGTGTTGTGCCTCGCTGCGCCGCGCCGCTGAGTGTGGTCGCGGCGGCGCTCATGAGGAGGTGTTCCGTCCTCGGATGACGTCAACGAGTGCGGTGGCGTCGAGCTTGCCTTCGAGGATGCGCCCGACGACGCCGCCGATGATCATCGCGATGGCGACGAAGAAGAACGCCCAGAAGCCGAGGATGATCCAGGTGAGCGCGAGGACCGCGCCGATGAGGATGCCGGTTCGGGTGAGGGATGCAGTGTTCACTGGACTCGCGCTTCTTCCGTCTTGTCGCTGCTGTCGTCTTCGGAGGGGAGGTGCACGTCGTTGACCGTGACGTTGACCTCGGTGACCTCGAGGCCAACGATGGTCTCGATGGCGCGGATCACGTCGGCGCGGACGCCGTCAGCGACATCCTGCAGCGAGACGGGGTACTCGGCGACGATGGTCACGTCGACGGCGACCTGCTTCTCGCCCACCTCGACGTTGATGCCCTGGCTCTGGTCCGTCGCGTTGATCGCGTTGCGGATGGCGCCGATGGCGCGGGCCGCGCCGCCGCCGAGGTCGTAGACGCCGCGTGCGTCACGAGCGGCGATCCCAGCGACGCGAGCGACGACGCTGTCCACGATCGTCGTCGTGCCGCGTCCGCCCGAGGTGTTCGTCGGGACGACGCTGCTCGAGGTCTGAGCCGTCTTGGGGGCGGAAGCGGTGGTGGGAGTCGTGTTCGCCATGATGCTCTTCTTTCTGGTCTCTGCCTGGTGCCGGTGCACCGTGTGGGCTTGTACAGGTGAGACGCAGACCACCCCCGATGTGTCACAAACTCGTTTTCGGCTCTCAGGTCGCGCACAGGTTCGGGGCCCTAGATCGCGTTTCGCCCATGTTCTCCCCGGGGATTGCGGCAGATCCCGCGGATGCGAAGGCCGATGTTAAGCGCATCCGGACAGGGCTCCGTCGGTACGTACAGTGAGGTCTCACCGAGTCCAGCGGCATCGCGACTCGTGTGGCACCGCAGCCCCCGCCCGGTGCTCTTCTCGAATGTTCCGAGGCCCCGCCTCGACAAGGAGTCCCCTATGAGCGCGCTCGAAACCGAAGCCAAGTCCGGCTTGACTCGTCGTTCGCTGGTCACCGGTGCAGTGTGGTCCGTGCCGGTCATCGCGGCAGCCACGGCGGCCCCCCTCGCCTCCGCATCGCAGTGCACGGCCGGAACCCTGGACTGGGCAGCCCTCGCTGCTGGCTCGAACGTCACGACGGTGACCGTTGCCGGCACCAGCCCCACCACCACCGCGACCTTCTCCATCACGTACTCGTCTGGGTCCACCCCGTCGGCGGCCAGCGGTCGGGTTGCAGCGGGCCCCCAGGGCGGCGTCACCGGCAACTACTACCGCATCGAGTTCTCGAACCCGATCCCCAACAACTCGGCGACGGTCCGCATCGCGTTCAACCGCCCCGTGACCGGCCTCAGCTTCTCCCTCCTCGACATCGACGCGACGACAAACGGCTACCGCGACCACGTGGAGGTGCTGACCGGAGGGTTCAGCGCCGCGCGGCAGACGCGTGTCGTCGGCAGCGGCACGGCCGGTGACCCCTTCCGCATGGATTCGCCATACGGCAACATCGCGCCGACCTCCAACCAGGGCAACGTGCAGCTCACCTGGGCGGCGCCCGTCTCCGCGGTCGAGTTCCGCTACTTCCAGCCAGGTGACTCCACGAACTCGCAGAACATGGTCATCGGACTCGGCAACCTCGCCGTCAACCCCTGCTAGCGGCCGCCCGGTCGTCGATGCCCTGACGCGGCCGCGAACCCGCCATGGCCTGACTGTGCGATCATGCACTCGCGTGATCCCGTGCTGCGCAGGCGAAGTGGTCCCAAGCAGCAGAAGAGCCGTCGTCCGGAAGCAGCCGAGCACCGTGAACCCGTCCGCCCAGCAGGAGCCACGCAGCGCCCGGCTCCGAGCACTGCTCGATGCAGCGAGCACATCGAGTGTTGTCGTCATCCGCGCCCCGTGGGGCTTCGGCAAGGCGAACGCACTGCGGGACTGGCAGGGCGAGGACGGGCGTCCCGTCGTGAGAATCGACATCGATGATCGGAACGCGAGTCGCGAGCGCTTCTGGCAGAGCGTGGCTGCCGACGTCGATTCCCCCGCATCCGCGGAGCCCTCGCACAGCGGTTCCAGCCCGATCGATGCGCTCATCGAGGGCATCGTCTCGGCGGCCCCCGTGACGCTGGTCATCAGCGGGTTCGAGCGTCTTGCCGATCAGCCGGAGGTCGAGGCCGACCTCGCCGAGCTCGTCGCCCTCGCTCCCTGGCACAGGGTGATGATCGCCACTCGACGGATGACGGGGTTCGAAGATGTTCGGACGCGCATGTCCATGGACGTGCAGGTCATCGCGGCCGAGGAACTGCTGTTCACGGCCTCGGAGATCGACGCCGAACTGCGACGCGCTGGTATCGCGGACCCAGCCATCGCGACGGTCGTCGAGCGGGTGTCGGGTTGCGTGCCCGTGCTGGTGAAGCTCAGCGTCCTCGAGACCTCCGGGCGAGGGCAGCCGGTTGCGGTCGACGTGCTCGAGCGGTGGCTGGACCAGCGGCTCGGCGAGTACGTCACCGAGAGCGTCCTCGACGGTGCCGACGACATCGCAGTCCGCGTCCTGGGCGCGGACTGCCTCGACGAGGCCCTGACCGGGCAGCTCACGGCCCGCCCCGGCGCCCAGGTGCTCGACGAACTCGAGCGGCGTGGGCTCGGTGCCCGAGAGGAGCTCGTGCTCGAGGACGGCACAAGCCAGTCGGCTTTCCGCTTCACCCCGGCCATCGCGCGGGCAGGGCGCGCCTGGCTGCAGGCGTCCGCCCCGGCCAGCTTCGTCGAGCAGCGCCGCTCCTTCGCAGCATGGGCGAAAGAGCGGGGGCTGCCTCATGCCGCGTTGACTGCCGCGATCGACGCGACCGACCACGCGCTGGCGTCGAGCATCATCATGGATCACTGGTTCGAACTGGGTGACGACCGCCCCCAAGTGGTCGCGGCACTCGAAGGGCTCCCGCGGTTGACGATCGCACGATGGCCACTCCTCGGTGTCGAACTCGCGCTCTGCTACCTCGCGATGCAGGACCACCAATGGAAGGCCGCTGAGGTGTTCGCCCTCAGCCTGACCGGCATCGGACTCCGGCGGGGAACCGCGACCGCCACCGAGCAGCTCATGTACGTGCTCCTCGAGATGGTCGCCGCCAGGACCGTCTTCGGCTCCTACAAGCAGGCGCGCCACCACGCGCAACGTCTCACGAGGATGCTCGCCGAGCTCCCCCCAGCAGAGCAGGAACACGCCCGCCGCGTCCTCCCGCACGCCATCTCCCAGCTCGCCGCCACGCAGCTCTTCGCCGGCCTGACCCAGGACGCGCTGCAGACGCTGGTCTCCGGAACCGTGACCGCAGCGAGTCTGCACGCACCGCTTCGCGCCCGGTACTTCCCGCTCTCTCTGCGCGCGGGAGCACACGCGCTCGCAGGTGAACTGGAAGAGGCACGGCAGGCGATCGCGGAGTCGGACAGCGTCCCCGGGCAGGAGCATCGCCACAACGACTACAGCGGCTCACCCGCTCGCCTCGCCGAGGCATACGTGCACTTGGAAGCGGGCCGCTACGGAGCTGCGCTGGACGTGCTCGCGCGCCTCCACCCGCACTACCGCACGATCGAGAACATCCATCTCCTCCTCGAGGCCGAGACGTGGGCGCACATCGGACTCGACCCGGCTCAGGGCCTCGACCGCATCCTGGAGATAAGGAAGCAAGCGGAACGCCAGCGTCGACTCCCGGGCTACGTGACGGCGCATCTCGATCGATCGACGACCCACGCAGCGCTCGCGTCGCACCGCATCGGGCTCGCCACCCAGTACTCGCGCGGCGTCGACGTGCTCGGCCGCGTGCCAGCGGCCACCCTGCGCGCGAAGGTCGATCTCGCCCGCCATTCCGACACCGACGCGCTCGGCCTGCTCCTCCGCTTCCCGCCCGCGCGCGAAACGACACTGCGCGACCGTCTCGACTACGAACTCGCCCTCGCCACCGCCTACCAGCGGACCGGGCACCGCGACTCCGCGATCGTCCTGCTCCGCAGCGCCGCAGCGAGCCTCACCAACGGCGGGCTCACCCTTCCGCTCCTGGGGCATCGGTCTCTCGGCCACGCAGACCTGGCGTCGCTCGCGGACGAGACCGGAATCACGCTCCCGCACCTGACGGACGGACTCGCCAAGCCGACTGAGCCTCACCCCGCCGCCCCGCCGACCCTCACCCCGCGGGAGTTCGCGGTGCTCCGGGAGCTGATGGACAACGCCAGCTACGCCGAGGTCAGTGCACGCCTCGATGTCAGCATCAACACCGTGCGCACCCAAGTGAGATCGCTGTACGGGAAGCTCGGCGTGCGCTCGCGGGAGGAAGCCATCCACACGGCGCTGACCTTCCACCTGCTCGACGATCAGTGACCCCAGCGGGCATCGACCGGCCGGGATGCTCCGCACTCGACGCAACCGGTCGTTCGACTCCGATCAGACGAGGCCCGCCGAACGCAGCTGTGCGCGAAGCCGACGCATCAGCGTCCCAAGCGCCGCATAGGTCAGCACCCGGATGGCGAAGAGCAGCGCAACAAGCTCGGGCGTCGCTGCACCAGGGGCGAGGACCAGGAGCGACATCGCGGCGATCGCGGTTCCACCCGCGGCGCACGCGAGCAGCCACGTTGCCCAGGACACGTCGGACGATGCAGCAGCGACCTCAGCGCGGTGTCGCCGGCGCAGAAAACGCCCGATCAGGAGGACGAGCTCCAGCACAAGCGCAGGGCCGCACAGTGCGACGACGGCGATCGCCCCAAGCGGCGTGACCATGAGGAAGATGCCGGTGCAGAACGCGACGATCGTCGCACTTCCGAATCGGGGCACAAGCAGTGCGGCGAGCATCGGCAGCATCATCGTCAGCGACGCGACGGCGGCATACGCGGGTGGATTCACCGCGGCCAGCACCGTTGTCGCCGGTGCCAACGCCAGAGCGACCACCGCGTTCAGCGCAGCCAGCGCGCCGAGGCGCAGCAGCGCAGAGCTCGACCATCGAGTCGATGCGTGTGAGGTCTGCGAGTTCATCCCGGTCATCCTCCCAGGATTCGCCCGCCTCAGCGGTCCGGGTGCTGCCCGAGGAGCGCATCGAGGACGACCGAGAGGGACGTCATGCCGGTCGCTTCGAGGAAGTGCCCGGCCCCCGGTTGCACGCGGACCTCGGCGGAGAGTCGACGCGCGAGGGCATCGGATGCGGCAGGCGGCACGAGGGTGTCGTCGTCCGAGCGGATGACGACCCGAGTGCTGATGCGCTCGGCGACGCGCTCCGCATCCACGTCCTCGGCGAGGTAGTCGTCGAGGTCGGGGAGCGTGTCGAGCGTGCCGGTGAAGCCGGACACGAAGACGACGCCACCGAGCCGCCAGTCGCCGAGCTGCGCCGCCAGCGCGCGGAGCGCCGTCACGGCGCCGAGCGAATGGCCCACGATCCAGGTCCGTTCGTCCGGGGTTCTCAACGCGAGCGCGACCTCGCGCTCCCAGTCGGCGGCGTTCGGCGCCTCCGGCAGCGGAAGTTCGACGCTCGTCGCCTCGATGCCCCGGTCGGCGAGCGCGTCCCGAAGCCACGGGAACCAGTGCGCGTCGACGTTCGCGCGGAAGCCGTGGACGATGATCACGCGGGCCGGGAGGTGGCCGGGGTCAGTGGATGCAGGTGCCATGGCACGCAGGCTAGAGCCACGAGTTGCGAGCCCGCGTGATCGAGTCGAGCGGCACCCGGATCGCTGGAGATGTCGCAGGCAGGTGCTCGCGCTGAGGGGGCGCCCATCAGGGGGTCGTAGGGTGCCCCGCATGAAAGTGATGCACCTGGACGGCTCGTCGGATCCCGCTCGAGTCGAGGACCTGCCGGCCCTCCTCGCCGAACTCGACGGTGCGAGTGACGATGAGCCGGACGTCGGTGCCGGTGACCCGTACGGCTGGTTCGTCACCGCCTACTCGTCCGGCACCGTGGTGCTCGCGCACGCCGCACGACCACACGACCCCGAGCTCGTGCTCTCCCACGTGCCCCGAGACGAGGCGCTCACGATCTTCACGGAGGTTCTCCGCGGAGACATGGACGCCGTCCGTGCCCGCCCCTGGGTCGAGGAGTAGGGGTCCGCTCGACGCACGAGACGCAGTTGTCGGCGCGGCGTCAGCCCAGCGGATGACGCCGGTCCACCCAGCGCAGGACGCGAGCGAGGTCGCCGTCGCCACATGATGGGCCGTCGCGCCAATCCCGAGATCCGGGCCGCGCCGCGAAAGGCACGTCTTGACCTCCCCCTCCTCCCCCCAGCGCATCGCCGCCGCCCCCACTGCATCCGCCGCACTCCCCACATCCGGTCGCAGGATCGCGGCGCTCGACGTCATCCGCGGCGTCGCGCTCTGCGGCATCCTGTTCGTCAACATCGCCCCGCTCGTGCACTTCGGCTCCGAGACCGGCACCCCTCAGCCCACCAACCTGGGCGACCCGAGTGGCTGGCTGCAGCTCTTCGTGCAGCAGCGTTTCTTCCCGATCTTCTCGCTGCTCTTCGGCATCGGCTTCGCGCTCTTCTTCGAGTCGGCGAAGCGCCGCTCCCGACGGCCGAGGCTCGTCCTGCTCAGGCGCCTCCTGCTCCTGCTGGCCATCGGCGTCCCCTTCGAGTTCCTGCAGGGCGGCTCGGCGCTGTGGCCGTACGCGATCGCCGGCCTCATCGTGCTGCTCCCCAGCACCTGGCTGCCGCGCTGGGCCGTCGCCGCGGGCGCCGCGGTCCTCATCGCCGCGAGCTTCGCGCTCACGGGTGGCGGCATCACGCTGATCCCCGGTGTCTTCCTCCTCGGAGCGGCCCTCACCCGCTACGGCATCGTGCAGGGGATCGGCCGATCGCGCGCCGGCTCGGTCGTCGCGCTGCTCGCCTTCACGGCGGCCTCGATCCCGCTCGCGCTCTGGCAGGCGAGCGACATTCGGATGTCCGGCTTCGACCTCGCGTCCGGGCTCGCCGGCTTCGCGATGGCCGGCGCCTACGTCGCGCTGCTGTCGCTGCTCATGACAACCCCAGCCGCCCGCGGCCTCCAGCTCGCGTTCGCACCGCTCGGCAAGATGGCGCTCACCAACTACGTCGCCGGTGCCCCGCTGATGCTCGCAGCCGGCGTGCTGTTCGACCTGCCCAACAGCACCTCGTGGACGCTGCTGCTGAGCATCGTCGTCGGCATCCTCGCGCTGCAGTGGGTCGCGAGCACGCTCTGGCTCCGGTTCTTCACGCAGGGCCCACTCGAATGGCTCTGGCGCTGGGGAACGTGGGGCACGCGAGGACCTCTCCGTCGGCTGCCCGCCGGAGAGGCCACGCAGATCAGCGCGGTCAGTGCTGGAGCGGCGAACGCAGCAGCGTGAAGGAGCCCTCCTTGACCATGAGCGTCGTCACGGGGTCGCTGACCTGCTGCTCGCCATCGCTCGAGAGCGCCAGCTCCCAGGTGCCGTGCGGCGCATCCGGGACCGTGAACTCGACCGCGTTCTCCGCCGCGTTGAGCAGCAGCGCGAACGAGTCGGCACCCGTGTGCGAGAACACGAACGCGATGGAACGCGCCTCCGGGTTGTCCCAGTCGGCGTCGTCGAAGCCCAGCGCATCCGACCGCAGCACGTCCACCGTGGCGTCCGCGCCCGTATCCGGTGCCTGCCGGAACCAGACGGGCCGCAGCGCCGGATGCTCGGCGCGCAGCGAGATGAGCGTGCGCGTGAACTCGAGCAGGTCGCCGTCGACGGCTTCCCAGTCGAACCAGGAGATCTCGTTGTCCTGGCAGTAGGCGTTGTTGTTGCCACCCTGGGTGCGGCCCAGCTCGTCGCCGCCGAGGATCATGGGCACGCCGGCGGAGAGCAGCAGCGTCGCGAGCAGGTTGCGGCGCTTGCGCGCACGGCGCTCGTTGACGGCCTCGTCGTCGGTCGGGCCCTCAGCCCCGCCGTTCGCCGAGCGGTTGTCGCTCTCGCCGTCCTGGTTGTCCTCGCCGTTCGCGGCGTTGTGCTTGTCGTTGTACGACGTGAGGTCGGCGAGCGTGAACCCGTCGTGCGCCGTGATGAAGTTCACGCTCGACAGGGGAGAGCGGCGGCTCGCCTCGTACACGTCGGGGGAGCCGAGGATGCGTTGCGCCGTCGTGCCGAGGGTCGCGTCGCTGCCGTTCCAGTAGTCGCGGGCGTCGTCGCGGAACTTGCCGTTCCACTCCGACCAGTCTGCTGGGAACCCGCCCACCTGGTAGCCGGCCGTGTCCCACGGCTCGGCGATCATCTTCACCGGCGCGAGCACCGGGTCCTGCTGGATGAGGGTGAGGAAGGCGCTGTGCAGTTCCGCGTCGCCGCCCTGCCTGGTGAGGGTCGTGGCGAGGTCGAAGCGGAAGCCGTCGACGTGCATCTCCGTCACCCAGTAGCGCAGCGAGTCCATGATGAGGCCGAGCGCCGCCGGGTGGCTGACGTTGACGCTGTTGCCGGTGCCCGTCGTGTCGAAGTAGTGGCTCTCGTCGCCCTCCACCAGTCGGTAGTAGGCGGCGTTGTCGAGGCCCTTGAACGACAGCGTCGGGCCAAGGTGGTTGCCCTCGGCGGTGTGGTTGTAGACGACGTCGAGGATCACCTCGAGGCCAGCCGCGTGCAGCGCCTTCACGAGCTCCTTGAACTCGGCGACCTGGCCACCGCCGTCGCCGGCAGCTGCGTAGTCACCGTGCGGCGCGAAGAACCCGATCGAGTTGTAGCCCCAGTAGTTGCGCAGACCCTTCTCCTCGAGGTGGCTGTCCTGCACGAACTGCTGCACGGGGAGCAGCTCGACGGAGGTGACGCCGAGGTCGACGAGGTGCTTGATGGCGGCGGGATGCGCGAGGCCGGCGTAGGTTCCGCGGATCTCCTCCGGCACCTCCGGGTGGAGCTGGGTGTAGCCCTTGACGTGCACCTCGTAGATGACGGTCTGGTCGAGCGGGACGCGCGGCGACGCGTCGTCACCCCAGTCGAAGCTCGGGTCCGTGACGACGCTCAGCGGCACGGAGCCAGCCGAATCGGTGTCATCGCGCTGTTCCGGTTCGTTCATGTCATGGCCGAACACGGCCTGCGACCAGGTGTACTGGCCCTCGATCGCGGTGGCGTGCGGGTCGAGGAGCAGCTTGTTCACGTTGTGGCGGAGGCCCTGCTCCGGCGCCCACGGGCCGTCGACGCGGATCCCGTAGCGGGAGCCGACCTGCAGTTCGTCGACGAAGCCGTGGAACACGTGGCCCGTTCGCTCCTCGAGCAGGGTGCGGGTCTCAGAACCCGACTCGTCGAACGTGCACACGTACACGGCGTCGGCGGTCTCCGAGTGGACAGCGAAGTTCGAGCGGCCGGCGACAGCGCTGAAGCCGAGCGGATACGGGCGGGAGCGATCGGAGTGCGACAACGGCAGGCCTTCCAGGGGCGGGGGGAGCGGAGCCCCGGCGCGGAACCCCGCCGTTGAGAGTAGGGCAACCGGCCCGTGGCTCTGCCGACGTTCTCCCAGGTACGCGCGGCGCGCATGCCACGGGCATCATCGTTCTCCCAGCCTGTGGGGCGACGCTTCCCGTCTCCCCACTCGCTACCCATCGGAGGAAGCATCATGAAGGCAACTGTCAACGGAACCGTCGTCGCCGAAGCGCCCGAGTCCGAGCTCGTCGGCATCGAGGGCAACCACTACTTCCCGCCGTCCTCGCTCACGTCGGGAGCATTCACCGAGAGCGCAACGCAGTACACGTGCCCGTGGAAGGGCCACGCGCAGTACTGGGACGTGGTGACGGATGGTGAGACGCACCGCGACGCCGCGTGGAGCTACCCGGAGCCCTTCGCCGGTGCGGCCGAGAAGGTCGGCCACGGCTTCGCCGGCTACGTCGCCTTCGACAAGTCGCAGGTCAGCATCGGCTGACCGAGTGACGCGGGCAGCCTGGGAAGTCAAGGCCGTGCAAGATGTCGGAGCCGCCGCGTAGCTTCGGGGACGTGTCGAGCCCCAATGTCCGTTTCCCCATCCCCGCCGCCGCAGACGAGCAACCGTGAGCCGGGCGCGCACCGTCGTGGTGACCGGCGGGTCGCGGGGCGCTGGCCGCGCGACGGCCCTCGCCTTCGCGAGGCGAGGCGACAACCTCGTCCTCGCAGCCCGCGACGAGATGGCGCTCCGGGCGACCGCCGCCGAATGCGCGGCGCTCGGAGCGCAGACGCTCATCGTGCCGACCGACGTCTCGCGGGCATCCGAGGTCGACGGCCTCGTCCGCGCGGCGATCGACAGGTTCGGCCGCATCGACGTGTGGGTGGGAGCCGCGGGAGTGCTCGCCTACGGCCGTGTCGAGGAAGTCCCGCCGGAGCTCTTCGACCAGGTGGTCGCCACCAATCTCCTCGGCCAGGTCAACGGCGTGCGCTCCGCGTTGCCCGTGTTCCGTGCGCAGGGCCGCGGGACATTCGTGCTCATCGCCTCCGTGTTCGGGCAGGTCTCGGCCCCGTACGTCTCGTCGTACGTGGCGAGCAAATTCGGTGTGCAGGGGTTCGCGCACTCCCTTCGACAGGAGCTCCTGTCCGAGCCGCGCATCAACGTGCGCGTCGTGTCGCCCGCCACCATCGATACCCCCGGCTATCAGCGGGCAGGCAACAGGACCGGTCGGCAACCCCGAGCGATTCCCCCGGCCGTGTCCCCGCATCGAGTTGCCGCGGCTGTCGTTCGCGCCACACGCCCCGGAGCCCGCAACTCGAGAACCGTCGGCCGCGTGCAGTCGGCGGGCATCCCGCTCTTCACGCTCTTCCCAGGCGTCTACGATCGTGGGATCCGCGCCACGATGGACCTCGTCGGACTTCGCGGTCCCGCCGACGACACCGACGGAACCGTCCTGCATCCCGTCGCCGACGAGGGCGCCGTCACGGGTGGATGGAGAGCCTCGCAGGCGCGACGCCTGGCCATTGGCCTTCTCGGTGTCGGAGCCGCGCTCCTCGCCTACCGCCGGTACGGAGGCCCGGGGTCGAGCGGCAGCGAGCTGGGGTGAGGCGCCTCCGAACTGCCGCGCACCCATGCATCCGCGCTGACCGTTGGGTCAGTTTCAGTCCTTCCCGAGGCCGCGAACGGGCGTCAAGTGACCTACCGGCGCATGCGGGGCGGCGATTGCGAGCCGGATGACCGCGCCCGGGTCCGGACGCGGTGGGATACTTGCGACATGGCAAGGGTCAGTGGTTCAACAGCTCTCCAGGGTGTTCGCGCCCTCGCCGAATCACTCTCGCCGGGCGAGCTGCTGCCCTCGGAGCGCACGCTCGCAGCGGAGCTCGGAGTCGCGCGGATGACGGTGCGTGCCGCGATCGACGTCCTCGAACGCGAGGGCCTCGTCCGCACCAAGCGCGGCATCGGTACGGAGAAGCTCGCCCCGCCCGTCTCCCTCCAGGTTCGGCTGCGCTCGTTCGCGAGCGCGGTCCGCGAGCACGGGATGCACGCAGAGACGCAGGTGCTGTCGTTCGTGCGGAGTACCGACCGCCCGGCCGAAGTGGATGAGCACCTGCAGCTCCCACCGGACGCCGAGACCATCCACCTGCGCCGGCTGCGCCTCGGCGACGACCGCCCGCTCGCGCTCGAGGACGAGTGGCTTCCCGCGGCGCTGGTTCCCCAGCTCAACGAGGAGACGGCGAAGGGGAGTCTCTACGAGATGCTCGAGACCCTCGATCTGCTGCCGACGGAGGGCGTCGAGGTGGTCACGGCCACGCTGCCGAGCCCCGAAGAGATCGAGGTGCTCGGCATCGCCGCGAGCTACCCGGTTCTGCGCCTCACGCGAGCCGCGATCGCCCGCGGCCTGCCCATGTCGTACTCGCGGGCGACGTTCCCCGCGGATCGTTTCGAGCTCACCTTCCCCCTGCAGGAGCGCCTCACGCTGCCCTTCTCGTGAAGTAAACCGCACCACCGACGAACTCTGGTCTATACCAGGGCGGATTTTCCAAGTAGAGTCCCCCTAACTTTTCCTTTGACCACGGAGTCTCGTCATGAAATATCTCCAGAAACTCGGCAAGTCACTCATGCTGCCGGTGGCTGTCCTGCCGGTAGCGGCCATCCTGTCCGGTATCGGGTACTGGATCCTCAACACGGCCGGCGAGAACTTCGTCCAGGCCTTCTTCACCGCAGCGGGAGGCGCGCTCCTCGACAACCTGCCCCTGCTCTTCGCGCTCGGCGTGGCAATCGGCATGGCATCGAAGCCAGACGGTACCGCCGCGCTCGCGGGACTCGTGTCGTGGCTCGTCGTCACACGGCTCCTGAGCCCCGAGACGGTCGCAACCCTGCAGGGCATCGCCGTCGAGGACGTGAACATCGGCTTCGGTCGCATCGAGAACGCGTTCGTCGGCATCATCTGCGGCCTCATCGGCGCCTACTGCTACGACAAGTTCAAGGACGTCCAGCTGCCGGCCGCCCTGTCGTTCTTCTCCGGCAAGCGCTCCGTCGCGATCGTCACGACCGGCGCATCCCTCGTCGTCGCGCTCGTCCTCTACTTCGTGTGGCCGGTCCTGTTCGGCGGCCTCGTCTCGTTCGGTGAGTGGATGGTCGGGCTCGGCCCGGTCGGCGCTGGCCTCTACGGCTTCTTCAACCGCCTGCTCATCCCGCTCGGCCTGCACCACGCGCTCAACGCGGTGTTCTGGTTCGACGTCGCCGGCATCAACGACCTCGGCAACTTCCTCAACGGCACGGGCACGGCAGGCGTCACAGGCCAGTACATGACCGGCTACTTCCCGATCATGATGTTCGGCCTCCCAGGTGCCGCACTCGCCATGTACCTCACGGCCAAGACCAACCGTCGCAAGGTCACCGCGGGCATCCTGCTGTCCGGCGCCTTCGCCTCCTTCTTCGTGGGCGTGACGGAGCCGCTCGAGTTCGCGTTCATGTTCCTCGCGCCGGCGCTGTACGTCGTCCACGCGATCTTCACGGGCATCTCAATGTTCATCATGGCGCTGCTGCCGGTGCGTATGGGCTTCGGGTTCTCCGGCGGGTTCATCGACCTCATGCTCGGTTGGGTCAACCCGCTGGCGCAGAACCCGTGGGCGATCTTCCTGGCGGGCGCCGTCTGGTTCGTCATCTACTTCGTGTCGTTCTACTTCATCATCAAGCGCTTCGACCTGAAGACGCCGGGTCGTGAAGACGAGGAAGTCGAAGTGGATGAGACGTCGACGGGGTCGTCGAAGTTCCTGAGCCAGGCCTCCGCGATCCTCAAGGGGCTCGGCGGCAAGGACAACGTGCTCGAGCTCGACAACTGCGCCACGCGGCTCCGGATGGAGATCGCCGACGTGTCGAAGGTCGACGACGCTGCCATCCGCCGGGCGGGCGCCGCGGGCATCATGAAGCCGGGCGGGAAGTCCGTGCAGGTCATCTACGGCCTCGAGGTGCAGTTCGTGAAGGACGCGATGGAGGACCTCATCGCCGGCCGCGTCGAAGCTCCAGCTGCGGCAGTCGCCGCGCCGGTCGTTGCTGCTGATGCAGGCGCAGGTGAAGGCCCGCAGGGCGGCGTCGCCACGAAGACCGTGCTCACGCTGCGTCAGCCGGTCGCGGGTCGCGTCGTGCCGCTCTCCGAGGTTCCGGATGCGACCTTCTCCGAGGGCATCATGGGGCCAGGTGTCGCAGTCGAGCCGACGGGTGACACCGTGTGGGCTCCAGCTGACGGCACCGTCGCCCACGTCTTCCCGACAAGCCACGCGGTCGCGATGAGGCTCGAGGATGGCACCGAGGTGCTCGTTCACGTCGGCGTGGACACCGTGGAGATGAAGGGCCAGGGGTTCGAGACGCTCGTCTCGGTCGGGGATGTGGTCACCGAGGGCACCCCGCTGCTGCGGTTCGACCTCGAGGCCATCCGCGCCGCTGGGCACCCGGTCGTGACGCCGGTCATCGTGCTCGGAGGCACGGATGTGGAGCTGAAGCTGCGCTGACGCTGATCCACACCGAGTCGAGGGGTGAGCTGCCGGGTTCGGCGGCTCACCCCTTCGTGCATGTGGACTAGACCACTCAGGGCTTTGCCGGTAAGGTGATGCGCAACACGCCTCGCCGATCAGGCCGGACCTCCACAAGACTTGGCTGAGGCACACCGATCGTCGTCGATCTCTAGGAGCAGCGCATGGAAGTTGTCATCATGGCCGGGCCGGCGGAAGTCGGCGCCTTCGCCGGCGGACGCATCGCGGATGTCGTCGCGGGCAACCCGGAAGCAGTGCTGGGAGTCGCCACCGGCTCGAGCCCCCTGGAGACGTACCGCGCGCTCGCCGCGCGACGGGACGCGGGACTCGACTTCAGCAGGGTGACCGCCTTCGCGCTCGACGAGTACGTCGGCATCCCCCGATCGCATCCGGAGTCCTACCACGCAGTGGTCGGGCGCGAGGTCGTCGAACCGCTCGGACTGAACCCCTCACGCGTGCACGTGCCGGACGGCCTCGCATCCGACCTCGACGCGGCCTGCGCCGACTACGAGGCCAAGATCCTCGCCGCGGGAGGCGTCGACGTGCAGCTCCTCGGCATCGGCGCCAACGGACACATCGGCTTCAACGAGCCCACCTCCTCCCTCTCCTCGCGCACCCGCGTCAAGACGCTCGCCCCGAAGACCCGCGACGACAACGCGCGCTTCTTCGACAAGGCAGAGGATGTGCCAGTGCACTGCCTCACGCAGGGGCTCGGCACCATCCTCGACGCGCGAAGCGTCGTGCTCGTCGCCCAAGGCGCCTCCAAGGCGCGCGCCGTCGCAGCCATGGTCGAAGGGCCCGTCTCCTCGATGTGGCCCGGCTCCGTGCTGCAGCTGCACCGCCGGGCGACGATCGTCATCGACGAAGCCGCAGCGTCCGAGCTCACCATGGCCGACTACTACCGGTACACGGTCGAACACCGCGCCGGGGTGCAGCCGCAGGCGTAGGCAGGGGCAGAAGCAGGGGGCAGCATCCTCGGCCGAACGGTGATCCTCCCGACGCCCTGTTCGAGGCTGACCGTGTGGGGTTCTCGCGGCCCTGATGGGTTTCTGGGATGCTCGTGCTGGGTTTCGGCGACCGGTGGTGGGTAAAAACCCATCACGGTCGCGGAAAGTCATCACGGAGACACGGTCGCGCCTGCTGGCGCGTTGCTCGCTGCGGCCGTTCTGAACCGAGCTAGGCGAGTGTGAACTCGAAGGCTCGTTCCGTGTCCGGGAAGCTCAGGTCGAGGAAGATGGGCCCCTCTGGGGTCGCTTCGTCTGGGAATTCCACGAACTCGTGGATGGACGTGGTCGGCCAGTCTCCGTTGCAGCCGGGTGCGGACGTGGCCGGGCCGAAGCCATCCTCGTCACCCACCGTGTGGTAGTTCAGTTCGAAGGTGCTCGCGAACTCGAGGGTGAAGTTGTGCTCGTCGACTTGCTTGATGGTCGCTGACGTTTCGAACGAACACGGGGCGAGCAGGGTGGTCTCGTAGGTCACGACGACCCCGGTGCGATCAACCGCCCAACGAGCCTCGGGCTGCGATCCTGTCTGGTCGGTGCTGACGCCCGAGGAGGCAAACGTCGGAGCCAGATCGACGGGGTCGGAAGAACAGCCGGTGAGGCTCGCCGCCAGGATGAGGCCGACCGCGGTCGCTCGCAGAGGCGTCGACGTCCGGTCCATGGTGATGAACCTACTGGATGGGGCACCCCGCGACGAGTGCTCAGCGCACCCACTCGCCGCGCCGCATGACGCGCTGCACGCCGAGCGACGCATCCAGGACGACGAGGTCGGCGTAGTTCCCGGCGGCGAGCGCACCCACTCGCTTGAGTCCGATGGTCGCGGCGGGTGTCGCGGTCGCTGCGCGCACGACGTCCACCAGTGGCAGGCCGGCAACGCCGACGGCGTACTGCACGGCCTGGGCCATCGTGAGCGTCGAACCGGCGATGGCGCCACCTTCCGTGAGGCGGGCGACACCGCCCCGAACCTCGACATCGAGCGAGCCGAGCACGTAGTCGCCGTCGTGCATGCAGGCCGCCGACATGGCGTCCGTCACCAGCATGAACTGGTGCGGCTTCGCGACCGCGGCGAGGCGGAGGGCCGCGGGATGCAGATGCGTGCCATCCGCGATGAGCTCGATCACCGCGTCGGGATGCTCGAGGAGCGCCGCGACCGGTCCGGGCTCGCGGTGGTGCAGCGTCCGCATCGCGTTGAACAGGTGAGTGCCGACGGTAGCGCCGCTGTCGAGCGCGTCACGGGCGACGTCGTACGTCGCGTCCGTGTGTCCGATCGCGGCGACGACCCCGGCCTCGGTGAGCGCCCGGATGGCGTCGAGGCCACCTGGCAGCTCAGGCGCGAGCGTGACCATGCGCACCTTGCCGCGCCCTGCCTCCAGGAGGGCGGCGACATCCTCGCCGCTCGGCTCGATGAGGTGCTGCTGCGCGTGGGCGCCCGGGTGCAGGGGGCTGAGCCACGGCCCTTCGAGGTGGATGCCCGCGAGTGTCCCCTCCTCGACGAGCGTCGCCAGGCCGGAGATCGACTCGCGCATCGCCGGGACGGCGTCCGTGACGAGGCTCGCGACGATCGAGGTCGTGCCGTGCTCGAGGTGCGTGCGGGCCGCCGTCTCGGCGGAATCCCGACGGCCGCCGTCGAACGAAGCGCCGCCGCCGCCGTGCACGTGCGCGTCCACGAAGCCGGGCGCGATCGTCGCGTCGCCGAGGTCGACGACGTCGCGCCGGTCGGCCGGGGGTCGCCCCGCGGCAACCCGGAGCAGGGAGTCCCCGTCGATCTCCACCCATCCGGGCGAGAGATGGTGTTCCGGAGTGATGACGTTCGCGGCGCTGACGATCATTCTGCGGGCTCCGCTTCTCGAGATGACTCACTGGTCTGTACCAGTTGTACTTTTGTCCGTGAGGACAGCGGTGTCAAGTCGAGGTGAGGGGAAGCAGCGCCGCCAGTTCGGCCTCGCGCGACGCCCGGCCGAGCCCAAGCTTGCAGAGCTGTGGCGAAGTGCTGCCAGCGAGATAGCCGCCAGCGCTTCGCCACATCTCTGCGCGCGGGGAGGGCCGCCGCGGGTGTGCGTCAGGAAACGGCTCAGCCCGTGACGAGGCGGTGCTCGTAGGCGAACACGACGATCTGCGCGCGACTCGACAGCTCCAGCTTCGCGAGCACGTTGCGCACGTGCGTCTTCACGGTCGCCTCGCTCACGAACGCGGCCGCCGCGATCTCGCTGTTGCGCAACCCCTTCGCCGCGAGGAGGAAGATCTCGCGCTCGCGGGGAGAGAGGGCGGCGATCGCGAGGTCAGGGCGAGGGGCGATCTCGGCGGGCGCCACAGCCGGGGCGGCACCGCGCGCGATGCGCCCGACCGGCATAGCCGGGGCGTCGCCCGCGTGCACGGCGCGGATCGTGTCGAGCAGCATCTCGGGCGTCGCATCCTTCGTCACGTAGGCGCTCGCGCCGTTGTGCATGGCCTGCAGCACCGCCTCATCCTGCCGGAACGTCGTCAGCATGACGATGCGCGGGCGCGGCCCGGTCTCGTCGGCGTACGGGGCGGCCTCCAGGATGCGTCTCGTCGCGGCGATGCCGTTGAGGCCGGGCATCCGGATGTCCATGAGCACCACGTCAGGGCGCTCGGCGACGACCAGTTCGACGGCTTCCTCGCCGTCCGCCGCAGTGCCGATCAGCTCGAGGTCCGGCTGCGACTCGACGAGCATCCGCATGCCGTAGACGAACAGCTCCTGGTCGTCGACGAGGGCGACGCGGATGCGCGGGGCCAGGTTCGGCTGCGCCGTCGCGACTGCAATGGGCTGGGTGTCGGTGTCGTCGATCACTGCTTGTCCTCATCGGATGCGGTCTCGACCGTGACTGGGCTCGCGCTCTGAGCGTTTTCGGTGCCGGTTACCTTCGGCATGATGTCCTGCGTCGGGATGAACGCCGTCACCACGAACGTCTGGTGGCCGCTGGTCTGGTTCTCGGAAGGCTCTGCCCCGGCGGTCAGCCAACCGCCCGCGAGGCGAGCGCGCTCGCGCATCCCGGCCACGCCGAGGCCAGAGCGTTCCGCGGGTTCGGCCTTGAAGTCGTCGTCACCCACTCCCATGCTGACGATGTTGAGCGACAGCCCGGCCCCGCGCCAGTCGAGCGAGACGGTCGCCGACGCTTCGGAACCGGCGTGCTTCATCGCGTTCGTGAGGCTCTCCTGGACGATGCGGAACACGCTCAGCTCCTGCACCTGAGAGAGGCGCTTGCGTTCTCCGAGGTTGCGCAGCTCGACGTTCAACCCGGTCTCTGATGCCTGCTCCACGAGGGCGTCCAGCTCGTCGAGCTTCGGCTGCGGAGCGGACCCCTGGCCTCCTATGCCCTCGAGCAGGCCCTGCAGCTCGAGCAGCGTGCTGCGGGCGTTGTCGGCGATCTTCTGCAGGTCGTCTGCAGGTTCGCCGCGTGACTCTCGCAGCAGCCGAGAGCCGTCCGCCATCGAGATCGTCACGGTCAGCGAGTGGGCGAGCACGTCGTGGACCTCGCGGGCGATGCGGGAGCGCTCCTGGAGGACGAGCACCTCCGCGGAGGACGCCGAGAGCTCGCCAGCGAGGGCGGCGCGAATCGCCTGGTCGCGCCGCCGCTTGATCGCGTACTGGATGGCGACGCCGAGAACCCAGGCCGCTGCGGCCACGAGCGCGAAGATGAAGGCCAGCTGCGCAGCCGTCTGGAGCATGAGCTCGGACATGGGGCCGCCGACGCTCATGAACTGCATGCTGCCCTGGTCGTTGTACACGACCTGGACGACGTTGTTCCCCTCCGTCGGCCCGTCCCACCCCTCTTGGTAGACGAGCTCGCCGCTCGGGGTGTAGTTGTTGACGCCGGAGAGATACCCCATCGTGCCACCGCCGAGCGGCCCAGACCAGAGGAGCCATTGGCCCGCGTACACGAACAGGAACGCGATCCCGATGCCGTGCACGACGCCGGCTCCCAGCGCGATCCAGCGGGTCAGGCCCATGGTGTTCAGTGCGACGAAGAACACCACGATGGGCATGCCGAAGTGGATGGGCCACCCGGTGGAGTCCGCCATCGGGATCGCCCAGACCAGCTGCAGGAGCGGCACTGCCAGCCCGATGACAAGCGCCACCCTCGGGTACCGCCGCGAGAGGCCGATGGCGATGGCGTACATCAGCGGAGCGGCGTAGAGGGGCAGGTAGCTGCCCCACCGTCCGACCTCGGCGAAGCACCACATGGTGATGAAGAGTGCACCGACCGCGGGTTCGAGGAGCCACCGCAGTGCGGGAGCGGCGGGGAGGCGATCTCGCAGTCTGAGCATGGTCACCAAGCTAGGGGCGATTTCGGACGCGGATGGTCGCGAGCGCGCATCCGGCTCTCCCTTTCATCCGAAGGGGTGAGCGGCGGCCGAGCCACGTCCCGGCTCGCCGGCTGATGCCCCGCATTCGCACCCGTGATGTGCGTTTCAGGACGTTGGAGGCCAGGCTGGTGAGGCCAGCGTCGGCACCGGCGCTCCCTCCAACCCGAAGGTCGTGACCTCCCGATGACGGACAACCGCGCTGCGTTCCAGCACTTCGTCGAGCTGTTCTACGTGCGCAAGCGCGTCGCCGAGGCGTTCGAGTATCTGGTCGCCGACGACTACCGGCAGCACAACCCGACCATCGCCGACGGGCCGGCCGCCGCCGTCGATGCCCTCACTCCGAAGTTCGACGGGTCGCCGGATGCGACGTTCAGCGTCGAGCGCATCCTCGTCGACGGGGACCTCGCGATGGTGCACGTGCGCGCATCCCGACCGGGGGCGCCCGATGCGGCGGTCGCCGACATCTACCGCTTCGAGGGCGGGCGAATCGTCGAGCACTGGGACGTGCTGCAGGCGGTGCCGGTCACGAGCGTCCACGACCACCCCATGTTCTGAAGCCGGAACGCATGAGCGAGGCCGGGGCTACTCCGTCGCGCGCGGGTCGATGAGGATGTCGAGCTCGTTCCACAGCCGCTCGGCCGCGTCGATGCGCACCTTCGTGGCCTCCGGGTCGAGCTGGGCGAGCGTCGCGACGAGCCCCTGCTGCACGGCCATGGGCACGGTGAGCGACGGGAAGAACGACGTGCCCTCCGCCGGGATCATGATGAGGTCGTCCACTGCGCCCTCGAGCTGAGGCGGCAGGTAGTCGGTGAGGGCCACGACCGTCGCGCCCTGCCGGTGCGCGGCGTTGGCGGCCGCGACGATGGTGCGGTAATGCCGCCAGTAGCTGCAGACGATGAGCAGATCGCCGTCGCCCATCTGCGCGACGCTGTTGGAGAGCGCGCTGTCGCGGTCGAGGAGCGCGTGCACGTGGTAGCCGGCGATCTGCAGGTTGTGGACGAGCGCCTGCCCGACCGCGGCGAAGCTGCCCATCGCGGTCACGTGCACCCGCTTCGCTGACTGCACCGCCGCCGCGACGCGGGCGATGGCCACGTCGTCGACGTCGCGCATCGTCGCGGCCAGCAGCTCGGAGTCGTTGCGGAGCGCGTTCTGGAACGGGGTGTCGGTGAGGCCGTGGATCTCGGCGATATCCACCATGGAGAGCTGCGCCAGATAGCGGGTGCGCAGCGCCTGCTGCAGGTCCGGCCACCCCTTGAAGCCGAGCTGCTGCGCGAGGCGCGTGGTCGTGGATGCGCTCACCTGGGCGGACGCGGAGATCTCCGACGCCTGCGCGTAGCTGACCGCGTTGATGTTCGTCACGAGGTAGTTCGCGAGCTTCTGGCTGGTGGGGCCCAGATTCCGGGCCGCGAGCATCCCACGCAGCCAGGCGTCTGGGGAGAGTCGCGTCTCGTCTGCGGTGGGCGGCTCGGCGGCGGACATGCCCTCATTTCAGCACGGATCGGCCCCTGGATGCTCGTGACGGGGACCAGACGGGTGCAATTCTGCAAGAGATTTCGCGCGGGTTACATTTCTGCAATCTGTATTGCATGATGGGGGTTGCTGGATCAAGCTTTCTCGAACACCGACGTTCCCGATCCCCCAGGAGACTCCGTTGTCACTCACCGCACGGCTCGATCGCCTGCCGATCAGCAGACCCCACTACGCGCTCCTGCTCATCGGCGGGCTCGGCTACACCTTCGACGGCATGGACGGCGCGATCGTCGCCTTCCTCATGCCGAGCGTCCGCGACGTGTTCGGCCTGGAGGCCGCGCAGCTGGGCCTCGTCGGCTCGGCCGCACCGTTCGGCTTCCTCTTCGGCGCGCTCCTCGCGGGCTACCTCGGCGACAAGATCGGCCGCAAGAAGGTCATGATGTGGTCGCTCGTGCTCTACGCGGTCGCCTCCCTCGTCGCGGCGCTTTCATGGAACTTCGAGGTCTTCCTCTTCATGCGCATCATCGCCGGCATGGGCGCCGGGGCCGAGAGCGCCATCATCGCGCCCTTCCTCTCCGAGTTCGTCCCGAAGCACCGCCGCGGCTGGTTCGTCGGCACCCTCGCCGGGTTCTTCTCGTTCGGCTTCGTCGCCGCAGCCCTCATCGGCCGCTTCGTCGTCCCAGCCTCCGACGACGGCTGGCGCTGGGCGCAGGTCCTCACCTTCCTCCCCATCGTCATGCTGCTGTGGTGGCGGCGCTCGCTCCCCGAGTCGCCGCGCTACCTCGCGAGCGTCGGCAGGCACGCGGAAGCCGAGGCCGTCGTGGCGAGCTTCGAAGACCGGGTGCGGGCATCCACCGGCAACGACCTGCCCGCAGTCGACCCGAACGCGCCGGAAGAGGAAGCGCCCGTCAAGTTCGGCTTCATCAAGGCCGTGAAGTTCCTCTGGGGCCGCACGATGTGGCGCATCACGGCCACCACCTGGCTCATCTGGTTCGTCATCACGTTCTCCTACTACGGCTTCTTCACCTGGATCCCGACGCTGCTCGTCGACCGCGGCATCGACGTCACCACCAGCTTCACGTACTCGCTCTACATCTACCTCGCGCAGATCCCCGGCTACTTCAGCGCCGCCTACCTCAACGAGAAGCTCGACCGGAAGTTCACGATCGCGCTCTACCTGATCGGCTCAGCCGGGGCCGCGCTGTGGATGAGCCAGGCCAACGACCCCATCATGGTCACCATCGCCGGCATCGTGCTCTCCTTCTTCCTCAACGGCACCTACGCCGGCGTCTACGCCTACACGCCAGAGGTCTTCCCGACCTGGCTGCGCGCCACGGGCGTCGGCATGAGCTCCTCGTTCGGCCGCATCGGATCGATCACCGCGCCCATCATCATCGGCACCTTCGCCGCCCAGTGGGGCTTCGTGGGCGTCTTCGGCATGACCACGACGGTGCTGGTCATCGGCGTCGCCTGCACGCTGCTCTTCGCGGTGCGCACAGCAGGACGCTCGCTCGAGGACATCACCAACAGCGGCAAGGGCGCCATCACCACGACCATCGACAAGGAAGGCAGCAACGCATGACCCCCAACGGCGAACGAGTGCGAGGCGGACAGCAGGGCCAGAGCGAGCAGGGCGGTGAGACGGCGCTGGATGCGGTCGACTGGGCGAGCATCCACCACACCATCGAGGAGGAAGTGGGGGTCGTGCTGTTCACGGTGCTGCGCTTCACCCAGGGCGGGGAGGTGATGGAACGCGTCTACAGCTCGCACGCCGACGAGTACCCCGTCGGCGGGACCAAGCAGGTCGCCACGCAGGTCTCACCCGACTGGGTCGCCGCCTGCCGCGACTCCGGTGAGCCGTTCCTCGGCGCGACCCCGGCCGACCTCGACCGGATCTTCGACGACGCCAGCACCATCAAGGCGCTCGGCTGCGGGTCGATCCTCAACGTGCCCATCCCCGGACCAGACGGGGCGCCGCTCGCGACCGTCAACATGTGCGCACCAGAGGGCACCTACACCCCGACGGCGCAGGAGCGCGCCGTTCAGATCATCGACACCGGCGTGGAGAGCGCCAAGCAGCAGGGAGCATCCGCATGACCGCAGACCTCATCATCCGCAACGCCACCTGGCTCGACGTCGACGCGGGCGAGTACCGAACGGGCGACGTGTCGATCCGGGGCGGTCGCTTCGAGCAGGTCGGCGGCGAGGTCGCCGCCGCCGGCGGGGTCGAGGAACTGGATGCATCCGGTCGCTACCTCCTGCCCGGCCTCATCGACTGCCACGTGCACGTCACCGCGCACACGGCCGACCTGGCATCCATCGGCGAGGAGTCGCCGAACTACGTGGCGCTGCAGGCCGCGAAGCTCATGGGCGACATGCTCAGCCGGGGCTTCACGACGGTCCGCGACGTCGCCGGCGCCGACTTCGGCCTGCACGACGCGCAGGTCGACGGACTCGTGCGCGGCCCGCGCCTCTTCTTCGGCGGCAAGGCGCTCTCCCAGACCGGCGGGCACGGCGATCCCCGCTCGCGTGGACGCGACAGCCACGACGGAGAGTACACCTGCTCGCACATCGGCCGGGTCGTCGACGGCATCTCCGCCGTCCGTCACGCGGCCCGCGACGAGATCCGCCGCGGCGCCCACCACATCAAGATCATGGCGGGCGGAGGCGTCGCCTCACCCACCGACCGCGTCGACTCCACGCAGTTCTCCGTCGAGGAGATCGAGGCCGTCGTCGAGGAGGCGACCGCCGCGAACCGCTACGTCACGGCGCACGCGTACACGGCCCGGGCCATCAACCGCGCCCTGCGGGCAGGCGTGCGCGGCATCGAGCACGGCAACCTGCTCGACGACGAGTCGATCGACCTGTTCCTCGAGCACGACGCGTTCCTCACCATGAACCTCGTCACCTACTGGGCGCTCATGGAGGAGGGACGCGAGCACGGGCTGCCGCAGGACAACTGGGAGAAGGTCTCCGACGTGCTCGAGGGTGGCAAGGTCGCGCTCGAGAAAGCCCACAAGGGTGGCGTGAACCTCTGCTACGGCAGCGACCTGCTGGGCGGCATGCAGCGCCACCAGGCCCGCGAGTTCGAGGTGCGCGCCGAGTTCATGCCGGTGCTCGACATCGTCCGCAGCGCCACGACCACCGCGGCTCGCCTGCTGCAGCGGGAGGGGGAACTCGGCGTGATCGCGCCGGGCGCGCACGCCGACCTCATCGCCGCATCCGCCGACCCGCTCGACGACGTGAGCGTGCTCGCCGAGTCGCGCCTCGACTGGGTCATGCAGGGCGGGGTGCTCGTCTAGCGGTGCGGTGCGGTGCGGTCGCGGTCTGGCGCTCAACGCCCCTGCTCCGGCCAGCCCTCGACAGGGTTGTGGCAAAGTGCTGTCTGGGCGTGATCGGACAGCATTTCGCCACAACCTTCGCCGCGACGGCGAAGCGACGGCGCAGTAGCTACCGGATCTGGCGCACCTGGAACTGCATGCGGGGGTTCGCGAACGCGTCCTGAGCCGCGACGATCTGCAGCTCACGCTCACCCGAGTCGAGCGTGATCTGCAGCAGGTCGAAGACGCTGGAGACCGTCGCTGCGAGCGCCTCGGACGCCGAACCGGACGTGCGGTAGTGCGCCGTGAAGAGCGCAGAGGTGACGTCGCCCGATCCGTTCGCCTTGAACGGCAGGTACGGGGTCTGCACGATCCAGGCGCCCGTGTCATCGACCGCCATCATCTCGATGGTGCCTTCCGGGCGGTCTGGGCGCTCGACGCTCGTGACGAGCACCGTGCGCGGGCCGAGGTCGCGGGCCAGGTCAACCGAATCGAGGGTCTCGTCGATCGTCGCGGGCGTCGTGCGCGTGAGGAAGCCGAGCTCGAACTGGTTCGGCGTGAGGATGTCGGCGACCGGCACGACCCGTTCGCGGATGAGCTCCGGGATGGCGGGGGCGACGAAGCAGCCAGACTTCGCGTTGCCCATGACGGGGTCGCACGTGTACGTCGCGGCGGAGCTGAGCTCCTTGGTGCGCTTCACCGCGTCGACGACGACATCGACGATCTCCTCGCCGCCCAGGTAGCCGGAGAGCACCGCATCCACCTGCGCGAGCGCACCGCGCTCCTCCACGCCGAGGATCACGTCGCGCACGTCCGACGCTGGGAGGAGCGGGCCGCGCCAAGCGCCATAGCCCGTGTGGTTCGAGAACACGACGGTCGAGACCGGCCACACCTCGTGTCCGAGGCGCTGCAGCGGGAACACCGCAGCCGAGTTGCCCACGTGCCCGAAGGCGACCGACGACTGGATCGACAGGATCTTCATCCCTCGATCTTCCCACGCCGAGCCCGGCCTTGCCGCCGGACGACGCCGTGCGACGGATGCGCGCTCCCTGTGCCATCTCCGGCGGGCGGGGGAGACATCTCCCGCCCACGGTGGAGGCCGGTGTCGGTGGTCGCTCGTAGCGTTGAAGGGAACAGCGAGCCACCGCAGCGAGCGCAGATCGAGAGCAAGGGGAAGCGCATGACACACGAACGCCAGCCGCAGAACCCGGCGGGAGCGCAGCATCCGCAGTCGCCGCCTTCGCCTTCCCCCGCAGCGAGCGCGGTGACCGGCGCACCCGCCCCGTTTGGTGACGAGACTCCGCGCGGCCCGGCCAAGCGCATCCTCGTCATCGCCGCACTCGTCGCGGGGCTCGTCGCGATCGTGCTCGGGATGCTCGTGGGCCCGCAGCGACAGGCGCTCGGCACGCAGACCTCGGGTGATGAGGCCCTCGCGGCGCGGGTCGTGGATGCGGTGGGTGGGCATGGCGGCTTCCGCTCGGTGGTCGTCGCCGAGGTCACGTCTGAGGGCACGACCTGGGCCGGTGTCGGCAAGACAGGCGAGGGCCGAGACGGCGCGGCGCCCACGGACGGGACGCTGTACGAGCTCGGCTCCGTCACGAAGACCTTCACGGCCTCGCTGTTCGCGGACGCCATCGACCGCGGCGAAGTGACCGCGCAAGACCCGCTCTCGGCGCACATCCCAGAGCTCGAGGGAACCCCGGCCGGTGAGGTGACGCTCGCGAGCCTCGCGCAACACAGTTCGGGCCTCCCGCGCCTCGGGCCGAGCTTCGCCGTCGAGTCGCTCGCGGCGTCGCTCTCCGGCGGCAACCCCTACGGGCCGCAGACCACCGAGGTCATGGTCCAGGATGCGGCGGCCGCGCCCGTCGACCCCGCGCAGGGTCCCCTCTACTCGAACCTCGGCGTCGCGCTGCTCGGCACGGCGCTCACGAACGCGGCGGGCGCCGACAGCTACCCGGCGCTCCTCGAGGAGCGGGTGCTCGGGCCCGTCGGCATGGAGTCGACGAGCATCGCGACGACCGAGGCCGAAGTTCCCGCGGACACGACGCCCGGATTCCTGACGAACGGCATCCCAACCGACGCCTGGTGGGGCGAGGGGTACGCGCCCACCGGCAGCTCGACGACCACCACCGTCGCCGACCTCGCCGCCTGGGCGTCCGCGAACCTCGATGGCACAGCCCCAGGCGTCGCATCACTCGAACCGACGGCGCAGTTCGCCGAAGGCAGCGACATCGGCTGGATCTGGCAGACGACGCAGGTCACCAACCCGACGGCGACGTCGAACCCGAGTCTCACCTGGCACAGCGGTGGAACCGGTGGATTCGCGTCCGTCGTCATGCTCGACCGCGACGCCGGCAAGGCGGTCGTGGTGCTCGGCAACACGCAGCAGATCGTCGACCCCATCGCCGTCTCGCTCCTGACCGAGGCGGAGGTGCCCGACCTCGGCGCCCAGGGGGCGCTGCTCCTGTGGGTGACGTTCGGGTTCGCCCTCATCGCGTCCGGTCTCGCGCTGCTCTTCGCGTTCCGCTCGAAGGCCGCCCTGCCGATCGTGAACTGGCTGCTGCTCGCAGCGTCGGGGCTCGTGAGCCTCTGGTTCGCCGGCCCCTGGGCGAGCGTCGGCGGCTGGGCCTTCGGGCTGGCCCTCGCTCCCGCGCTCGCGGCGGTCGCGGTCGGCGTGCTGCGCTCCCCGGCGCTGCGATTCCAGCCGAAGAGGTGGGCGTGGCTCAGCTGGGTCGGCCTCGCCATTGTGCTCGTGATCCTCGTGGCGACGCTGCTGGTCGTGTGATGTCGGGCTGGGCGGTCGCCATCTGCTGCGCGGGACGGCGACCGTCTGGCGCCGCGACGGCCGCCACCCGCGCCTCGAAGCGCCCGGTTACGCGCAGCCCTCGAGCACGTCGCGCATCGCGTCGTGCTCAGCCTGCGTGACCCACAGGTTGTAGGTGGCCTTCACCACGATCTGCCGCGCCACGTAGGTGCAGTGGTACGACTCCTGCGGGGGCAGCCAGTTCGCCGCATCCTGGCTCTTCTTGTCGTCATTCACCCAGCCGGCCGTCGCCTGCAGGTTCATGGGGTCGTTCGACAGCTCGACCCGCTCCACGAACGACAGCTCTTTCGCGCCCGTCCGCCACGCGTTCGCGAGCGCCACCACATGGTCGATCTGCACGAGCGGACTCGTGTCGGGGCCGCGCTCGAAGTCGATCTCGTCGCCCGAGTACGGGTCGATGAAGACGCCGGTGTCGACGCGGCAGCCGTCGCGGTTCAGGTCGACGTCGGTCATGGATGCGGCCAGGGCGTCGTTGCGTGCATCGCACCCGTTGCCGTCCGGGTCCTGCCAGCCCTCGCCGAACGACCCCTCACGGTCGAACTCCTCCCACTCATCTCGCGGCGCGATGTCGAGCTTGCCGAGCACGTCGAGCGCATCGTCGGCGAACGAGGTCGACGCCTCGCCGTCAGTGGTAGCCGCCTCCACCTCGTCGGTCAGTGCCACCAGCTGGCTGGCCTCGGGTGACGAGGCGCTCTCGGCCGGCGCGGACTGCGTGCCCAGGGGGGTGCACCCCACCAGCAGGGTCGCGACACCTGCGAGCGCGACCGCTGCGAGCATGCGGCGTCTTGATCGTCTGGTGGCGGCGGCGTGAGCGGATGCAGGAAAGGGAAGCACTGGGAACTTTCTCGAGCGGGTCGGCCGCACCAGACTGCCATACGGCCAGCCGTCGGACGCGAGTCGGATACCGTCCACAGAGGGACGGGTTCGGAGGCTGTGCGCGGTCTGACGGTGGCAGAATGTGGAAGCCGCGGCTGTCCGCGGTCACGCACCGCAGAATCCCGGGGGAACATCCATGACCGAAGCAGGCCACGCCGCCTCACCCGTCGACGATGAGCGCGACGGCGAACGCCGACGGCCGGTCGCGCTCGTCACGGGAGCGACTCGCGGCATCGGCGAAGCCATCGCCCACGAGCTGAGCCGCACCCACCACGTCCTGGTCGGCGGGCGCGAACCGCGCGCAGTCGCCGAGGCCGCCGCGCGCATCCCGGGAGCGACGCCGTTCGTCGCAGACCTCACCGACGAGCGCCAGCTCGCAGAAGCGACCCGCAGCATCCGCCGCCTCGACGTGCTCGTGCATTCGGCGGCCGTGCTCGGCGGGCACGACGCCATCGCAGAGAGCTCCCGTGAGCGATTCCGTCGCGCCTTCGAGCTCAACGTGTTCGCCGTGGCCGACCTCACCCGCCTCCTGCTGCCGCTGCTTCGAACGAGCGAGGGCACGGTCGTCATGATCAACTCGGGTTCCGGCTACGCGAGCGGCGCGGGCACCAGCGTGTACAGCGGCACGAAGTTCGCCCTGCGCGCGCTGACAGACGCGCTCCGCGAGGAAGAACGCGAACATGGCGTGCGCGTGTCCAGCATCCACCCGGGCCGCGTCGACACGGACATGCAGCGCGAGCTGCGGCAGTTCGAGCAGGGCAGCTACGAGCGCGAGCGCTACCTCACGCCGCAGGCGGTCGCGCAAGCCGTGCGTCTCGCCGTCGACACCCCTGCTGGTGGGGCGGTCGACGAGCTCAAGATCCGACCGATGCGCTGAGCTGACGCAGTCATGGCCGGCACCAATCAGATCTTCACCATCGTCGCCTTCGCACTGCTCGTCGTGCTCGTGCTCGGCCTCGGCCTGCTCGTGGCGATCCTCGTGCAGCGTCGCCGAACGAAGAAAGCCAAGGCCGCGTCGGAGCTGCGCAAAGCCGAACGTCGCAGGGCGGGAGAAGCGGGAGTCGCTGGCCTGCACGAAGACACCGACACCAGCGGCGGCATCTCGCTTCTCGGGCTGTCGGTGCAGCAGGCGATCCCGGATGCGGCTCCCAGCTCGCCCAGCGCTCCCTCGCCATGGGCCGCCGCACCTCGACGGACTGAGCGGCCAGCGTCGTGGCTCCCCGCGCCAGTGCAGCAGGCCTCGGGATCGCAGGCTTCCGCATCCCACATGCCTGCGCCACACGCACCTCCTGCTCCTGCGCCGTACGGGCCTGCGCCCGCCTCGTCCGCGCCTGCGGCTTACTCGCCTGACTCGCAAACGCCTGCTTCTGCTCCTGCTCCTGCTCCTGCGTCGCAGTCCAGACGGGCCCCGTCGTACCCGGCTCCGCGTCCGACACCACGACACGTCGAATCAGCACCGTCTGAGCAGGCGCAACGGGCTCCGTCACCGGCGGAGCGCACCGATCCGACACCGGTTGGGGGAGCCGAGCCGACGCCGCGACACCCCGATCTCGGACACGCGCCGGCGCCGCACTCCTACGGCTCGACGTTCTCCGGAGGCGGCACCCGCAAGCACTGACGCGCGTCGGGCTGGCTCGCCCCCCCCGCATCCACACGAGAAATGCCTGCCCCACTGCTCAGGGACAGGCATTCCTCGTGTGGATGTTCCACACCGAGGTGGGGTGGATGCGCCTGGCAGCCCAGCCGTCCGGCCAGGAAACTACGCGTGCGAGGCGACGTGGTCTTCGACGGCGTGCTCTGCCTCGGAGTCGTCACCCGCGATGACGGCGTCGAGGCTTTCGCGCACGATGCGGAGGCCCGTCTGCAGCTCCTCGCTCGTGAGCGTGAGCGCGGGGAGGAACTTCAGGACTTCCTCGAAGGCGCCTGCGGTCTCGATGACGAGCCCGCGCTGGAACGCCTCAGCGGAGACGCGCGAGGGGAGGTCGCGGTCACGGAGGCTGACGATGCCGTACATGAGGCCGCGGCCGCGGACCGTGAAGTCGAGCTGCGGGTAGTCGGCGGCGATCGCCTCGAGGCCCGCGCGGAGCTCAGCGGAGCGCTCGGCGACCTGCGTCATGAAGGCGTCGTCGGCCCAGTACTCCTCGAGGGCGACGCGTGCGGTGACGAACGCGAGGTTGTTGCCGCGGAAGGTGCCCGTGTGGGCGCCCGGCTTCCACACATCCACGGCCGGGCGGAGCAGCACCAGCGACATGGGCAGGCCGGACGCGGAGATCGACTTCGACACGGTGACGAGGTCGGGCACGATGCCGGACTCCTCGAACGCGAAGAAGGAGCCGCTGCGTCCGATGCCGGCCTGGATCTCGTCGAGGATGAGGAGGATGCCGCGCTCCTCCGTGATCGTGCGGAGGCGTCGCAGCCACTCCGGGCTTGCGACGTTGATGCCGCCCTCGCCCTGGATGGCTTCGACGATGACAGCGGCGGGCAGGTCGAGTCCGCTGCCGGTGTCGTCGAGCATCTTCTCGAACAGGTCGAGCGTGTCGAGCTTGTCGCCCAGGTAGCCCTCGAAGGGGAGGCGCGTGACATCGCCGAGGGTTGTGCCGGCGGCGTCGCGGTACTTCTTGTTGCCGGTGACGGCGACGGCGCCGAGGCTGAGGCCGTGGAAGCCGTTCGTGAACGCGACCACATTGGTGCGGCCGGTCGCCTGGCGGGCGACCTTGAGGGCGGCTTCGACGGCGTTCGCGCCGGTCGGGCCGGTGAACTGGATCTTGTAGTCGTAGCCGCGGGGCTCGAGCACGTACTGCTCGAACGCTTCGATGAAGGCGCGCTTCGCGGACGTCGCCATGTCGAGCCCGTGCAGGATGCCGCCGTGCTCGATGTACTCGACAAGGGCCTTCGTGAAGAGCGGGTTGTTGTGCCCGTAGTTGAGCACGCCGGCGCCGGCGAAGAAGTCCAGGTACTCGTCGCCGTCCGCGGTCACCAGGGTGGAGCCGGACGCGCGGTCGAAGACCACGGGGAACGAGCGGATGTATCCGCGGACTTCTGACTCGCGACGGTCGAATACTTCAAGGGGCGAGGAGTCGCTCATGCTCAATTCACCTTCTGCTTGTTGACGTGGCCTGTTTTTGACGAGCCGGGCTTGCCTTGGAAAGAGGCGGAGGGTGGAAGCGCAGGGCGGGTTGCCGCGCATCCTGAGATTCCGAGCTTACGGCCAAGCCCGGGAATCCGGAGGCGGGCTTGCTACATTGTGGCCGTTCGGGCGGCCTTCGCCCGCGGAGAGATGGGGGTTCCATGACTGATTTCACAGTGCCTGCGCCGGTGCAGGCTCTTGTCGACGCGATCAACAGCGGAGACGAGCAGGCGTTCGTCGACGCGTTCGCGGAGGATGGCTCGGTCGACGACTGGGGTCGCGTGCTCGAGGGTCGTGAGGGTGTCAGCAGCTGGTCGCAGAGCGACGCCATCGGGCAGAGCGCTCAGATGGTGATCAAGGATGCCACCACCGAGGGAGACACGACTGAGCTGTTCTTCGACTGGCGCAGCAACCGCTTCAATGGCACGTCGCGCGCGTTCGTCACGGTCGAGGGCGACAAGGTGAAGACGTTCCACATCCCGTCGCACCGCTAGGGGTGTGGATGCGCGGGCCCGCCCCACGGCGCGGGCAGGAGGGTCCGCGCACCGCGAGCATCCGCGCACGCCCGGCGTCGGCTTCAGCGCACGGTGAAGAGGAACCCGTCGATGAGGTCGGTGAGCTGTTTCTGGGTCGGCCGTTCGCGGGCCGGTAGCAGCCACTCGGGACGGATGTCGTCGAGCAATCCCTCGCGCACCATCGCGTCGGCCTGCTGCGCGTAGCCGCGTGCCATGTCCTCTGAGGACCCGTATCCGACGATGTCTGCGAAGCCGAGGTTCTCGGCGAACGCGTCGAGGTAGACGATCCGCGTGGCTCCGGTGCCGCGCTCGTCGAGGGGGAGCTCGTGCAGGTGCTGGCTCTCGGTCCGGTACCGCTCCCAGAGCTTCGTCCAGCGTCGCTGCAACGGTGGGCGGATGAACGTGAGTGCGACGACCGCGGCGAGTGCGATGAGGAAGATCGGTACCGCCCATCCGGGGAGCCACGGGGTGAGCAGGAGCAACCCGATCGGCACGATGAGCAGTCCCGCGAACGCCCGACTGTACGGGCTGGCGAGCAGGCGGGACACCCAGCCGTCGCGGTCAGTGCGGTCGGCCCCGGTGCGGTCGAGCTCGGCGACGACCGCGGATTTCATGGCGGCGCGGCGGGTGGAGTCGTCTCCGCCAGTGCGGTCTACTCGCGCGCGGTTGCCGCGGGCGCGCCTGCCGCCAGGGAAGTAGGCGTCGATGACGGCGCTGGACCATGCGGGGAGCAGCGGGTCCGCACCGAGCCATTCGATCTCCCATCCGGTCGAGCGCGGGGCGCGGTAGCCGGCATCGGTGATCCGTTGCGCGGCGCCCGCGTCCTCTGTCTCGTGGATGCGGAGAGCGCCGCGGTGGGCGAGCCACAGGAGTTCGCCCGCGAACGCCGTCTCCCAGCCACGGCTGTCGTCGTCGAGGCGGGTCAGGCGGTGCTGCGCTGCGAGCGGCGTGAGCAGCAGTCGCGAGCTGGGCCAGACCGGCAGCCTCGTGAGGAGGAGCGCGATCGCGCCGACGGTGACGAGCGCGAACACCACGAGAGCGAGGGCGGCCAAGGAGGTCTCGGAGGTGGGGTCGAAGATATGGGCTCATTTCACGAGGCGGTAGGGGCGGTCAGATCCGCTGGGTGCTCGGCCGTCTGGTGCGTTTCGGGATGCGGGGGAGTGGCAGGCCGGTGCCGCTCGACCCGCGCTCCCTCCCGCGCATCCGCTACCGACGAGTCAGCGCTTGCCGCCGCCGAGCAGCCCGCCGAGAATGTCTCCCAGGCCTCCGCCGAGTCCTCCACCTGCTGGCTTGCTGGAACCGCTCGCGCCGCCGAGCACCTGCCCGAGGATGTCACCGAGGCCGCCTCCCGCTCCGCCACTGGTGTTGGTCGCCCCCGCGGAGGACCCGGACCCACCGCCCAGGATCCCGCCGAGCAGGTCCTCGAGCCCGCCGCCCGAACCCGAGCCAGCGGTCGTGGATGCGCCCTGTTGGCCGCCGAGGAACTTCTTCGCGAGCCACGCGAGCACGATCGGGGCAAGAATCGGGAGCAGCTTCTGCACGAGCCCCGAGGTCTGACCGCCCGGCGCTGAGCCGAGGGCCGCCGCGACCTGGTCGGTGTTGTTGCCGAAGACGTTCTTGACGATCTTCTCGCCGTCGTTCGTGTCGATGTCGGCGAGGGAGACGCGACCCTCGACGAGGGATGTGTCCTTCTTCTCGAGCGCGTGCTCGAGCGACGCGGCACCAGCGGGGTCGGCCGCGTTCGCCCGGAGACCACCGATGAGGGTCGGCAACGCTGCCTGGATCCCCTGCTCGGCGGTCTGCTTGTCGACACCCAGCTGGCTGGCGATGTCGTCGACCGGAATGAGCTTGAGCAGTTCTGAGATGTCGGTCATGATCTCCCCTTGTTCGATGACGCGACACCGATCATGGGGCCGCGTGACCACGAGGGTAGCGCTGAGGGTGGTGCATCCGCCGCAAGTCGTGCTGATCTTGGAGGACAGATCGTCGACGTGGGCAGCGTTGAACAGACACGGCGTCCACCCAAACGGTAGGTAAGCAGGGTAGACACGAAGCAGCAGACGGCCGTAGACCCCCACCCGGAGGACATCAATGACCACGTTCGATCGAGCGGAAGCCGAGATCAGCGGGGAGCGCATCGCAGCGTCCCTCGCCGGAGCGAAGGCGACGACCTACTGGCTCGACGACCCGGCACGTCCCGCCGCGTTGCCACCCCTTCGAAGCAACCACACTGCCGACCTCGTGATCGTCGGTGGCGGATACACGGGGCTGTGGACAGCCCTGCTCGCGAAGGAACGCGACCCGAAGCGGAAAGTCATGCTGCTGGAGGGGAAGCGACTCGGATGGGCCGCGTCCGGCCGCAATGGCGGGTTCTGCGAGGCGAGCCTCACCCACGGGGAGTCGAACGGCAAGGACCGGCTACCGCACGAGTACCCGAAGCTCGAAGCGCTCGGACTCGAGAACCTGCGCGAGATCGGAGAGACCGTCAAGCGCTACTCGATGGACTGCGACTACGAGGAGACGGGCGTGCTCAACGTCGCGACCGAACCCCACCAGGTCGGCGAGCTCAAGCAAGCCGCCGCTGGTGACTCGGGCCTCGAGTTCCTCGACAGGAGGACGCTCCAGCAGGAAGTGGCCTCGCCGCTGTACCTGGCAGGCGCCTACGAACGCGAGGGCACCTCCCTCGTGAACCCCGCGAAGCTCGTGTGGGAGCTGCGCCGCGTCGTGCTCGGCATGGGTGTCGCGATCTTCGAGAACACGCCGGTCCGGTCGCTCGACGCTGACAGCGGCGGCATCACGGTGAGGACGGACCAGGGCAACATCTACGCGCAGCGGGTGGCGCTCGGCACGAACGCCTTCCCGGCGCTCATCAAACGCGACCGCTTCTACACGGTGCCCGTCTACGACTACGTGCTCATGACGAACCCGTTGAGCGACGAGCAGCTCGAATCGATCGGCTGGAAGCGGAGGCAGGGCATCACCGACCTCAACAACCGCTTCCACTACTCGCGGCTCGTCACGGACGCCGACGGCCGCACCCGCATCCTCTACGGCGGGTACGACGCCGTCTACAACTACGGCGGGCGCATCAAGAAGGAGTACGACCAGCGGCCCGAGACGTTCGAGAAGCTCGCGGCGCACTTCATCGCCACCTACCCGCAGCTCGAGGGCCTCGGCTTCTCGCACAAGTGGGGCGGCGTCATCGACACCTGCACACGCTTCTTCTCCTTCTTCGACACGGAGTTCGACGGCAGGGTCGCGCACGCGGCCGGCTTCACAGGGCTCGGCGTCGGCGCGACCAGGTACGCGGCGAACGTGCTCCTCGACCTGCTCAGCGGCGAGGAGACGGAGCGCACGCGCATGGACTTCGTGAAGAAGAAGCCGCTGCCGTTCCCGCCGGAACCCTTCGCGTCGATCGGTGCCAAAGTGTCGCTCGCTGAGATGGCGCGCGCCGACCGCAACGAGGGCAAGCGCGGACTGTGGCTGAAGACCATGGACGCGGTCGGCCTGGGGTTCGACTCGTGAGCGCTGGCGTTGCGGCCGGAGCGGATGAGGCCGTGACCGGTGCCGGTGGTGTGACCGGGATGCAGCCAGGATCGGTCGTGCACGCGCGGGCCGCATCCCTCCCGCACGAACCCGTCGAGGGATGGCAGAAGGTGAGCGGCGAGCCCACGACCGCCGCGCACGAGCTCGGCGCCTTCGCAGGTACGGAGTTCGGGTTGTGGGAGATGTCGGCCGGGTCGATGCTCGACGTCGAAGCCGACGAGGTGTTCCTCGTCATCAGTGGCACTGCGACGGTCGAGTTCCTCGAGCCCGAACTGCCATCGATCGACCTCGAACCTGGTTCCATCGTGCGCCTCGGCGAGGGGATGCGCACCCGGTGGACCGTCACCGGAGCACCCCTGCGGAAGCTGTACGTCGTGGAGGGCGGGAGCTAGACGCCGCCCGTCCAGGTCCAGGCCTGCGCCTTGCGAGGCCTGCGTCCACCTCAGCCGGTGACCTGGCTCTCCCGGCGGTCTGGCTCTCGCGGCGGTCTGGCTCTCCCGCCTGCGAACATCGCATCCACGAGGCCGTTCGGACTTTTCGTGCGCGTGATGGGTTGTTACCCATCACTGTCCACCGAAACCCCGCACGCATGCCCGAGAAACCCATCAGCGTCGCGAAAACCCCGCACGGGCCTTCGTATTCCGGATCGGACGACCGCGGCAGTGCGGCTTCGGGGCAGTGCGACTTCGGGGCACCGCCGCACCGCGGTAGCGAGGCATGGGGGCGTGGGGCGTGGGGCGTCGGGCTCAGCGGCCCCGCGGCGACGGGTGACGACTGACGAGATGACACCGGCGGCATCCCGGCTGTGGATAACGCGGAGGAGGCATCCCTGGTCCGTACTCTGGCCGCATGTCTGGACCTGAGGACCTGCTGCACGGCGCTGGGGAGAGGCCGTTCAGCGTGGGTGACGGGCTGCGAGCCGGGTTCACGACGGGTCAGCTGAACTCGGCGGAGTTCACGAGCCCACATCGAGGCGTCCGGATGCGCGGAGCCGCAACCAGTCCGCTCGAGATCGCGCGAGCGTTCGTCCCACGCCTCGGCTGGCGCGCCGTGCTCGGTGGGCTGCGTGCAGCCCGGGTCTGGGGGCTGCCGGTCCCGCGGCGCTTCGACGGCGACTCCACGGTGCACGTCCTGGTTCCAACAGGACGGAACCGCCCCGTGGGGCGCGGTATCCAGTCGAGGAGCATCCACGAGCGACTGTGGGAGGCGCGCAAATTGCATGGCGTGCCGGTCGCCTCGCCGAGCCTTACGTGGGCGACTGCCGCGAAGGAGCTCGAAGTCTCCGAGCTTGTCGTGATGGGTGACGCGCTCGTCGCGACCTCGACGAACTACGAAGGGCTGGTCCGGCCCGAGCATCCGACTGAGGGCGGGCGCACTGCGCCGCCCCTTGCGACGCTCGAGGAGCTTGTTGAGATCGCGGATGCTTGGGGGAGTCGACGTGGGGGAGCCGCCCTGCGGATTGCCGTCACACGAATCCGCGCCGGTGTCGAATCACCGATGGAGACCTGGACCAGATTGGTGATCGTCACTGCCGGGCTTCCGGAACCGGAGGTCGGCGTCGAGGTCTGGAACGGGTCGGAGCTCGTGGGGCGTGTCGACCTCGCGTATCGGGCGCAGAAGATCGCCATCGAGTACGAGGGGGACCATCACCGCACCGACAAACGCCAATGGCGCAAAGACATCGGGCGCGTGAACCGTCTGCAGGAGATCGACTGGTTCGCGATCCGGGCGACCGCATCGCAACTCTGGCCCACGCCAACGCGTTTTGTCGAGCAGGTGCGTGCGGCGTTGAGAAGGGCCACGGACGGCGGAGGCCCATAATTCATGCGGCTCGGCAATGTCAGACACCAGGCTCCGATCGTCACGTCCGGTTCTTTGCACGTCCGCGATGTGCGGAGTCCCGCGCAGCGGACGGTGCTCAGCGAGAGTCTGTGCTTCGGAGCAGTTCCTCCACGCGGGCGGAATCGATCTCGAGGAGCAACGCGATGTCGCCGCTTGCATACCGTTCACGGTGCATCGTGGCGACGGCAGTCCTGAGGCGCGTATCGGCGACGAGATGCGCATGCTCCGCTTTCTCGATCGCTTTCTTCGCCGTGTCGACCGCTTCGGTGACCGTGCCGAGGTCGAAGGTGACGCTGAGGCTGGTCGCACTGTGGTCAAGCCCGGGCTGACGCGTCTCGAGGTAGTCGAAGACCCGCCGCGCAACGTCACCGAGCGTCGCTCCTTGCGTCACGTCCTCAGGCCCAAGGTGGAACGCCCATCCGCTCTGCCACCGCCTGGCAACTACGTGCACCACTGACATGTCGATCTCCCCGTGCTCTCCGCGCGGCATCCCCGGCCGGCGACTCATGTGAGACCCCAGTCTGTCCCTCCGTGCGGCGGGAAATCGGACCACCTGTCTGCCTGGGGATAAGTCGAGCGGACGCAGGTGAAGGCCTCAGCCCTTGCGGCTGACCATCGCGGTCCGCGGCGAGTGGTCCTGCCCTCTCCAGTACAGCATCACGCGCTGTCGTCCGATGCGATACTCGTCGCGGCTCCGCTCCTCGTCGTCCGGAGGCAGGAACTCCTTGGGCTCCCCGAGGTGCTCGAGGACTCTTTCGCGAGTGAACGTAGCTAGCCCGTCGATGAGGTGCGCCGTGCGCGGGTAGTTGGCTTCCGGGGCGTTGCGGTGCGGCTGGAAGGTGAATTCGACGCACTTCACGGCCCCTCCCTTCATTCCCACGATGAGGGAGCGATCGGCGTTCCGGTAGGCGCACTGGTAGGCGCCAGAGCGGTTGATCTCCATGGACCCGTCGATGAGTCGGAGGAGGGCGAGGGCCGCCGGATCCTCGATCTTCTTGCCGAGCGCGGCCGCGGCCAGGGTGAGGTCCCCCGCCACCGTGCGCTTCGCGTCGCCGTTGACGCGCATCTTCGGTGGCGTGGATGCGGTTGCATCAAGCGCGTCGACGAGTGCGGTGAGGCGAGCGACTTCCCGGGCATCCTCATCGGCCTCGGCTTCCTGGTCGGCTCGCTCGCGAAGTCGGGCGGCTGCTCGTGCCTCGTCGCGGTGATGCGCGAACCGCGATGCCTCGAGGGTCTCTTCGGCTGGGTCGAGCTGCGCTTCGACGATGCGGTGCTCGTTGAGGAGCGCGAGGGCGCGTTCGCTGACCAGCAGCATCCCGTTCCGCTGGGCGAAGTCGTCGTTCCCGTCGGCGCGGCCGGTCGGCTCGAGCCGCTCCCAGCGCTGAGGGAGACCGCCAGCGTAGGAGACGAACTCCGGCGACGTCGTGACGACCGTCTTGCGCAACTCGAACCCCGAGAGGTCGGAAGCGCGCAGTGCATCGGCGAGTGGACCGGTGACGATGAAGTCCGGATGGACGCCGACGAGCTCGTCGCCGAGCCAGCCCGCGAGCTCGCACCTGAGCAGGTTAGCCTGGGTCTGCGATCCGGATGCGTCCTGCGTCCATTCGGCTCCGTGGCCGACGGTTCCTGTGGCTTCTGGTTCCAGAACGTGGTGGGTCATGGGGGTCCTTTCGTCCGTTCGGCAACTGGGGAGGGGCGGTCGGCTCGCGTTTCAGGAACGCGCCGGAGGCTTCGGCAGGTCCCAGATGTCGGCGAACCGGGTCGAGACGATCGGCTGGGCCCAGATCAGGGAGAGTCCGGTGGCAACGGACGAGATCTCGTGCAGCTCGGGCGTGAACACCACGAACTCGTGAGTGATGGGCCTGCCGACGCGATCTGTGCGTCCTTCCGGGTCAGGGAAGCGCAGCGCCGCCCTGTCATCGCCGAGGTGCCAGAGCTCCGAGTCGTCGCCGAGCTGCGCGAAGGCCCTGTCGTATTCGGGGAGCGGGTCTGCGAAACCGCCGTCGAGGAGGAACCGGTGCCCCCAGGTGCGCCCACGGGTCGCCCAGATGAGCTTCACTTCTTGCTCCTGACGAGGATCCCCTTGCGTTCTGCCTCCTCGAGGTCCAGTTTGAAGCGGGTGAGCATCGCGGTCAGGTAGTCGCGCTTGGCGAGCGCCTCCGCGTTGACCGTCTTGAGCTTCTCGCCGGCGAGTGCGGCTCCCCGCTCGATGGAGTCCTTCGAGACGAGTGACGCCGCGAACCCGGCAACGAGTCCAAGGGGGCCAGGCAGTTTGATCTTCTTGACGACGAACAGGGCCCCCATCGCTGCGAGGCCGGCCATCCCGCCCGCCTTGCTGAAGATCTTCTCCGCGACCTTCCCGCCATCGTGCAGCTTCTTCGCCCAGCTGACGTGCCGTTCGAAGGGCAGGATCGCGGCGAGCGGAAGGACGGCGTCGACGCCGACACGCTCCGTCACCTCGATCTTGCCCGGCTCGAACTTCGCGGAGGACAGCAGGATGAAGTCCTCGGCGAATGACATCGCCTCCGGCGCCTGGACGAAACCGCGAAGCTCCTGACGCAGCTGATCGAGCTCGTCGCTGACCTTCTCGACGAGCAGCGCTTTGAAACCGTGCGCATCCACCTCGGGAAGAAGGTCCGACTTCGAGAGGGCGAGCACCCAGATGCGCGGGAACTGCGCGAGGGGCTTGCCGTTCTTCAAGAGCTCCGGCTTCAGGCGGAGAAGCTCGGAGCGGATGTTCGTCAGCAGCGACTTCAGGTACAGCTCCTCTGAGCCCGCGTTGTCGCGGAGCAGCTGGCCGTCGACGAGCAGGAGCGCGACGTCGGAGCTCAGGAGCGCTGTGAACGTCTCGACGCGCCTGCGGCTCTCCTCCTCGCCCTCCGCGGACTCCTCGAACCACTCACCGGGGTAGTCGTGCCACACGAGGCGGAGCGCGTCGAACGGCTTCGAGTTCTTCGCGCGCTCCTCCGACCAGGCCTTTGGCCTCACCAGGAACGAGTAGGCGGTGTGCGTGAAGCGGGTGGATGCGGGCACCTTCGCGGCGTTCTTCATGCCGAGGTAGCTCTGGTAGAGCTTGTCGCTCTGCCCGGTGTCGTCCGCGACGACCTCGTACAGGTTGTCCTTCGCGAACTGCGGCTCCTGAGTGGGGCCGTAGAACGAGGAGACGAGCACGGTCTTCCCGCTTCCGCTGCCCCCGAAGACCGCGATGTGCTGCTCACGGGTTCTGCTCTTCGCCGCTGCCATGGGCACGTCTCCTGCCGGTGGGGTGTTCGACCATCCGCCGGTGCTGGCGGATGCGCTGCGCCGGAGCCTATGCGCTCGCGGAGTCGTCGTCCTGAGAGCGCTCGGCGTCGCCGCTCGCCAACTCGGCGAACTTGCGCGCCATGGTGGGGTTGCCGCGGGTGAGCTTCTTGATGGTCACGTCCTGCGCCTTGTCGTTCGCCAGGCGCAGGTTGCGTTCGGACCCGAGCAGCGCATCCTTCACCTTCTGGAGTCGCACGATGGCCTTGTCGATCTCATCGATGGCCTCCCCGAACCGGCGAGACGCGAGCTCGTAGTTGCGGCCGAACGCGTTCTGGAACTCGTCGAGGCGCTCCTCGAAGTCAGTGATGTCGACGTTCTGCGCTTTCACGGACGCCAGCTCCGTCTTGTACTTGAGCGCGTTCATGGACCCGTTGCGGAGCAGCGTGATCATGGGGATGAAGAACTGCGGCCGGATGACGTACATCTTCGGGAAGCGGTGCGAGACGTCGACGATGCCGGAGTTGTAGAGCTCGCTGTCGGGCTCGAGGAGCGTGACGAGGACGGCGTACTCGCAGCCCTTCTCCTGCCGGTCCTTGTCGAGCTCCTTGAGGAAGTCCTCGTTCTTCTTCTTGGTGGCCGTCGTGTCCGCCTCGTTCTTCATCTCGAACATGATCGAGGTGATCTCGGTGCCGCCCGCGTCGGAGTCGCGGAAGATGTAGTCGCCCTTGCTGCCGCTGCGCGCGTCGTTGTCCTTCTCGAAGTAGGCGGTGGGGAACGCGGTGGCGCGGATCTGGTTGAAGACGGTCTCGCAGTGCTGTTCGAGGGTCTCGCCGAGCATCTTCGTCGAGAGGCGGGCCTTCATGTCCTTGAGGCGCTCGATGGCGTCGTCGCGGTCACGGAGCTGCGTCTCGTACTTGTCCTTCAGCGACGTCTCGACGAGCTGCCGTTCCAGGGCGGCGCGCTCGAGTGTGCCCTTCAGCTCGTCGCGCTCCTTCTCGACCTTCCCGACGGCTTCGTTGACGGCGAGCTTCTGCGTGATCTCGAGGCTGTCGAGCTTCGACTTGAGGGCCTGAACCTCGGCTTCCCTCTCTGCTGCAGCCTTCTGCAGGTCGCTCACGCGCTTGGCCGCCGCCAGCTCCTCCGCCGCGATCTTGTCGTGGCGGGCCTGCTCGAGCTCGTTCGCGAGCGTGTCGCGCTCCTTCACCACCGACTGCAGTGCCTCGCTGACGGCGAGCTTCCGGGTGACCTCGCCGGCCTCGAGCTTCGCCTTCAGCTCCTGCAGCTCGATGTTCCGCTTCGCCGCGGCCGCCTCGAACTCCTGCGCGACCTTCGCCTGTGCCAGCTCGATCTCGGCCCGCTTGGCCGACTCGGCCAGTTCGAGCCGCTCGTGGAGGTCCTTCTCGAACTCGCCGTCCCGCACCTGCTTCAGGATGTCCGCGTAGCCGGCCTCATCGATCGTGAACGCCTTGTGGCAGTGGGGGCAGGTGATCTCGTGCATGCGGATTTCCTCATTCGACGTGAATCGGGCCCGTGCTGCGCTGCTGACCGGTCGGTGACCGAATCTGTCGAGCGGAGCGTGGCTGGCAGCGAGCGACAACGACTGCCCGGTGCAAGCGTATTCGTGAACGCTCGCGCTGGACGAGCTCGTGACTGGAAATGTGCATCGGGTGTTGGCTCAACGGAGCGATCCCGCGTGCGCCGTCTCAGCCGAGGTCGAGCGAGGCGGGCGCGTCGGTAGGGTGGCTGCGTGACGAACTCAGCATCCTCGAACAGCGCCGCTCCCGACCACCCTCGCGTGCGCCTCCACTGGCTCGCCGTGGCGTTCTTCATCGTCGCTCCGCTGCTGATGCTCTTCGGCGGCCTGACGGTCGCCGGAACGACCCGCGCCACTTTCGACCTCGCGGAGACACCCACCATGGTGGGCACGGTCCTGTTCCTGGTCGGACTCGCCATGCTCATGGTCGCGTGTGTGCTCGTCGGGGTGCGCTCAGCTGCGCAGCAGCAGCTCGATCTCCTGCTGGATGCGCGCCGACGCTGACCTGCGTCCGCGCGGGACCTCAGGCGTCAGTCGTCCAAGCGCCCGATCACCACGTCGACCTTGTCGCCGACGTCCTTCTTGAGCTTCTTCCGCAGCGACGCGCTGACCGAGATGAAGTGGTCGCCCTGGCCCGTCGGCATGAGCGCCGACGCCACGACGACGCCGTCGACGGTCGTGTCGGCTTTCACCGACTTGCCCGTCCCGAAGAAGTCCTTGGAACCGGGCACCTCGATGACGGACCACGAAGGCATCCATTCGGGGTTGACGATTTCACCGGTGAAGACGAGCTTGTCGGTCATGAGGTGAGCGTAGCGGCGTCGCCGCGGTCACCGCGAGGGGTCGTGACGGCGGCCGCGACCTGCGCCACGGCGGCCTCGAGGCCAGCTTTCGCCGCATCCGAGTCTTCCGACTCGCGGATGAACGCCTTCGCCCCGCGGGGCATGCCGCAGTAGTCGAAGACCCCGTGCTCGATCTGCGTGCTGAACGACTCCTCATATCCGTGCCGCGCGAACGACGCCTCCGAGAAGCCGGACACGGGCAGCAGGTGCGCGGTCAGGTGACCCAGCTTCGGCACGACCCGGTCGTTCTCGCCGAGCTCGAACGCCCAGCCGGTGATGAAGACGCGGTCGATCCACCCCTTCAGCAGCGCGGGCATCGACCACCAGAAGACGGGGAACACGAGCACCACATCGGTGGCGCGGTCGAGGCGAGCCTGCTCCGCGAGCACGTCGGGCCCAGTGATCGAACCGCCCTTGTAGTCGGCCCGGTCGTTCGCCGAGAAGCGCGGGTCGAAGTCCTCCTGCGCGAGGTGGGCCACGTCGACCTCGACGCCCTCCGTTTCGAGTCGTTCGCGCAGCTGCTGTGCCGCCGTGTGAGTCAAGGAGTCCAGGTCGGGATGCGCGGTGACGATGAGAGTAGGCACCAGGAGATTCTGTACGGCGCGCCTGCGAGCGAGGCTGGGGGTCGCGCCGTTGCGGGCGCTCACGGCGAACTTCGGTGACAACAGCGCCCGGCAAGCTGTGTGGCCGCTCGAACCACCCCAGTAGTCACCGAAGTTTGCACGAGGGGCTGATCACGGCGTCGACGCGATCGGTGCCGGTGCCGGTGCCGGTGCCGCGGTCGGGTGCGGGGTTGTCGGGGTGCCTGTGTCCGGCGCGGCCGCCGCGGCGAAGCGGGCGGAGAGGGCGGCCGATGCCACCACCAGCTCCGGTGGCCCGACGACCTCGAAGTCGGCGTCGAACCTCGCGATCGACGCCAGCAGGCCGGTCCACGACCACGAGCCGAGTCGGACCAGGCAGGATGTCTCGTCCACTTCTGCGACCGTTGCATCCGTCAACCAGCTTGCCGCTTCGGGTGCGGGCACGCGCAGCAGCAGGTCGCCCGTGCACGGCCACTTGTTGGCGTCACTCGCGCCCTTGAAGCGGGCTTCGAGGAACGTGCGCGCGTCACCGGTCGGGATGCTGCGTTCTTCGAACTGCGCCCCGAGTGGCTCCTTGGGCGTGATGCGGTCGAGGCGGTAGACGCGCCACTCGGCGCTGTCGAGATTCCAGGCCACCAGGTACCAACGCCCGTCGCGGGCGATGACGGCGTGCGGCTCGACCCGGCGAGGGTCGACCGGCGTGGGGACAGCGATCGGGGCGGCTGATTCGGTCGGCGCCGCGGTGTAGTCGAACCGGAGAACGAGGCGATCGCGGGTCGCCGTGCTCACGATCTCGAGGACCTTGGGGTCCACGCGCATCTCGACCATCGCAGCCGCTGACCCAGTGAACCGGATGCCGTCGACCCTGTGCCGCAACCGCGACGGCATGACCTGCCGCACCGTCTGGAGGGCCCGCGCTGCGGCCTCGTCGATGTCGACGCCCAGAGCTGGCGCGCCCCGCAGTGCCACGGCGATCGCGACGGCCTGCTCGTCATCGAACCGCAGCGGTGGCAGCTCAGAGCCTGCGGCAAGGCGATACCCACCGGCCGGCCCCTTCCACGCCTCGATCCGGTAGTCGAGCTCCCGCAGCCGGTCGATGTCGCGGCGCACCGTGCGGGGAGTCACGTCGAGGCGGTCGGCGAGCTCCTGCCCAGACCAGCCGCGCCGAGTCTGCAACAGCGAGAGCAGCGTCAGGATGCGCGAAGAGGTAGCCGAGGTCATGTGCGCAGTCTCCCAGCAGTAGCGGACCGAACGCGTCCTCTCCTGCTGGGAGGCTCACCGCAGCGGCAAGTGCCGCGGTCAGCACACCAAGGAAGCGGGAACCCCATGAGCATCACCACGACAACCCACCTCAACTTCACCGGCACGGCCCGGGCCGCACTCGAGTTCTACGCCGAGGTCTTCGGCGGCGAGGTCTCCATCGCCACCTACGCGCAGTTCGGGATGCCCGCCGAGCTGCCCGGCGCATCCAACGTCGTGTTCGGGCGAGTGTACGCGCCGAACGGCTTCCGCGTCCTCGCCTACGACACCCCGGGCCAGCCAGGGGAGGGGCTCGCCGGCACTGCGGGGGAGACGCGGCGCGAGCAGGGCAGCACTGTCACAAGCGCGCCGTTCTTCCTCGCGGCGAGCGGCGAGAGCCTCGACGAGGTCACGGGCTACTGGGAAGCGCTGTCGGCCGGGGCTGAGGTCATCGAACCGCTGACCGCATCCGCCTGGTCACCCGGTTTCGGGATGCTGCGCGACCGGTTCGGGGTCACCTGGGTGCTCGACGTGGTTGTCACTCCCTGACTCGAGGCTGGAGTGGTACGCTATTCGGTACCATCGGGAGGTGCGTTATGGCAGCTATCAGCGTCACCGAAGCACGCAAGGGTCTGTTCGGGTTGATTCAACAGGTGAACGAGGATCACGCACCCGTTGAAGTCGTCTCAAAGCATGGAAATGCAGTCCTGATGTCGAAGGACGACTACGACGCCTTGGCGGAGACTGCCTACTTGCTGCGCAGTCCTGCGAACGCGAAGCGGCTGCTGGAGTCGATGGAGCGCGCTCGAAACGGTGATGTCACGGTACGCGACCTCATCGAAGAATGAGTCGTCAGCTGGCTTTCGACGCGCACGGCTGGGAAGACTGCGTCTCCTGGCAGGCTCAGGATCGGAAGACCCTCAGGCGCATCAATCAACTCGTCGGTGATGTCCTTCGTGATCCGTTCTCCGGAATCGGCAAGCCAGAGCCCCTCCGCCACGTGCTCAGCGGTGCGTGGTCACGCAGGATCGACGACACCAATCGGCTTGTGTACCTGGTCGAGGACGAGCGGATCGTCATCCTGCAAGCACGGCATCATTACTGACGGCCGACGGCTCGTCTCGTCGTGAGTGATTTCACCCAGCCAGGGTCGTGACCGATTTGGCGAACGCCGCGCCGACGAGGTGGTCGGCCAGCGGATGCGCGGCCCGGTCGATCGCGGAGTAGCTCTGCAGCCAGCCGAGGTGCACGTGGTGGCCGCACCCACTGCGACGCGTGCCCTATTCGGGTTTCCAGGCGCTGTCGTCTCGCCAGGGGGCGAGGTCGACCTCGTTGCCTTCGGGATCGGCGAGCGTCCAGTACTCGGGGGCGGAGGTGTCGTTGATGACCCGCCCTCCGGCGGCGAGAGCCGCTTCCAGGCGCGCATCGACGTGGTCGCGCGGAACGTAGACGTCGACGTGCATCGTGTTCCGCTCGGTGCGGGGCGCGTCGATCTGCTGGAGCCAGACGTTGGGGCCGACGGCGATGGGGTCGGCCAGGTCTTCACCACCTCGCCGTTCGTAGGCGAGGACGGCCTCCCAGAAGGGGAGCACGGCGTCGAGGTCCACCACATCGATCGCGATCTGGATGCTCTGCACCGTGCCCGGAGTGGCTTCGATGCCCAGCCCGCGCGCGATCTCTGAGACACGGGTCGCCAAAGCGATGTCGCGTTCGCTGAGGTCGCCGACGTCGTGACTGATGAGGCGCACCATCACGGACCCGTAGCGGAGGTCGACGTCGGGATGGTGGTCTGCGTCGTCGGCAGCCTTCGCGATCGCCGCGACGAATGCGGCGCCCTTGGCGAAGTTCCCGGTCGCGAAGTTCGCGCGCGCGCCGTCGCCGACGACCCGCCAGTCGGCCGTACCGGCAGCCTGGCGAAATTCCTGAGGGGAGACTCGATCGCTCATGACCGCGAGTCTCCCCGATCGACCCGAGATGCGCCTCCGGATACCTCGGGCGTCTTGGGAGAAACCGGTGCGGGTTCCGCTTCCGTGGCCTGGGGCGCTGCATCCGCTCCTGCCGCCTCCGAGTTGGGCGGCGGGGTCTCCGCGTACGACTTCGAGAGCAGCCGGTACTGCGGCGACGCGAATGCGACGAAGACGAGGCCGAGCAGCAGGATGCTCGCGATCAGGAAGACCAGGGCGATGCCACGGGCATCGCCGTCGCCGAGCAGCCACCCGAGCGACTCCTGACCCTCACGCGTCTCCATGTACGGGATGAGCCAGAACTCGGCGATCGGACCGATCATGAACGCGCTGATCGGCGTCGATGCCGATTCGACGGTCGCCGCGAAGCCGAACACGCGCCCCTGCTTCTCGAACGGAACCACCCGCTGGATGACGGTCTGCTCGGCAGCCTCGGCGATGGGCATGATCGCCATGAACAGGAACATGCCGACGATGAACAGCCAGCCGTACTCGCGGATCGTGAAGGCCGCGCCCAGGAGGGCCACGCCGATGTTCACGAGCAGCAGGGTGCGGACCGGATTCTTGCCGAGGCCGAACTTCGCGACCAGGCCGCCGCCCACGATGAAGCCGATGCTCGTGACGCCGAGCCAGACGCCCCACATCTCGACGGAGAAGAGGGTCAGGCCGTACGGGTCCATGAGCGCCATGAAGACGCCACCGACGAGGTTGTTGAGCGTCGTGAACAGGATGAGGGCGAGCAGGCCTGGCACGAGCATGACGGCCGGGATGGCACCGCGGAAGTTGACCTTCGCGGCTCCGGCCGCGGGGTCGTGCGCGATGCCGCGCTCGGGGATCGACACGAAGAGGAGGTGCGCGAACGCCACGGCAGTTGCGACGATGGCGATGAAGACGGTCGGTCCCATGCCCAGGAGTCCGACCGAGAGCCCAGAGAACACGCTCGTGACCATGAAGGCGATGCCCTGCACCGTGCCGACGAGTCCGTTGGCCTTGTCTCGGCGGTCGGCTGGCACGAGCAGCGTGACGGTCGTCGAGAGCGCGATGTTGCGCAGGTTCTCGACCACGCCGCCGACGAGGATGACGCCCGCGAAGAGCCAGAACCAGATGCCGTTCCAGTCGACGAGGGTCTCCTCCGGGAAGCTCAGGTAGAGGACTCCCGCGAGGAGGTACGTGATGAGGGTGACCGCACTCGAGATGAGCATGACGGCCTTCTTCTTCAGGTGATCGACGATGGCGCCGAAGATCATGCCGAAGACCGCGACGAGCAGCATGTAGCTGCCGCCGATGATGGAGGTGGCAAGCACGGAGCCGGTCTCGAGGTAGGCCCAGAAGGTGAGCGCGAACCACAGGTAGCTCGTCGTGACGTTGGCGATGAGCGTGTTGACGAGCACCTGATAGAAGCTGCGGAGCGTCGCGAGCGTCGGCACGTCCTGGTGCGGGAGAGCGGGCGGGGTCGACTGTTCAGTCATGAGTGTTCCTGGTCTCGTGAATCGGTGATCTCATCATTCACCTGGCCGCCGACATTCGGAAGCGGTTCGGGTGTTGGTTGCAAGACTGAGGTTTGCAGGCATTGCGGTCAGCTACCGGCCGCAATGTACGTACGATGGATTCATGTCCACCGGCTCCCGGATGCTGCAGCTCCTCACCCTCCTTCAGAATCACCGCTTCTGGGCCGGGGGCGACCTCGCGACAAGACTCGGAGTGAGCACGCGCACCCTGCGCCGCGATGTCGAGCAGCTCCGCGACCTCGGCTACCCGGTGGAGACCACGCGCGGTGTCGGCGGCGGGTACCGGCTCAGCGCGGGAGGCTCCCTGCCGCCGCTCATGGTCAGCGATGAAGAGGCGCTCGCGATCGTGCTCGGCCTGAGGGCGGTCACCGCGAGCGGGGTGCTGGGGGTTCAGGATGCGGCCGTGGGGGCGCTCGCGAAGATCGTCCCGGTGCTGCCGATGCACGTGCGCAAGCTCGCCGCGGGAATCGGATCGAGCATCGCCCCGCTCCAGGCTCAAGCAGGTGCCCCGCAGGTCGAGGTCGCCGTGCTCGCGAGCGTGGCGACGGCGTGCAGGGACCGTACGATGCTGGCGTTCGACTACGAGAAGCGCGACGGCGCGTCGTCGACTCGCCTCGTCGAGCCGCACGCGCTCGTCCCGATCGCCAGGCGCTGGTACCTGGTCGCCTTCGACGGCGGCGCCGGTGGCTGGCGCACATTCCGGCTCGACCGGATGCGGGGTGTCGACTCGCGGCCGAGGTGCTTCGGGTCGCGCCCCATTCCTGGCGGCGACGTGGACGCGTTCGTGCAGGCGAGCATCCGCAGCCTGCCATCCCGCTACGAGGCGGTGGTCCGGGTGGAAGCGCCGGTGGATCGGGTCCGGGCTGAGGTGGGGCAGTGGGGAGACGTCAGTGAGCTCGACGGTGGTTGGAGCGAAGTGCGCATGCGCACCGACGAGCTCGACTACGTCGTCTACCTGCTGGCGCGGCTCGACGCTCCCTGCGAGGTGGCGGGCCCGCCTGAGCTCGTCGACCGGCTCAGCGATTGGCACCGACGGCTCTCGTGGGCCGTCGGCCCAGGCGGCAGCGCAGATCGGGCCCCGCAGGAAGACGGGATCACAGGTAGTCGTTGATCGCGGCCTGCGCGATCGAACCGTGCTCGACCTCGTCCCAGCTCAGCGCCGTCGCGACGTCAGCGGCGGGTGCCTGCACGATCCGGTCGTGGAGGCGCTCGGCGAGCATCGTGGGGTCGATTGCGTCCGTGACGGCGAGGAAGGTGACGACGACGTAGTCGCCGTGCTCGCGAGCTACCTGCTCGTGGATGCGGTGAGCGGCCTGGTCAGCGCATCGGAGGACGAGTCGGGAGGGAAGCGCATGGTTGTCCAGGACGACGATCACGTGGTGAAGCTTCGGGAGTCGCGACGACAGCTCGATCGCCGTCTCGATCGTCGAGTCCAGCTTCCACGCGAGCTGACGTCGCGTCTGCGCGGCGGATGCGTCGACGCCGATCACCGCGGCGGCCGGATGCTTATCGAAAAGTACGGAACTCGGTGCCGAGTATCCGGCTGGGCAATACGTCGCCGAGAATGCGGAAAGGTACGGCAGGGCGTCGCCGAGGAGAAAGGTGCGTATTACCTGGCGGCGAGGTTCGCGAGGGGTCGCCGCGGAATTCGCGGTCGCCTCGGGCGAGGTCATTGCGTGGCTCCTTGTCCCCAGTTGTGACGCTTCTCAATGTATTGCTCGACGACTTTGGCGAGCTCCGCCCGTCAGCTCGGATCGCACTGCGGCGTGGCCGACCGCGGAGTGGCGCGGACGCAGTCGTCCCGAGACTGCGCCCGCCCAGCAGGCTAGCTCTTCCGCTTGAACGGGTCGGTGGCCTGGGTCTTCTCGCGCTTCTGCGCCCGGCGTTCCTTCAGGGTGAGCTGCGGTGCTTTCTTCGCGCTTTCCCTGGATTTTCTCTCTGCCATCGAAATACTCGCTTCCCTTTTCTTCAGCTGGCGGTATTCGGATGACCATAGCCCATTTCCGGGAAGATATCTCCGGCCGTCACTAATAGTTTCCTCCGACGCTTTCTGGGCTAGGATTGGGATTTTATCCGCGCCGCTAGGCGGCATCACATGGAGGACGTCGTGGAAAAGATCTGGATGACGCCGACGGCATTGCAGCGACTTCAGGATGAGCTCGCCGAGTTGACGCGCGGAGGCGCCCAGTCGTCGGCGCGAGCCCGCGAGCTGCGTGGACTCGTCGAGCACGCCGAGGTCGAGTCGAAGCCCGACGACGGCCGAGTCGAGCCGGGCATGCAGGTGAGCGTGCGCTTCGAGAGCACCGGTCGGGAGGCGACGTTCCTGCTCGGCAGTCGAGCGCTCGCCGGGCTGGATCCCACGGTCGAGGTCGATGTCTACTCAGCGGACTCACCTCTGGGCAGGGCGCTCGTCGGCAGCACCGTCGGCAGTACCGTGACCTTCACGCCCCCGGCGGGGCGGCAGCGCGTCAGCGTCCTCGCGGCGGTGCCGTTCGCCTGAGCTCGACGGGCGTGAGAACCCTCACCGGTCGGCGACGAACCGTCTCGTGACGGCGATGTCCCGCTCGCCGAGGCCAGCATCCACGAGCTCGTCGAAGGCGGCCCGGAGGGTTGGGAGCAGCACGGGGTTCGTGCCGGTGGCGGACGCCACGTCGGCGGCGAAGGTGAGGTCCTTGACCATGTACTTCGCGACGCCTGAGGGGGAGTCGTCGCCGGAGACGAGCTTCTCCCGCCTGCTCTCGAGCAGGTTCGAGCCGGCGTAGCCGCCGCCCAGCAGGTCCCAGAGCACGCCGAGGTCGATGCCGCTTCGTTCGGCGAGGACGCTCGCCTCGCCGAGGGCCAGGATCGTGGACGAGACGATCATCTGGTTGCAGGCTTTCGCGACCTCGCCCGCGCCGAGCGGCCCGAGGTGCACGGGGCGACCGCAGGCGCGCAGGATGCTCGCGGCGGCGGCGACGTCGTCGTCCGGGCCGCCGAGCATGATGGAGAGGGTGCCGGCCTTCGCGCCGTCCTCCCCGCCGGAAACGGGGGAGTCGATGACACGCACGCGGCCGTCGGTCTCCGCGGCGAGGCGGTCGGCCAGCTCGCGGAGCCCGGTCGGCGACACGGTCGATCCGACCATGATGAGCAGCTCGCCGGTACCGGCGAGGAGTCCGTCTTCGCCGCCGAGCACGGCCTCGAGCTCTGGCAGGTCGGGCAGCATGACGAGGATCGCGTCGCTGGCGGCGGCCAGCTCGCGCGGTGTCTGGTGCCAGGTGGCCCCGGCGGAGACGAGGTCGGCCGCTCGCTCGGGGCGTCGGCCGGTCAGGTGCAGCGTGCCGTGCGCAGAGAGCAGGTGGCCTGCCATCGGCAGGCCCATGGCGCCGAGGCCGAGGACGCCGACGCGGGGGGAGTGAGCAGCAGTGGTCATGAGCACACCCTAGCCCGGAGAACATTGTGTAGGACAGTGTTCACAGTGTTGAATCAGCGTAAGCTCTCCCTGTCGCCACCGAATCGAAGAGGATCCTATGACTGACAGCCCCCAGACATTGCGCGCGGTCGTCGCCGTCGACCTGAGCGAAGAGCTGTGCCAGCTCGTCGAGCGTCTCGAGCCCCGCCTCGAGGTCGTGCGCGACCACTCCTTCTACCGCCCGATGCGCGGGCCCGCCGACTGGTCCGGCGACCCGAGCGTCAGGCGCTCCCCCGAGCAGCAGGCGGCATTCGATGAGCTCGTCGACTCGGCGGACATCCTGTTCGGGCTTCCCGATGTCGACCCCGCCTCCCTTGCGCGCACCGTCGCCGCGAACCCGCGACTCCGCTGGGTGCACGCGACTGCCGCCGGCGGCGGCGGGCAGGTGAAGGCCGCCGGTCTCGACCAGGATGCACTCGAGCGCATCGTCTTCACGACGAGCGCCGGGGTCCACGGAGGAACCCTCGCGGAGTTCGCGCTCTTCGGCGTCCTCGCCGGGGCGAAGGACCTGCCGCGCCTCCAGCAGCAGCAGGCGGCCAAGCGGTGGACCGACCGCTGGGAGATGCGCCAGCTCGACGAGATGACCGTGCTCATCGTCGGGCTCGGCGGCATCGGGAAGGCGGCCGCGGCGAAGTTCTCGGCGCTCGGCGCAACCGTGCTCGGCACGACGCGCAGTGGCGAGGCCGTCGAGGGCGTCGACCGGCTCGTGCCCATCGATGAGCTGGCCTCCGCCGTGTCCGAAGCTGACGCGATCGTCGTGACCCTCCCCGGGACGGACGCCACGACCGGTCTGCTCAGCGCGGAGGTCTTCGCGAACGTGAAGCCAGGCGTCATCGTCTCGAACGTGGGGCGCGGAACGGTCATCGACGAGTCCGCGCTGCTCGAGGCGCTCGATGACGGCCGCGTCGGCTTCGCCGCGCTCGACGTCTTCGAGGTCGAGCCGCTGCCGGCCGAGAGTCCGCTGTGGTCGCATCCGAACGTGCTCGTCAGCCCGCACACTGCCGCACTCTCGAGCGCCGAGGAGCCGCGCATCGCGAAGCTCTTCGCCGAGAACGCGCGCAGGCTCCTCGACGGCGAGCCGCTCAAGAACGTTGTCGATATCGTCGAGTTCTACTGATTCCACGGCCGGTGCTCGTCGCAGCGTGACGAGCACCGGACGTTTCACCACGAGGGGCGGCGCCGTGCCAGACGCAACGGATGCATCACCGAAGACCGGCGAGCAGGACGCGCCGGAGCGCGACCTGGCGCCCGCGGTCACGCGCTCGCTGCGCATCCTGACGCTGCTCGCCGAGGCGGACGGTGCGCCTATGACGCTCAGCGATATCGCGAGAGCCCTCGGCATCGCGAAGTCCTCGACGGCGAACCTCGTGACGGTGCTCGAGGAGGGGCGGATGCTGCAGCGCGTGCCGCAGGGGTACCAGCTCGGCAGGCGCACGGCCGAGCTCGGCGGAGCCTACGCGCAGCAGTTCAACCAGATCCGCGAGTTCTTCGGGGTGTGCGACGCATCGCTGGTGCTGCGTAGCGAGCTGGTGCAGGTTGTCATGCTCGACGGGCCTGACACGGTCTACCTCGCCCGGCACGAGGGGCGACGGCGCTACCAGCTGGGCACGCCGCTCGGGTCGCGCCTGCCGGCGGCTCTCACCGCGTCTGGCCGGGCACTGCTCATGCGCCTGGATGACGAGGAGGTCGTGGACCTCGTGGGCGCATCCGCACCCTTCCCGAAGCTGACTCCGCAGAGCATCGGCACGACGCGGGAGCTGCTCGACTGCCTCGCGGTCGCGCGTGAGCGCGGCTACTCGATCGACGCGAACGGCTCCGTCGGCGGGGTGACGGGGGTCGCGGTCCCGCTCGCGTCCTGGTCGCCGAGCGATCCTCCGTTCGCGCTCGGGGCCGCGCTGCCAACGGAGCTCGCGAGCGAAGAGCATGTCGCGAGGGTCGGCGAGGCGCTCATCGAGGCCGCCAAGGAGCTCACGAACCCGCTCGCCGGGAGGTAGGTCCTCCCGCCTCGCGAAACCGTCGCGTTCAAAGTGTTGAACGTCGTCCAGTGGAGTGTTAGCTTGGGGTGAGAAGCATGCACCACCGGACGCCTCGGTCACCCACGCCGCGGCAATCCGCACATCAAAGGAGATGTTCCGTGACTGAGACACCCCGGCCCCCCGTGCCGTCCGACGACCCGGAGTACGCCGACAACCTGCGCCGAGCCACGCTGGCCTCCAGCATCGGCTCCGCCCTCGAGTACTTCGACTTCGCGCTCTACGGGCTCATGACGGCGCTCGTCTTCAACAAGCTGTTCTTCGACCAGAGCGACCCGGCCGTCGCCGTCATCGGCGCCTTCGCGATCTACGGCGTCGGCTTCGTCGCCCGCCCGTTCGGAGGGCTCTTCTTCGGCACCATGGGCGACCGCCTCGGCCGCAAGGGCGTGCTCGTCATCACGATCCTCCTCATGGGCGGCGCCTCCACCGCCATCGGCCTCCTCCCCACCTACGAGACCATCGGCCTCTGGGCTCCAGCGCTGCTCGTGCTGCTTCGCCTGGCGCAGGGCTTCGGCGCCGGCGCCGAGCAGGCCGGCGCCACCGTGCTCATGGCCGAATACGCTCCAGTCAAGCGCCGCGGCTTCTTCTCCGCGCTGCCCTTCGTGGGCATCCAGGCCGGCACGCTCCTCGCCGCTGTCGTCTTCAGCCTCCTGACCCTCATGCCGGACGAGGCCTTCCTCGCGTGGGGCTGGCGCGTGCCGTTCCTCGCGTCGTTCCTGCTCATCCTCGTCGCGCTCTTCATCCGCATGCGCCTCCGCGAGACGCCGACGTTCGTCGAGCTCGAGAAGAGCGACCAGGTCTCCGACCGACCCATCCGCGAGATCTTCACGCGCGGCATGCCAGGCGTCATCACCGGCATCGGCCTCCGCATGGCCGAGAACGGCGGCTCGTACATCTTCCAGAACGTGTCGCTCGCGTTCGTGGCAGGCACCTTCATCGCGAACCCCGTCGACCGTGGCGTCGCAACGTGGGGTGTCACGATCGGCTCGCTCATCGGCATCTTCTCGGTGCCGCTCAGCGGCCACCTCTCCGACAAGTTCGGCCGCCGCGCCGTCTACCGCTTCGGAGCGGTGTTCATGCTGCTCTTCGCCTTCCCAGCCTGGTGGATGCTCTCGCTCGGCAACGGGCCGCTCACGATCGCCGTCATCGCAGTCGGCATCGGCGTCGCCGTCAACTCGATGCTCGGACCGCAGTGCGCCATGCTCCCCGAACTGTTCGGCAACAAGCACCGCTACCTCGGTGTCGCGATGGCACGAGAGATCTCTGCAGTGCTTGCGGGCGGCCTCGCGGGTGTGCTCGGCACCTGGCTGCTCACGCTCACCGGCGGCAACTGGGTGGTCATGGGCCTCTACCTCGCGACGCTCGCCGCCATCACCACTGCAGCGACGTTCCTCGTCCCAGAGACGAAGGGGCGCGACCTGCTCCGCAAGGAGGACGCCATCCGCGTCTCCACCGACGAAGAGGACACCGGTTTGATCGATCTGCAGGATGTCTACGAGGCCGCGCCCGTTGCGGCCGGGGGCGGGCGATGAGCCTGCCGGTTGGGCTCAAGAGCTTCGACCTCACGGGGCGGACGGCCCTCGTCACAGGATCGAGCCAGGGCATCGGCCGTGCGCTCGCGGGCGGTCTCGCCGCGGCTGGCGCGCGGGTGGTGGTGCACGGACGCGACCGCGCGAAGGCCGAGCGCACCGCCGCATCCATCGCCGAGACCCTCGGCCTCGCGGGCACGGCGTCCGAGCCGATCGTCTCGACCTTCGACGTGACCGACGCGGCGGCGGTGGATGCGGGCATCAGCGAACTCGAGGCGAGCATCGGGACGGTCGACATCCTCGTCAACAACGCGGGCATCCAGCGTCGCGCGCCGATCGCGGAGTTCGCCGACGCCGACTGGCACGAGCTGCTCGCCACGAACCTCACAAGCGCGTTCCTCCTCTCACGGCGAGTGGCTCAAGGCATGCAGGCGCGAGGCTCAGGCAAGATCGTGAACATCGGGAGCGTGCAGTCGCAGATCGCCCGCCCCTCCATAGCGCCGTACAGCGCGACGAAGGGTGCCATCGTGATGCTCACGAAGGGGCTCTGCGCCGACCTCGCCCCGTCGGGGGTCACGGTGAACGCGCTCGCACCGGGCTACTTCGCCACCGAGCTCACCAAGGCCCTCGTCGACGACGCCGAGTTCTCGGCCTGGGTCGCGCAGCGCACCCCGGCCGGGCGTTGGGGTCACGTGGATGAGCTTGTCGGTACGCTCGTGTTCCTCTCCAGTGACGCTTCGGCGTTCGTGAACGGCCAGACGATCTATGTCGATGGCGGAATGACGGCGGTTGTTTGATGCGAATCTCCAGGATCCAGACCAGTGACGGAACGGTCACGCACGCGTTCGCCGAGGGCGACTCGTGGGTGCCGTGCAGCGACCCGTACGAGGCGTTCGCGCGCGGGGAGGAGCCCACGCGGCAGGGCGAGCCGATCGCCGACGCGACGCTGCTCGCACCTGCTGAGCCGCGCATCGTCGTCGGCATCGCGCAGAACGGGCCGGAGCATCCCTCACCCGTGCAGGCCTGGCTGAAGAGCCCCCGCACGGTCGTGCCGAGCGGCACCCCCGTCGAGCTGCGCCGCGACGTCGGCAAGGTCGTCATCGAGGGGGAGGTGTGCGTCGTCATCGGGCGCGACGCGCTCGACGTGCCCGTCGAGGATGCGCACACCGTCATCCTCGGCCTCACCGCGGTCAACGACATCTCCAACCCCGAGCGCGGCAGCGTCGACCCGCGCAACTTCGAGGGCAAGGGCGGCGTCGGCTACACGCCGCTCGGCCCGTGGATCGAGACGGACGCCGACCTCGCCAACGCCGAGCTCGAGGTGCGCATCAACGGCGAGCGCACGGTGCTCACCGGCAGCCATGAGCTGCCCGCCGGCGTTGCCGAGTGCGTCGCCTACGTCACGAGCTGGGTGCCACTCGGGCCCGGCGACATCATCATGACGGGCGCCCCGAAGTCGGCGTTCCCCGCCCAACCGGGCGACCTCGTCGAGATCACCGTCGCCGGCGTCCCCCTCGTCACCCCGTGCGTGTGAACCAGGCGCGCCCCGACACCAAGGGAGGGTGCTCGTGACCCAGGAGAACCTCGCAGTCGTCGCCCACGGCAAGGGCGACCTGCGGCTCGACGCGCTGCCCGAGCCCACGCCGGCCGCTGACGAGGCGGTAGTCGCGATCGCCTACGGCGGCGTCTGCGGATCCGACCTGCACTACTGGATGCACGGGGCTGCCGGCGAGTCCATCCTCCGCGCTCCGCTTGTCCTCGGCCACGAGATCGTCGGCACCGTCCTCCATGCCGCGTCGGACGGCAGTGGTCCCTCCGTCGGACAGCGCGTGGCGGTCCACCCGGCCACGCCCGGCGGCGACGGAGAGACGCCCTTCCCGGCCGATCGACCGAACCTCTCGCCCGCCGGCACCTACCTCGGCTCGGCCGCGCGCATCCCGCACACGCAGGGGGCCTTCGCCCGCCGCGTCGCCCTCCCGTCGCGGATGCTGCGCGTCCTGCCAGAGGGCCTCGACCTCAAGCTGGCGTCGCTCGCCGAGCCGGCCGCGGTCGCGTGGCACGGCGTCGGGCAGGCCGGCGACGTCCGCGGCAGACGGGTGCTGGTCATCGGTGCAGGCCCCATCGGGGCGCTCGTGGTCGCCGTGCTGAAGCACCACGGCGCGGGCGAGATCATCGCAAGCGACCTCCACGAGCTGCCGCTCGCCGTCGCGACCGAGCTCGGAGCCAGCCGCGTCATCGACGCGCGCGATCCCGACGCGATCGCCGGAGTGCACGCCGACGTCGTCATCGAATCGTCCGGCACCGTGCCAGGACTCGCGAGCGCCATCCGCGGCGCCGGGCGGGGAGGTCACGTCGTCCTGCTCGGCCTGCAGCGCAGCGGCGAGGTGCCGGCGCTCCTCTCCCTCGCGATCACCCGAGAGCTGACCCTGGTCGGCTCGTTCCGCTTCGCCGACGAGATCGACGCCGTCATCGAAGCGCTCGCCGACCGATCGCTCGTCGTGGATGCCGTGCTCACCCACGAGTTCCCCGTCGAGCAGGCGCTCGACGCGTTCGCCGTCGCCGGCGACGCATCCCGATCTTCGAAGGTGCTGCTCTCCTTCGACCCCGAGGACGATGGATCACCAGAGGAAAGGGGCGCCTCGTGAGCTCAGACCAGGCCGAACGGCGGGCACGCGCGACCGCAGCCGGGCATCCCGCCCTCATCCACCCGCCCATGATCGTCATGGGCGTGCAGGGCACGGGCAAGACGACGATCGGCTCGGCCCTGGCGGAACGGCTCGGCGTGACCTTCATCGACAGCGACGACCTGCACCCGATCGCCAACAAGGCGAAGATGGCGGCCGGGACCCCGCTCGAGGACGAGGACCGAGTGCCATGGCTCAAGGTCGTCGGTGCGACCATCGCCGCCAACGAGGCGGAGGGGCGCACCACGATCGTCGCGTGCTCGGCACTCAAGCGCTGGTACCGGGAGCTGCTGCGCTCGAGCGTGCCCGAGCTGCAGTTCGTCCACCTCGCCGGCCGGCGAGACCTCGTGGCCTCCCGCCTCGCGACCCGCCAGCACGAGTACATGCCGACGACCCTCCTCGACAGCCAGTTCGAGGTGCTCGAGCCGCTCGCCGCCTGGGAGGCGGGCGTCGTCGTCGATGTCGCGGACACGCCGGCCGAGATCGTGGAGGCGGTCGTCGACTACCTCGCGGGTGCGAAACCCACCGCGTCGGGGACGATCGGCAGCTAGAGCTCGACCTTCACCGTGCTCGCGAAGTCGGCGCCCGTCGCGTCGACGAGGGCGTCCACCAGCGGATGCCAGGGGCGTGTGCTCGGCCCGGACAGCACCAGCTGCCGCGGTCGGCGGGCCGTCAGTGGGCGCATCACGAGATCGTCCGGGAGCATGCCTCGACCGAGCGACGGGATGACGGCCACTCCCATGCCCTGCTGCACCATGCGGAACATCGTGCTCATCTCCCGCACGCGGTGCGAGAAGACAAAGGGCAGCCCGAGCTCGTCGTGCATCCTCTTCACGTGCGTCTCGCATCCTCCCGTCGAGACGATGAGCCCGTCGTCGTCGAGTTCGTCGAGCGGGATGGACTCCTGCTGCGCCAGCGGATGGTCGGCGGGCACGAGTGCCGCGAACTCATCCGTCGCGACGAGCAGCGCGCCGGGCGGGGCGGCGGACGGCTCGACGAGCACGGCGGCGTCGACAAGGCCCGCCTCGAGCCACTCGGGCATCTCGTCGTCGTCTCCCTCGTAGATGGACACGGCGATGTTGGGGAGTCGCGCCGACCACAGGGCCAGCAGGTCGGGCACCAGCCCCTGGCAGACGGTCGCCACGGCACCGAGGCGGACGGTGCCGGTCAGCGTGTCGTCTCTGCGCACGGCGCTCTCCAGGGCCGCGACGGAGGCAAGCGCCGCGCGTGCGTGCTCGATGACGCTGCTGCCGAGCACCGTGAGGGCGATCCCGCCGTCACGGCGGAGGACGCGCCCGCCCACGGCCCGCTCGAGGCCGGTGACCGAGTGTGAGACCGCAGACTGCCCGACCCCGAGTTCGACAGCAGCCTCGGTGAAGGACGCACGGTCGACGACCGTGACAAGAGCCCGAAGCTGGGCGATGGTGACACTCATGAGAACTCCTCATGTGGGGATGAAGCGAATGCATTTGCCTCATGCTGGGGTCCGGCCAACAATAAGCCCCATGAGTCCTTCCGACAACACCCGCGGCACCGTCGCCGTCTTCGTCGCCCTGTCGCTCGTGTGGGGTGCGAGCTTCCTCTTCATGAAGGTGGGGCTCGAGGGGCTCAGCCCCGCCCAGCTCGTGCTGGGGCGCCTGACGCTGGGCGCCGCGGCGCTCGTCGCGATCATGGTCGCTACTCGCCGGCGCTGGCCGAGGGGGCGGGCGATCTGGATGCACATGCTGGTCGTGTCGCTCGCGCTCGCGGTCATCCCCTACTCGCTCTTCGCGTGGGCCGGGCAGTACCTGCCGAGCAGTCTCTCGAGTATCTACAACGCGACGACGCCCATCATGACGCTGCTGCTCATGCCGCTCGTGCTCGCCGGCCAGCGGCTCACGCGCACGCAGATCGTCGGCCTCGTCGTCGGCTTGGGCGGCGTCGTCGTGCTTGCTGCTCCCTGGCGGCTCGTCGGCGTCGATCAGGTTCCCGAGCTGCTGCCCGCCCAGCTCGCCTGCCTCGGGGCGACCGCCTCATACGGTTTCGCGGGCCTCTACCTGCGCCGCTTCCTGAGCGACTCGGGCTACGACACGATCACGCTCTCGACCGTGCAGATCGGCCTGGCCGCGATCATCGTGTGGTTGCTCGCGCCGTTCACCGCACGGGGCGAGGTGTCGCTCGACGTGCCGGTCCTCCTGGCCGTTGCCGGGCTCGGAGTGCTCGGGACCGGCGTCGCCTACATCTGGTACAACCGCATCCTGCGTGACTGGGGGCCGGCGCGCGCATCGACCGTGACCTATCTCTCCCCGGTTGTCGGGGTTGTCCTCGGCGTCGTGGTGCTCGGCGAATCGGTGCACTGGAACCAGCCGCTCGGCGGGCTCATCGTGGTGATCGGTGTGCTCGCCAGCCAGGGTCGCGTGCCCGGGATGCGCGCGAGAAGTGTGGTCGGGGTGCCTGCTGCCGGTGCGCTGCCGGCGGTTTCGAAGACGCGGGAATAGTTCCGCCCGCGCTACGTTGTATGCGTATGCATGGAGTTGGGACTCAGGATCCTTCCCCTTCCGGACCGACCAGCACCATGCATCCACAACGAAAGGGCTGATCATGCAGTTCGGAATCTTCTCCGTCAGCGACATCACACGCAACCCCGTCACCGGCGAGACGCCGAGCGAGGCCGAGCGCATCGACGCGATCGTCAAGATCGCCCAGAAGACCGAAGAAGTCGGCCTCGACGTCTTCGCCATCGGCGAGCACCACAACCCGCCCTTCTTCTCCTCATCACCCGCCGTGCTCCTCTCGCACATCGCCGCCCTCACGAAGACGCTCCGCGTCTCCACCTCCACGACGCTCATCACGACCAACGACCCCGTGCGCATCGCCGAGGAATACGCGATGCTGCAGCACCTCTCCAAGGGGCGCATGGACCTCATGCTCGGCCGCGGCAACACCGCCCCCGTCTACCCGTGGTTCGGCAAGGACATCCGCTCCGGCCTGCCCCTGGCCCTCGAGAACTACAACCTGCTCCACCGCCTCTGGCGCGAAGACGTCGTCGACTGGGAAGGCAAGTTCCGCACACCCCTGCAGGGGTTCACCTCGACGCCCCGCCCCCTCGACGACGTGGCGCCCTTCGTCTGGCACGGCTCCATCCGCACACCGGAGATCGCCGAGCAGGCCGCGTTCTACGGCGACGGGTTCTTCGCGAACAACATCTTCTGGCCGAAGGAGCACTACATGCGCCTCATCGACTTCTACCGCCAGCGCTACGAGCACTACGGCCACGGCAAGGCGTCGCAGGCGATCGTCGGACTCGGCGGGCAGGCGTTCATCGCCAAGAACTCGCAGGACGCGAAGGACCAGTTCCGCCCCTACTTCAACGAAGCCCCCGTCTACGGCCACGGCCCGCGCATGGAGGACTTCATGCAGCAGACCCCGCTCTCCGTCGGCAGCCCGCAGGAGGTCATCGACAAGACCCTGACCTTCCGCGAGCACTTCGGCGACTACCAGCGCCAGCTGTTCCTCATGGACCACGCCGGCCTGCCCCTCGGCATGGTGCTCGACCAGCTCGAGCTGCTCGGCGCCGAAGTCGTGCCCGTGCTGCGTCGCGAACTCGAAGCGCTCCGCCCCGCCGAGGTGCCGGACGCCCCCACCCACGAGTCGCGCGTTCTCGCCAAGTACGGAGACGCCGCCCCGCGTCAGCCGCGCCCCAACGAGAACCGCGGCGACAACGTCACGGGCTCCTCGCCCTACCAGGACACCGCACTCGTCGCTTAGCCGCTGCCGTCGAGCGGATGCGCGGGGCCGGCCTCATCAGCCCCGCGCATCCGCCCACCCCAGCACCCATTTGACTCGAACTCGTTCGGAAGGACTCTCATGACCAACGCGCAAGGCGCCTACCGGCTCGTCGTCGTCAACGCGGGTATCAGCGACCCGTCGTCGACGAAGCTCCTCGCCGACCGCATCGAGCGCGGCGTCGCGAAGCTCGCATCCACCCGCGGACGCGACGTCGCATCGACGCACATCGATCTGCGGATGCTCCTCCCCGAGCTCCCAGCCGCCCTCGGCTCGCAGAGCTTCGGCCCCCAGTTCGAGCGCGCCATCAGCGCGCTCCGCGACGCCGACGGCATCATCGCCGCCGCCCCCGTCTACAAGGCCGGGCCCAGCGGGCTCTTCACCTCGTTCTTCCAGACGCTCGACAACGACCTCCTCATCGCGAAGCCGGTCGTCCTCGCCGCCACGGCGGGCACCGCACGCCACGCGCTGGTCGTCGACGAGCAGATGCGGTCCATGTTCGCCTACCTGCGCACCATGACCGTGCCGACGTCGCTGTTCGCCTCCACCGAGGACTGGCAGGACACGGGACTCGGGTCCCGCATCGAGCGCGCATCCGTCGAACTGCTCACCCTCATGGAAGCCGGCGTCGAGCAGACGATCCGCGGCGACAACTGGGGCGGCTACCAGCACGAGCTCGGCAGCGCGGGCGGAACCGAGCTCGGCATCGAGCTGGGCTCCGACCTCATGCGCATGGCCGCCGGCGGCGGCGCAAGCTAGCCCCACGCGACTCGGGATGGCGAAGTCACCTCGTTTCGGGAAAGTTCCCGCAACCAGGTGACTTCGCCATCCCGAATCGACGCCCGCGCGGTCAGTGGATGCGCAGCGGACGCAGCGCCGACCGGCCGGCGCGGAGGGTCTGGTCAGGTGCACTCGCGAGACTGCTCCTCATGACTTCCCAGAGCAAGGCCTTCGGCAAGCGCGCGATCCTCTCGACCGGACAGGGGCTGCTGACCGCCGCCTACTACGCCACCCCCGACTTCATCCCCTCGAAGGCGGCTCGCGGTGTCCTGAAGACCGCGATCACGCTCGGCATCACCGGGCTGGCGGTTCTCGAGTATCGGGACGCGAAGCAGGGAGCCCTCGAAGACTCGGATCTGCTGGTGCAGCCGGCGGCGCAGGCACCCGGCGAGCTCATCGGCGGCCCGCGCGAAGAGAACGACGCGCCGCATCCAGCCGAGGGGTCCCGTGACGAGGGCAGCACCGGCTCGACGGAGAACAGCTTCTCCGCGTTCTGGCTCTCGCTCACGCCCGCCAGGCGGGCGGCCCTCAGCGGCCTCGGCGTCGCGGGTGGGCTCGCGACGGTCGCCGGAATCGCGGCTGCCGAGCGTGGGATCTACCAGTTCGGCGAGCGCCGCGCCGAACGAGGAGTGACTGCCGCGCACACCAAGACCGGGCTTGCCATCGGCGGCATCACGACGCTCCTCGCGCTCATCCCGGCGCCCAAGGACAAGTAGCGCGGATCCCGCGGCCGACGCGCGCGAACCTCGTGCGACGCGAGTTTCCGGATGGCTTCCGTGCACGCAGATGGCTTGCAACGCATCCGCGTGCGCGGAAGCCATCCGGAACCGCACGCGGTTGCTGACTAGAAGCCGCCGAGCACCTCGTCGATGATCGCGACGCCGCGGCGCGCGTCCGCGTCGGCGATGACGGCGGGCGGGACCACGTGGATGCGGTTGTCTGCGATGAACGGCAGGAGTCCGCGGGCGACGAGCTGCGACTTGATCGTGGCCATGTCGGCGGCGGCCAGCGGCGCGCGAGTGACTGGGTCGCTCACGAGCTCGATCGCCCAGAAGACGCCCTTGCCGCGCACTTCCCCGACGACGTCGTGGCGAGCGGCGAGTTCGCGCAGCGCTGGGCCGATGACGTCCCGGCCGAGGCGGGCCGCATTCTCGACGATGCCCTCCTCTGCCATGGTCTCGAGCGTCGCGACGATCGACGCGGCCGCGAGCGGATGCCCGGAGTAGGTGAGGCCGCCGGGGAAGACGTCATCGTCGAAGCGCGCAGCGATCTCCTCGGAGATGACGACGCCGCCGACGGGGACGTATCCGGAGTTGACGCCCTTCGCGAAGGTGATGAGGTCCGGGCGCACATCGAACGCGTCGAATGCGAACCATTCGCCGGTCCGGCCGAAGCCGGCCATGACCTCGTCGAGGATGAGCATCACGCCGTAGCGGTCGGCGATCTCGCGGACACCCGCCAGGTAGCCGGGCGGCGGCAGGAGGACGCCAGCAGTGCCTGGGATGCTCTCGATGAGGAGCGCCGCGACGGATGCGGGCCCTTCGGCCTGGATGACGCGTTCGAGGTGGTGGAGGGCGCGCTCGCTCTCCTGCTCCGGTGTCTCGGCCCAGAACTCCGACCGGTACAGGTATGGCCCGAAGGCGTGCACGTGGCCGCGTGCGAACTCGTTCGGGATCCGCCGCCAGTCGCCGGTCGCGACGATCGCCGCACCCGTGTTGCCATGGTAGCTGCGGTAGAGGGAGACGACCTTGTCGCGTCCCGTGGAGAGGCGGGCCAAGCGGATCGCGTTCTCGATGGCATCCGCTCCACCGTTGGTGAAGAACACCTTCGAGAAGCCTTCCGGGGCGTGCGACAGGATGAGCTCCGCGGCCCTTGCCCTGGTCTCGTTGGCGTGCGCGGGGGCGATCGTGATGAGCTGCGCGGCCTGCTCTTGGATGGCGGCGATGACCTTCGGGTGCTGATAGCCGATGGTGACGTTCACGAGCTGACTCGAGAAGTCGAGGTATTCGTTGCCGTCGTGATCCCAGAGCGTGGCACCCTCGCCCCGGGCGATGGGGAGCGGCGAGATCTTGCCCTGCGCCGACCATGAGTGGAACACGGACGCGAGGTCGCGGTCACGAACGTCGGTGTTGCTGGCGGGACGGCTCACGGCTGGGTCGGTCATGCGTCAACTCTGCGGCCGAGGATGCGTCGAGCAGGTGAACAAATCGGTGAGAATGGGTGGCATGACTCGACAAAACCGTCAGACTCGCCCGGCAGGGCGGGGGCTGTCATGAGTGTCTCGCTGCGTGAACTCGTCGAGGAGACGGAGTTCAAGCTGCGGGTGCTGCACGCCGCAGACGACAGTGCCCTGCAGCGCGCGGTCATCTGGGCGCACAGCTCCGACCTGGTCGACCCCACCCCGTGGCTCGAGGCTGGACAGCTCCTCCTGACCGACGGCATGCAGTTCGCCGTGCCGGAAGCCCCCGAGATGGCCGAGGCCCCGGAGCCTGGCGCCGCGGTGGATGCACCCGCCGCGGGGTCGCGTTCACCGGTCTCGCGTTCACCCGTGTCGGCGACTGCCACCGTGCGGTTCCAGTCGCTTGCGAGCGAGGGCGTCTTCGATGCCTACGTGGCGAGGCTGCGGGCAGCGGACGTCGCTGCGCTCGGCTTCGCGACGGAGGTCATCCACGCGGAGGTGCCCGCCGACCTCGTCTCCGCGTGCAGGCGTCACGGCCTGACGCTGGTTGAGGTGACCGAGCGGACCCCGTTCATCGGCATCATCCGCTACCTCGCCGACCAGCGAGCCCTGGAGCAGCGGGCTCGCCTCGAGTGGTCCCTGCAGGCGCAGCGAAAGCTCGCGCGGGCGGCGCTCAGGCCGGGCGGGCTCGGCGCGATTCTGGTCGAGCTCGAGCGGCAGCTCGAGAGCTGGGTCGCGCTCTACGACTCGACGGGGCTGCGTGTGGATGCGCCGACGCGCATCCGCGTGCCCGAGAGCGAGGCGCCTGAGGTCGAGCGGATGGTGCAGAGCCTCCTCGCTCGCGGCGGTCGCTCGGGCGCGCGTCTGCACGGCGATGGCGGCGACGTGACCCTGCAGACGGTCGGCCAGCACGGCCAGCTGCGCGGGGTGCTCGCCGTCGGCGGTCGAGCGCCGCTCGACCTCGCCGGCAACGATCTCGTGGCGAGCGCCATAGGCCACGCATCGATTGCGCTCGAGCAGAACAGGGAACTGGATGCGGCGCGCGGGCATCTCCGTGTCGGCCTGCTCGAGCTGCTGCTCGCCGGCGAGATGGAGGTGGCGAGACGCACCGCGGAGACGGTCTGGGGTGAGCTGCCTGCGGCTCCCGTCCGCGTCGTGCAGGCGAGGGGTGGGGAACCCGGCCAGGCGCTGCTGGACCGACTCGAGCGACTGGCCGGGTCTGGCAGCGAACCGCTGTTCTTCGCGGCGAGGGAGCAGGAGCTCATCGCTATCGTCCCCGCTGGCGGCGGGGCGCCCCTCGTCGAGGCCCTCGCTGACGCTGGCTTCTCGGCCGGAGCATCTGCGCCGGGCGACTGGGCCGAGCTGCCCCGGCTGCTCGCGGAGGCGCGGAAGGCGGCGGAACGCAGCACCCCGGGCAGACCCTCGGTGCGGTTCGAGGACCTCGCGACAACCGGCATGCTCGGTGCGCTCGAGGCCGCCGACGGCCGAGTCACGGCACGCCGCGTGCTGCAGCCCCTGCTCGAACACGGAGAGCAGGGGCGTCTCCTCCTGGACACGCTCGCCGCGTGGACCGAGGGGAACTGCGCGTGGGACCCGGTCGCGAAGTCGCTTGGCATCCACCGGCACACGCTGCGCAGCCGCGTGACGACGGCAGAGCAGCTGCTCGGCATCGACCTGCAGTCCTTCGCCGGGCGCGCCGAGGTGTGGTCGGCGATGCGGCTCCTCGACGAGGCCTGAGGTGCGAGCTGTCCGGCGTCGCGTGGGCGCGTGGCCAACTTCGGTGACTGTTGCCGGTCCCGGACGCGAATTCTGCGCCCGGCGCTCGTCGAGTCACCGAAGTTGGCCGGAGCCGGGTGCGGCTCGGCCGTGACTCGGTTCGGACGGCGCCCTGTGGGGCGCCGTCAGCGCTCGTCGCGGAGCTTCGCCGCGAGCTGCCGCATGCTGAGGGCGCGCTTCTGCCAGAAGGCCCACATCCCGAACCACACGAACGGTGTGAGGAGGCTCGCGCCCATCTTCAGCTGATCGCGGTAGAGGGTGCGGCCGCCGGGCAGCGGTGAGACGACCATCCGGTGCTCGAACGTGGTCATGACGGCCATGAGTCCCGACTCCGGGTACCCGCGGTCGCGGAGCTCGTGCATCCCGTCTCCCAGGTCGCGGTACTGGCCGTCGATGACCTGCGTGCCGAGCGGAACCACGCCGAGCAGGCGGATCTCGACGCGGTGCGGGCTGTCGGGTGACCAACGCTCGGGAAAGCCGCCAGGTTCGAGCGAGCGCACTTCCGCGAGGGGGCCCGCCACTGCTCGGAAGGCCTCCGGCCGCTGGAGAGCGTCGGCGAGCAGTTCGGTTGGGCAGTCGAGCTCGAGCTTCAGGAGGATGCGCACGGGCACATCCTCGCCTGTTCGCCTCGGAAGTCGCCTTGGCTCAGGCCGGGGAGGGGTTGCGCGAGTCCGCGTCGAGACCTCGGGCGTGCGCATCCGGATTGCTGGCAGCGGATGCTCAGTCCCGAGGTCTGTCCCGGCCCGTCGTGCGAGGGGCCCAGTCGTGGTGGGCTGTTCAGTCGTTCTCGGGGAAGCCGAGGTTGATGCCGCCGTGCTTGGCGGGGTCGAGCCAGCGGCTGGTGACGGCTTTCTCGCGGGTGTAGAAGTGGAAGCCCT
>NZ_PSUA01000018.1:0-6155 GCF_002931575.1 Pseudoclavibacter sp. RFBA6 | reverse complement strand
GGGTCGCAGGTTCGAATCCTGTCTTCCCGACTTCTTTAAAAACATGGGGGCTTAGCTCAGCTGGGAGAGCGCCTGCTTTGCACGCAGGAGGTCAGCGGTTCGATCCCGCTAGTCTCCACCATTTAATTAATATCAAATGAACATTGAAAACTGAATGACAATATGTCAACGTTAATTCCAATAAAGTAACTTAAATGTTACAAACACTATTTAGTATTATGAGCTAATCAAACATCATAAATTTTTATGGAGAGTTTGATCCTGGCTCAGGATGAACGCTGGCGGCGTGCCTAATACATGCAAGTCGAGCGAACAGACGAGGAGCTTGCTCCTTTGACGTTAGCGGCGGACGGGTGAGTAACACGTAGGTAACCTACCTATAAGACTGGGATAACTTCGGGAAACCGGAGCTAATACCGGATAATATTTCGAACCGCATGGTTCGATAGTGAAAGATGGCTTTGCTATCACTTATAGATGGACCTGCGCCGTATTAGCTAGTTGGTAAGGTAACGGCTTACCAAGGCAACGATACGTAGCCGACCTGAGAGGGTGATCGGCCACACTGGAACTGAGACACGGTCCAGACTCCTACGGGAGGCAGCAGTAGGGAATCTTCCGCAATGGGCGAAAGCCTGACGGAGCAACGCCGCGTGAGTGATGAAGGTCTTCGGATCGTAAAACTCTGTTATTAGGGAAGAACAAACGTGTAAGTAACTGTGCACGTCTTGACGGTACCTAATCAGAAAGCCACGGCTAACTACGTGCCAGCAGCCGCGGTAATACGTAGGTGGCAAGCGTTATCCGGAATTATTGGGCGTAAAGCGCGCGTAGGCGGTTTTTTAAGTCTGATGTGAAAGCCCACGGCTCAACCGTGGAGGGTCATTGGAAACTGGAAAACTTGAGTGCAGAAGAGGAAAGTGGAATTCCATGTGTAGCGGTGAAATGCGCAGAGATATGGAGGAACACCAGTGGCGAAGGCGACTTTCTGGTCTGTAACTGACGCTGATGTGCGAAAGCGTGGGGATCAAACAGGATTAGATACCCTGGTAGTCCACGCCGTAAACGATGAGTGCTAAGTGTTAGGGGGTTTCCGCCCCTTAGTGCTGCAGCTAACGCATTAAGCACTCCGCCTGGGGAGTACGACCGCAAGGTTGAAACTCAAAGGAATTGACGGGGACCCGCACAAGCGGTGGAGCATGTGGTTTAATTCGAAGCAACGCGAAGAACCTTACCAAATCTTGACATCCTTTGACCCTTCTAGAGATAGAAGTTTCCCCTTCGGGGGACAAAGTGACAGGTGGTGCATGGTTGTCGTCAGCTCGTGTCGTGAGATGTTGGGTTAAGTCCCGCATCGAGCGCAACCCTTAAGCTTAGTTGCCATCATTAAGTTGGGCACTCTAAGTTGACTGCCGGTGACAAACCGGAGGAAGGTGGGGATGACGTCAAATCATCATGCCCCTTATGATTTGGGCTACACACGTGCTACAATGGACAATACAAAGGGCAGCGAAACCGCGAGGTCAAGCAAATCCCATAAAGTTGTTCTCAGTTCGGATTGTAGTCTGCAACTCGACTACATGAAGCTGGAATCGCTAGTAATCGTAGATCAGCATGCTACGGTGAATACGTTCCCGGGTCTTGTACACACCGCCCGTCACACCACGAGAGTTTGTAACACCCGAAGCCGGTGGAGTAACCATTTGGAGCTAGCCGTCGAAGGTGGGACAAATGATTGGGGTGAAGTCGTAACAAGGTAGCCGTATCGGAAGGTGCGGCTGGATCACCTCCTTTCTAAGGATATATTCGGAACATCTCGTAGAGATGATACGGAATAACGTGACATATTGTATTCAGTTTTGAATGTTTATTTTTAAACATTCATGATTAATTGAATATTGCATTGACTATTATATTTTGTTATAATACTTAATTGTGATTATTAATTAATGACATTGTACATTGAAAACTAGATAAGTAAGTAAATAGATTTTACCAAGCAAAACCGAGTGAATAGAGTTTTAAATAAGCTTGAATTCATAAAAAATAATCGCTAGTGTTCGAAAGAACACTCACAGATTAATAACTATATTAGATTAAGTTATTAAGGGCGCACGGTGGATGCCTTGGCACTAGAAGCCGATGAAGGACGTTACTAACGACGATATGCTTTGGGTAGCTGTAAGTAAGCGTTGATCCAGAGATTTCCGAATGGGGGAACCCAGCACAAGTTATGTTGTGTTATCGACAAGTGAATTCATAGCTTGTCAGAAGGCAGACCCGGAGAACTGAAACATCTTAGTACCCGGAGGAAGAGAAAGAAAATTCGATTCCCTGAGTAGCGGCGAGCGAAACGGGAAGAGCCCAAACCAATAAGCTTGCTTATTGGGGTTGTAGGACACTCTATACGGAGTTACAAAGGAATATATTAAACGAATCATCTGGAAAGTTGAATCAAAGAAGGTAATAATCCTGTAGTTGAAAATATATTCTCTCTTGAGTGGATCCTGAGTACGACGGAGCACGTGAAATTCCGTCGGAATCTGGGAGGACCATCTCCTAAGGCTAAATACTCTCTAGTGACCGATAGTGAACCAGTACCGTGAGGGAAAGGTGAAAAGTACCCCGGAAGGGGAGTGAAAGAGAACTTGAAACCGTGTGCTTACAAGTAGTCAGAGCCCGTTAATGGGTGATGGCGTGCCTTTTGTAGAATGAACCGGCGAGTTACGATCTGATGCAAGGTTAAGCAGAAAATGTGGAGCCGTAGCGAAAGCGAGTCTGAATAGGGCGTATAGTATTTGGTCGTAGACCCGAAACCAGGTGATCTACCCATGGTCAGGTTGAAGTTCAGGTAACACTGAATGGAGGACCGAACCGACTTACGTTGAAAAGTGAGCGGATGAACTGTGGGTAGCGGAGAAATTCCAATCGAACTTGGAGATAGCTGGTTCTCTCCGAAATAGCTTTAGGGCTAGCCTCAAGTGATGATTATTGGAGGTAGAGCACTGTTTGGACGAGGGGCCCCTCTCGGGTTACCGAATTCAGACAAACTCCGAATGCCAATTAATTTAACTTGGGAGTCAGAACATGGGTGATAAGGTCCGTGTTCGAAAGGGAAACAGCCCAGACCACCAGCTAAGGTCCCAAAATATATGTTAAGTGGAAAAGGATGTGGCGTTGCCCAGACAACTAGGATGTTGGCTTAGAAGCAGCCATCATTTAAAGAGTGCGTAATAGCTCACTAGTCGAGTGACACTGCGCCGAAAATGTACCGGGGCTAAACATATTACCGAAGCTGTGGATTGTCCTTTGGACAATGGTAGGAGAGCGTTCTAAGGGCGTTGAAGCATGATCGCAAGGACATGTGGAGCGCTTAGAAGTGAGAATGCCGGTGTGAGTAGCGAAAGACGGGTGAGAATCCCGTCCACCGATTGACTAAGGTTTCCAGAGGAAGGCTCGTCCGCTCTGGGTTAGTCGGGTCCTAAGCTGAGGCCGACAGGCGTAGGCGATGGATAACAGGTTGATATTCCTGTACCACCTATAATCGTTTTAATCGATGGGGGGACGCAGTAGGATAGGCGAAGCGTACGATTGGATTGTACGTCTAAGCAGTGAGATTGAGTGTTAGGCAAATCCGGCACTCTTAAGATTGAGCTGTGATGGGGAGAGGAAATTGTTTCCTCGAGTCGTTGATTTCACACTGCCGAGAAAAGCCTCTAGATAGAGATTAGGTGCCCGTACCGCAAACCGACACAGGTAGTCAAGATGAGAATTCTAAGGTGAGCGAGCGAACTCTCGTTAAGGAACTCGGCAAAATGACCCCGTAACTTCGGGAGAAGGGGTGCTCTTTAGGGTGCAAGCCCAGAAGAGCCGCAGTGAATAGGCCCAAGCGACTGTTTATCAAAAACACAGGTCTCTGCTAAACCGTAAGGTGATGTATAGGGGCTGACGCCTGCCCGGTGCTGGAAGGTTAAGAGGAGTGGTTAGCTTCTGCGAAGCTACGAATCGAAGCCCCAGTAAACGGCGGCCGTAACTATAACGGTCCTAAGGTAGCGAAATTCCTTGTCGGGTAAGTTCCGACCCGCACGAAAGGCGTAACGATTTGGGCACTGTCTCAACGAGAGACTCGGTGAAATCATAGTACCTGTGAAGATGCAGGTTACCCGCGACAGGACGGAAAGACCCCGTGGAGCTTTACTGTAGCCTGATATTGAAATTCGGCACAGCTTGTACAGGATAGGTAGGAGCCTTTGAAACGTGAGCGCTAGCTTACGTGGAGGCGTTGGTGGGATACTACCCTAGCTGTGTTGGCTTTCTAACCCGCACCACTTATCGTGGTGGGAGACAGTGTCAGGCGGGCAGTTTGACTGGGGCGGTCGCCTCCTAAAAGGTAACGGAGGCGCTCAAAGGTTCCCTCAGAATGGTTGGAAATCATTCATAGAGTGTAAAGGCATAAGGGAGCTTGACTGCGAGACCTACAAGTCGAGCAGGGTCGAAAGACGGACTTAGTGATCCGGTGGTTCCGCATGGAAGGGCCATCGCTCAACGGATAAAAGCTACCCCGGGGATAACAGGCTTATCTCCCCCAAGAGTTCACATCGACGGGGAGGTTTGGCACCTCGATGTCGGCTCATCGCATCCTGGGGCTGTAGTCGGTCCCAAGGGTTGGGCTGTTCGCCCATTAAAGCGGTACGCGAGCTGGGTTCAGAACGTCGTGAGACAGTTCGGTCCCTATCCGTCGTGGGCGTAGGAAATTTGAGAGGAGCTGTCCTTAGTACGAGAGGACCGGGATGGACATACCTCTGGTGTACCAGTTGTCGTGCCAACGGCATAGCTGGGTAGCTATGTATGGACGGGATAAGTGCTGAAAGCATCTAAGCATGAAGCCCCCCTCAAGATGAGATTTCCCAACTTCGGTTATAAGATCCCTCAGAGATGATGAGGTTAATAGGTTCGAGGTGGAAGCGTGGTGACACGTGGAGCTGACGAATACTAATCGATCGAAGACTTAATCAATTTTTTCAAGTTTTGCGACGCAAATCTTTACTTACTATCTAGTTTTGAATGTATAATCATTCATTTGTCTGGTGACAATGGCAAGGAGGTCACACCTGTTCCCATGCCGAACACAGAAGTTAAGCTCCTTAGCGCCGATGGTAGTTGGACTGACGTTCCGCTAGAGTAGGACGTTGCCAGGCAAATCATTGTATGGATGCGATGAGCTGATATTGAGACCGTGAGGTCTCTTTTTTTATGTCGAAATTTAGAAAAAGTGCTTGGAGCTAATGAATTGAGAAGAGATTAAACAACAGAAATTGTAGCGTTTCTTTTATTTTTTTAAATTATCTATTAAAATAGGAGATATTTAAAGATATATGAGGAGAAGACTTAATTGAAATTACCTATCACTCAAAAACTTGATGATTTAATTCATCATCATGCTATCTCATTACATGTTCCAGGACATAAAAATATGACTATCGGTTATTTAGATGCATTATCTTTGAAAATGGATATGACTGAAATCACGGGTCTAGATGATTGACATCATCCAGAAAATACTATTTTAGAAAGTATGAATCGTGTGAATAAGCATCCTAATTATGATGCTTATTATTTAGTTAATGGTACAACTTCAGGCATTTTATCAGTTATACAAGCATTTACTCATATAAAAGGTCGTTATCTAATTAGCCGTAATGTACATAAATCAGTTTTTAATGCTTTAGATTTAACTCAACAGTCTGCAGATATTTTGCCTATGTACAGAAGTGATAAAAGTTACCAGTATTTAGCGCCTTTGATAGATACTAAAATGTTACGACATCAAAAACTCGCTGTCGTTACTTATCCAAATTATTATGGAGAATGCTTTGATATCAAACAGTGTGTTAAACAATTTCACGATTACAATATACCTGTTTTAATTGATGAGGCTCATGGTGCCCATTTTAATTTGAAACACTTTCCTAAATCAGCTTTAGAATCAGAAGCTGACTATGTTGTTCAATCGTATCACAAAACTTTGCCTGCGCTTACTATGGGATCAGTATTATTTATTCATAAAAATGCACCTTTGAAAGATGAAGTTATTAAATATTTAGGTATTTTTCAAACTTCTAGTCCATCTTATTTAGTAATGTCGAGCATTGAAC